>NZ_JBVIJO010000002.1:0-911902 GCF_055581365.1 Streptomyces sp. NPDC031445
CCCATGATCCACATGTCGGCGCCGATGCCCGGCGAGCGGACCGCGTCCGACAGCGGGGAGTAGGCGAACCAGCCGAAGTCCGCCGCGCCCTGCGGGGTGAGGAAGCCGCCGACCGCGATGAGCGAGCCGAACAGGTACAGCCAGTAGGCGAACATGTTCAGCCGCGGGAAGGCCACGTCCGGCGCGCCGATCTGCAGCGGCATGATCCAGTTCGCGAAACCGGCGAACAGCGGCGTCGCGAACATCAGCAGCATGATCGTGCCGTGCATCGTGAACGCCTGGTTGAACTGCTCGTTCGACATGAACTGCAGGCCCGGCCGGGCCAGCTCGGCGCGCATCAGCAGCGCCATCACGCCACCGATCAGGAAGAACGCGAACGACGTCGCCAGATACATCGTGCCGATCGTCTTGTGGTCGGTGGTCGTCAGCCACTTCACCACGACATTGCCGGGCTGCTTGCGCCGGACCGGCAGCTCGTCGGCGTGTGAGCCTTCAGCTGCCGCGGCACCCTGGGGTTCGTTGAGGATGCTCACAGGTTGTTCGTCCTCTGGTTCTTCTCGTGGCTCGTCTGCGCGATGCCGGCCGGAACGTAACCGGTCTGACCCTTCTGCGCGAGCTCCTTGAGGTGCTGCGCGTAGCGCTCCGGGGAGACGACCTTCACGTTGAACAGCATCCGGGAGTGGTCGACGCCGCAGAGCTCGGCGCACTTGCCGAGGAAGGTGCCCTCCTTGTTGGGGGTCACCTGGAAGGCGTTGGTGTGACCGGGGATGACGTCCTGCTTCATCAGGAACGGCACCACCCAGAAGGAGTGGATGACATCACGCGAGGTCAGGACGAAGCGGACCGTCTTGCCCTTGGGCAGCCACAGCGTCGGGCCGGGGTTGTTCGTCTGCGGGTTCCGCGTGCCCGGCGTGCCGACGTCGTAGACACCGCCTGCGTTGGCCGGGAACTGCTTCCGCAGCGGGTCCGGAATGGCGTCCAGGTTCTTGTCGGTCTTCGCGTCACCGGAGGAACCAGGGACGTTCTCGATGTAGTTGAAGCCCCAGCTCCACTGGAAGCCGACCACGTTGACCGTGACGTCGGGCTTCTTCGAGGTGTCCAGGAGCTTCGACTCGTCCCGGGCCGTGAAGTAGAAGAGCACCGAGATGATGATGATCGGGACCACCGTGTACAGGGCCTCGATCGGCATGTTGTACCGGGTCTGCGGAGGAACCTCGACCTTGGTGCGGCTGCGCCGGTGGAAGAGGGCACTCCACAGGATCAGGCCCCACACCAGCACGCCGACGGCGAGCGCGGCAGCCCAGGAGCCCTGCCACAGGGAGAGGATCCGCGGAGCCTCTTCCGTGGTGGGGGTGGGCATGCCAAGGCGGGGGAAGTCCTTGTATGTGCAACCGGTTGCGGTCGCCAGGACCAGGCCCGCGGTCAGTGCCTGCAGCAGCTTCCGCCGCATCGGGCGCCGCGGCGAGCGGTCGGAGCCGTTGGGACTCACGTAGCGCCTTCCCGAGAGTCTCGCCCGCGCGGTCGGCTGCGGCCTTCTCGCTGGTCGGTCGCCGCCCTGCGTCGGGCAGGGGTTTGGATGTTTATGCGGACCAAACCCTAGCCCACCCTCTCCGGGGGTTCGCGGGGAGGGGTGCCTACTGGGTGGGGTGGTTCGCTTGATTGGCCGCCGCGGGAGTGTCGTGGCTGGTCGCACCCCGCGGCGGAGCCGCTCGGGCCATCGGCCCGCGCCCCCGGGCCGGCCGCCTCCACGGGGGTCTTAACGTTGCCGTATGGCCTACTTTGACGCTGCCTCCGCCACTCCTCTCCATCCCGTCGCCCGCCAGGCGCTGTCGGCCTCCCTGGACGAGGGATGGGCCGATCCGGCCCGGCTCTACCGGGAGGGACGCAGGGCCCGGATGCTGCTGGACGCCTCGCGGGAGGCGGCTGCCGAGGCCGTCGGCTGCCGGGCGGACGAGGTGGTGTTCACGTCGTCCGGCACCCGGGCCGTGCACAGGGGCGTCGCGGGGGCGTTGGCCGGACGGCGGCGGGTGGGACACCACCTGATCGTGTCGTCCGTCGAACACTCCTCCGTACTCCATTCGGCGGAGGCGTTCGAGGCGGACGGCGGGACGGTCACCCGGGTGGCCGTCGACCGGGCGGGAGCCGTCGACCCGGCGGGGTACGCGGCCGCGCTCCGGCCGGACACCGCGCTGGCGTGCCTGCAGTCGGCCAACCACGAGGTGGGGACCGCGCAGCCGGTGGCCGAGGTGGCGGAGGTGTGCCGGGCGGCCGGGGTGCCCCTGCTGGTGGACGCGGCGCAGTCGCTGGGCTGGGGACCGGTGGAGGGCGACTGGTCGCTGCTCGCGGCCAGCGCGCACAAGTGGGGCGGCCCGTCGGGGGTCGGGCTGCTCGTCGTGCGCAAGGGCGTGCGGTTCGCCGCCCGAGGGCCGGTGGACGAACGGGAGTCGGGGCGGGCGCCCGGGTTCGAGAACATCCCGGCGATCGTGGCGGCCGTGGCCTCGCTGCGCGCGGTCCGGGCCGAGGCGGCCCAGGAGGCGGTACGGCTGCGGGGGCTGACGGAGCGGATCCGGGCGCGGGTGCCGGAACTGGTGCCGGACGTGGAGGTGGTCGGCGACGCCGTGCGCCGGCTGCCCGGGATCGTCACCTTCTCCTGCCTCTACGTCGACGGCGAGGCACTGCTGCACGAGCTGGACCGGGCCGGCTTCTCGGTGTCCTCCGGCTCCTCCTGCACGAGCAGCACGCTGACTCCCAGCCATGTGCTGAAGGCGATGGGGGTGCTGAGCGAGGGGAACGTACGGGTGTCCCTGCCGCCCGGCACGGCGGAGGCGGACGTGGAGCGGTTCCTGGAGGTGCTGCCCGGGGCGGTGGCCGGGGTGCGGGAGAAGCTGGGCGCGCCCGCCCCGGTCACCCGGGGCGGTCGGGAAGAGTTGCTCGTCGACTCCCTCGGCAAGCGCTGCCCGATCCCGGTCATCGAACTGGCGAAGGTGTTCGGCCGGGTGCCGGTGGGCGGGACCGTCCGGGTCCTCTCCGACGACGAGGCGGCCCGCCTGGACATCCCGGCGTGGTGCGAGATGCGGGGGCAGGAGTACGTCGGGGAGGAACCGGCGGAGCGCGGGACGGCGTACCTGGTACGCCGGGTGAGCTGAGCGGTCGCCCGGGGCCGTGTCAGCGCAGGTGGGCGCGCACTTCCTGGCCGGCCTCGTCGCCGTACGCCTTCACGAACCGCTCCATGAAGTGGCCCCGGCGCAGCTGGTACTCCTGCGTGCCCACGGTCTCGATGACCAGCGTGGCCAGCATGCACCCCACCTGGGCGGCGCGCTCCAGGGAGACGCCCCAGGCCAGTCCGGACAGGAACCCCGCGCGGAAGGCGTCGCCGACGCCCGTGGGGTCGGCCTTGCGCTCCTCCTCCGGGCAGCCGACCTCGATCGGGTCCTCGCCGGTCCGCTCGATGCGCACGCCCCGGGAGCCGAGCGTGGTGACCCGGTGGCCGACCTTCGCCAGGATCTCCGCGTCGCTCCAGCCGGTCTTGGACTCGATGAGCCCCTTCTCGTACTCGTTGGAGAAGAGGTAGGTCGCCCCGTCCAGCAGTATCCGGATCTCCTCGCCCTCCATCCGGGCGATCTGCTGGGAGAAGTCGGCGGCGAACGGGATGTTCCGGGAGCGGCACTCCTCGGTGTGGCGGAGCATCGCCTCGGGGTCGTCGGCGCCGATGAGGACCAGGTCGAGACCGCCCACGCGCTCGGCGACCGTCTGCAGCTCGATCAGCCGGGCCTCGCTCATCGCGCCGGTGTAGAAGGAGCCGATCTGGTTGTGGTCGGAGTCGGTGGTGCACACGAACCGGGCGGTGTGCAGGGTCTCGGAGATGCGGACCGACTCGGTGTCGACGCCGTGCCGGTCGAGCCAGGCCCGGTACTCGTCGAAGTCGAAGCCGGCGGCGCCGACCAGGACGGGCCCGGTGCCGAGCTGGCCCATGCCGAAGGCGATGTTGGCGCCGACGCCGCCGCGGCGTACGTCGAGGTTGTCGACCAGGAAGGAGAGCGAAACCGTGTGCAGCTGGTCCGCGACCAACTGGTCGGCGAAGCGGCCGGGGAAGGTCATGAGATGGTCGGTGGCGATGGAGCCGGTGACTGCGATGCGCACGACGGGATTCTCCTGCGGAAATAAGAAGGTGCGCGCGTGAGCGCTCGGGAAGGGCGGTGGTGGGCGACGGGAGGGCGGATCGACAGTTCACGCTACCCGGTCGGAAGCCGCCACTGAAGCTGGCGAAACTACCCGATAGTAGCTCTTTTGCCGCGGCCCGGGACGTGCCTACGGTGCGAACATGACGAACCTCGAGGTCACCTCTTCCGCCCCGGCCGACCCCGACGGCGACCTCGCCGCGCTGCGCGGCGACTGCGCCCGGATGGCCCCGCACTGGGCGGTCCCGGAGCACACCGAGTCCCGGCCGGTGCCGCCGTCCCTCATCCACGGGGTGCGCGTGCCGGCGCGGTCCGCGCGGCTGCTGGACGCGATGTCGGACTACGGCGACTGACCGAGGGCCGCTGGCCCGGGAACCGCGCGCTCCCCTCCCGCGTCCCATCGCCGTCCCCCGCGGGGGACCCGGGACACGAGGCAGCGAGGGAGCGATGCGGTGAACACCGAGCGGTCTGAGAACTCCGGCGCCCCCGAGGAGCGCGACCAGTCCCCCACGGACCCGCGGCCGGCGACGGCGGGAGCGGGACGGGCCGGGGGCCGGCGCCCCACGGCCGTCGTCGTCGCCGTCGCCACCGCGGCCGTCCTCCTGATCGGCGGCGGTGGCGCCTACCTCGCCGCGGGCAGCGGCACGGAGCAGCGTACGGGCGGCACGGCCGCCCCCGGCGGGGCCCACGGCACTCCCCCGCCGCTCGCCCTGGACGGCTGGGCGCGCTCCGGCACCGGCGGGATCGCGCCCGGCGAGCCGGACCCGTACGGCACCCGGTACGTGGCACGGGGCGAGCTGCCCGACGGGCCCGGCTCGGCGCCGGTGTACGAGCCGCGGGCCGAGGTCGGCCGGGAGCGGGTGGCCCGGCTGGCGAAGGCGCTCGGGGTCGACGGCGTGCCGGTGGCCGAGGGGCGGATCTGGCGCGTCGGCGGGCAGGACGGCTCCGGGCCGAGGCTGACGGTGAACCGGGACGCGCCGGGCGGCTGGAGCTTCGACCGGTACGCGCCCGGCACCGACAACTGCCGGAAGGTGACCGTCTGCGGCCAGGACCCCGGCGCCCCGGCCGGCGACCCGGTGAGCGCGGCCGAGGCGGAGAAGGCGGCGGCACCGGTGCTTCAGGCGGCGGGGCTGGACGGCGCGAAACTCGACGCGAGCCGGGTCATGGGCGCCCGGCGGGTGGTCGACGCGGACCCGGTGGTCGGCGGGCTGCCCACGTACGGCTGGACGACCGGTCTGACCGTCGACCGCGACGGCGAGCTGGTCGGCGGCCACGGGCTGCTGGCGGCGCCGGTGAAGGGGGACACGTATCCCGTGGTGGGCGCGGCGCGGACGCTGGCGCTGATGAACGGGACGGCGGGGGACGCCCACCGGATGGGGATCGGGGGGTGCGCGAGCCCGGAGCCGCTGAAGGACCGGCTGGAGCGGCCGTGCGGCGCGTCGACGGGGGCGCCGAAGGCGGCCCGGGACACGGTGACGGTCGACAAGGCGGTGTTCGGGCTGGCCGCGCACTCCGTGGGCGGGCGGCAGACGCTGGTGCCGTCCTGGCTGTTCCGGGTGCGCGGGTCCTCCGCGGGCGGCGCGTTCACGGTGACGTATCCGGCGGTCGACCCGGCGTACCTGACCTCGGCGTCCGCGTCGCCGGCGCCGGAGCCCTCCGCGTCGTCCCCGGCGCCCGGGGAGAGCCGGAGCGTGAAGGTGAACGGCTACACGGCCGACGGGCGGACGCTGACCTTGAGCTTCTACGGCGGGGTGTGCGCCGACTACCGGACCTCGGCGCGGGAGAGCGGCGACCGGGTGACGGTGACGGTCACCGAGCGGCCCTGGCCGGGCCGGGTGTGCGTCCTGATCGCCAAGGAGTACGTGAAGACCGTGACCCTGGGCGCGCCGCTGGACGGGCGGACGGTGGTCGGGGCGGACGGTTCGGCGGTCCCGAAGGCGAAGCCGGGCTCGCTGCGGCCGGACGCTTCGGCCCAGCCGCGCTGACCGGGCGCGCCGGCCCCGCGGCGGCGGCCGGGCGGAGACGTGAAGGCGGCGGCCCCCGGAAGGGGACCGCCGCCTTTTCCGGCCGTCAGAGCGTGCGGCTCTGCCGGCCGTCGGCTCAGCTGAAGGAGTCGCCGCAGGCGCAGGAGCCGGTCGCGTTCGGGTTGTCGATCGTGAAGCCCTGCTTCTCGATCGTGTCGACGAAGTCGATGGTGGCACCGCCGAGGTACGGAGCGCTCATCCGGTCCGTGACGACCTTGACCCCGCCGAAGTCCTTCTCCACGTCACCGTCGAGCGAGCGCTCGTCGAAGAAGAGCTGGTAGCGCAGGCCGGAGCAGCCGCCGGGCTGGACGGCGACGCGCAGCGCGAGGTCGTCGCGGCCTTCCTGGTCGAGCAGGGCCTTGACCTTGGCCGCGGCGGCGTCGGTCAGGATGATGCCGTCGGTGACGGTGGTGGTCTCGTCCGATACGGACATCTACATCTCTCCCGGGTTGTACGGAGACTGCTTGCCGACGAGTGCAACCGGCGCTTCCGCGGATTCATTCCGGGCCGGGCATTGTCGTTGTCGCGTTTTTCCTTCCGGCTTCATGCTCGCACATGGTCCCGGGCGCCGACAGCGGCCTGTGGAGGGACCCGGGCGGGATTCACGTCACATGGACGCTATGGCCATCGTCAAAGTGACGTGAACCGGTTATGATAGATAGCGTCAGATAGACGAAAAGTAGAAAGGGTGCGTGTCGTGACCACCGCCCAGACCCCGGAGCTCGACGTGCAGCCGACTCCGCTCGCCCTGCTGCTGCTCGGCCGCGAGGCCGACCCGAAGAGCGAGCGGGGCGTCGAGTGTCCCGGAGACCTCCCGTCGCCCTCCGACCCCGACCTGGTCGAGCGCGCCCGCGCCGCCAAGGCCCGGCTCGGCGACAAGGTCTTCGTCCTCGGCCACCACTACCAGCGCGACGAGGTCATCCAGTTCGCGGACGTCACGGGCGACTCCTTCAAGCTGGCCCGGGACGCGGCCGCGCGCCCGGAGGCCGAGTACATCGTCTTCTGCGGTGTGCACTTCATGGCCGAGTCGGCCGACATCCTGACCTCCGACGACCAGAAGGTCGTGCTGCCCGACCTCGCCGCCGGCTGCTCCATGGCCGACATGGCGACGGCCGAGCAGGTCGCGGAGTGCTGGGACGTGCTGACCGAGGCGGGCGTCGCCGAGCAGGTGGTCCCGGTGTCGTACATGAACTCCTCCGCCGACATCAAGGCGTTCACCGGCAAGCACGGCGGCACCATCTGCACCTCCTCCAACGCCAGGCGCGCCCTCGACTGGGCCTTCGAGCAGGGGGAGAAGGTCCTCTTCCTGCCGGACCAGCACCTGGGGCGGAACACCGCCGTCCGCGACATGGGGATGTCCCTGGACGACTGTGTGGTCTACAACCCGCACAAGCCGAACGGCGGGCTGACGGCCGAGGAGCTGCGGGCCGCCAGGATGATCCTGTGGCGCGGGCACTGCTCGGTCCACGGGCGCTTCAGCCTGGACTCGGTCGACGACGTGCGCGCGCGCATCCCCGGCGTGAACGTGCTGGTCCACCCCGAGTGCAAGCACGAGGTCGTGGCGGCGGCGGACTACGTCGGCTCGACGGAGTACATCATCAAGACCCTGGAGGCGGCCCCGGCCGGTTCCAAGTGGGCGATCGGCACGGAACTGAACCTGGTGCGCCGCCTGGCGAACCGTTTCGCGCCGGAGGGCAAGGAGATCGTCTTCCTCGACAAGACGGTCTGCTTCTGCTCGACGATGAACCGCATCGACCTGCCCCACCTGGTCTGGGCGCTGGAGTCCCTGGCCGACGGCAACCTGGTCAACCGCATCGAGGTCGACAAGGAGACGGAGGCGTTCGCCAAGCTGGCGCTGGAGCGGATGCTCGCGCTGCCCTAGCGAGCCGGAAGGGCCGGGTCCGCGACGGGACCCGGCCCTTCGTCGTGCCGTCACACCCCGGCCGGCTCCGGCTCCTTCCGCGGCGCCGGCTGGTTCTTCGCCGCCCGCTTCCGCGCCCGGCGCTCCTCGCGGAGCTCCAGCATCGCGTAGAGGGTCGGGACCAGCAGGAGCGTCAGCAGGGTCGACGTGATCGGGCCGCCGATGACGACCACGGCGAGCGGCTGGGCGATGAAGCCGCCCTCGCCGTTCCTCCGGCGGCCCCTACTCCGCGCGCGGTAGACGCGGGGGGAGATCAGTCCGTCCTCGGACGTACCAGCCCCGACTCGTACGCGATGACGACGAGCTGGGCCCGGTCCCGCGCGCCCAGCTTGGCCATGGCCCGGTTGACGTGCGTCTTCACCGTCAGCGGGCTGACCGCCAGCCGCTCGGCGATCTCGTCGTTGGAGTGGCCGCCGGCGACCAGGACGAGGACTTCCCGCTCCCGGCCGGTGAGGGTGGCGAGCCGCTCGGAGCGGGCCGGGTCGGGGCCGTCGCCGTCGTCGCCCCGGGCGAGGAAGCGGGCGATCAGGCCCTTGGTGGCGGCGGGGGACAGCAGGGCCTCGCCGCCGGCCGCGACCCGGATGGCGTTCAGCAGCTCCTCCGGTTCGCTGCCCTTGCCGAGGAAGCCGGAGGCACCGGCGCGCAGCGCCTGGACGACGTAGTCGTCGACCTCGAAGGTGGTCAGGATGACCACGCGGACCGGCGCGAGGGACGGGTCGGCGCCGATCTGCCGGGTGGCGGCCAGGCCGTCGGTGCCGGGCATCCGGATGTCCATGAGGACGACGTCGGGGCCGTGCTCCTTCGCCAGCCGGACCGCCTCCGCGCCGTCCGAGGCCTCCCCGACCACCTCCATGTCGGGCTCGGAGTCGACCAGCACCCGGAACGCGCTGCGCAGCAGGGCCTGGTCGTCGGCGAGCAGGACACGGATGGTCATACAAGTTCCCCCTGGGCCGTCGTCGTCTTGACGGGCAGGATCGCATGGACGCGGAAGCCGCCGCCGTAGCGGGGGCCGGTGGTCAGGGTGCCGCCCAGGGCGGTGACCCGCTCGCGCATGCCGAGCAGCCCGTGCCCGCCGCCGTCCTCGGACGCGTGCCCGGCGCCGGGGGCGCCGGGCTCGCCGGGGCCGTCGTCCAGGACGGTGACCTCGACGTTCGGGCCGACGCGTACGACGCTCACCTCGGCCTCGGCGTCGGGGCCCGCGTGCTTGCGCACGTTGGTCAGCGCCTCCTGGACGATCCGGTAGGCGGCCAGGTCGACGGCGGCGGGCAGTTCGGTGCCCTGGTCGGCGCGGGCCACGGACACCGGCAGCCCGGCGCTGCGGAAGGTGTCGGCCAGCTCCTCCAGGCGGCTCAGGCCCGGAGCGGGTTCGGTGGGGGCCTCGGGGTCACCGCTCTGGCGGAGCAGGCCGACGGTGGCGCGCAGTTCGCCGAGCGCGCTGCGGCTGGCCTCGCGGACGTGTGCGAGGGCCTCCTTGGCCTGGTCGGGCCGCTTGTCCATGACGTGCGCGGCGACCCCGGCCTGCACGTTCACCAGGGCGATGTGGTGGGCGACGACGTCGTGCAGGTCGCGGGCGATGCGCAGCCGCTCCTCGGCGACCCGGCGGCGGGCCTCCTCCTCCCGGGTGCGTTCGGCGCGCTCGGCGCGGTCCCGGATGGCCTGGACGACCGCGCGGCGGCTGCGCACGGCGTCGCCCGCGGTGGCGCCGATGCCCGTCCAGGCGAGGACGCCGAGGTTCTCCTGGGCGTACCAGGGCAGCGGGCCGGCGAGCATGGCGGCGGCCGTCAGCACGGTCATGGTGAGCAGGCCGAGGCGCCAGGTGGTGGAGCGGTCGGTGGACGCGGCGACGGTGAACAGGGCGATGACGGCGGACATCGCGACGGGGGCGCGGGGGTCGCCGGTGACGCACTCGACCAGGGAGACGGTGCCGGTGACGGCGAGGACGGTCTTGGGCGCCCGGCGCCGGAAGGCGAGCGCCGCCGCGCCGGCCAGCATGAGGACGAGGCTGAGGACGGCGGGGGCGTGGACGTCCCAGGTCAGGCCGTGGTGACCCTGGGGCGCGGCGAAGGAACCGGCGACCATGCAGGCCAGCACGCCGGCGGCGAGCGCCGCGTCCGCCGCCAGGGGGTGTGCCTTGAGGCCGCACCGGGCACGTTCGAGAGTGCTCACGGTCTGCACAGTACGGGCCCACCAGCCATCCCCGGCAGGGCGCCGACCACTACCGGCACCCGGCAAGCCCCCGGAGGGGCGCGGGGAACTGCGCGACCAGCCACGTACGGCCCGCAGCCGCGAAACCGCACCCCATCCCCATCCCATCCCGGGCCACCGGGTATCCCGCCCCCAGGGGACCGCCACCGCTCAGCCGGGGATCAGCCCCTCGTCGCTGAGCATCTCCCGGACCTCCTCAAGCGTCGCGTCCGGCGACGGGAGGATCAGTTCGGAGGGTTCCAGCGCGTCGTCCGGCAGCGGGGTGCCGAGCCGGCGGACGGAGTCCAGGAGGGCGCCGAGCGTGCGGCGGAAGCCCTCCTCGTCGCCGCCCTGCACCTCCTCCAGCAGCTCGTCGTCCAGCTTGTTCAGCTCGACGACGTGGGAGTCGTCCAGCGTCACCTGGCCCTCCCCCATGATCCGTACGATCACGTCGGCCTCCTCGGCTCGGGCCCCGGCGCCGGGCTACTGCTTGTCGAAGCGCGGGGTGTCCTGCGGCTGCTGCTGGGACTGCCCCTGACCGGTGCCGCCCTCGATGGCCTGCTGCGGGGAGCCCCCGGCCAGCTCGGCCTTCATGCGCTGCAGTTCCAGCTCTACATCCGTACCACCGGAGAGCCGGTCCAGCTCGGCCTGGATGTCGTCCTTGTGCATGCCGGACGGGTCGTCCAGGGCGCCCGAGGCGAGCAGTTCGTCGATGGCGCCGGCCCGGGCCTGGAGCTGGGCGGTCTTGTCCTCGGCGCGCTGGATGGCGAGGCCGACGTCGCCCATCTCCTCGGAGATGCCGGAGAAGGCCTCGCCGATACGGGTCTGGGCCTGGGCCGCGGTGTAGGTGGCCTTGATGGTCTCCTTCCGCGTGCGGAAGGCGTCCACCTTGGCCTGGAGGCGCTGGGCCGCCAGGGTGAGCTTCTCCTCTTCGCCCTGGAGGGTCGCGTGCTGGGTCTCGAGGTCCGTGACCTGCTGCTGGAGCGCGGCGCGGCGGGACAGCGCCTCGCGGGCCAGGTCCTCACGGCCGAGCGCGAGCGCCTTGCGGCCCTGGTCCTCCAGCTTGGAGGACTGCTGCTGCAACTGGTTGAGCTGGAGTTCCAGGCGCTTGCGGGACGTGGCCACGTCGGCGACGCCACGGCGGACCTTCTGGAGCAGCTCCAGCTGCTTCTGGTACGAGTAATCGAGGGTCTCGCGCGGGTCCTCGGCCCGGTCAAGGGCCTTGTTCGCCTTCGCGCGGAAGATCATCCCCATACGCTTCATGACACCGCTCATGGGCTTCGCGCGCCCCCTTCTGACGGACTCCAGCTCACAGATCCTGCGACAGGACCACAGTACGGGCCCTGCTTCCATTACCGCACTGTTCGCGGGGTGATGCGCTCATCCCCGAGGACGACTGCGGACCGTTCCGCTCCGGCGTAGGGAGTAGGTGATCCACCCAGGTGCCGCCGGAAGCCCTCTGTGTGTCCCCTCTGTCCCCCTGAAGACGTCCGGTGTTGCCGGATCGTTCCCCAACGGGCTGGGGTCCATGCCGGTGCAGCCCTTACCCTTGGGTTTTGTGTTCCGTAGCCGTGCCAAGGAAGAGAAGGCCCCGACCGCTGACAAGGCGCAGGTGACCCTCTCCAAGCAGCCCCGCGACCCGCAGGCCCCGAAGGGCAGGCCCACTCCCAAGCGCAGTGAGGCCCAGTCCCAGCGCCGCAGCGTCGCCCGTACGCCGACCAACCGCAAGGAGGCCGCGAAGCGCCAGCGCGAGGACCGGCGCCAGGCCCTGGAGCGGCAGCGCCAGGCGCTGGCCAGCGGCGACGAGCGGTACCTGCCGGCCCGGGACAAGGGCCCGGTGCGCAAGTTCGCCCGCAACTGGGTGGACTCGCGGTTCAACGTGGCGGAGTTCTTCCTGCCGCTCGCGGTGGTCATCCTGGTGCTGAGCGTGGTGCGGGTGCCCGCGATCCAGAGCATCGCGCTGCTGCTGTGGCTGATCGTGATCGTGCTGATCGTGCTGGACGCGGCGGTCAGCGGTTTCCGGCTGAAGAAGCGGCTCCAGGAGCGCTTCCCGGACGAGAACAAGCGCGGCGCGGTCGCCTACGCCCTGATGCGGTCCCTGCAGATGCGCCGGCTCCGGCTGCCGAAGCCGCAGGTCAAGCGCGGAGAGCGGCCCTGAGCGCTGACGCTTTCACCGGGGGCTCGGCCGATGCCTGGCTGGACGGGCTGGGCGGCCTGCGGGACGTCGTGCGCCAGGAGCTGGTGGCCCGGCAGCTGGACGAGCAGATAGCCGGGCGGTTCCCGGTCGGGCAGCGGCTGCGGGTGCTCGACGTGGGGATGGGCCAGGGCGCGCAGGCGCTGCGGCTGGCCCGGCTCGGCCACCACGTGACGGGGGTCGAGCAGGACGCGACGATGATCGCCGCCGCGCGGGACGCCGTGGCCCGGGAGCCGGAGGGCATCCGGGAGCGGGTGCGGCTGGTGCAGGGCGACGGGCGGGACACCGGCGTGCACTTCCTGCCGGGCAGCTTCGACGTGGTGCTGTGCCACGGCGTGCTGATGTACGTGGAGGAGCCGGACCCGCTGGTGGCGGGGCTGGCCAGGGTGCTGGCGCCCGGCGGCCTCCTCTCCCTCCTGGTCCGCAACGGCGACGCGCTCGCCATGCGCCCGGGGCTGTCCGGGGACTGGTCGTCGGCCCTGGCGGCCTTCGACACCACCTCTTACCTCCCCCATCCGCGAACGGACTCGGACGGGGGGACCCCCGTCCGCCTCGGCCTGGAGGTGCGGGCCGACCGGCTCGCGGCGCTCACCGCCACGCTCGACGGCATCGCCGCCCCGCTGCACGCCTGGTACGGCGTGCGGGTCTTCACGGACACGGCGGCGGACGGCGCGGCGCTCCCGGACGACCTGGAGACCCTGCTCGCGGTCGAGGAGCGGGCCGGGCGCACGGACCCCTACCGCGGGGTGGCGGCGCTGCTGCACCTGTGCGGGGTACGCGGCTGAGCCCGTTCGGGGGAACACCGCGGGACGGATGATCACCGTGCGGTGAGACTCGGGACATGGACGCTTCCCGTACCCGCGCGCGTCGGCCCCGAAGAGCCGTCCCGGCCGCCGCGCTGGTGTGCTGCGCGGCTCTCGCCGCCGGCTGCACCGCCCCCGCCGCCCAGGCCGGACGGGACACCGCGGCGGCCACCCGGGCGGCCCTGCCGATGGCCGCGAACGACCTGCAGAGCCAGTACCAGAAGGTGATCCGCGAGGTGCTGCCGTCGGTCGTGCAGATCCAGGCGAGCCGGGACCTGGGCTCCGGGGTGGTGTACGACGACAAGGGGCACATCGTCACCAACGCGCACGTGGTCGGGTCGGAGAAGACCTTCCAGGTGACCACGGCCAACAGCGAGGAACCGCTCACCGCGAGCCTCGTCTACTCCTACCCCGAGCAGGATCTCGCCGTGGTCCGGCTGGACCGGGTGCCGAACGGGCTGAAGCCGGCGGTGTTCGGGGACTCCGAGAAGGTGCAGGTCGGGCAGATCGTGCTGGCCATGGGGTCGCCGCTCGGGCTGTCGTCCAGCGTGACCCAGGGCATCGTCTCGGCGACCGGGCGGACCGTCAGCGAGGGCGACTCGGGCGGCGGCACGGGCGCGACGATCGCGAACATGGTGCAGACCTCGGCCGCGATCAACCCCGGCAACAGCGGCGGCGCGCTGGTCGGCCTCACGGGGCAGGTGATCGGCATCCCGACGCTCGCGGCGGCCGACCCGACCTTCGGCAACGGCGCGGCGCCCGGCATCGGGTTCGCGATCCCGGCGTCGATGGTGCGGACGGTCGCCGACCAGATCGTCCGGGAGGGGAAGGTCGTCGAGTCCGGGCGGGCGGCCCTCGACATCACCGCGCGGACGGTCGTGAACGACCGCTACCAGCCGATCGGGGTCGCGGTGGTCACCGCACGCGCCGGCGGCGCGGCCGACCGGGCGGGCCTGCGCGCCGGCGACATCATCACCGCGGTGGGCGGCCGGTCCGTCACCACCATCACCTCGCTCGCCGAGGCGCTGGCGGACGAGAAGCCGGGCCGGCGCACCGCGGTCGCCTACCAGCGGGACGGCACCGCGAAGACGGCCGAGGTGACTTTGGGCGAGCAGTGAGGAGGGTGGCCCCTCCTCACCCCGTTCACGGCCGGGTCACGCGTCGGCGTGCAGGCTCATCGGGCCGTAGATCTCAGCCGTCTCCTCGAACAGCCGCACCTGGTCGGCCCCGCCCTCCAGCAGCGCCTTCCAGTGCTCGCCGATCCAGGACTCGGCATCCCCCTGCGTGGTGAACTCCTCGGGCTGCACCGCCGGCTGGACCTCCGTCCCGTCGGCCTTCTCGAACCGCCACGTCCATGCCGTCATCTGGGCCTCCTTTGATCCAACACCTGCCCCCGCAGCGTATGCGCTCAGCCGGGTCGGCCGTTAGAGGCGGTGGATCATCCGGGTGGCCGGTCGCGCGGGAGGCCGGGGGGCAGGCGAAAATCGGTGCGTGGAAGTAACTCTGCTCGGTACCGGTGCCCCGGCGGGACTGCCTCGCCCCGACTGTTCCTGTGCCGTGTGCGCGACCGCGCTCGGTCCGGACGCGCGGGCCGCGACCGCGGCGCTCGTGGACGGGACGCTGCTGCTGGACCTCACGCCTGGCGCGGCGTTCGCGGCGGCGCGCGCCGGGCAGTCGCTGGGCGGGGTACGGCAGGTGCTGCTGTCGCACCCGCACGACGGCCCGGCGGTGGAGGTGCCGGCCGGGCTGCCGCAGCCCGGCCGGGTGCCGGACGGGCGGGAGTTGGCGCTGCTGACGGGGCATCGGGTGCGAGCCGTGGCGATGGACGCGGGCGGCACCGGGTACGCGGTGACCGGGCCGGACGGGCAGCGGCTGCTGTACCTGCCGCCGGGCGGGGCGCCTGCGGGGCTGGAGGGGGCGACGGCGGAGTCGTACGACATGCTCCTCGCGGACGTCGTGGGCCGTCCCGACGCGCTCGCCCGGCTCCGCGCGGTCGGCTCGGTCGGCCCCACGACGGATGTGCTCGCCGTCCACCTGGACCACGACGTGCCGCCCGGCGCGGAGTTGCGGCGCCGGCTCGCGGCGGCGGGGGCGCGGGCGGTGCCGGACGGTACGACGCTGGTGGTGGGGGCGTACGAGGAGGTGCCGGACGTGCCGCGGCGGACGCTGGTGCTGGGCGGGGCCCGCTCGGGCAAGTCGGTGGAGGCGGAGCGCCGGCTGGAGACGTTCCCGGAGGTGCTGTACGTCGCGACGGGCGGCACGCGGGGCGGGGACGCCGAGTGGGCGGCCCGGGTGGCCGTGCACCGGGAGCGGCGGCCGGGGTCGTGGCGTACGGCGGAGACGACGGACCTGGTGCCGGTGCTGGCGCAGGACGGGCCGCCGGTGCTGATCGACTGTCTGTCGCTGTGGCTGACGGACGTGATGGATTCCGTGGGGGCGTGGGACGACGCGGAGTGGGCGGGCGGGGGTGAGAAGGCGCTGCGGGCGCGGGTGCGGGAGCTGACGGACGCGGTGCGGGGCACCCGGCGGACCGTGGTGGCGGTGTCCAACGAGGTCGGCTCCGGGATCGTCCCCGCGACGGCTTCCGGCCGCCGCTACCGGGACGAACTGGGCCGCCTGAACGCGGCGTTCGCGAGCGAGTGCGAGCAGGTCCTGCTGGTGGTGGCGGGCCAGGCGCTGGTGCTGCGGGGCTGACGCCCGGCTACCCCGCGTCCTTCCGCGCCACCACCCGGTACGCGTTGGACAGGCGCGTGCGGCGGAACAGCGGGGCGCAGCCGTGGTCCAGGGCCGAGGCCAGGGACTGGACGGGGACCGCCGCCAGTTGGACGACCGGGTGGGCCTGGGCCACGGCGAGGGCGACGGCCGCCGAGAGGTCGTACGGCACGTGCGGGGTCGTGCGGTCGGTGACCAGGACCGTGCAGCCCAGGGAGCGCAGTTCCGCGCGGAGGTTGGCGAGCGGCACCAGGTGCAGATGGCGCGGCTGGCCGTACGGCAGCCACCACCTGCCCAGCAGCGTGGCGAACAGGCAGCGCGGGTCCGGGACTTCGACGACCAGGTGGCCGCCGCGCCGCAGCACGGTGAGCGCGGCGCGCAGCTCGGCCCGCGGGTCGGGGGCGTGCTGCAGATGGTGGAACATGG
This sequence comes from Streptomyces sp. NPDC031445, assembly GCF_055581365.1. Lineage (NCBI taxonomy): Bacteria > Bacillati > Actinomycetota > Actinomycetes > Kitasatosporales > Streptomycetaceae > Streptomyces > Streptomyces sp. NPDC031445. The sequence continues at coordinate 16,443 of NZ_JBVIJO010000002.1, forward strand.
TGACGACGTCGTAGCGGGCGCGCAGGCGGGCCGCCATGCCGGGGGTCGTGAGGTAGCCGCGGTACGCCTCCTCCACGCGCCCCTCCAGCAGCGCCTGCTCCACCCGGGCCGTCGGGTCCAGCCCGTCGAAGCTGGTGTAGGGGAAGAACTCCCTGGCCGCCTCGGGGAACCGGGCGTGGCCGGTGCCGACGTCCAGCCAGCTCTCCGGTTCCCGCAGTTCGGACAGCCGCCAGGCGGTGGTGCGGTGCCGGCGGCGCACCGCCCGGGCGGGGAGGATCCGCGCGGCGAACTCCTCCAGGTGTCTTTCGTAGAAGTCGCGGTGGAAGAAGGCGAGCCCCTCCGCGCTGAGCCGGGGGTTCTGGAAGGCGTGGCCGCAGTCCCGGCACACGTCGAGGACGAACCTGCCCGAACGGTGCCGCAGCGGGTCGGGCGCGCGCAGCCGGGTGCGCAGGCGGGGAGAACCGCACCAGGGGCAGTCCGCGCGGCGGGGCTCCTGGAAGGGGTCGTGCGGGGTGGTGATCTGCGGGGTGAGGGGCGAGGTCGGCATGGGCGTGCTCCCTGTGCGACATTCCGCGGCAAACCGGAACGTATGGGATCACGCTCCGGGGTGCAAAGACGTCGTAGGGGTGTGGTGGCGATGTGGCGCGGGCGCGTTCGCCCGCTGGCGGTACTGTTCGGCGAATGAGCAGCCTTAATCTGGACGATTTCACCGATCTGATCGAGCGCCCGGACGGGGGCGTACGCCGTGACGCCGAGGCCCGGCGGGAGCGTCAGATCGTGCCGGCGGGAGCGCTCGGCCGCCTGGACGAGCTGGGCGAGTGGCTGGCCGCCGCGCGCGGCACCGTGCCGGTGCGGCCGGTCGAACGGCCCCGGGTGGTGCTGTTCGCCGGCGACCACGGCATCGCGGAGCTGGGCGTGTCGGCGCGGCCGGCGGGCGGTGCGGAGCAGCTGGTGCGGGCGGTGCTGGAGGGCGCGAGCCCGGTGGCCGTGCTCGCGCGCCGCCAGGAGGTGCCCGTACGGGTGGTGGACATGGCCCTGGACTGCGACCCGGCCGCCTTCCCCGCGGACGTGGCGCGGCACCGGGTGCGGCGGGGCAGCGGCCGTATCGACGTCGAGGACGCGCTCACCCTGGAGGAGGCCGAGGCCGCGCTGCGGGCGGGGGTCGCGGTCGCCGACGAGGAGGCCGACTCGGGGACCGATCTGGTGGTGCTCGGCGATGTCAGCGTGGGCGGGACCACGGCGGCGGCGGTGCTGGTCGCGGCGCTGTGCGGGACCGACGCGTCCGTGGTGACCGGGCGGGGCGGCGAGGCGATCGACGACCTGGCGTGGATGCGCAAGTGCGCGGCGGTGCGGGACGCGCTGCGGCGGGCCCGGCCGGTGCTCGGGGACCAGTTGCAGCTGCTGGCGACCGTGGGCGGGGCGGACCTGGCGGCGATGACCGGGTTCCTGCTGCAGTGCGCGGTGCGGAAGCTGCCGGTGATCCTCGACGGGGTCGTGGCCGCCGCGTGCGCGCTGGTCGCGCAGCGGGTCGCGTTCCGGGCGCCGGACTGGTGGCTGGCCGGGCACGACAGCGGGGAGCCGGGGCAGGCGAAGGCGCTGGACCGGATGGCCCTGGAGCCGCTGCTGGAGCAGGGGGTGCGGGTCGGCGAGGGCGTCGGCGCGCTGCTGGCACTGCCGCTGGTGCGGTCCGCCGCCGCGCTGGCGGCGGAGCTTCCGGAGCGGCCGCAGGCCGGCCAGGAGCCGGAAGCGGTGAAGGAACCGGAGGCCGGGAAGGAGCCGGCGGAGGAGAAGGACATGTGAGGCCGATGCCCCCGACGGGCTGAAAAGTATGGTTCGCCGGAGCCGCGCCCATATGATCCTGGACATGGAAGATGTCCGGATTGCCGGTGAGCAGCGAGCCGAGGCGGCGCGGACGGGCGGGCCGGCGCGGCGGTCCACCGGGGCCTCCCGGCGGGCCGCCGCGTTCGCCGTCTGGTACCTGCGGACCGTCGCCTTCATCAACTTCCTCAGCGCGGTGTGGGTCTCGCTCGGCCAGGACGTGCGCCGGCACAACCAGGACGACTTCTTCACGCCGTACCTGCTGACGGCCGGCTTCGCCTCCGGAGTGTTCACGGCCTTCCTCGCGATCACCATGCGGCGCCGCAAGCGGGCCTCCTGGATCCTCAACCTGGTGATGAGCGGGCTGTTCCTGGCGCTGTTCGCCTTCGCCATGGCGTTCCCGGAGATCCGGCGGTACCCGCAGAACTGGGTCTCCCTCGCGCTGACCGCCGCCTTCGTGGGCGCGCTGCTCGCCGGACGCCGGGAGTTCTACGCCAAGGGCGACCGCTCCAACCCCCGGCTCGCGGCCACGGTGGCCGTCGGCGGCGGGCTGGTGGCGAGCCTGCTGGCCGGGCTGCTGGTGACGGTCACGAACCAGGCGCCGGACGCGGCCCGGTCCTCGTTCCCGGAACGCTGGCACTACGGCGCCCTGCGCCTGGTGTCGGTGGCGGCCGAGGAGTCCCACTTCCCCGGGATCGACCCGCCCAACTGGGCCAACGTGGCGATCAACGTGCTCAGTACGGCCCTGGTGCTCGCCGTGTTCTACGCCGCCTTCCGGTCCCGGCGGGCCGTCGACCCGCTCACCGAGGACGACGAGAAGCGGCTGCGCGAGCTGCTGGAGCGGCACGGCGACCGGGACTCGCTCGGCTACTTCGCGCTGCGCCGGGAGAAGAGCGTCGTGTGGTCGCCGACCGGGAAGGCCGCCGTCGCCTACCGGGTGGTCGGCGGGGTGAGCCTCGCGTCCGGGGACCCGATCGGGGACCCCGAGGCGTGGCCGGGGGCGATCGCCCCGTGGCTCGCCCAGGCGCGGGCGCACGGCTGGATCCCTGCGGTCATGGGGGCGGGCGAGGAGGCCGGGACCGTCTACTCCCGGCACGGCCTGGACGCGCTGGAACTCGGGGACGAGGCGGTCGTGGAGGTCGCCGAGTTCACGCTGGAGGGCCGGGCGATGCGCACCGTCCGACAGGCGTACAACCGGGTGCGGCGGGCCGAGTACCGGGTGCGCATCCGCCGGCACGAGGACATCCCGGCCCACGAGATGGCGCATCTCGTGGAGCGCGCCGACGACTGGCGGGACGGCGCCACCGAACGCGGCTTCAGCATGGCGCTCGGCCGGCTCGGGGACCCCGGGGACGGCCGGTGCGTGATGCTGGAGTGCACGGACGCCGAGGGACGGCTGCGGGCGCTGCTGTCCTTCGTGCCGTGGGGACCGCACGGGCTGTCCCTGGACCTGATGCGGCGCGACCGGGACTCCGACAACGGGCTGATGGAGTTCATGGTCATCGAGCTGTTGCGGCGGGCCGGGGAGATCGGGATCACTCAGGTCTCACTCAACTTCGCGATGTTCAGATCGGTCTTCGAACGTGGCGCGCGCCTCGGCGCCGGACCGGTGCTGAGGCTGTGGCGGTCGCTGCTCAGCTTCTTCTCGCGCTGGTGGCAGATCGAGTCGCTGTACCGCGCCAACGCCAAGTACCGGCCCATCTGGGAGCCGCGGTTCCTGCTCTTCGAGAAGAGCGCGGACCTGCCGCGCATCGGCCTCGCGTCGGCGCGCGCGGAGGGGTTCCTGGAGGCGCCGGGTCTTCCCAAGTGGCTGCACCGCAGGCACTTGGAAACGTACCGATGAGACGCCTACGACGGGGGAACGCTCGATGGCCACGACGCTCGGCGGGGGAACGTTCGAGGAGGGGCGTCCGATGAGGACGCCGGCCGGCTGGGCCCGTGCCGAGTGGGGGCCGCTGTACGCCGCCGTGCGCGGGCCGCTGCGGTGCCGGGGCCCGGCGGCGGCCCCGGCGACGCTCGCGGCGGTGGGTCTGACGGCGCTGCTGCAGTACGTGCAGAACCAGCCGTGGGGGTACCAGCCGGTGCAGGACCTCGGCGCCGTACGGGCCGACGACCCGCTGTGGCTCGCCCTGCTGCGCACTCCCCTGTCGCTGTTCGTGCCCGCGCTCGACCTGCCGGTGTGGGGGGCGCTGGCGCAGATCCTGCTGGTCTTCGGGATCGCCGAGCTGTGCCTGGGCTGGAAGCGGACGCTGACCATCGCCTACGTCGCCACGCTCGCCGGAACCCTGTACGCGCGCCTCGGCATCACCCTGGGCGCGCACGCCCCGTTCGGGCTGCCGTGGACCGACGGGCAGGTGGTGGACACCGGCCCCTCAGCGGCCGTCGTGGGGCTCGCGGTGTTCGTCTGCTGGCGGTACGGCGCCTACACGACGGCGGGCGCGGTGACGCTGGCGATGGTCGTCGAGGTGCTGCTCAAGGAGAACCTGGCGGGCAAGGAGCACCTGGCCGCGCTGATGGCGGTGGGCCTGCTGTGTCTGCTGGCGGCGGCGCGGCAGCGCGGCACGGCCCCGGCCGGCCGCGGCCGCGGTCAGCGGTGGCCGGGCAGACGCGCCGGGCGGGGGTCGGGCTTGCCGCCGATCCAGTCCTGAACGGCACGGCTCGGCCGCGCCCAGCGGCGGTCGTGCCGGTAGGCGCGCAGGGCGGACCGGGCGCGGGCGCGGGGGCGGCGGCCGTAGAAGCGGCGGGCCCACGGGGAGCCGGGGCGGGCGAGCCGGACCGCGCCGACGAGCGCGACCAGCGGCACGATCACCCCGAAGAGCGCGGTGCGGGCCTTTCCCTTGTGCAGGGCGACGAGGGAGAGGAGGAAGTTCGCGACGATGTTGGAGATGACCGTGCCGCGGTCGGCCAGCTCCTGCTGGGAGAGGTCGTTGACGCCGAGCGGGACGAAGCCGGCGAGCAGCAGCCCGACCAGGGCGGCGGTGAGCACGACGACCTCGACGCTCTTGCGGCCCTCCTCGCTCCAGTAGACGTCGTCCAGGTGCAGGATCAGCGCGAACTCGTCCAGGACCAGGCCCGCGCCCACGCCGAACAGCACGGCCGAGACGACCCCGCCGGCGCCGTGCCGGTCGCTGGCCACCGCGCCGAAGCCGCCGACGACGGTGAGGACGACGCCGGGGACGACGTGGTGGATGTGCAGCCCGCCGGCCCTGACGTTCCCGAACGGCCCCCGGCCCGCCCGGATCAGCCGGGTGATGACCCGGGTCACGACGAAGGTCAGCACGAAGGCGGCGAGGGCCAGCAGCAACGGAAGCTTTCCCGGCTCGACGACGTTCCGCACCCACCAGTGCCCCATGTGCGCACTTTATCCCTACGGGGGTCGGGGGAGGATCGCGTTGTCCCTCCGGGGTGGGAGGACGGCCGCCGGACGGGGACCGGGGCCGGTCGGGGCGGGCGGCGGGTAGCCTGCGGCGGTGTTCTCGTCGTCCTCCTCGCCCTCCCCGCCCTCCCCGCCCTCCTCCCCCGCTTCTTCGGCCTCCCTCCGGGACGGACTCCGGTTCGCCTTCGGCACGCTCACCGTGCTGCCCGTGCGGGTGCGCCGCTGGGACCGGGGGGCCGCGCGCGGCGGCATGGTGTGCGCGCCGGTGGCCGGGCTGGTCGTCGGCGGGTGCGCGGCCGGCCTCGGCCTGCTGCTGCTCCTCCTCGGCGCCGGCCCGCCGCTCGCCGCCGTCGCCTCGGTCGCCGTTCCGGCCGCGCTGACCCGCGGGCTGCATCTCGACGGGCTCGCCGACACCGCCGACGGGCTGGGCAGCGGCAAACCCGCCGAGGACGCCCTGCGGATCATGAAGCAGTCGGACATCGGGCCGTTCGGGGTGCTCACCCTCGTCCTGGTGCTGCTCGCCCAGGTCGCCGTACTGGCGCAGCTCTACGGCGGCTCCTGGGCCAGGGGTGCCCTGGCGGCCGTGGTGTCGGCGGTCGCGGCCCGGCTGGCGCTCACCCTGGCAGCCCGCGCCGGGGTGCCGGCGGCCCGCCCGGAGGGGCTGGGGGCGGCGGTGGCCGGGGTGGTCCCCAAGGGCACGGCACTGGCCGTCGCGCTCGCCGTCGTCGCGGCGGCCGGGGCGGCGGGCGCCGGCCTCGGCGGGTACGACGGCGCGCGCACCGCGCTCGCGGTGGCCGTCGCCGCCGCCGTCGCCGACCTGCTGCTGCGCAGGTGCGTCCGCAGGTTCGGCGGGGTCACCGGTGACGTGTTCGGCGCGGTCGCGGAGACGGCCGCGGTCACGGCACTCGTGGTGCTGGCGCTCGGCCGTTAGCGCCTTCCCGCCCGGGGCCGCACGTCCCGCGCCCCTTCGGGGCACGTCGGCAACGGGCGTAGTCTCATCACGGGTGTTCGCCGACAGGGTGAAGGCCCCGGTTGCCACCAGTGCCCAGCCCTGGGCCTAGGGTCGGCTCTCGGGCCCGGTCGACCCACCCCATTTCGGCCACAGCGAACTTCACATCGGAAGCGAGATCTCACCACCGTGACTGCTCTGACTCTCAGCACCGCCGCGGCGCCCGGCCTGCGGGCCGACGCGATCGTGATCGGTGTCGCCAAGGGCGCCCAGGGGCCCGTCGTCGCGCCGGGCGCCGAGGCCGTGGACAAGGCGTACGACGGCAAGCTGGCCGGCGTCCTGGAGACCCTCGGCGCCTCGGGTGCCGAGGGCGAGCTGACGAAGCTGCCGGCACCGGCCGGCTTCAAGGCCCCGCTCGTGGTGGCGGTGGGCCTGGGCGCGCGGCCCGACGCCAAGGACGGCGAGGACGGCGAGGAGGGCGGCGCCGGCTACGACGCCGAGGCGCTGCGCAAGGCCGCCGGCGTGGCCGCCCGCGCGCTCGCCGGATCGAAGAAGGCCGCCTTCGCGCTGCCCGTGGACGGCCCCGGCGCGATCGGCGCGATCGGCGAGGGCGTCCTGCTCGGCGCCTACTCCTTCGACGCCTACAAGGGCAACGGCCAGGACGGCGCCAACGCCAGGGCCAAGAACGGCAGGGCGCCGCTGGCCGAGGCCGCGCTGCTCGGCGGCAAGCCGCGCGACGCCGCCCACAAGGGCGCGATCGCCCGCGCGGTCGCGGTCTGCGAGGAGCTGAACCGCGCCCGCGACCTGATCAACACCCCGCCGAACGACCTCACCCCCGCCGCCTTCGCCGGCATCGCCCAGGCCGCGGCCAAGGAGCACGGCATCAAGGTGCAGGTGCTCGACGAGAAGGCCCTGGTCAAGGGCGGATACGGCGGCATCCTCGGCGTTGGCGGCGGCTCCGCGGCCGCTCCCCGCCTGGTGAAGCTGTCGTACACGCACCCGAAGGCGGAGAAGCACCTGGCCTTCGTCGGCAAGGGCATCACCTACGACTCGGGCGGCATCTCGCTGAAGCCGGCCGGGCACAACGAGACGATGAAGTGCGACATGAGCGGTGCCGCCGCCGTGTTCGCCTCGGTCGTCGCCGCCGCGCGCCTCGGCCTCCAGGTCAACGTCACCGGCTGGCTGGCGCTGGCCGAGAACATGCCGTCCGGCTCCGCCGTGCGCCCGGGTGACGTGCTGCGCATGTACAGCGGCAAGACGGTCGAGGTGCTCAACACCGACGCCGAGGGCCGGCTGGTGCTCGGCGACGCGCTGTGGGCGGCCTCGCAGGAGAACCCGGACGCGATCGTGGACGTGGCCACGCTGACCGGCGCGATGATGCTGGCGCTGGGCAGCCGGACCTTCGGTGTGATGGCCAACGACGACGCGTTCCGCTCCGCGGTGCACGAGGCGGCGGAGGAGGTCGGCGAGCCGGCCTGGCCGATGCCGCTGCCGGAGCACCTGCGCAAGGGCATGGAGTCGTCCGTGGCCGACATCGCGAACATGGGCGAGCGGATGGGCGGCGGCCTCGTCGCCGGGCTCTTCCTGCGCGAGTTCGTCGGCGAGGGCATCTCGTGGGCGCACCTCGACATCGCCGGGCCGGCGTTCAACGAGGGCGGCCCCTTCGGGTACACGCCGAAGGGCGGTACGGGCACGGCGGTGCGTACGCTGGTCCGTCTCGCGGAGCTGACCGCCGCGGGCGACCTGGGCTGAGCCGCCCGAGGACCCGGTCCGGTCCGCGGTACGGCGTCCGCAGGGGCGCGGGGCTGTTCGCGCAGTTCCCCGCGCCCCTGCCCCCGCGCGCCTTGGTTCGCCGGGGAACGTGGGACGTCTCACACACCGGCCCCGCGTCTCGATCGCCTCCGACAAGTGCGAAGATGGAGCCCGGCAGGACAGGGCCCCCACCGAAGGGCCGAAGCATCAAGCGGCCGGACACCAGCCGCCCGCCGGTCAGTGACGACCGGCGCAAGGCGCACATGCATGGAGGACGTGACGTGGCGAACGACGCCAGCACCGTTTTCGACCTAGTGATCCTCGGCGGTGGTAGCGGTGGTTACGCCGCGGCCCTGCGCGGGGCGCAGCTGGGCCTGGACGTCGCCCTGATCGAGAAGGACAAGGTCGGCGGCACCTGCCTGCACCGGGGTTGCATCCCCACCAAGGCCCTGCTGCACGCGGGCGAGATCGCCGACCAGGCCCGCGAGAGCGAGCAGTTCGGTGTGAAGGCCACCTTCGAGGGCATCGACGTCCCGGCCGTCCACAAGTACAAGGACGACGTGATCTCGGGCCTGTACAAGGGTCTGCAGGGGCTCATCGCGTCCCGGAAGGTGACGTACATCGAGGGCGAGGGCCGGCTGTCCTCCCCCACCTCCGTGGACGTCAACGGCCAGCGGATCCAGGGCCGTCACGTCCTGCTGGCGACCGGCTCCGTGCCGAAGTCGCTGCCGGGCCTGGAGATCGACGGCAACCGCGTCATCTCCTCCGACCACGCCCTCGTCCTGGACCGCGTGCCGAAGTCCGCGATCATCCTGGGCGGCGGTGTCATCGGCGTCGAGTTCGCCTCGGCGTGGAAGTCCTTCGGCTCGGACGTCACGATCATCGAGGGCCTGAAGCACCTCGTCCCGGTCGAGGACGAGAACAGCTCGAAGCTCCTGGAGCGCGCGTTCCGCAAGCGCGGCATCAAGTTCAACCTGGGCACCTTCTTCCAGAAGGCCGAGTACACCCAGGACGGCGTGAAGGTCACCCTGGCCGACGGCAAGGAGTTCGAGGCCGAGGTCCTGCTGGTGGCCGTCGGCCGCGGCCCGGTCTCGCAGGGCCTGGGCTACGAGGAGGCCGGGGTCGCCATGGACCGCGGCTACGTCCTCGTCGACGAGTACATGCGCACCAACGTCCCGACCATCTCCGCCGTCGGTGACCTGGTCCCGACGCTCCAGCTGGCGCACGTCGGCTTCGCCGAGGGCATCCTGGTGGCGGAGCGCCTGGCCGGCCTCAAGGTCGTCCCGGTCGACTACGACGGTGTCCCGCGGGTGACGTACTGCCACCCGGAGGTCGCCTCCGTCGGTATCACCGAGGCCAAGGCCAAGGAGATCTACGGCGCGGACAAGGTCGTCGCTCTGAAGTACAACCTGGCGGGCAACGGAAAGAGCAAGATCCTGAAGACCGCGGGCGAGATCAAGCTCGTCCAGGTCAAGGACGGTGCCGTCGTCGGCGTCCACATGGTCGGCGACCGCATGGGCGAGCAGGTCGGCGAGGCCCAGCTGATCTACAACTGGGAGGCGCTGCCGGCCGAGGTGGCCCAGCTCATCCACGCCCACCCGACGCAGAACGAGGCGCTCGGCGAGGCCCACCTGGCCCTGGCCGGCAAGCCGCTGCACTCCCACGACTGACCTTCGGTCAACGGGCGCGACGACACAGACTTCCGCAATTCGTTAGGAGCAACCGAAACCATGGCGGTTTCCGTAACCCTTCCGGCGCTCGGTGAGAGCGTCACCGAGGGCACTGTCACCCGCTGGCTGAAGGCCGAGGGCGAACGCGTCGAGGCCGACGAGCCGCTGCTCGAGGTCTCGACCGACAAGGTCGACACCGAGATCCCGGCCCCTGCCTCCGGCGTGCTGGCCTCCATCAAGGTCGCCGAGGACGAGACGGTCGAGGTCGGCGCCGAGCTGGCCCTGATCGACGACGGCACGGGCGCCCCGGCCGCCGCTCCGGCCCCCGCCGCCGCCGAGGCCCCCGCCGCCGAGGCCCCGGCCCCGGCTGCCGAGCCCGCCCCCGCCCCGGCCGCCGAGGCCCCGGCCGCCCCGGCCCCGGCCCCCGCCGCCGAGGCCGCCCCGGCCGCTCCGGCCGGTGGCGCCGAGGGCACCGACGTGGTCCTGCCCGCGCTCGGTGAGTCCGTCACCGAGGGCACCGTCACCCGCTGGCTGAAGTCGGTCGGCGACAGCGTCGAGGCCGACGAGCCGCTGCTCGAGGTCTCCACGGACAAGGTCGACACCGAGATCCCGGCGCCCACCTCCGGTGTGCTGCTGGAGATCGTGGTCGGCGAGGACGAGACCGCCGAGGTCGGCGCCAAGCTCGCCGTCATCGGCGCCCCGGGTGCCGCCCCGGCCGCCGCTCCGGCGCCCGCCGCCCCGGCCCCGGCCCCCGCTGCCCCGGCTCCGGCCGCCGCCGCTCCGGCCCCGGCTCCCGCGCCCGCCGCCGCCCCGGCCCCGGCCCCGGCCCCCGCCGCTGCTCCGGCTCCCGCGCCCGCCCCGGCCCCCGCCGCCGCTGCCCCGGCTCCGGCCGCCGCCGCCCCGGCCCCGGCCCCGGCTCCGGTCACCCCGGCCACCGCGCCGACCTCCCCGACCGCCACCCAGGCGACGGACGAGGGCGCGTACGTCACCCCGCTGGTGCGCAAGCTCGCCGCCGAGAACGGCGTCGACCTGGCCACCGTCAAGGGCACCGGCGTCGGCGGCCGTATCCGCAAGCAGGACGTCGTCGCCGCCGCCGAGGCCGCGAAGGCCGCCGCCGCCGCCCCGGCTCCGGCCGCTGCCGCCGCCCCGGCCGCCAAGAAGGCCCCGGCGCTGGAGGTCTCCCCCCTCCGTGGCCAGACCGTCAAGATGCCCCGCATCCGCAAGGTCATCGGCGACAACATGGTCAAGGCGCTGCACGAGCAGGCGCAGCTGTCGTCGGTCGTCGAGGTCGACGTCACCCGCCTGATGAAGCTGCGCGCCAAGGCGAAGGACTCCTTCGCGGCCCGCGAGGGCGTCAAGCTCTCCCCGATGCCGTTCTTCGTCAAGGCCGCCGCGCAGGCGCTGAAGGCCCACCCGGTCATCAACGCCAGGATCAACGAGGCCGAGGGGACCATCACCTACTTCGACACCGAGAACATCGGTATCGCGGTGGACTCCGAGAAGGGCCTGATGACCCCGGTCATCAAGCACGCCGGCGACCTCAACATCGCGGGCATCGCCAAGGCCACGGCGGAGCTGGCGGGCAAGGTCCGGGCCAGCAAGATCACCCCGGACGAGCTGTCCGGCGCGACCTTCACCATCTCCAACACCGGTTCGCGCGGCGCGCTGTTCGACACGATCATCGTGCCGCCGGGCCAGGTCGCGATCCTCGGCATCGGTGCCACGGTCAAGCGTCCGGCCGTCATCGAGACCGAGGAGGGCACGGTCATCGGCGTCCGCGACATGACCTACCTGACCCTCTCCTACGACCACCGCCTGGTCGACGGCGCCGACGCGGCCCGTTACCTGACGGCCGTCAAGGCGATCCTGGAGGCGGGCGAGTTCGAGGTCGAGCTCGGCCTGTAAGACACGTCCTCACCGAACACCCCGCCCGGAACCTCTCCGGGCGGGGTGTTCGTGTTTGTCGGCATACGGAGCGTGTAAGCCTCGTCTCACCTGCGCCACAGCACCCCTACGCGCCCCACCCGCGGTGCGAACCGGCCGTATTGTCTAAACGTCAGCCCTCCCTAAGGAGCCCTCATGACCGCGCCCGTCGTCCACTCGCTGCGCGAGCAGATCCGCGAGCACATCGTGGAGGGGATCGTCAGCGGGCGCTGGCAGCCGGGCGAGCGCATCGTGGAGCGCCGGATCGCCACCGAGCTGGAGGTCAGCCAGACCCCGGTCCGCGAGGCCCTGCGCGAGCTGGAGTCCCTGCGCCTGATCGAGTCGGCCCCCAACAAGGGCGTCCGGGTCCGGAACCTGACGGCGGCGGACCTGGAGGAGAGCTACCCGGTCCGGGCCGGTCTGGAGGCCATCGCGGCGGAGCTGGCGGCCGACCGCCTCGCGGAGGACTGCTCGGCGCTGGAGCCGCACGTCCTGGCGCTGTACGAGGCCGACCGGGAGGCGGACGGCACGGCGCAGGTGCGGCACACGGTGGGCTTCCACCGGGAGCTGGTCCGCGCGGCCCGCAACTCGGTGCTGCTGCACACCTGGGAGGGCCTCGGCATCGAGGTGTTCACGGCGCTGTCGATCCGCTGGCTGGGCACCGTCCAGCAGTCGTACGCGGAGGAGCACGAGGAGCTGGTCCAGGCGTTCAAGCGCCGGGACCCACGGATCGCCGAGCTGGTCAAGGCCCATGTGCTGGGGTGCGCCCCGCGCCCCTGACCCAGTCGAGCATCCCCGCGCTCACCTGCGAAAACGAGGCATTCCAGCGTCACCGGGTGCCATAATCGAAGGCACCCCGTGCCGACTTTCTCCAAATCAAGAGGTTTTGGCCCTCAACCCTTTGATCGATCATCGATCAGGGAGTTACAGTCACCGACGGACGCGCGACGGAGTCGCACAACGACGCCGCCTTCGAGGTCCGCCTGCCCTGTCCTGCCAAAGACCAAGGGCACCCCCGAACCCTTACCGATGAGGGAACCCCTTCGACTGAGGAAGGCGGCGACATGACCGACCCCAACGCCATCCAGCCGAGCGCGCTCGACCAGCTCCCGGACCGCGACCCGGAGGAGACCGCCGAGTGGCAGGCCTCCCTCGACGCCGTCGCCAGGGAGGCCGGGCCGCACCGCGCCGCGTACCTGATGCGCCGCACGCTGGAGCGCGCCGAGGCGGGCGGCATCGCGCTGCCGAAGCTCCTCGAGACGGACTACGTCAACACCATCCCCACCTCCGCGGAGCCGGCGCTGCCCGGCGACCCGGAGATGGAGGCCCGGATCACCGCGTGGAACCGCTGGAACGCGGCCGCCATGGTGACCCGCGGCGCGAAGCACGGCGTCGGCGGCCACATCGCCACCTTCGCCTCGGCGGCCTGGCTGTACGAGACCGGCTTCAACCACTTCTTCCACGGCAAGGAGGGGGACGGCTCCGGCGACCAGCTCTACATCCAGGGCCACGCCTCCCCCGGCATCTACGCCCGTGCCTTCCTCGACGGCCGGCTCAGCGAGCAGCACCTGGACAACTTCCGCCAGGAGGCCGGCGGCAACGGGCTGCCGTCGTACCCGCACCCGCGCCGTCTGCCCTGGCTGTGGGAGTTCCCGACGGTGTCGATGGGCCTCGGCCCGCTCTCCGCCATCTACCAGGCGCGCTTCAACCGCTACCTCACCAACCGCGGCATCAAGGACGTCTCCGCCTCCCACGTCTGGGCCTTCCTCGGCGACGGCGAGATGGACGAGCCGGAGTCGACGGCGGCCCTCGCGCTGGCCGCGCGTGAGGAGCTGGACAACCTCACCTTCGTCATCAACTGCAACCTCCAGCGCCTCGACGGCCCGGTCCGCGCCAACTTCAAGATCGTGCAGGAGCTGGAGGCCCAGTTCCGCGGCGCCGGCTGGAACGTGGTCAAGACGCTGTGGGGCTCGGCCTGGGACGAGCTGTTCCAGCTCGACACCACCGGCGCGCTGGTACGCCGGCTGCGCGAGGTACCGGACGCGCAGGTCCAGACGTACCAGACCCGCGGCGCCGCCTACATCCGCGAGGACTTCTTCGGCAAGGACCCGGTGCTCGCCGAGATGGCGAAGCTGCTGAGCGACGACAAGATCCTCGACTGTTTCCACTTCTCCCGCGGCGGTCACGAGCCGCGCAAGGTCTACGCCGCGTACAAGGCGGCCGTCGAGCACAAGGGCGCGCCGACCGTGATCCTGGCCCAGACGGTCAAGGGCCACACCCTCGGCGAGGGCTTCGCGTCGAAGAACGCCAACCACCAGATGAAGAAGCTCTCGGTGGACGAGTTCAAGGCGATGCGCGACCGCCTCGGCCTGCCGATCAAGGACAGCGACTTCGTCGACGGCGTGGTGCCCTACGGCCACCCGGGCGCCGACTCCCCGGAGGTCCGCTACCTCCAGGAGCGCCGCGCGGCCCTCGGCGGCCCGGCCCCGGCCCGCCGCACGCACGCGCTGGCCCCGCTGCCGGCCCCCGCCGAGAAGGCGTTCGCCGCCTTCGACAAGGGCTCCGGCTCCCAGAGCGTGGCCACCACCATGGCCTTCGTCCGCCTGGTCAAGGACCTGGTCCGGGACAAGGAGACGGGCAGGCGCTGGGTGCCGATCGTCCCCGACGAGGCGCGCACCTTCGGCATGGAGAGCCTGTTCCCGTCCCTGGGCATCTACTCCCCCAAGGGCCAGACGTACGAGCCGGTCGACCGCGACCAGCTGATGTACTACAAGGAGGCCACGAACGGCCAGATCCTCAACGAGGGGATCACCGAGGCCGGTTCGATGGCCGACTTCATCGCCGCGTCCACCGCGTACGCGACGCACGGCGAGGCGATGATCCCGTTCTACATCTTCTACTCGATGTTCGGCTGGCAGCGCACCGCCGACCAGATGTGGCAGCTCGGCGACCAGCTCGGCCGCGGCTTCCTCGTCGGCGCGACGGCCGGCCGTACGACCCTCACCGGCGAGGGCCTCCAGCACGCCGACGGCCACTCCCCGGTCATCGCCGCCACCAACCCGGCCGCGCTGACGTACGACCCCGCGTTCGCCTACGAGATCGCGGTGATCGTCCGCGAGGGTCTGCGCCGGATGTACGGCGAGGCCAAGCCGGGCGAGGACCAGAACGTCTTCTACTACCTGACGGTCTACAACGAGCCGCTGCCGCAGCCGGCCAAGCCGCAGGGCCTCGGCATCGACGAGGGCATCGTCAAGGGCCTGTACCGCTTCAGCACGGCCGAGTCCGCGGGTGTGTCCGTGCCCGCCAACGCCCCGCGCATCCAGCTGCTGGGCTCGGGCACGGCGATCCACTGGGCCCTCCAGGCGCAGCGGCTGCTGGCCGAGGAGTGGGGCGTGGCCGCGGACGTGTGGTCGGCGACCTCCTGGTCGGAGCTGCGCCGGGACGCCATGGAGGCGGACGCGGCGCTGTTGCGGGGCGAGGAGCGGGTGCCGTACGTCCGCCAGGCGCTCCAGGGCGCCGAGGGTCCGGTGCTGGCGGTCTCCGACTACATGCGCCAGGTCCCGGACCAGATCGCGCAGTGGGTGGAGCAGGACTGGTCCTCGCTGGGCGCCGACGGCTTCGGTCTGTCGGACACCCGTGAGGCCGCCCGCCGCCACTTCGGCGTCGACGCCCAGTCGATCGTCGTCGCGGCCCTGGCCCAGCTCGCCCGGCGCGGCGAGGTGAAGGCGACCGCGGTCAAGGAGGCCCGGGAGAAGTACGGGCTGTAAGGCACCGCGCACCAGGTGAGGAGGCCCCCGCTGCGGCGGGGGCCTCTTGCATGATGTGGGCATGCGCGCCGCACGTCTGATCAAGATGGTCCTGCTCCTCCAGTCCCGGCCGGCCATGACCGCCGCCGAGCTCGCCCGCGAGCTGGAGGTGTCGGAGCGGACCGTGACGCGGGACGCGCAGGCGCTGTCGGAGGCGGGGGTGCCGGTGTACGCCGACCGGGGCCGGGCCGGCGGGTACCGGCTGGTCGGCGGGTACCGGACGCGGCTGACCGGGCTGGCCCGCGGCGAGGCGGAGGCGCTGTTCCTGAGCGGGGTGCCGGGGGCGCTGCGCGAGATGGGGCTTCAGGACGCGGCCTCGGCGGCCCGGCTGAAGGTGTCGGCGGCGCTGCTCCCCTCGCTGCGGGACGCGCCGGACACCGCCGCGCAGCGCTTCCACCTGGACGCTCCGGCCTGGTTCCGCGAGCCCGGGACGCCCGCGTGGCTGCCCGTGATCGCCGAAGCGGTGTGGGACGACCGGCGGGTCGACGCCGGCTACCGGCGCGGGGACGGGACGGTCGAGCGGCGGCTTGAGCCGTACGGGCTCGTGCTGAAGGCGGGTGTCTGGTACCTGTGCGCGCGGGTCGCCGGGGCCGGCGCCTTCCGCACGTACCGGATCGACCGGTTCACCGCGGTGAGCGGGCTCGACGAGCGGTTCGACCGCGATCCCGGGTTCGACCTGCCCGGCTTCTGGGCGGAGCAGGCCGAGCGGTTCGCGCGGTCGCTGCTGCGCGCGGAGGTGGTGGTACGGCTGTCTCCCGAGGGCGTGCGCCGGCTGCCGCACACCGTCGATCCGCTCGGCGCGCGGGAGGCGCTGGCGGACCCGGGCGCCCCGGACGCCGAGGGCTGGGTGACGGTGACGCTGCCGGTGGAGTCGGAGGAGGTCGCCCACGGCCAGCTGACCGCACTGGGACCGGAGGCGGAGGTACTGGCACCGGCGACCCTGCGGGAGCGCTGCGCGGCCGACGCGGCCCGGCTCGCCGCGCTGTACCGCCGTGCGGACGGCTGACGACGACCCGCCGCGCTCCGCGTGCGCCCGGCAGGGGTCCGCCCCCGCTCAACCGACCACGCCGCCCCGGCGAGCCTCCGCGAGCGCTGCGCGGCCGACGCGGCCCGGCTCGCCGCGCTGTGCCGCCGTGCGGACGGCTGAGGCCGCGAGCAGTGCGCCGCGCTGTACCGCCTTACGGACAGCCGACGCCGCTCCCCCGTGCTCCCCGTGCGCCCGGGAGGGGCCCCCGCGCCGCCCCCGCGCCGACCGGGCGAGCCTCCGCGAGCGCTGCGCGGCCGACGCGGCCCGGCTCGCCGCGCTGTGCCGCCGTGCGGACGGCTGAGGCCGCGAGCAGTGCGCCGCGCTGTACCGCCTTACGGACAGCCGACGCCGCTCCCCCGTGCTCCCCGTGCGCCCGGCCCGTGACCAGGCCGGCCGGGTTGAGGTGGTGCCGTGCGGGTCGGCGGTGGGGTGGCCCGTGTTCCGCGTGCGGCGTGTCGGTCGAGGCCCGATGCTGGTGGCGTGATGGACGAGACGGAGTTCTGGGAGCTGATCGACGCCACCCGCGAGGTCGCCGGGGGCGATCCCGAGGAGCAGGCCGACGCGCTGGTGGAGCGGCTGCTCCGGCTGGAGCCCGATCTCGTCCTGGACTTCTCCCGGCACTTCGAGGCCCGCTACAACCGCGCCTACCGCTGGGAGCTGTGGGGCGCGGCCTGGCTGCTGCTGGACGGGTGCAGCGACGACGCGTTCGACTTCTTCCGGTGCTGGCTGATCGGCCAGGGCCGGGAGGTGTTCGAGGGCGCCGTGCACGAGCCGGACGCGCTGGCCGACCTGCTGGACGACTTCGACGAGGAGATCGACGGCGACGGCGAGGAGCTGGGGTACGCGGCGGACGAGGCGTACGAGCAGCTGACCGGCACCGTCGCGCCGGACCTGGGCATCGCCCCGGCGCCGGCCGAGCCGGCGGGCACGCCCCTGGACCTGGAGGACGACCGGGTGCTCGCGCAGCGCTATCCCCGCCTGTGGCAGCGCTTCAGGGGGTGAGGGCGGCGCCGGCGCCCGTCGTCGACGCCCCGTCCGTCCCACGGGACCCGGGGCCGCGTCGGCCTGGTCGAGGGCGGACGCGGTGACGGCGGCGCGCGGACCCGCCACGGCGTCGGTACGGAGACCGCGGGCTGCGTGCCGCCTGTGGCCCTGCTGTGCGCGTGCCCGTGATGTGCGCTGTGCCACCTGGTGGAACCATCGTCCGGGTCCGGGTCGTTTCCGGTGGTACAGACGTACGTGGCCGGTGCCGCGGCCCCGGTGGCGGTCTCGCGTCGCGCGTGGCTGATCGGCGGACCGCTCCCGTCCGTAGGGAGAGGTGGAGAGAGAGGCGGCTCGGTGGACCTGCTCGACCTGGTGCTCGTACTGGTGATCATCGTCTACGCGGTGTCCGGTTATCGCCGTGGACTGGTGGCCGGATGTGTCTCGCTGGCCGGGTTCGTGGGCGGCGCGGCCGTCGGCGTGTGGGTGCTGCCGTGGGTGACGGGCCAGGTGGAGCGGGGCACCGCGACGGCGACGGTGCTCGCGGTGCTGACGGTGCTGGTGCCGGCGGTGGTGGGGCACGAGCTGGCGGGCCGGCTGGCGCTGCGGCTGCGCGGGGAGCTGGACCGGGGGCCGCTGCGGGTGGCGGACGGGATGGGGGGCGCGGCGGCGAACTCGGTCGCGGTGCTGATCGTGGCCTGGGTGGCGGCGAGCGTGCTGAGCGCGGCCCCGTCGCAGACCCTGGCGACGGCGATACGGAACTCGACGGTGCTGGGCGCGGTGCAGGAGGCGATGCCGCAGACCACGCCCGCGTGGTTCTCGCGGGCCACCTCCGCGCTGACCGAGGCGGGCTTCCCGCAGGTGTTCAACCCGTTCGAGAACGAGTCGACGGCCCGGGTGGCCCGGCCGACCGGGGACAGCGTCACGCCCGCCGCGACGAACGCCGCCCGGCTGAGCACGGTGAAGATCGAGGGCGCCGTGGGCACGGAGGGCCGCGAGGGCAGCGGGTTCGTGTACGCGCCCCGGCGTGTGATGACCAACGCGCACGTGGTGGCCGGCATCGACCGGCCGAGCGTGCGGGTCGGCGGGGTCGGGCCGTCGTACGCGGCCCGGGTGGTGCTGTTCGACCCGGACCGGGACGTGGCGGTGCTGTACGTGCCGGATCTCAGCGCCCCGGTGCTGCGGTTCGACGGGGGTGCGGTGCGCGGGGACTCGGCGGTGGTGGCGGGCTATCCCCAGGACGGCAGCCTGGACCTCCAGGCGGCGACGGTCGGGAACCGGGTGCGGGCGACCGGCCAGAACATCTACAACGACGGCACGG
Organism: Streptomyces sp. NPDC031445; assembly: GCF_055581365.1. Lineage (NCBI taxonomy): Bacteria > Bacillati > Actinomycetota > Actinomycetes > Kitasatosporales > Streptomycetaceae > Streptomyces > Streptomyces sp. NPDC031445. The sequence goes on from NZ_JBVIJO010000002.1 coordinate 35,066, forward strand.
TCACCCGGGAGATCTACGCGATCCGCTCCACGGTCCGGCCGGGCAACTCCGGCGGCCCGCTGCTGACCACGGACGGCCGGGTGTTCGGGGTGGTCTTCGCCCGCTCCACCTCGGACGCCGAGACGGGGTACGCGCTGACGGCGGCCGAGGTGGCGGGCGACGCCCGGCGCGCGGCCACGGCGACGGTGCCGGTGGACACGGGCGAGCTGGTCAGTTCGTAGGTGTCACCGGGCTCACAGGGCGCGGCCCATGCAGACGTCGTCGACGTACGCGCCGTCGATGAGGAACTCGCCGGGCAGCACGCCCTCGACGGCGAAGCCCTCGGACTCGTACAGCGCCCGGGCCGGGGTGTTGTGCCCGAGCACGCGCAGGGTGAGGCGGCGTGCGCCGCGCCGCCGCGCCTCCTCGACGGCGGCCCGGACCAGCGCGCGTCCGACGCCCCGGCCGCGCGCCTCCTCGGCGACGGCGAAGCCCTGGATCGCCAGGACGTGCGCGTTGGAGGCGAGCGGGGTCGGGTGGGTGAGCCGGATGTAGCCCAGGACGCGCCCGTCCGCCTCGGCGACGAGGTACTCCTGCGGCGGGTGCCGCTCGTCGAAGAAGGGCTGGTAGGGCGGCTGCGGCGGGGGCATCACCGCGTGCAGGGGGGACCAGGTGGCCCGGTCGAGGGCGGCCAGCGGCTCCTCGTCGGCGGCATGGGCGTTGCGTATGTACGGCTCCGGCATGGTGATCACCTTACGGCGGGCCGTCCGGGCGGCCCCAACGGGTTTCCGGCCCGCGGTGCGGTCATGCTGGGGCCATGGAACGTTCACGTATCGCGGTGGCCGGCGCGTCCGGTCTCATCGGCAGCGCTCTGGTGCGGTCCCTGACGGCGGACGGGCACGAGGTGGTCCGGCTGGTGCGCCGGGAGCCCCGGGGCGCGGACGAGGTCCGCTGGGACCCCGGGCGGGGTCACGTCGACGCGGCCGGGCTGACCGGGTGCGACGCGGTGGTCAACCTGGCGGGGGCGGGGGTGGGCGACCGGCGCTGGACGCCGGAGTACAAGCGGCTGCTGCGGGACAGCAGGGTGCTGGGCACGGCCGCGCTGGCGCGGGCGGCGGCCTCGCTGCCGCGGCCGCCGCGGGTGTTCGTCAACGGCAGCGCGATCGGCTTCTACGGCGACACCGGCGACCGGGTGGTGGACGAGGACGCGCCGCCGGGCGACGGTTTCCTGTCGGCGCTGTGCGTGGAGTGGGAGCAGGCGGCGGCGCCCGTGACGGAGGCCGGGGTGCGGACGGTGTTCCTGCGCACGGGTCTGGTGGTGTCCCGGGGCGGCGGGGCGTGGGGGCGGCTGTTCCCGCTGTTCAAAGCGGGGCTCGGGGGGCGGCTGGGTGACGGGCGGCAGTACTGGTCGTACATCGCGCTGCACGACGAGGTCGCCGCGATCCGGCACCTCGTCGACGGTGACGGCCTGTCCGGGCCGTTCAACCTGACGGCGCCGCAGCCGCTGACGAACGCCGAGATCACGGAGGCGATGGCGCGGGTGCTGCGCCGGCCGGCGGTGTTCGCGGTGCCCGCCCCGGTGCTGCGGGCGGCGCTCGGGGAGATGGCCGGGGATGTGCTGGGCAGTCAGCGGGTGGTGCCCAGGCGGTTGCTGGAGTCGGGATTCCGGTTCGCTTTCCCGGGCATCGACGAGGCGATCCGCGCGGCGGGGTGAGCGGATGAACGGGCGTGAGCGGGTGGGACGGTCGCGGCGGAATGAGCCGGCTGACAACCCCGGCGAACGAAAGTGACCGTATGCGACCTCCATGCGACCGTGCCCTGTTGATGCGCGACTGCCCCTGACCGATCACGCCCCTACCCTCGAGCCCAACTCGGGTATCCCTCGCGCCTGTTGGGGGCATCACGTCTCCACCGGTCGCGCAACCCACAGGAGGGCCTCGTGCTTGAGCCCGCGTACCAGGTGGACGTCGTCATCGTGGGAGCCGGGATCGCCGGTCTCTCGGCGGCTCATCGGCTGACCAGCGCAGGAATCACCACCGCGGTCCTGGAGGCCGCCCCGTACGTCGGCGGCCGCATGTCGACCGAGAAGGTCGACGGCTTCCGCCTCGACCGCATCGGACAACTGCTGTCCACCTCCTACCCCGAACTCCGCCTGAGTCCGGGCCTGGACGCCCTGACCGTGCGCCGTTTCGCACCGGGCGTGCTCCTGCACCGCGACGGCCGCACCCATCGCGCGGGCGCGCCGGCGGGCGGTGGGAGCGCACGGGGCGCACGGGGCGCACTCCATGTGGTGCGCGCCCTCGCCAACGCGCCCCGGGGTACGACGGTCACGCCCGGCGCGCCGGTGGGCGGCGCGGTCGACCAGGCCCGGCTGGGCGCGGCGCTCGGCCGGATCGCCGCCACCCCCGTCGAACGCCTCCTGGCCCGCCCCGAGATGCCGGCCGCCTTCGCCCTCGCCCAGCGCGGGATCCCGGCGCGCACCATCGACGGCTTTCTGCGCCCGCTGCTCGCCGCGCTGCTGTGCGACCCGGAGCTGACCACCTCCAGCAGGTGCGCCGACCTGGCGCTGCGCGCCTTCGCGAGCGGACGGCTGTGCGTGCCGGAGGGCGGCGCCGAGGTGCTGCCGGAACTGCTGGCCGGGGGGCTGCCGCCGGGCACGGTGCACACCGGGGTGCGGGTCACCTCGGTGTCCACGACCTCGGTGGCGACCGCCGAGCACGGGGAGATCCGCTGCCGGGCGGTGCTGCTGGCGACGGACGCGCGCGCCGCGGCCGGACTGCTGCCGGGACTCAGGGTGCCGGACTTCCACCCGGTGACGGTGGTCCACCACACCACGGACGAACCGGCGGCGGCCTTCCCGACGGGCCGCTCGCTGCTGCTGGACGCCGACCGGGGCGGCCCGGTGGCGCACACGGCGGTCCTCAGCAACGTGGACCCGAGCCGGGCACCGGCCGGCCGCGTCCTGATCTCCTCGACCGTGCTGGGCACGCCCCCGGAAGGGGTGGACACCGCCGTCCGCATCCACCTCTCCCGCCTCTACGGCACCTCCACGCGCCGCTGGGAGACGCTGGCCGTGCACCACACCCCGGAGGCGGTCCCGTCGATGCGCCCGCCCCACGACCTGCGCCGCCCGGTGCGCCTCCTGGCCGGTCTCTACGTCTGCGGCGACCACCGGGACACCAGCACGGTCCAGGGCGCCCTGCACTCGGCCCACCGCGCCGCGTCGGCCATCCTGGCGGACCTGGGCGCGAGGGGCTCGATGCACAGCGCGGACCCGCTGCCGACGATGCCGAGGGCGGCGTAACGCGCCCGGCGGCGCGGGGCCGCGCCTACCCCAGCGCCGCGGTCTTCTCCCGGTACACCCGCACCGGCGCCGCGTCCCGGTAAGGCTCCAGCCGCCGCTCGAACTCCTTCACGTACTCCACCGCGCGAACGCTGCGCATCTCGGCGGCCTGCCCCGCCGCCTCCGCGGCGATCGCGCACGCCTGGTCGAGTTCGCCGAGGCCGAGGCGGGCGGTGGCGAGGACGACCCGGCAGAACAGGCGGCTGCGGGCATAGGCGGGCGCCCGCAGCTGGAGGGACCGCTCGGCGTGCTGCGCGGCCGCCCGGAACTGCTGGAGGTCGCGGTGGCAGTGGCCGAACTCGTCGGCGAGCTGCGCCTCGTCGAAGAAGGCGGCCCAGTACGGCACGTCGTCCCCGGGCCGGGCCGCCTCCAGGGCGCGTTCGGCCCGCACGAGCGCCGCCGTGCACGCCCGCACCTCCCCGAGCACGCCGTGCGCCCGCGCCTCCGAGGCGTGCAGCAGCGCCTGGACGACCGGCGGGCCGCCGGTGCCGACCCCCTGCTGGGCGACCCGGGCCAGCTGGACGGCCTCCCTGCCGTGGCCGAGGTAGACGGCCTGGCGGCTCATGGTGACCAGGACGTAGGAGCCGTAGGCCCGGTCGCCGGCCGCCTGGGCGAGCCGCAGCGCCTGCACGAAGTACCGCTGGGCGAGCCCGTGCGCGGCGATGTCGTACGACGTCCAGCCCGCGAGCCGGGTCAGATCGGCGGCGGCGCCGAACAGCCGGCGGCCGGTCTGCTCGTCGTAGCTGCCGCGCAGCATCGGCTCGCACTCGTGCTCCAGGTAGCGCACCAGCGCCTGCCGGGCGTGGCCGCCGCCGAACCGGTCGTCGAGGGTGCGGAACAGCTCGCCCACCGAGTGCAGCGCGGCGATGTCGCCGCCGGTGACCCTGTGGCCGGGGGCCCGCTCGGCGTGCGTCCGCAGCCGCGGCGGGAGCAGCGGCGCCTGCTGCGGCGCCCTGGCCGCGCCGGGCCGCCCCTGCGCCGGCACCCGGGGTGCCGGCTCGCGGGCCACCCGGTCGTCGGCCTTGCCGATCAGCCAGTCCCGGCTGGGCACCACGAGCCCGGCCGGGGTGAAGGCGATCTTGCGCAGTTCGGCGTGGCTGCCGGAGTCCTTGCGCCACAGCCCGCTGACGATGTCGACGGCCTCCTCGGGGGTGGCCGCGAACTCCAGCCCGGCGTACACCGGCGCACACGCGTCCAGGCCGAGGTCCTGGGCGGTGAGCCGGCGCCCGAGCCGGCGGGTGAAGACCTCGGCGATCAGGGCGGGGGTGGTGCCGCGTGGCTGCTGGCCGCGCAGCCACCGGGTGACCGAGGTCTTGTCGTATCTGAGGTCCAGCCCGTGTTCCAGGCCGAGCTGGTCGACGCGACGGGCCAGACCCGCGTTGGAGAACCCCGCTTCTGCGATGAGCGCGGCGAGCTGGCGGTTGGGGGTGCGCTGCGCGGGTCGGTCCGTCATCTGCGGTGCGGTCTCCTGCCTTCCGGGCCGGTCGATGTGCCCGGATTGCCTTTGAGCAGCCCTTATGGCCTCACGAACGGCGCGAATGTAGCGGAGAGTGAGCAGATGGTCGCACATTTCGCCCCGCATTCATCCGATCGTGTGAGGAACGCCCGCAGGGCTGACGTACTCCGGTCGGACGTACAGTGGCGAGGGCGCGTCACGTGCCTGACACACCGGTCGCTGAGGGAGGCGCTTGCCGTGAGTGAGTTGCGGTTCGTCCGCATGGGGTTCGGTGCGGATGCCGTCGATTACCAGGAGGCCTGGGACGAGCAGCGCCGGGTGCACGCCGCCCGGTTCGCCGACGAGGTCCCGGACACCGTGCTGCTCCTGGAGCACCCCCCGGTGTACACGGCCGGCCGGCGCACGGAGGACAGTGAGCGCCCGCTGGACGGCACCCCGGTCATCGACGTGGACCGCGGCGGCAAGATCACCTGGCACGGTCCGGGCCAGCTGGTGGGCTACCCGATCCAGAAGCTGCCCCGCCCGGTGGACGTGGTCGCGCACGTGCGGCGGCTGGAGGAGGCGATCATCCGCGCCTGCGCCGAGTTCGGCCTGGAGACCACCCGGGTGGAGGGCCGCAGCGGCGTCTGGGTCCTCGGCGACCCGGTCGAGCAGCGGCCGGCGCTCGGAGGGCTGTCCCTGGACTTCGACCCGCGGCTGACCGACGAGGAGTTCGACCCCCGGCTGAACGGCCCGGAGTACGCCCCCTCCAACGCGGGCCAGCGCCGTGAGGACCGGAAGATCGCCGCGATCGGCATCCGGGTCGCCAAGGGCGTCACGATGCACGGCTTCTCCTTCAACGTGAACCCGGACAACGCCTGGTTCGACCGGATCATCCCGTGCGGCATCCGGGACGCCGGGGTCACCTCCCTCGCGAACGAGCTGGGCCGGGACGTCACGGTCGAGGAGGTCCTGCCGGTGGTCGAGAAGCACCTGCGGGACGTCCTGGAGCACGCGGACCTGAGGCCGCGGGTGATCGAGAAGGCGTCCGCCTGATCGTCCGCCGGGGAATGCGCCCTGCGACAGCGGGGTTGGCCCGGGCGGCAGGGCGTACACAGTACGGGCGTACCCTGGGGTGCGCCGAAGAATCGAAGTCACAGGGAGCCGGTCGTGTCCGCAGTCGCACCCGACGGGAAGCAAATGCCAAGCCCTGACGGGCGGCGGTTGCTGCGCCTCGAGGTCCGCAACAGCCAGACCCCCATCGAGCGCAAGCCCGAGTGGATCAAGACCCGGGCGAAAATGGGCCCCGAGTACACGAAGATGCAGAACCTCGTGAAGAGCGAGGGCCTGCACACGGTGTGCCAGGAGGCCGGCTGCCCGAACATCTACGAGTGCTGGGAGGACCGCGAGGCGACCTTCCTCATCGGCGGCGACCAGTGCACCCGGCGCTGCGACTTCTGCCAGATCGACACCGGCAAGCCCGAGGCGCTGGACCGCGACGAGCCGCGCCGCGTGGGCGAGTCCGTGGTCACCATGGACCTGAACTACGCCACCATCACCGGCGTCGCCCGCGACGACCTGGCGGACGGCGGAGCCTGGCTGTACGCCGAGACCGTGCGCCAGATCCACCAGCAGACGGCCCAGCGCGAGGGCGGCCGGACCAAGGTGGAGCTGCTGGCCCCGGACTTCAACGCGGTTCCCGAGCAGCTCGCCGAGGTGTTCGCGTCCCGCCCCGAGGTCTTCGCGCACAACGTCGAGACGGTCCCCCGCATCTTCAAGCGGATCCGCCCGGGCTTCCGCTACGAGCGCTCCCTGAAGGTCATCACCGAGGCCCGCGACCACGGCCTGGTGACCAAGTCGAACCTGATCCTCGGCATGGGCGAGACCCGCGAGGAGGTCAGCGAGGCGCTGAAGCAACTGCACGACGCGGGCTGCGAGCTGGTCACCATCACCCAGTACCTGCGCCCGTCGGTGCGCCACCACCCGGTGGAGCGCTGGGTGAAGCCGCAGGAGTTCGTCGAGCTGAAGGAGGAGGCCGAGCAGATCGGCTTCTCCGGTGTGATGTCCGGCCCGCTGGTGCGCTCCTCCTACCGCGCCGGGCGGCTGTACCAGATGGCCGTGGAGAAGCGCGGCACGTACGTCGCCGCCCAGGCGGTGTGAGCCGCGCGTGTGAATTCGCGCACAAGTTCCTACTGGCCGGTAATGGCCGAGACGACGCGGTCCCGACCGTCCTCGCTGATGAGGGCGCCGGCGGGGCCGCGTCGGCGTTCCAGCCCCTCACATCAAGGCTTCACGCGTGTTTGACCGGTCGGTCACGCCCTGGTAACACCAATCAGTGACTCTCATATCACGCCCCGCATCTCCATCGCTCAGAGGGGGGACCTCGATCATGCAGGCCGCACCCGTACGCGCCACCGCCATCCCGTCCTTCACCGGCGCCCTGCGCGCCGTGGAGTCCCTGCTCATGAGCGGCGGCCAGCGCACCGCCCGCCGCAACGCCTGGACCAGCGTCCTGGAGGACCGCCGCCGCGCCAAGGACCGGGTCGAGGCCCAGCGGTTCCTCGACCAGGCCGCCGGCCAGTCCTGACGCCGCCCCCGGCGGACCCGTTCCGCCCGCCGGGCACTGCCGTCGTCCGCACTCCCGGGGGCACGTAGACTTCGTGGCATGGCGAGGAAGGAAACCGCGGCGGACGCCGCGAACGCAGGGCGACTGAAGCAGATCGCCCTCACGTACAAGATGACCCGCAAGGCCGACACGAAGATCGGTCTTGTACTCGCGGCCGTCGGCATCGGCACCCTCGGTGTCTTCCTCGCGATCGGCTTCCTGATCGGGCACCCGGTCTACCTGGGCATCTTCGGCCTGCTGATCGCCCTGCTGGCGACCGCGATCGTGTTCGGCCGCCGCGCCGAGCGGGCCGCGTTCGGTCAGATGGAGGGCCAGCCGGGCGCCGCCGCGGCCGTGCTGGACAACATCGGCCGGGGCTGGACGACGACGCCGGCGGTGGCGATGAACCGCAGCCAGGACGTGGTGCACCGGGCCGTCGGCAAGGCCGGCATCGTGCTGGTCGCCGAGGGCAACCCGAACCGGGTGAAGAGCCTGCTGGCCGCCGAGAAGAAGAAGATGAACCGCATCGTCGCCGACGTGCCGGTGCACGACCTGATCGTCGGCAACGGCGAGGGCCAGGTCGAGCTGAAGAAGCTCCGCACGACCATGCTGAAGCTCCCGCGCGTGCTGACCGGCCCCCAGGTGACGGCCACCACCGACCGACTGCGGGCGCTGGGCGACCTGATGAGCAACATGCCGCTGCCGAAGGGGCCGATGCCGAAGGGCATGAAGCTGCCCAAGGGCGGACCCCGGGGCCGCTGACCCGGCTCCTGCCGTGGACACGCCGCCGAACGGAGTATCCGGCGGGTAATCGGCTCATGCGCTCCTAGCCTTCGGAATGTGACAAAACGACACATTGCGTACCTGGCATGCGCCACGACCCTCGTCGGCACGGTCATCGGTGCCACTCCGGCGTCCGCTGCCCACAGGACCCTCGTGGTGCAGCCGGGTCAGTCGATCCAGAAGGCGGTCAACTCCGCCAAGGCCGGCGACACCGTGTTCGTGCTCGCCGGCACCTACCGTGAGAGCGTCACGGTGAAGACGGCGGGCCTCAGCCTGCGGGGCGCGGGCCCCGGCACCGTGATCCAGCCTCCCCAGAAGAAGACCAAGCCCGCCCCGCACGGCAAGAAGGCCGCCGTCACCTGCCTCTCGGACGGCAACGGCATCTGTGTGGTCGGGGGCAAGGACAAGCCCCTCAAGGACGTCACCGTCTCCGACCTCAAGGTGACCGGCTTCGCCAAGTCCGGCGTCTTCACCATGGGCACCGACCGGCTGACCGTGAAGCGCGTGATCGCCGAGCGCAACGGCCAGTGGGGCATCGCCCAGGAGCACTCCACCCGCGGGGTGTTCCGGAACAACACCGCCCGCGGCAACGGGGACGCGGGTCTCTTCCTCGCCAACAACGTCAAGGCCGAGCAGGGGGCCACGGACAGCAGGGGCGCGGTGGTCGACCACAACCGGTTCGAGGGCAACCGGATCGGCATCACCGTCCGCCGGCTGCGCAACCTCGCCGTCACGCACAACTACGTCCTCGGCAACTGCGCGGGCGTGTTCGTCGTCGGCGACGAGAACAAGCCGCGGGCCGGCGCCCTCGCCGTCAGCGACAACCTGGTCGTGCAGAACAACAAGTACTGCCCCAAGACCGCCCGGCTGCCCTATCTCCAGGGCTCCGGCATCGTCCTGACCGGCACCGAGAAGGTCCTGGTGACACGGAACCGGGTCACCGGCCACTCGGGCAGGTCCCCGCTGTCGGGCGGCATCGTCCTGTTCAAGAGCTTCGTGGGCGCCGGCAGCGTGAAGAACCGGATCACCGGCAACCAGCTGGCGGACAACTCCCCGGCGGACCTCGTCAACCAGGAAGCCACCAAGACCGGCAACGCCTTCACCGGAAACGCCTGCCGGGTCTCCAAGCCCGCGGGCCTGTGCTGACCGGACGGCCGAACCCGATCCACGCAAGGAAGGAAGGCGGCACATGACCGCACCATCCCGCGCGCCCTCGGCTCCCCCGGAGCCGGGGACGGTCCCCTCCCCTCCCCCGCCGATGCGGCTGCGCGAGCTCGTGTTCGGGGCGGCCTGCGCCGCCGCGGTCCGCGCCGCCGCCCGGCTGGGCGTCGCCGACGCGCTCGGGGACGCCCCCATGACCGTGGAAACCCTGGCGACCGCGGTGCGCGCCGAGCCGAAGCCGCTGCGCCGGCTGCTGCGCGCCCTGTCCTGCTACGGCGTCTTCGCCGAGCGGCCGGACGGCACGTTCGCCCACACCGAGATGTCCCGGCTGCTGCGCGAGGACGACCCGGACAGCCTGCGGGCCATCGCCCTGTGGTGCACCGAGCCGTGGACCTGGGACGCCTGGCCCCTGCTGGACCAGGCCGTGCGCACCGGCCGGAACGTCGTGGAGGACCTCTACGGCAAGGAGTTCTTCAGCTACCTCAACGAGGACGCCCCCGAGTCCGCGGACGTCTTCAACCGCGCGATGACCCGCTCCAGCGAGCAGTCGGCGCGTGAGGTGGCGGCCCTGCTGGACCTGTCCGGCAGCAGCTCGGTCGCGGACCTCGGCGGCGGCCAGGGGCATGTGGTGGCGTGCCTGCTGGACAAGTACCCGGCGATGCGCGGCAGCCTGCTCGACCTGCCCCGGGTGGTGGAGAACGCCCTGCCGCGGCTGCGCGAGGGCGGCGACCTCGCCGACCGCGCGCGGATCGTGCCCGGCGACGTCAGGGAGGCCGTCCCGGTCGAGGCCGACGTCTACATCATCAAGAACATCCTGGAGTGGGACGACGAGTCCACGGCCCGGCTGCTGGGCAACGTGGTCGAGGCGGGCGGTCCCGGCACCCGGGTGGTGGTGATCGAGAACCTCGTCGACGACACCCCGTCGATGCGGTTCAGCACGGCCATGGACCTGCTGCTGCTCCTGAACGTCGGCGGGGCCAAGCACACCACCGACAGCATGGTGGGCCGACTGGAGGCGGCGGGCCTGGCGGTCCGCGACATCCGGCCGGTCAACCCGTACCTGCACGCGTTCGACTGCATCGTCCCCGCATGACCGGCTCCCCGCGCCCCGAAGGGGCGCGGGGAACTGCCTCGCCGCTGTCCGGCGGAGCGCTCAGCCGGCGTCGCGCTCCCAGAGGTAGAAGCGCTCTGCCATGGCGTCCTTGGGGGACCGCCACGTCTGCGGGTCGTACGCGCTGACGTACGCCGTCAGCCGCTCGCTGACCTCCTTGAACTCGGGGTGGGAGGTGATCTTGGCGATGGCCGGTCCCGGCTCCCGCTCGGACTCGATCAGGTGCATGTACACGTCGCCGAACTGGAAGAGGCTGCGCCGGACGACTCCGACGAGGTGGGGCAGCTCTCCCCGGTCGGACTCCGCGAACACCTTGGCGATGTCGGGGGCGGAGCCCGGGGCCATGCGGGCGACGATCAGGGCCTGGTGCACGGTCGTCTCCTGTCGTCCGGCTCAGTCGGCCAGGGCCGGGGCGGGCCGCTCACCGGCCGCCGCCTTCTCGATCTTCTGCCGGATCAGCTCCAGCTGGATCTTCGAGTTCTTGTTGATGTTGTCGGTCATCCAGTCGTCGTCGACCGGCGCGTCGGGCTTCATCGCGAAGTCCTGGGTCCAGACCATCCGGGTGCCGGCGGGGACCTCCTCGTACCGCCAATGGATGTTCATGTGGGCGAAGGGCCCGGTCTCGACCCGGCGGGCCTTGACGGTGCGGGTGGCGCGGTCCGGCTCGCGCTCGGAGACCCAGCTCCAGACGGTGCCGTTCTCGTCCGGGTGCATGGTGAGCCGGAACGTCGTCTTGTCGCCCTCCTTCTTGAGGACCTCCACCGACGCGTACTCGCTGAACAGCTGGGGCCAGCGCTCCAGGTCGTTGGTCATGTCCCAGACCAGGTCCAGCGGGGCGGCGATGGTGATCTCGTTCTGGGTGTGTCCTGCCATCTCAGGCTCCTGCCATCAGGGTGCTGTTGACGAGGTTGAGGAACTGCTGGGGTGTCTTGCAGCGCTCGGCGTCGACCGGCATCGGGGTGCCGTGCGTGTTCTCCAGCTCGCCGACGATGCCGAGCAGGCCGAGCGAGTCGACACCGAGGACGTCGAAGCCGGTGTCCGGCTTCTCCTTCAGCTGCTGGGGGCTGACGGTCACGCCGGCGGCCTTCTTCATCAGCGCGGCGAGTTCTTCCACGGTGATCTGGGGCATGTGCTCTCCTCCTTCTGTGCTCACTGCGCGGTGCCGCGTCGCAGCACCAGCGCCGAGTTCGACCCCATGAGTCCGCGGCTGAGGATCAGCGCCGTCCGCAGTTCGGCGGCGCGGGCGCTGCCGGTCACGAGGTCGAGGTCGTGGCAGACGTCGAAGACGTTCGGCGTCGGCGGGATCAGGCCGTGCTCCATCGCGAGCACGGCCGCCGCGGTGTCCAGGACGGGGGCCGCGCAGTACCCCCGGCCGATCCCGGTCTTCGGCGCGGTGACCGGGACCCGGGTGCCGTGCTCGCCGAGGACGTCGGCGATCGCCAGCGCCTCGGCCCGGTCGGCCTCCGGTACCCCGAGGGCGTCGGCGAAGACGACGTCGACCTCCTCGGGAGCGCACCCGGCCTCCGCCAGGGCCTGCCGGACGGCCTGGGCGAGCCCCTCGCGGGACCGGTCCCAGCGGGAGGCGCCGGTGAAGGTCGCCCCGTGTCCGGCCACGACGGCCTTGATGTCGGCGCCGCGGGACCGGGCGGCGCCGGCCGCCTCGACCACGAGCATCCCGCCGCCCTCGGCGGGCACGAACCCGCAGGCGCCGTCCGTGAACGGGCGGTAGGCCCGGGACGGGTCCGTCTCCCGGCTCAGTTCCTCGTAGCCGAGCTGGCAGACCATCGAGTACGGCGCGAGCGGCGCCTCGGTGGAGCCGGCCACGATCACGTCGGTGCCGCGCCGCACGGCCCGTGCCGCGTGGGCGAGGGCGTCCAGGCCGCCGGCCTCGTCGGAGGCGACGACCGAGCAGGGTCCCTTGAAGCCGCGGCGGATGGACACCTGGCCGGTGCTCGCGGCGTAGAACCAGGCGATGGACTGGTACGGCCCGACGAACCGGCTCCCCTTGCCCCACAGTTGCTGGAGTTCGCGCTGGCCGAACTCGCCGCCGCCGGACCCGGCGGCGGTGACCACGCCGATGGAGTACGGCGCGTCGGGGATGTCGCCCAGCGCGAGCCGGGCGTCGTCCAGTGCGAAGTCGGCCGCGGCCATGGCGTAGTGCGTGAACCGGTCGGTCTGGACGAGGAAGCGCTCCTCGATCGTGGCGGCCGGTTCGAAGGCGCGGACCTCACCGGCCACCTTGAGGGGAAGGTGCTCACAGCCCTCGCGGGTGACCCGGTCGAGGACGCTGAGACCCTCCTGCGTGGCCTTCCAGAAAGTGCCGGTGGTGGTGCCGTTGGGCGCGACCACCCCGATACCGGTGATGGCCGCCTGCCGGTCCTGCGGTTCGCTCATCGTGTCCTCACTCCCTCGGCCGGGTCAGGATCACCGCGGACTGGAATCCGCCGAATCCGCTGCCCACGGACAGCACGCTGGTCAGCTTCCGTTCGCGGGCGACGCGCGGGACGTAGTCCAGGTCGCACTCGGGGTCGGGGATCTCGTAGTTCGCGGTCGGCGGGACGACCTGCTTGGCGAGGGCCAGGACGCACGCGACGAGCTCGATGGCGCCGATCGCCCCGAGGGAGTGCCCCACCATGGATTTGATGGAGCTCATCGGGGTGTCGTAGGCGTGGTGGCCCAGCGCCCGCTTCACGGCCGCCGTCTCGTGGCGGTCGTTCTGCCGGGTGCCGGAGCCGTGCGCGTTGACGTAGTCGATCGCCGTGGGGTCGAGACGCGCCTGGTCCAGTGCGGTGTCGATGGCCCGCGCCATCTCCAGGCCCTCCTTGGTCAGGCCGGTCATGTGGTAGGCGTTGCCGAAGGTGGCGTAGCCGCCGAACTCGCAGTACACGTGGGCGCCGCGGGCCCGGGCGTGCTCCAGCTCCTCCAGGACGAGCACCGCGCCGCCCTCGCCCATGACGAAGCCGTCACGGTTGTTGTCGAAGGGGCGGGAGGCGTGCGCGGGGTCGTCGTTGTTCGGTGAGGTGGCCTTGATCGCGTCGAAGCAGGCCATGGTGATCGGGGAGATCGGAGAGTCCGAGGCTCCCGCGATGCATATGTCGGCGCGGCCCTCCTGGACGGTGTGGAAGGCGTAGCCGACCGCGTCGAGTCCCGAGGTGCAGCCGGTGGACACGGTCTGCACGGGACCCTGGGCGCCGAAGCGTTCCGCCACCGCGGAGGCCACGGTGCTCGGCGAGAACGCCCGGTGCAGCTGCGGCTCCGCCTCGGTGTGGTCCACGTCCCAGCGCTGCCCGCGATGGCTGACCAGGACGTAGTCGTGCTCCAGCCGGGTGGTGCCGCCGACGGCGGTGCCCACGGAGACACCGACCCGCCAGGGATCCTCCTGGCCGAGGTCGAGACCGGAGTCCCGGACCGCCTCCGCGCCGGCGACCAGGGCGAACTGTATGTACCGGTCCGCCCGTTCGACCTGCTCGGCGTCCAGGCCGTACGCGGTGGGCTCGAAGTCGCACTCGGCGGCGATCCGGGACCGCAGCCCGGTCGGGTCGAAGAACGTGATGCCCCGCGTCGCGGTACGGCCGTCGGCGAGCAGATCCCAGAACGCCGGTACGCCGATCCCTCCCGGGGCGACGACGCCTATGCCGGTGACCGCCACGCGCCGGTTCATGAGCCGACCCGTGCCCGGTCGGCCGGATCGACGGCGACGGCGACGGCCTCCGTCTCCTCGGTGTCGACGTGGCCGAGGGCCGGCCGGGGGGCCAGCGGGCCCAGGTGGAAGACGATCCGCGCCTCCACGTTGCCGACGTTGCGGAAGCGGTGCCGCATGTTCATGGGGATCATCAGCCCCTGCTCGGGCCGCAGCGGGTGCGGCTCACCGTCCAGGTCCACCTCCAGCTGTCCGCACAGGACGTACACGAACTCCTCGGAGTAGGGGTGGTAGTGCTCGCCGATGCGGTCGCCGGGCTGCACGATGGCCACGCCCATGAAGCCGCTGGTGGAGCCCACCGTGGCCGGGGTGAGCATGGCGCGCAGATCGCCGCCGCGCCGGGTGTTGGGCTCGATCTCGCTGAGGTCCACGATCTTCGGAAGGGGTTTGATCACGACGTTCCTCCGTTGGTGTGCTGGCCTGCCGGGCTCAGGCGTCCGGCGAGCGGCGGTCGGTGACGAGGCCCATGCCGACGGGCTCGCCGTCCAGCAGGGCGCTCAGCGCGGCCTGACGGCCGGGCTCCGGCAGCGGGACGCGGGCGCCGGTGCCGGGGCGTACGTCGACCAGCCGGACGACGACGTCGTCGCGCTGGAAGATCGTGCTGCGCAGCACCGGGCTGTCCGGGTCCTCCGTCGCCGCCTCGTCCTGCTGGGCGAGCAGCTCCGCCAGCCGCATCCCGCAGTCCGGCCGGGCCGGGTAGTACAGCGCCTGCCGCTCGCCCTCGGCGGACTCGTCCACGGTGACGTGGTGCACGGCCGGCAGCGCCGCCCGGGTGAAGAACACCCGTGCGGACTCCTGGTCGTTCAGGTCCCGCTCCTGCTCCAGGTAGGGGTTGATGGCCTCCTCGACGGCCCGCACCTCGGGCTGCCGGGCGACGTGCCGCAGCGCCGCGAGCAGGTCGCCGCGCACCTCGATGGCCCGCACGACCCGGTTGCCGTGCATGAACAGGGAGGTCCGGCACAGCCGGGTGGTCTCGTCGACCCGCGCCTGGGGCGAGGCGTAGTCCGCGAGGATCTTCGCGACCTTCTCCTCGCTGCCCGGCCTGACCGTGAAGGTCAGCGCGTGCCGGATCACGCCGTCCCCGATCCGCGGGGACGCCTGGAGCCGGCGCCGTGACGCGGCCCCGGCCGGCTCGCCGCCGGTCTCGCGGACGATGTGGAACCGCAGCGACCGGGTGTCCCGGACGCAGCTGTGCAGGGGTTCCACCATCCGCACGTGCTCCTCGCTGTTCACCCAGGTGAGGAACGGCGGGGCGCTCTCCCACTCGCTGGTGATGAGCCATTGGGAGGGGTTCTCGATCGACTGGCACAGCTGGTCGCTGACGTGGCCGGGCACCTGCGCCACCTGGTTGCACAGCTGCTCGTAGGCCTCCAGGAACTGCTGCTGGGCGCCGTCGTTGACGTCCACGAGCAGGACGACCCGGAGACGGGAGCCGTCGAACACGGACTGGGAGACCCTCGTCGACACCTGACGCGTCGACTGGTCCGACATCTTTTCCGACAAGGTGGTCATGCTGCGCATCTCCTTCACGGGGGCAGAGGCGAACGCCGGCCGCCGATGACGCGACGTCAGCGCTTCTTGATCCTGTGCCGCTCCCCGCACAACGCGCGACTCGCGTGAACCACGTGGGTGATTGAGCACGCGAAAGCCGTCCCAGAGGGCACAGAAACAGCAATGCGCCTCACATCCCGCCCCCTGCCTCTGGAGCCTTGATGCAGCACAAAGCCGATCACCAGGTGCCCGTCCTCGTCGTGGGCGGTTCGCTGGTGGGCCTGTCCCTCTCCCTGTTCCTGGGCCGTCTCGGCGTACCCCACATGCTCGTCGAGCGGCACTCCGGGACCTCGATCCACCCGCGTGGCCGCGGCAACAACCTGCGGACGATGGAGCTGTACCGGGTCGCCGGCATCGAGCCGGACATCAAGGCGGCGGCTTCGCTGCTCGCGGCCAACCATGGCATCCTGCAGACCCCGACCCTGGTCGGCGACGCCGGCGAATGGCTGTTCAAGCACATCGACCCGGGCGGCGGGCTGGCGAGGTTCAGCCCCACGGCGTGGTGCCTGTGCAGCCAGAACGACCTGGAGCCGGTGCTGCTGAAGGGGGCCCGCGCGCTCGGCGGGGACCTGCGCTACTTCCATGAGCTGGAGGGCTTCGAACAGGACCCCGAAGGAGTGACGGCGTTCGTCCGTGACCGGGACAGCGACGAGCTGTACACGGTCCGCGCGGACTACCTGGTCGCGTGCGACGGCCCGCGCAGCCCCGTACGGCGCCGACTCGGCATCGGGCAGAGCGGCCCCGGCGACCTCTTCGCGAACGTGAGCGTCACCTTCCGGTCCAAGCTGCTCGCCGAGACGGTCGGCGACCGGCACTTCATCTGCTGCTACCTCACCAATCCCGAGGCCGACGGCGCCCTGCTGCCGGTCGACAACAAGGAGCACTGGGTCTTCCACGCGCCCTGGCACCCGGAGCAGGGCGAGACGCTGGAGGAGTTCACCGAGGAGCGGCTCCAGCGGCACATCCGGCTGGCCGTCGGCGTCCCCGACCTGGACGTCGAGATCACCGGAAAGGCGTCCTGGCGTGCCGCCGAACGCGTCGCCGAGCGGTACACGGCCGGCCGGGTGCTGCTGGCCGGCGACTCCGCCCACGAGATGTCCCCGACCGGCGCCTTCGGCTCCAACACCGGCATCCAGGACGCCCACAACCTGGCCTGGAAGCTCTCCGCCGTCCTCGACGGCTGGGCCGGGCCCGACCTGCTGGAGACCTACGACACCGAGCGCCGGCCCGTCGCGATGGCGACCAGCGCCCGCGCCTCCGCCCGCTCGGTGGAGCACAGCCACCCGGGCTTCGCGCCCACGCCCGGCGTCGGCGGCGGCCCGCGCAGCGGCATCCTCCCCGTCGTCCTCGCCTACCGCTATCTGGAGGGGGCCGTCATCGGCGCCGACCCCGCCCAGCCGGTCGTACCCGACGGGGTGCGGCTGACCGCGGACCCGGGCAGCCGGGCGCCGCACCTGTGGCTGCGCCGCGCGGGTGACCGGCTCTCCACGATCGACCTCTACGAGCGCTCGCTGGTGCTGCTCTGCGACGCCGGGTCGGCCGCGGGCGGGGCCTGGCACGCCGCCGCCCGGAAGATCGCCCGCACGGACGGCGTACGGCTGGAGGCGTACCGCGTCGGTACGGGCGCGGACGCCGACCTCACCTACGACGGGGACGGCACGGGAGACGGCGGTGACTGGGCCGCGCTGCACGGCACGACGTCGGACGGGGCGGTGCTGGTACGCCCGGACGGCTTCGTCGCCTGGCGCGCGACCAGCGCCGCGACCGACCCGGAGACGGAGCTGCGGTCGGTACTGGCGGCGGTGCTGCGCAGGAGGTGACGGCGGTGCGGGGCTGACCGCCGCGGGTGGCTGCCGCCGGCGGCCGGGCCCGGCGCGGTGGCGCTCCGCGGGGCCGCGGCACCTCGGGGCTCCCCCCCGACGGCGCGACGGGTCACGGGCGGGCCGCGTGGCGTGTCCGCTGGGGCGGGGCCGTGACCCGGTGCGCCCCGGCCCCGACGACGCGACCGACCACGGGCGGCCCGCATGACGCCGTGGCACTTCGCTGAGGCGGGGCCATCACGCCGTCGCGCACCGCTGGGCCACGAGGCCGTGCCCCATACGACCCGGCCCCGATGACGCGGCCCGCATGACGCCGTGAGGCTTCGCTGAGGCGGGGCCGTGACCCCGTGCCGCCCGGCCCCCACGGCGCGACCGGTCACGGAGGAGCCGCGGGGGCGTTCGGTCAGATGCGTACCTCGACCGTCTGCGCGATCCGGTCGTGCAGGCCGCGGCCGTCGCGGTCCCAGATCAGGGCGGGGATCGCGAGGCACAGCAGGACGGTGCGCAGCAGGGCGCGCCCGGGGTTGACCGTGCCCGTCCGCAGGGCCACGACCCGGATGCCGAAGAGCCGCTTGCCGGGGGTGAAGCCGACCGTGCCGACGGTCAGGATGCTCAGGACGAAGAAGACACCGAGCGCCCAGTTGCTGGTGGCGGGGGCCCGGTAGCCGCCCGTGATCAGGCCGTATGCGATCAGGACGCACAGCGCCCAGTCCACGGCGAGTGCGCCGAGGCGCCGTCCGGGCCGTGCGATCGAGTTCGGCCCGTGCTCCGGGAGGCCGAGCTGTTCGCCCCGGTACCCGAAGTCGGCGCCCGCCTCTTCCAAGGCCGCGCGCGGCCCGGAGAGCCACGATCCGATTGCCTGCCTGTTGTCCACGCCTCCACGGTACTGTGCCCGGTTTCGGGCACTACGCACAGGGGTGTGTCAGGGCTACGGTGGACACGTGGCCGGTTAACTTCTGCGAAACAAATGGGTCACGCCCGAGAAATCACCCATCCCTAGGGTCGAGACCAGCGTGTGCCACCGCACTGGCCGCACGAACGATCTACCACCCCGGCGAGGACGGTCGGGAGTAGGAGGAGCTGGATGTTCCAGAACGCCGACGAGGCCAAGAAGTTCATCGCGGACGAGGACGTCAAGTTCGTCGACGTCCGCTTCTGCGACCTGCCGGGCGTCATGCAGCACTTCACGGTGCCCGTTGAGGCGTTCGACCCGGACGAGGAGCTGGCCTTCGACGGATCGTCGATCCGTGGTTTCCAGGCCATCCACGAGTCCGACATGGCTCTGCGTGCCGACCTGTCCACCTCGCGTGTGGACCCGTTCCGCCGCGACAAGACGCTCAACATCAACTTCTTCATCCACGACCCGATCACGGGCGAGCAGTACTCCCGTGACCCGCGCAACGTGGCGAAGAAGGCGGAGGCGTACCTGGCGTCGACCGGCATCGCGGACACCGCGTACTTCGGCCCCGAGGCCGAGTTCTACGTCTTCGACAGCGTCCGTTTCGCCACCTCCGCGAACGAGTCCTTCTACCACATCGACTCCGAGGCGGGCGCCTGGAACACCGGCGCCGTCGAGAACAACCGCGGGTACAAGGTCCGCTACAAGGGCGGCTACTTCCCGGTGGCCCCGGTCGACCACTTCGCCGACCTGCGTGCCGAGATCTCCCTGGAGCTGGAGCGGTCCGGCCTGAAGGTCGAGCGCCAGCACCACGAGGTGGGCACGGCCGGCCAGGCGGAGATCAACTACAAGTTCAACACCCTGCTCGCCGCCGCCGACGACCTCCAGCTCTTCAAGTACATCGTGAAGAACGTCGCCTGGCGCAACGGCAAGACCGCGACCTTCATGCCGAAGCCGATCTTCGGTGACAACGGCTCGGGCATGCACGTGCACCAGTCGCTGTGGTCGGGCGGCGACCCGCTGTTCTACGACGAGGCCGGTTACGCGGGCCTGTCGGACATGGCGCGCTACTACATCGGCGGCATCCTCAAGCACGCCCCGTCGCTGCTGGCCTTCACCAACCCGACGGTGAACTCGTACCACCGTCTGGTGCCGGGCTTCGAGGCGCCGATCAACCTGGTGTACTCGCAGCGCAACCGCTCCGCCGCGATGCGTATCCCGATCACGGGCTCCAACCCGAAGGCCAAGCGGGTCGAGTTCCGCGCGCCCGACTCCTCCGGCAACCCGTACCTGGCGTTCTCGGCCCTGCTCCTCGCGGGCCTGGACGGCATCAAGAACAAGATCGAGCCGGCCGAGCCGATCGACAAGGACCTGTACGAGCTGGCTCCCGAGGAGCACGCGAACGTCGCCCAGGTCCCGACCTCGCTGAACGCCGTCCTCGACGCGCTGGAGGCCGACCACGAGTTCCTCCTCCAGGGCGACGTGTTCACGTCCGACCTGATCGAGACGTGGATCGACTTCAAGCGCACGAACGAGATCGCCCCGCTCCAGCTGCGCCCGCACCCGCACGAGTTCGAGCTGTACTTCGACGTGTGATGTCGCCCCAGGCCGGAGCGGGAAGCCGCTCCCCTGGGCCGGCTGTGGGCCGTCGGCCGTGTTCTTCCTCCTCGGGAAGGGCACGGCCGACGGCCTGTTCCGGGCGGACGCCCGGCCGCCGGGTGGCGGTCGTGGCTGCGCCGAAGGGCCGCCCTCGGGTTCACCAGGAGTGAGACCGCGTTCGATGACCGCCTAGAAGTCTCCGGATCAGCAAGAACGTGCCCGCGACGATCAGGGCCGCCCCGATCAAGATCAAGGCCACCCCAATGGCGATCAGGAACGTCCCGACAAGGACCAGAAGCGTCCCGATCAGGACCAAGAGCGTACCGATGATGAGTAGAAAGATCGCGAGGACGGTCACGGTCGTCTCCTGTCCTCCCTCCCGCTCTGACCCCTTCCCTGCCGCCGCCCAAACACTCCGCTCCGCGATCACCGCTGACGTCTGGTTTTCACTCATCGGAAGGGCCCGCTGACCGGGACTCCAAGGCAGCAGCGCCGCACCGTCACCTCCCGGTGTTCCCGGCTCAGGTCAGCGCGGACGCCGACGGTGCGACCACGCCGTAGAGGTCCGTGACGGTGGCGAGGGCACTGTGGTGGAGCTGGGTCGCGGGGACCTCGCCGAGCGGGGTGCGCAGGGGGCGGGTCGCGCAGGCGTCGGCGACCACGGTGGGGCGGTTGCCGCGCAGGAACGCGCCCTGCGCGGTGAACAGCACGCACATGTGGGTCATGAAGCCGGCGATCACGACGTCCCGGTGGCCGGCGGCGTCCAGGTGCTCGGCGAGGCCGGTGCCGTGGAACGCGTCGGGGGCGGTCTTGACGACGACCGCTTCGCCGTCGAGGGGGGCGACGCGGGGGTGGATGCGGCCGATCTCGGCGCGGATGTCGTACGGGGTGCCCTCGCCGCCGTCGTTGACCACGTGAACGATCCGCGTGCCCGCCGCACGGGCTGTGGCCAGCAGGCCGGCCGCGGCGTCGAGGGCGGCCCGCCAGCCGTCCAGCTCCATCACGCCGCGCGTGTAGGTGTTCTGGTAGTCGACCAGGATCAGCGTGGAGGCGGCGAGCGAGGCCGGGGTCTGGTCGAAGCCGTTCAGGTCGCGCAGGGTCGTGCTGGGCATGGCGGCCCCTTCTCGGGTGGCGGCGTGGGTACGGCGACCACGCTAGGAGCCGCCCCGGATGGCGGCAATGTCGGGTAACTTGCAGATCCGGACATCCGGAGGGGGAGGCGTGGGCGACGGCCGGCGATTCGTGGTGATCATGCTGTTCGACGGCGTCGACCTGCTGGACGTCACCGGCCCGCCGGAGGTGTTCGCCCTGCTCCGGCGGGAGACCGGCGGCGAGAGCGGGTACGAGGCGGTGCTGGCCGCCGAGACCATGGAGCCCGTCACGACCGCCGCCGGGGTGCGGGTGCTGCCCGACCGCACCTTCGCGGAGGTGTCCGGGCGCGCCATCGACACCCTGCTGGTGCCGGGCTCGGTCGAGGTCGACGGGGAACGCCGGGTGCGCGCCCTCGCCAATCCCGGCGTCGTCGCCCGGGTGCGCGCGCTCGCCGCCCGCAGCCGGCGCGTCGCCTCCGTCTGCGTGGGCGCGCACCTGCTCGCCGCCGCCGGTCTGCTGGACGGCAGGCGGGCCACCACCCACTGGTCGACCGCCGGGCAGCTCGCCGCCGAGCACCCCTCGGTCGAGGTCGACGCCGACCCGATCTTCATCCGGGACGGCGGGGTGTGGACCGGCGCGGGCATCACCGCCTGCCTGGACCTGTCGCTCGCGCTGGTCGCCGAGGACTTCGGGGAGGCCGTCGCCCTGCGGGTCGCCCGTCAGCTGGTCATGTACCTGAAGCGGCCGGGCGGGCAGAGCCAGTTCAGCGTGCCCGTCGAGCCCGTCTCGACCACCCGGCGCATGGCCGTCCTGCGCCACTTCGTCGCGGAGCACCTCACCGGGCCGCTGACCGTCGCCGACCTCGCCCGGCACGCCCACGTCAGCGAGCGCCAGCTGGCCCGCGTCTTCAAGGCGGAACTCGGCATGACCCCGGCCGCCTACCTGGAGGCGGCCCGCGTCGAAGCCGCCCGCAACCGCCTGGAGACCACGGACGACACCCTCGACCGGATCGCCACCGCGTGCGGTTTCGGTACGACCGACACCCTGATCAGGGCGTTCCGCCGCAAGCTGGACACCACTCCCACGGAGTACCGCAGCCGTTTCCGCCACTGCGGCTGACCATGTCCCGGCCCGTGCAACCTTTCCCGCTTCTCAGACTTCCTATTGTCGGGGGATCATCCCTCCGGATCGTGTCGGACGAGAGAGGTTGAACGGGGATGCCGGAACAGGACGACTGGGAGCGCGAGTTCGATCACCGGTGGGCGAACTCCGCCGAGCACAAGGAGCCCTCCGCCCGGGCCCGGATGCTCGCCGCCCGCTGGAAGGAGAACCCCCCGGACCCGGCGCCGTTCCGCGCCGACCCGGACCCGGTCCCGCGCCGGTCCTCCTGGGTCTCGACGGCCGTGGTCCTCGGCTGCGTGGCGGCGGTCATCGTGCTGCTGGGGTACGCCCAGATACGTTCCCCCTACTGACGCTTCGCCCCGCTGACCCTTTGCCCCGCCTAGAGGGGTTCCGGACCGCTTCATGGGCATCCGCAGGTGCACACTGGACAGCGGGACGAGTGCCTGACTTTCGGGGTGATGCATGATGCGGAGCCGGTTCCGGAGCGATCGGCGGCTGACCGTGCGCATGGGTCTGACGCTGTTCCTGCTCGGGCTGCTGTACGTGGGCTTCGTCGCCGCACTGATCGTGCTGCTGAAGTCCTGGATACTGGTCGCCGCCCTGATCGGGGCGCTGTTCGTGGCGCAGTTCTGGTTCTCCGACCGGATCGCGATGTTCGCCATGCGCGGGCGGGTCGTGGAGCGGGAGGAGTATCCCGGGCTGCATGCCGTCGTCGACCGGCTGTGCGCGATCGCGGACATGCCCAAGCCGGTGGTCGCCGTGTCCGCGATGGACATGCCGAACGCGTTCGCGACCGGGCGCAGCCCCGAGCACGCGGTCGTCTGTGTGACCACCGGGCTGCTGCGCCGGCTGGAGCCGGCGGAACTGGAGGGCGTGCTCGCGCACGAGTTGTCGCACGTGCGGCACAAGGACGTCGCCGTGATCACGGTCGCGTCGTTCCTCGGGGTGCTCGCGGGCCTGATCGTGCGGTTCGCCTTCTACTCCCAGGTCTTCGGCTCGGGCCGCCGGGACCAGAACACGGCCGCGGTCTTCGCCGCGGTCCTGGGCGTCTCGGTGGCCGTGTACGCGATCAGCTTCCTGCTGATCCGGTCGCTGTCCCGGTACCGGGAGCTGGCGGCCGACCGCGCCGCGGCGCACCTGACCGGCCGGCCCTCGGCGCTGGCGGCGGCGCTCACCAAGGTCTCCGGGGAGATCGCGCGGATCCCGACCAAGGACCTGCGCACGGCACAGGCGTTCAACGCCTTCTACTTCACCCCGGCGACCGGCCGGGAGCCCGGCATCGAGCGGTTCTTCTCCACGCACCCGACCCTGGAGCAGCGGCTGGAGCAGCTGGGCCGGATCTCGGCGGAGCTGGGCGAGGCCGCCACCCCGGGGAAGGCGGGCTGAGCGGTGGGGCTGCTGGACATCCTGCTGGGCCGTACGAAACCGGTCGCGCCCGATCTCGACCGGCTCTTCGCGCTGCCGTCGGCGGCCGTGACGCTGGAGGCGGCGGCGGGTTTCACGCCGACCGGACAGGGGGCGGTGTGCTTCGCCACGGTGGAGGGCGCGGCCTTCGAGCAGACGCACCGCGAGGTGCAGGCGCTGCTGGACGCGGACACCGACCGGACCGGTCCGCCGGTGGAACTGCGCCGGGACGGCTACGGCTACTCCTGGCTGGTGTCCCGGCGCTCCCCCGGCCAGCTGCCCGAGCTGGTCAACGATCTGCACGCCGTGAACAGTTCGCTGGAGGTCAACGGCTTCGGCCCGCAGCTGCTGTGCTCGCTGGCCGGGTTCACCGACGGCACCGGCCGGAAGCTGGCGCTCGTCTACCTCTACAAGCGCGGCACGTTCTACCCGTTCGCCCCGCTGCCCGGCGCCGCCGAGCGGCGGGACACCGCGCTGGAACTCCAGCTGAAGGCCACGCTCGACAACGACCTGCGGATCGAGCAGGACCTCGGGCGCTGGTTCCCGGTGTGGGGCGCCCCCGGCCTGTGACGGCCGGCAAGCCCCGCTCACTTCCCGCCCTTCTCCCGCTCCTGCCGCCGGGCGTCGAAGGGCCGCTCACGGCGGTAGCGGCGCTCCCACCTGGCCTGCCGGTCCCGGCGGTCCCGGTACGCCCGGTAGCTGTCGGGCGGGGGGCCGGGGCCGGCCGGCGGGGTGGTGCCGGGCGAGCCGCGGCCGTGCGTCGCGTACAGGTACAGCAGGACGACGGCGGCGAGCCACCACAGGTGGTCACCGGTTCCGAGGAGCACCAGGACGACGGTCCCGGCCGCGAGAATGCCACGCATGACGGACCTCCTGGGTGGGTCGCGGGGACGCGCTTCGTTCGCTCAGCGTAGGGAGTCGATGACGGTCCGTGCATCCCTTTTTCCGGGGCGCGGGCGGCCGCCAGGTCCTGTCGTCAAACTCCCGTCTGCCCCGCGACGCCATGCACGCACTCTCGCGGAGTCGAGCCTGCGGCGGCGGTACGAGCAGACGGTGGCGGACCTGGTACGGCACTACGGGCGCCGGGCGGTCGTGGTGGGCCTGTGCGCGCCCGCCGTCTGCCCGCCCGCGGCCTGGGACGTGCCGTTCGACACCGGCGAGGGACGCTTCTCGCGTGACCCGGGCCGTCCGGGAGGCGCTCTCGACCCGCGCCGACTGCACCCGCCTCGGCCTCCCCGACGCCGGCCACATGCTGGGCCGGTGGCTCCACGACCACCCCGGGGACCGCCGGGAGTTCGTGAAGACCCTGCTGAGCCCGGCGCGCGGCTCCGCAGCCCCGTCCCCGCGCGCGTTGTCAGTGGCACCGGCGACCATGGCGGCAACGGATCGTTGAGCCGAAGGGGAGGCCGGTATGGCGGAGGGACGGCGGTACGTCGACGGGGTGGAGCGGCGGGCCCGGCTGGCCGTGCGGCACCGGCTGGCCGGGGCGGCGCGGGCGGTGACGCCCGAGGAGGTCGCGGCCTCCCTGGTCGCCCTGCACGGCTCTGACCCGGCGACCGTGCACCTGGCGGTCGCCGCCCGGCTGACCGACCCCGCGAAGGCGGTGCCGGAGACGGAGCGGGCGCTGTACGAGGACCGCACGCTGGTGCGGATGCACGGCATGCGGCACACGGTGTTCGTGTTCCCGGCGGCCCTGACGGCCGTCGTCCACGCCTCGACGGGCCTCACGGTGGCCGCCCGGGAGCGCGCGGCCCTGCTCCGGGACATGGCGCTGGCCGGTGCGCCGGACGCGGCGTGGCTGGCGGAGGTCGAGGAGGCCACGCTCGCCGCGCTGGCCCGGCGCGGCCAGGCGACCGCGGCGGAGCTGGCGGCGGACGAGCCGCGCCTGCGCGAGCGGTTCGTCTACGCGGCCGGGAAGAACTACGAGGGCGTCCACACGGTCTCGACCCGCCTGCTGCGCGTGCTCGGCGTGGAGGGCAAAGTCGTCCGCGGCCGCCCGCTCGGCTCCTGGACGTCGAGCCAGTTCCGCTGGGCGCCGGCGCCGCCCCACCCCGAGCTGGACCCGGCCGCGGCCCAGGCGGACCTGCTGCGCCACTGGCTGCGCGCGTGCGGCCCGGCGACCGAGGCGGACCTGAAGTGGTGGACGGGCTGGACGCTCCGGGAGGTCCGCCGGGCGCTGGCCGCGATCGGCGCGGAGGAGGTCGCCCTGGACGAGGGCACGGGATACGTCGACGCCGGGGACGCGGAGCCGGTGACGGGACCCGGCGTGCCGTGGGCGGCGCTGCTGCCCGCCCTGGACCCCACGGCCATGGCCTGGCAGCAGCGCGACTGGTACCTGGACCCGGCGCTGCGCCCCCTGCTCTTCGACCGCAGCGGCAACGTGGGTCCGACGGTGTGGTGGAACGGCCGTGTGGTGGGCGGCTGGGCCCAGCGCGCGGACGGCGGGATCGTCTGGCGGATTCCCGAGGAGGGCGTCCGCCGGGAGGCCGCGGCCGAGGTCGCGGCGGAGGCGGAGCGGCTGCGCGGCTGGCTGGGCGCGACCCGGATCACCCCGCGCTTCAGGACCCCGCTGGAGCGGGAACTGACGGCGTGACGGCGCCGGGTGCCCCGCGCCGGTGACGCGGGGCACCCGGCAGCACGGCCGGCTCAGCGCGAGTAACGCATCAGCGCCCGCACCATGTGGCACGTGGTGTCGGACGGCGGGCGCATCCCGATCCGCTCCGCCGTGTCGCGGATCGTCTCGTTCCGGGCCTGGTCCGGCAGGTACACGCCGGAGTCGAGCAGGGCTATGGCCAGGCGCATGGCCTTCAGACGCCGGTTGTGCGTGACGTACCACTCGCGCGGCCGTCCGGCCGGCAGCGGCCGCTTCGCCACGGGCTCGTAGGGCGAGTCGAACAGCACGGAACGCTGGGCGGTGGACTGGGTCGGCAACGGCTTCGGCTTCAGGGCGGCAGCGGGCACAGGCATCCTCCTGTCGCGGTCAGGGCACGCACCGGGGCCCGGCGCGCACCCTCGAACACTGCTTCTATTCTACGGGCCACCACTGACAAAATCCCCTGGCCACAAGGGTTTTCGGGGCTCCAGTGACGAGGGTGCCCAACGGTTTTCGCGTACCGTGTCCGGCATGGAGATCTGGATCAATCCCGCCTGTTCCAAGTGCCGCAGCGCGGTCGGCCTGCTGGACGCCGAGGGGGCCGAGTACACCGTCCGCCGTTACCTGGAGGACGTGCCGAGCGCCGACGAGATCAGGGCCGTACTGGACCGGCTGCACCTCGAACCGTGGGACATCACGCGCACCCAGGAGCCGGCCGCCAAGGAACTGGGGCTCAAGGAGTGGCCGCGGGACGCGAGCGCGCGGGACCGCTGGATCGCCGCGCTCAGCGAGCACCCCAAGCTGATCCAGCGCCCGATCATCACCGCGGACGACGGTACGACGCTGGTGGCCCGCAGCGAGGAAGCCGTACGGGAGGCCATCTCCCACAGCGGCAAGGGCTGAGACCGGGGCAACTCCCGCGTGACGCAGGCCACTTCACCGACTCCTGTAACCGCTGAGTAACCACGTTCGGTATCTCGTACATAGCGGCGTACGCTCCCCTACCTCTTCAGGAGGCGCGCATGTCGCGCAGGAGAACCCTCGGTACCAAGAAGAAGCTCGCGCTGCTCGTCAGCGCCGCGGCGGTGGCGGGCGGCGGGGCCTTCGCCCTGGCGGCCACCTCCGACGCCGCGCAGAGCCCGCAGGGCGCCAGGACGCTGTCCGCCGGGGACTCGACCGTCTGCCAGGGGCTGGCCACGGCCCTCGGCAACAACGAGAGGTTCATCGCGGACCAGAAGGCGAAACCGGACGCGCAGTCGGCGGCCCGGATCGCCAACCGGCAGGCGGTCGTCGAGCAGATCAAGGTCCAGCAGAAGGCGTCCGGTTGCACCGTTGGGGAGTCGGCTCAGGGCTCCCAGGCGGCGCAGGGCGGCAGCACCGGCCAGACCGCGGGCCAGCAGGGCGCGGGCCAGCACGCCGGAGGCGCCCCGCAAGGCGCGGGCCAGCAGGTGTGCAAGGGCTCCACCGTGACGCTCTCCGGCGAGGGCGGCGCCCCGGCCGCGTCCAGCAACCAGTTCCCGGCGGGGACGACCCTGAAGGTCACCAACCTGGACAACGACAAGTCCACCACGGTGAAGGTGACGTCCGTCTCCGGCAGTTGCGTCCTGCTCAACAACGCCGCCTTCGAACAGGTCCGGGAACCGGGCAAGTTCCTCATCCGGCGCGCGGTGATCGAGAAGGTGGGGTGAGGCCCGGGAAACCGACAGGAAACCGGTGAGGTGGCGGACCGGGGCCGGTGGTGCCGTCCGTGGCGGCAGCGCACCGGCCCGCGCCACCGCCTCGTGAGGGACAAGGGTCCTGCTGCTCGCGGCCACGGGCAGCAGGACCGGCGCCGGCCTCCTGGCGGGCCGGCCGGGGCGGGCGACCAGGTGGGCCCGGGTGACCAGGTCGGGCCGGGTGACCAGGTGGGCCCGGACGCGGAACGACCAGGTAACACGGGGTTCACGGACGGGCAATGGACGGGAAACGGCCTGTTGACAAGCTGCCCGGCAGATCGAGCGGCGCACCGGTGCCGCCGCGCCGCAGCACCCGCGCGTGCACCCGACCCACCCCCGAAGGATGTGGCCCCGTGACCTTCAAGGCTGAGTACATCTGGATCGACGGCACCGCGCCGACGGCCAAGCTGCGGTCCAAGACGAAGATCATCACGGGTGCCCCGGCCGGTCTCGACGCGCTGCCGGTCTGGGGCTTCGACGGCTCCTCCACCAACCAGGCCGAGGGCCACTCCTCGGACTGCGTGCTCAAGCCGGTCTTCACCTGCCCGGACCCGGTCCGCGGCGGCGACGACGTGCTGGTGCTGTGCGAGGTGCTCGACACCGACATGGAGCCGCACCCGTCCAACACCCGTGCCGCGCTGGCCGAGGTCGCCGAACGGTTCGCCGCGCAGGAGCCGGTCTTCGGCATCGAGCAGGAGTACACCTTCTTCGACGGCTCCCGGCCGCTGGGCTTCCCCGAGGGCGGCTTCCCGGCCCCGCAGGGCGGCTACTACTGCGGTGTCGGCGCCGACGAGATCTTCGGCCGGGAGATCGTCGAGGCCCACCTGGAGAACTGCCTGAAGGCCGGTCTCGGCATCTCCGGCATCAACGCCGAGGTCATGCCGGGGCAGTGGGAGTTCCAGGTCGGCCCACTCGCCCCGCTGGAGGTCTCCGACCAGCTGTGGGTGGCCCGCTGGCTGCTGTACCGCACCGCCGAGGACTTCGGCGTCTCCGCGACCCTGGACCCGAAGCCGGTCAAGGGCGACTGGAACGGCGCGGGCGCGCACACCAACTTCTCCACCAGGGCCATGCGCGAGGGCTACGACGCCGTCATCACCGCGTGCGAGTCGCTCGGCGAGGGCTCGAAGCCGCTGGACCACGTGAAGAGCTACGGCGCCGGCATCGACGAGCGGTTGACCGGCCTGCACGAGACCGCCCCCTGGGACGAGTTCTCCTACGGCGTCTCCGACCGCGGCGCCTCCGTCCGTATCCCGTGGCAGGTCGAGAAGGACGGCAAGGGCTACATCGAGGACCGCCGTCCGAACGCCAACGTCGACCCCTACGTGGTGACCCGCCTGCTGGTGGACACCTGCTGCACCGCGCTGGAGAAGGCCGGCCAGGTCTGATCCGTACCGACGCGTCCGAGGGGCGCCCGCCGTGAGGCGGGCGCCCCTCTCGCGCGCGCACGCCCCGCCCCCGCCCCGCCGCCGTCCGAGGAGTGAGACGGGGATCCGGCCGCCGAACGGCCATGCCAAGGCGCTGACCAGGGCGGAAAGCCGGGGCCGCGGGTGGACGCGACGTCAACTTCACGCCAAGGAAGCGTCCAAGCAGTGAGAGGAGACTCCTGCCCGGCGCACGCCTCTGCTTCAATGGGCGCATGAACGGCTTCCAGCAGATCACCGCGACGGGTCGCCACGACCTTGAGCCGTTCTGGCCTTCCCGTCAGCACCACGACTTCGACCGTGTGTGTCGCCGCGCGAGGAACGCGCGGGCCCTCTAAAGCCGTACACCCCGGCCTTCGGCCAGCGCGGAACGACGTACGTCCTCCGGCGCGCCCGACCACGAATCGCGGCCGCCGCACCTTCCGACGAACTCCTCGCGCGAAAGAGCTGACCTCTCATGGCGACCTCCCGTTCCCTCTCCACCGCCGCCCTGTCCGCCCCCGCCTCGAACGGCACCCGGCACCGGCTGCGCGCCGTCGACCGGGACGAGGTGGTGGACGTCGCGGACTTCCTGCCGCCCGGCGCCACCTGGCTGCCCGCGCCGCAGCACACCCTGCCGACCCTGCCGGGCCAGCCGCCGATGGTCGGCTACCTGGTGCTGGTCCCGGCCGACCAGCGGCCCCCGTTCCTGCCGGTCGCGGTCCCGGACCAGCCGGAGACCGAGCCGGTCCCCGGCACCGAGCCGCTGGTGCGGATCGACTCCGTGCGGCGCACCGCCAGCGTCGACGGACGCGAACTCGACCTCACCTACCTGGAGTTCGAGCTGCTGGCGCACCTGGTGGCGCACCCGCACCGGGTGCACACCCGCGACCAGCTCGTCACCACGGTATGGGGCTACGGCCACGTCGGCGACGGCCGCACCGTCGACGTCCACATCGCCCGGCTGCGCCGCAAGCTGGGCGCGGAGCACCGCCAGGCGATCCAGACGGTGCGCCGGGTGGGCTACAAGTACACCCCGCCGACCGCCCGCTGACGGTCCGGCCCGAACCGGTGCCGCCCCGAAGCCGCACACGGCCAGGGCGGGGACGGAGGCGGCCGTACGGCCCCGTCGCGGCCGCCCTGCTCCCACCCGAGCCGGTGCCGGCCGCCCGCCCCGCGGTTCCGGTGCGCGCCCGGCGCCGGGGTCCCCGCATCCGCGTCCCGTCGGCCGTTCCGCCCTCGGCAGAGCCCCGCACCGGCACCGGCCGGACCGGGCACGATCCCGGCATGAGACTTCTCGTGCTGGGCGGAACACAGTTCGTGGGGCGGGCCGTGGTGGAGGCCGCGCTCCGACGCGGCTGGGAGGTGACCGTCTTCCACCGGGGACGGCACCGGCCCCCGGCCGGGGTGCGGTCGCTGCACGGCGACCGCACCGCGCCCGACGGCCTCGCCGCCCTCGCGGCGGACGGCGGCGAGGGCTGGGACGCCGTGGTGGACACCTGGTCGGCCGCCCCGCGTGCCGTGCACGAGGCGGCCCGGCTGCTGCGCGGCCGGGCCGGGCGGTACGCGTACGTCTCCAGCCGGTCGGTGTACGCCTGGCCCTGTCCGCGCGGCGGCGCGGAGGACGCCCCGCTGGTCGGGGGCGCCGCCGCGGACGCCGGGGCGACGGACTACGCGCGGGACAAGCGCGGCGGGGAACTGGCCGCCGTCGGGGCCTTCGGCGCGGCGGACTCGCTGCTGGTCCGGGCCGGGCTGATCCTCGGCCCGTACGAGAACGTCGGCCGGCTGCCCTGGTGGCTGACCCGGATCGCCCGCGGCGGCCCGGTCCTGGCCCCCGGCCCGCGCGACCTGCCCGTGCAGTACGTCGACGTGCGCGACCTCGCCGAGTGGCTGCTCGGCGCGCTGGAGCGCGGACTGTCCGGGCCCTACGACCTGGTGAGCCCGCCCGGCCACACCACCATGGGCGGGCTGCTCCGGGCGTGCCTGCGGGTCACCGGCGCGGACGCGGAGCTGCGCTGGACCGGCCCGGAGGTGATCCTCGGGGCCGGGATCGAGCCGTGGACCGAGCTGCCGGTGTGGGTGCCGCCGGGCGGCGAGACGTACGACGCCGTGCACGGCGCGGACGTGTCGCGGGCGGTGGCGGCGGGGCTGGTGTGCCGGCCGGTGGGCGAGACCGTCGCGGACACCTGGCGGTGGCTGACGGAGATCGGCGGCACGGCGCCCCGGCGCCCGGACCGGGCCCGCGTCGGCCTGGACCCGGAGGTGGAGGCGGAGCTGCTGGCACGGACCGGGGGTGTACCTGGCACCACCCTCCAGGAGGGGTCCTCGGACGACTGACCCCGGCGCGGGCTTCGGCAAGACTGGCGGCATGAACACCGACGAAGACAGGGCCGGCTTGCGCGCCCAGGTGAGGGAGACGCTGCTGGCCGCCGTGCGGGGGCTGGTGCTGGCTCTCGTGGTCCTGCCGTGCGGGGTGGCGTTCCTCGCCCTGACCCTCCTGTCCGTGGCGCTCGTCCCGCTCGGCATCGGGCTCGTCACCACCCCGGCGGTCCTCACGGGGGTGAGGGCGCTGGCGGACGCCCGCAGGAGGCTCGCGGCCGAGTGGTGCGGGGTCCGCATCCCGGCGGTGTACCGGCCGCTCCCGGCGGGCGCCAACCCGTGGACGCGCACCGTGGCGCTGCTCGGGGACCCGCAGGTACGGCGCGACGTACTGTGGCTGCCGGCCGACATGACCGCGGGCTTCTTCACCGCGCTGCTGCCGGCGGTGCTGGTGTTCTTCCCGGTCCAGGGGTGCCTGGTGGGCGCCGGGCTGTGGCGGACGGACGTCCGCGGACCGGGCGACGTCTACTGGTACGGCTTCGTGCCGGTCACCGGCCAGGCGACGGCCCTCGGCGCGGCCGCGCTCGGCGCCGTGGTCCTCGCCGCCACCTGGCGCCTCCCGCCGCGCCTGCTCACCGCGCACTTCACGCTCACCCGGGCCATGATCGGCGCCTCCCACGCCGCACTCGCCGAGCGGGTCCAGGTGCTGACCGACACCCGGCGGGACGCGGTCGACACCTCGGCCGCCGAACTGCGCCGCATCGAACGGGACCTGCACGACGGGGCGCAGGCCCGGCTGGTCGCCATGGGCATGGACCTCGGCACCATCGAGATGCTGGTCGAGCGGGACCCGGCGCAGGCGAAGAAGCTGATCGCCCAGGCCCGCCGGAACTCCGCCGACGCCCTGGAGGAGCTGCGCGACCTGGTGCGCGGCATCCATCCGCCGGTCCTCGCCGAACGCGGGCTCGGCGACGCCGTGCGGGCGCTGGCGCTCCGGCTGCCGCTGGCCGCGGAGGTCGCCGTGGAGCTGCCCGGCCGCGCGGACGCGCCGGTCGAGTCGGCGGCGTACTTCGCGGTGAACGAGCTGCTCACCAACGCGGTCAAGCACTCCGGCGCCGACCGGGTGTGGGTCGACGTGCACCACGCCGACGGCCGGCTGCGGGTCACCGTCACCGACAACGGCCGGGGCGGGGCGGCGGTCGGGGCCGGCTCGGGGCTCGCGGGGGTGGAGCGCCGGCTCGGTACATTCGACGGCGTCCTGGCCGTCAGCAGCCCCGCCGGCGGTCCCACCATGGTCACCATGGAGATCCCGTGCGTGTTGTCCTAGCCGAAGACCTCTTCCTGCTGCGCGACGGACTGGTGCGGATGCTGGAGGCCTACGGCTTCGAGATCGCCGCCGCCGTCGAGTCCGGGCCCGAACTCGCCCGCGCGCTCGCAGAGGTGGAGCCGGACGTGGCCGTGGTCGACGTACGCCTGCCGCCGACGCACACCGACGAGGGCCTGCAGTGCGCGCTCGCGGCCCGGCGGGCGCGGCCGGGACTGCCGGTGCTGGTCCTCTCCCAGCACGTGGAGCAGCTCTACGCGCGCGAGCTGCTCGCGGACGGCGACGGCGGGATCGGCTATCTGCTGAAGGACCGGGTGTTCGACGCGGAGCAGTTCGTCGACGCCGTACGGCGGGTGGCGGCGGGCGGTACGGCGATGGACCCGCAGGTGATCCAGCAGCTGCTGTCCCGGCGGTCGGCCGGCACGACGCCGCTCGGCCGGCTCACCCCGCGCGAGCGGGAGGTGCTGGAGCTGATGGCGCAGGGCCGGTCCAACGCGGGCGTCGCGGCACAGCTCGTGGTCACGGAACGCGCGATCGCCAAGCACACCTCGAACATCTTCGCCAAGCTGGGACTCGAGGTGTCGGATGACGACAACCGGCGCGTCCTGGCCGTCCTCGCCCATCTGGACCGGGACCGCTGACCTGTCAACTCCCTTGTTGCGCGAAGAATTTGTGCGACCGCTGAACGCCTCCGGGGCGGCGTCCGTATGGAAGGGCGCCGCTTCACTCCTGTCGGGCGCCTCGATGCTGCCCCGCAAGGAAGTCAGAGGAGTTCCATGGGACGCAACACACGAAAACGCCGTACGCCGCTGGCCACCAAGGCCATAGCCGCATCGGCGGCCCTAGCGCTCGGTGGGGGCGGGCTGATCTGGGCGAACTTCTACGCCTCGGCTCACGAGTCGGACAACCAGTCGTGGGGAGGCAACCAGACGAAGGCCGCGACGGCGCAGGTCGCGACCATCTCCTGCCCGGACGTGGGCCAGCAGCTCACCAACGTGCCGGCGCAGGCCCGCACCGAGGTCGCCGGTGAACTGGCCAACCTCGACCGCCAGATCACCGACGCCTACCAGCGTCTGGCGACGACGCGGGACGCCCAGGCCAGGGACGCGAGTTTCGTGCAGAACTCCATCCTCCAGCCGCTCCAGGACCGGCGGAAGGTGATCCTCGACCGGATCAGGCTGGAGATCACCCGTGTCGGCGGCACCGCTCCCGGCAGCCTGGACACCCTGGCCAACTGCACGGCGCAGAACGCCAACCAGACCACCGCCGGCGGCCAGCAGCAGAACGGCGGCCAGCAGCAAGGCGGCCAGCAGAACGGCGGTCAGCAGCAAGGCGGCCAGCAGAACGGCGGCCAGCAGCAAGGCGGCCAGCAGAACGGCGGTCAGCAGCAGGGCGGCCAGCAGGGTCAGAACGGCCAGCAGGGCAACATCGGCGGGCAGGCCGGCAACGGCCCGGTCGCGGCCGACTTCGTGGACATCACCAAGGTCCAGCCGAACGTCAAGGCCAAGCCGCGCGCCGGCCGCAACGCCTCGACCGGCTCCTTCACCACGCGCTGCGGTGTGAACGCCAACAAGAACCACAACACCGACAACGTGATCGTGGCCCCCGGTGTGGCCAACGGCGCGCACCACCTGCACGACTACGTCGGCAACCAGAAGGTCAACGCCTTCTCCAGCAACCAGACGTTCCTCCAGGCCGCCACCAGCTGCCGGAACCAGAGCGACCTGTCGTCGTACTACTGGCCGGTGGTCCGCGTCCAGGACGGCACCCAGGACTTCGACCAGAACGCCGACGGCGGCGGCAAGGAAGGCAACGTCGGCCGCATCCTGACCCCGGTGCAGGCGCAGATCAAGTACGTGGGCAGCCCGCGCGGCAAGGTCGTGGCGATGCCGCAGTTCCTGCGCATCATCACCGGTGACGCCAAGACCACCACCAACGGTCTGGCCAACGCCAACGCGCACTGGAGCTGCACCGGCTTCGAGAACAAGGTGCAGCTGACCACGCAGTACCCGATCTGCCCGCAAGGCAGCAAGGTGGTGCGCACGTTCGCCTTCCAGAGCTGCTGGGACGGCCAGAACACCGACAGCGCCAACCACCGCACGCACGTCGCGTTCGCCGACGCGAGCGGCAACTGCCAGAACGGCTTCAAGGCGATCCCGCAGCTGACGATGCGCCTGGTGTACGACATCACGCCCCCGGTCCTCCAGAACGGCCAGGTGAAGAACGCCTACGCGGTGGACGGGTTCCCGGAGCAGCTGCACAAGGCGGCCACGGACCACGACGACTTCATCAGCGTCACGAAGAACGGCCTGGCCAACAAGATCGCCAACTGCGTCAACCGCGGTCAGAACTGCTCGTGATGCCCTAGCGGGCGCAGGACAGAAGGCCGGTGACGAACCCCCCTCCCGTCACCGGCCTTCGCCGCGCCCGGACGCGCTCGTCAGCCGCTGTGCGCGTGGTGGTCGGCGCCGTCCTCCAGGTCGCCGCCGAGCGTGCCGCGCAGCGTCTTGACCACCCCGTCGTCGCCGACGGCGACCCACTTGCGGCCGACCAGGTAGTGACCGCCGTAGTCCTTGGCGTCGTTGATCCACTCGCGCTGGCCGCGGTCGGTGGCGAAGGTGGCGAGGATGAACCTGCCCTTCCCGCTGCCGCAGATGGCCTGGCGGATCTCGTCCGCGTCGGTCTGCATGTTCGGCTCGCACTTCACCTCGGCGGCCAGGTGTTCCAGGCTGCCGGTCGCGGTGGGCGGCACGGACTCCGTAGTGCCGCCCGAGCCGCAGCCCGCCAGCGTCAGTACGGCCGCGGCGCCGAGCAGCAGTCCTGTCAACCTCATCTGTTTCCTCCGGTCGGGTGTGCCGAGCGTGCCCCAGCGCCCTCGGATACGGCTCCCGCGCGCGCTGCGCTCAAATCCGGTGACCTGGCGGGCACGGGTGTGCGATGGTGACGCGGTGAACCAGAACTGGGAAGACCGCGTGACCGCGGCCTGGGCCGCCTTCGACGAGTATCCGGAGGAGCGCGCGCCCGAGTTCCGGGCCCTGATCGACTCCCTCGTCGCCGAACTGCCGGACGGCAGCCCGCTCGGGCCCTTCGAGCGGGCCTGCGCCTGGGACTCCACCGGGCACTCCGACAAGGCGGTGCCGCTGTACCGGGAGGCGCTGGCCCGCGGACTCGACGGGTACAAGGGCCGCCGGGCCAGGATCCAGCTGGCGAGTTCGCTGCGGAACACCGGTCAGGCGGAGGAGGGCGTCAAGCTGCTCACGCCCGAACTCGACGCACCGTCCGACGAGTTGGACGACGCGGTGCGGGCAGCGCTCGCCCTGTGCCTGTCCAGCCTGGGCCGCGACCGCGAGG
Source organism: Streptomyces sp. NPDC031445 (assembly GCF_055581365.1). NCBI lineage: Bacteria > Bacillati > Actinomycetota > Actinomycetes > Kitasatosporales > Streptomycetaceae > Streptomyces > Streptomyces sp. NPDC031445. The sequence continues at coordinate 71,371 of NZ_JBVIJO010000002.1, forward strand.
GCCTGTCCCTGGTGCTCGGCGCGCTCGCCCCCCATCTGCCGCGCTACCAGCGGTCGATGGCGAACTACGCGCGCGCCCTGGTCGAACCCGGGGTGTGAACCACTCGTCCGGCGGTGACCAACCGCCGGCTCGCTCGTTCTCCCGGACGTGCAGTCACAGGATGTATCCCAGCGTCACGCACCCTCCCCCGGCGGGAACGCCGGCCCGGTCGGCTTCGAGCAGGCCGAGGCCGCGCTCGTCGAGCACTACCCCCGGCTGGTCCGGCTCGCCTACCTGGTGCTGCCGCCGGGCCTCGGCCGCAGCCGCCGGGTCCTGACCGCACACGCCCTCGTCCAGCGCGCCCTGCCCCGGGGCCGCAAGCAGCCGTCCGTGCTCCCGGCCCAGGCCACCGGCCGGGAGGCCGACCCCCGGTACGCCTATCTGCGCGAGCGGGTCCTGTGCACGGCCCTGGCGGCGGCCCGCCCCCGCACGGGCCTGCCCCGGCTCGCCCAGCTGCCGCCGCCGCTGCCCCAGGTGTGGGGCCTGAAGCTGTTCCCGCGCTCCGGCGGCGCCGACGAACTCGCCCTGGACCAGCGGTTGTCCGCCCTGTCCGGCCCGGCCCGCGCCGCCTACGTCCTGCGCGGCCTGGAGAAGCTGCCCGACCCGGACATCCGCGACCTGCTCGACGCCGCCGGGGTCTCCGACCCGGGGGGCGCGCTGGCCTCGGCGAACAGCGTGCCCATGCAGCCGGGGCTGCTCGCCTCCCCCGAGTTCGACCCGTGCTCGCTCCAGGCCCGGCCCACCGATCTGATGCGCCGCCGCCAGCACACCAAGGCCGCCCTCGCCGCGGCGGCGGCGCTCGCGGTGTGCGGCGCGCTGGTCGCCCTGCCCGGCGGCGGCTGGGGCCCCGACGGCGCCGCCGCGCCCTCCTACGCCGAGAACCCGGCCGCCGAGGCCGCCCTCGACCCCGGCAAGGTGGTCCGGGCCGCCCCCACCGCCTGGCGGACCTCGGCCCGTACCGACTTCTCCGTGTGGCCCGCGCGCGGCCCGCTCACCGGCGACCGGGCCCTGCTGCGCCGCGCCCTCGCCGTCTGGGCCCGCCCCGGGGAGGCGGTCCGCGTCTCGGCGACCCCGGGCACCCAGACCGGCGGCCCGGCCGGCCCGCCCCAGCTGCTGTACGCGGGCGAGGTCGACGCCGCCCGGGTGGTGATCCTCTACGACGGTCTGCGCATCGCCCGTTACGCCGAGCCGAAGAACGGCACGCGGGGCGCGGCCCTGGACTTCGCCCGGGTCGACGGGGCCACGGGCGCCGGGGCGAGCGCGCTGGTGCTGGGCCGCTCCGACGGCAACGTCCGCTACCTGACCGCCCCGTGGGTGACGAAGGCGGCGCAGCGGGACCTGACGAAGCCGGACGCTGCCGCGACGCCGCTCACCCTCGCCGACGGCGTCACCGCGCCGCTGGCCAGCCCCGCCGTGCGGACCGGCGGCTGCACCTCGTGGACCGTGCTCCAGCTGACCGACGCCTTCGGCACCCGGCTCACCACCGACCTCGGCGAGCTGGTCCCGGCCCACCTCACGGCCGGCCGGCCCGGAGCGGCCGGGGAGGCGTCCGGCGCGCGCGGCCTGCGCGCCTGGGCGCCGTTCGCCTGCTCCCTGGCGGCCGAGCGCTCGTCGGGCGTCCGCAGCGTCAACGCCTGGGCGTACGCCGAGCAGCCGCTGCCGGAAGGCACCGGGACCGGTGCGTGGGTGTGCACGCGGGCGGAGACCTGGCGGGGCGACGGCACGGCCGTGCTGGCCCAGTTCCGCACGCCGGGCGGGGCGGCCGGGGCGGTCGTCGCCAAGGCCACGGACGTGCCGGCCTGCGGGCCGCGTGATCCCCATGTGCTGGCCGGGGTGCTGTGGAAGTCGGCGGCGGGGAGCTGGTACCTGCTGGCCGCGGGCAGCGAGGGGACGTCGTCGGTCTCCGCGACGGGCGGGGTGACCGCGTCCGGGCAGGGGCGGCTGCTCGCCGTCAAGGCCGAGCAGGGGGCGCGGGCGGACCTGGAGGGCACCCTGACGGACGGCCGGGAGATCAGCGGGCTGCACTAGCCGGCCGGGGTGGTCCGCGCCCGTCCGCGGCTCCCCGACGCGGAGTGATCACCCGGTTCCCGACAGGTGATCACGGGCGGCCGGAATCGATCGGTAAAGTGTTCGCATGAGTACCGGGGTTCGCCGCAGGATGGGTGTCGAGGAACGTCGGCAGCAGCTGATCGGCGTCGCCCTCGACCTGTTCAGCCGACGCTCGCCCGACGAGGTCTCCATCGACGAGATAGCCGCGGCGGCGGGCATCTCGCGGCCGCTCGTCTACCACTACTTCCCGGGCAAACTCAGCCTGTACGAAGCCGCGTTGAAGCGTGCGTCGGAGGACCTCGCGAGCCGTTTCACCGAGCCGCACGAGGGCCCGCTGGGCGCCCGGCTGCATCGCGTGATGGGCCGCTTCTTCGATTTCGTCGACGACCACGGCCCCGGTTTCTCGGCCCTGATGCGCGGCGGCCCGGCCGTCGGCTCCACCACGACCAACGCGCTCGTCGACTCCGTCCGGCAGGCCGCGTTCGACCAGATCCTGTCACACCTGGGCGTGACCGAAGCCTCCCCGCGCCTGGAGCTGGTCGTCCGCTCCTGGATCTCGCTCGCCGAGTCCACGGCGCTGATCTGGCTCGACGGCCGGCACATCCCGCGCGCCGAGCTGGAGAAGCAGCTCGTGCAGGACTTCGCCGCGCTGGCCGCCGTCAGCGCCGCCTACGACGAGGACATGGCGGCGGTCCTGCGCGGCGCCCTGGGGGAGGAGCCGGCCGAGAGTCCGTTCGGCGAACTGGTCGGCCGGCTGATAGCGCTCGCCTCCTAGGGCTTGATGCCCACCCCCGTCCACAGGCTGACCTCGGCGTCCGTCGGGGTGTCGGAGCCGGGCCGGGTGGGGTCGGGGCGCCAGTGGTGGCCCACGGTGACGCCCGGGTCGAGGAGTTCGAGCCCGTCGAAGAAGCGGGTGACCTCGGCACGGGAGCGGAACTGCACCGGGGTGCCGGCGGAGGTGTAGATGTCGGTGACCTTCTGCCAGGTGTCCGGGTCGAAGTCGGGCGTGCAGTGGCTGAGCGCCAGGGCGCTGCCGGAGGGCAGGATGGCGAGCAGGCGACGGACGATGCCGTACGGGTCCTGGGCGTCGGTGACGAAGTGCATGAGGGCGTTCAGGGACAGCGCCACGGGCCGGCTCAGGTCCAGTACCGCGGTGAGCTCGGCGGAGTCCAGCAGCGTGTCGACGTTGTTGACGTCCGCCTCTATGTACGTCGTACGGCCCTCGCGGGTACTGCGCATGAGGCGCTCGGCGTACTTGAGGACGAGCGGGTCGTTGTCGGCGTAGACCACCCGGGCGTCGGGGACCACGGACTGGGCCACCTGGTGCAGGTTGGGCTCGGTGGGGATGCCGGTGCCGATGTCCAGCCACTGGCGGATGCCGTGTTCCCGGGCGAGGACGCGGGTGGCCCGGTGCATGAAGGCCCGGTTCTCACGGGCGCACACGAAGATGGCGGGATACGCCTCGGCCACGCGTTCGGCGGCCTGCTTGTCGACCTCGAAGTGGTCCTTGCCGCCGAGGTAGTAGTCGTACATGCGGGCGGAGTGCGGCCTGCTGGTGTCGATACTCCGTGTGGGCTGCGAGCTGGTCATCCTGTCCCTTTCGGTGGGGGGTGCGTCGGCTGTCCGGGTCAGTGGGCCGTCAGGTGGTCGGCCAGGCCTCTCTTGACCCCCGTGACGAACGCCGTGATCTCTTCCGGCGTGTAGATCAGCGCGGGACCGTCGGGGTCCGTCGACTGCCGCACGGCCACGCGTCCGTCGGCGAGTCGCTTCGTCTCCACGCACTGGCCCCCGTTGGGGCCGCTCCACGGGCATTCCCAGCCCTGGTCCCCCAGGTCCGAGGCGGGCATCCCGTTGTACACACTGCTCCCGGCGATGGTCATGAGTACTCCTTGCGCATGCGGTCCAAGAGCGCCCTGCTGTCCGCGGACGAGGTCAGCAGCGACATGCGGTTGTGCGCCTCCAGGTGCGCCACGACGTCGGAGCGCTGGTCGAGGTACACGGCGGCGGAGAGGAGCTCGCTGTAGACGATGTCGGGCAGTTCCGGCTCCTCGAACCGGAAGTAGGTGAAGGGGGCGCACGCCCCGACGTGCGCGCACGCCGAGAAGGGCACGATGTCGAGGCTGACGTGCTCCAGTTCCGAGACTTCGAGCAGCCGGTCGATCTGCTCCCGCATCACCTCGGGCCCGCCCACGACCCGGTGCAGCACGGTCTCTTCCATCACCACCCAGAGGGTGGGCGCGTCGGGCTTCTCCAGCAGGCTCTGGCGGCGCAGCCGCAGGTCGACGCGCCGATCGAGGTCCTCGGTGGTGTCGTTCGGGAAACCGCCGCCCAGGGTCGCCCGGGCGTAGGCGGGCGTCTGCAGCAGCCCGGTGACGTAGTGCGGCTCGTAGGTGCGCAGCACCTTCGCACCGGTCTCCAGGCTCACGTAGGCCGTGAACCAGGCGGGTACCACATCGCGGTACGGGTGCCACCAGCCCGGCTCGTTGGCCCGTTCGGCGAGGGCGACGAACTCGTCGATCTCCTGCTGGTCGGCGCCGTAGGTCTGGAGCAGCTTCTCGACGTAGAGGATCTTCAGGCCGACCTCGGCCTTCTCCAGCCGGCGGATGGTCAGGGGCTTCACCCGCAGGGCCCTGGCCGCGTCGTCCAGGGAGACGCCCGCGCCGAGGCGCATGTCCTGCAACCGCCGGCCGAGGATCATGCGGAGAACGGTGGGTGCACTGCTGCCGGCGCCCGCGCGTACCTCGTTCATGCTGCCCTGCCTCCTGAGAGTCCGTCACCAGGACCGAGGATATGGCGACTTGCCGAGTCGATCGGACCGGATCACGTCCGGCTGAAATTATCAGGGAGTCGGTTGCAGTGTGAACTAGTCCGCGAGCATAGTTACTTGTGTGACGAAGCCCCCGTCACATGAGACGCAGGCGCGCCAACAGCCGTACTGAATAGGCGAGTTGGTGAACGCGTCGTTTATCGCGCCCCTCCATGGAAGGCGACCGCCGTGTCCCCCCACACGACTTCCTCACTCCGGCACCTGGGCGGAGCGAACACCGACCGCGCGCACTGGCTCGAACTGCCGGGTCACCGCACGAGCGTCAGAACGGCGCGGCGTTTCGTCAGCGCACGGCTGTTCTCCTGGCGGGTGCCCGAAGACGCCTGCGCCAACGCCGTGCTCCTGGTGTCCGAGCTGGCCACCAACGCGGTACTGCACACCTTCAGCCTGCGCATCCTGTGCGGTATCCGTCTGCTGTCGGACGCCGGCCTGCGCCTGGAGGTGCACGACCGGGACGACTCGGGCCGCCGCCTGCCCCGCCGCGTGCCGGGTCCCGACGACGAGTGCGGCCGAGGACTGCTGCTCGTGCAGGAGATCGCGGACAGCTGGGGAGTCGTCCCTTCGCCGCTCACCGGGGGCAACGCGGTCTGGGCGAACCTGGCCACGGGCCTGTGAGCACCGGCGGGCGGCGAACCTGGGGTCTTTCGTTCGGATCAGGCCGGATCAGGGAGCGGGGTCTGGCGCGGTGCCAGGGCCCGCGAGCCCGGCATGATCCGAACGAGAGGCCCTAGCGCTCGAACTTCCGGTAGGAGGCCGCGAGGTCGCGCACCTCGGCTGAGGCGTGCAGGACGAACCCGTCGTCGCGCACGTGCTCGCGCAGCAGTTCGAGGACGGCCTCGGTCAGGCGCGCCTTGGTCTCCTCCGTACGGCCGGTGAGCAGGCCGATCGTGACGTGGACGACGGCGTGCCGCTGCTCCTCGGGGTCCTCGTAACCGAACGCCGTGAGCGCGCTGGGCCGGTACTGGGTCTTGCACGCTTCCGGCTTCGCGTCCGCGATCTCGACGGTCGCCGTGTGCAGGGCGCGGGCGAAGCCGACACGGTCGAAGGCCGGAGTCATCACGGCGGAGTAGTCGACGGTGATCTGCGGCATGAAGCTCACTCCTGTTCCCGGGCAACGGTGTCACCCTAGCCCGGGTGCCGCCGCCCCGTCCTGGCGCCTCCCTGCGGTGAGGTGGGGCGGACCCCGGGCGGGGTCCGCCCCACCTCACCGGTACCCGCGCGTCACCGCCGGGTGAAGACCGCCACGGTACGGCCGGGGACGGCGAACGTCCCCGAGTCCGGGACGAACGCCGCGGTCTTCACGACCGGGTCCGCCCCCGACGCCTGCGCCGGATGCAGCCGGTAGCGCTCCCCGGCCAGCGAGGCGATCCGCTGCTCCTGCGCTCCGGGCGTCGCGTTGAACACCACCACCAGGTCACCGAGGCGCATGGTGATCACGCCCGGCGTCTCGTCCTTCCCCGAGAGCGGGAACGACAGCTCCTGCTGCACCCGCGCGGCCGTGCCGAGGGAGAACGCCTTCTCGCTCGTGCGGATCCTCAGCAGGTCCCGGTAGGCGGCCGAGGCGCCGGTGATCTGCTCGCAGCCGACCTTCACCGTGCTCAGCAGCGGCCTGGCGTACTGCCACTTGGACTGGTTGTCGGCCGCCGGGGGCAGCCCGCGCCCGAAGCCGTTGCCGTCGGCGCAGTTCCAGTGGATGGCGTTGAACCAGTCCCCGCTGTCGAAGGAGTTGCGGTCCAGCGACTTGGAGCGCAGCAGGTCGGTGCCCGCCTGGGAGAGCGCGGGGCCCTGGGAGAGGGCGGCCGTGGCCATCGCGAGGACCTGCATCCGGGCCCGGTCGGACGCGGAGGTGTCCTTCGGCAGCTTGTACGTCAGCGCGTCGAACAGCGACTCGTTGTCGTGGGCGTCCACATAGGCCAGGGCGTCACCGGGCGCGTGCGCGTACCCGGCGGGCGCGCCGTTGTAGTCGACCCCGGCGCCGGTCACCTCCTTGCCGTCGGTGTCGGTGAAGCGGTACCCGGCCAGGTTGCCGGTCAGGCCGACCTTGATGAGGTCCTGGTAGTGCAGCAGGCGCGCCTTCTGCTCCTCCTTCGTGCCGTTGGCCGTGGCGGAGTTGGGGTCGGTGTAGAGCCCGGACGCGAAGCCCTGGACACCGGGGTCCTCGTCGAAGGGGCCGCCGCCGCGCACCGCGTCACGGGCGCGGTCGGAGAAGGTGGCGATGCCGGTGCCGGCCATGTTGGCCTGCGTGGCCTGCACGAACCGGGCGTCGTCCGCGACCTCGCCGAAGTTCCAGCCCTCCCCGTACAGGATGATCTTCTTGCCGTCGACGCCGTCCTTCTTCAGGGTCAGCGCGTCCAGGGCCTTGCGGACGGCCAGGATGTTGGCCTTCGGGTGGTGGCCCATGAGGTCGAAGCGGAACCCGTCGACCTTGTACTGCTTCGCCCAGGTGACGACGGAGTCCACCACCAGCTTGCCCATCATCGCGTTCTCGGGCGCGGTGTTGGCGCAGCAGGTGCTGGTGGCCACCGAGCCGTCGGCGAGGAGCCGCTGGTAGTAGCCGGGCACGATCCGGTCCAGGACGCTGGTGTCCGCCTGACCGCTCGCCGCCGTGTGGTTGTAGACGACGTCCATGACGACCCGGAGCCCGTCCTGGTTGAGCGCCCGCACCATCTGGCGGAACTGGACGGTACGGGCCGTGCCGTCCGGGTCGGTGGCGTAGGAGCCCTCGGGGACCGTGTAGTGGTACGGGTCGTAGCCCCAGTTGTAGGCGTCCTTGGCGGCGGTCTTCGCCACGCACTCCTGCTGCTTGTCGGAGTCGGCCGGGTAGGAGGCCAAATCGCAGTCCGGCGTCGCCTGGTCGGCCTTCTTCTCGGGGATGGTGGCGATGTCGAAGGCGGGCAGCAGGTGCACGTAGGAGGTGCCGGCCTCGGCCAGCGCCCGCAGGTGCTTCGAGCCGTCGCTGTTCTTGTCGGTGAAGGCCAGGTAGGTGCCCTGGTCCTTGGCCGGGACGGTCTTGTCGGCGACCGAGAAGTCCCGGATGTGCAGCTCCTGGATCTGCGCGTCCTTCAGCGGGACGGCCTTGGGCTTGCTCAGGGCCGCCCAGCCGCTGGGGGCGAGCGACTTGTCGTTCAGGTCGACGACGAGGCTGCGCGCCGAGTTCGCGGTCAGGGCGACCGAGTAGGGGTCGGTGACCTTGTTGGTGACCACCTTGCGGACGCTGGGCGCCCAGACCTGCACGACGTAGCGGTAGGGCTTGCCCTTCCAGGAGGCCGGGCCGGTGACGGACCAGACGCCGGTGGTGTCGTCGCGGTGCATCCTCACGGACGTGCCGTCGAGGTCGAGGCGGACGCTCTGCGCGGTCGGCGCCCATACGGCGAGGGTCGGCCTGCCGTCGTGGAACGTCGGCCCGAGGGCGGCCTTCGTCGCGCCGGGGTACAGGTCGTCCAGCACGCCGGCGGTCTGCACGCCGGTCGCGGCCAGGACCGCGCCGTTCGCGGCCCGCTGGGTGGCGACGAGCTGCCCGGCGAGCGCGCCGCGCACCCGCTCCCGGTCGCGGGGGTCGACGGACCAGGCGGTGTAGTCCCTCAGGTGCGGGAACTTCGCCTTCTGGGCGTCGGTCAGGGTGGTCTTGGCCAGTCGCAGCCAGCGCTCGTCGTCGCTGGTCAGCGCGCCGTCCTTGACGGTGATCGAGCCGTCGTGGGAGGAGAGCAGCTGGGTGGAGGCGGCGCCGTCGACGCCGTTCCAGACGACGGTGCCGCGGTCGATCCAGATCGCCTTGGAGGTGGTCGGGTCGAGTGCGGCCGCGCTGCCCGCGGGCTGCGGCAGCAGGTACTTCTCCTGGCCGTTCAACAGCCACACCTCGTGGCCGTTCGACGTGAGGTCGAGGGACTGGTCGGTGGGCAGGTCCTTGTCGTCGCCCTTGTGGATGATGTAGCTGAGACTGGTGGCACCCGCGCTGAGCGGCACCTCGAAGACCGCGCCATAGGCGTCAGTCTTGACCGGCTTCACCGGGTTCGGCCAGTCGGTGGGGTGCGCGGCGCCGGTCCAGACGTGCAGGCCCCAGCCGTCGTAGTCCCCGTCGGCCCGGTGGTAGTGGAGGACCGCCTTGGTCTCGTCCTGCGCCGGGTAGTCGGGCTTCGTGGTCAGGACGTCGGCCTTGCCTTGCTCGATCCACACCTCACCCGTCCTGGTGACGTCGATGGACCGGTCGGCGGAGACGTCCTTGTCGCCGTTCTTGTCGATGACCAGGAAGCCGACGTTCGAGGCGCCCGGCCTGAGCTTGACGTAGGCGAAGGCGCCGTAGGCGTCCCGGCCCACGAAGGGGTGGCTGGCGGGCCAGTCCGTGGCCTCGCCGTCGGCGAGGTCGCCCCAGGCGTACAGGCCCCAGTCGGCGTAGTCGCCGTCCGTCCGCTTGTAGTGGACGACCGCGTAGTCCCGGGAGGAGGCCGTGGGGACCTCGGGCGCGGGCGGGGTGCCGGTGGTGCTGCTCGCCGTGGCGCTCGCGGTGTGCCCGGCGGAGTCGACGACGACGGCCTTGTAGCGCAGGGCGGTGCCGGCGGGCACGTCCCTGCCGAGGGTCTGGGTGACCTGGTAGGGGGCGTGGTCGGCGGAGCCGAGCGTCTTCCACGCGCCGTCGCCGACCTGGGCGGCGAAGACGACCCGGTTGAGCTGCCCGCCGTCGACGTCGGCCTTCAGCACGGCCGTCCCGGTGGCCCCGGCGGCCGGGGCGGTCAGGGTGATCACCGGCTTGGCGGCCGGCTCGGCGAGGGCGCCGGTGGCCTTGTAGACGACGGCGGCGCCGGCCGGGACGGTGACGGTGACCTTGCCGTCGCCGTCCGACCGGACGGAGCCTGTGGCGCCGTGGATCCCCCGGTAGGGCATGTCCGCGGATCCGGTCGCGAACGTCGCCGTCCTCGCCTCGTCGGCGTTGTTGAGGGCGACGACGTACTCCTGGCCGCTCCCGGCGTCCGTACGGGTGAAGGCGTAGACGCCGGGCCCGTCGGCCGCGTACCGCTCGGTCTGCACACCGTCGGTCAGGGCCGGGTTGGCCTTGCGGAGCTTCGCGAGCGCGGCGATCTGCCGGTACAGCGGGGCCCTGGTGTCGTAGGCGGCGCTCGCGTGGGTGCGGTCGGTGCCGATCTCGTCGTCGTCCAGGTAGTCGGCGACCTTGGAGGCGAACATGGTCTGGCGGGCGTCCTTGTCGCCGCCGGAGCCGGTGAAGCCCTGCTCGTCGCCGTAGTAGACGACCGGGTTGCCCCGGCTGAGGAACATCAGCTCGTTGGCGAGCCTGTCCTTGTTCAGGATCTCGGCGTCGGTCGCCTTCGGGTTGTCCTGCTTCAGGAAGTACCCGATGCGGCCCATGTCGTGGTTGCCGAGGAAGGTGACCTGCTCGTACGCGTTGGCCTTGTCGGTCGTGTACCGGTAGTCGTCACCGAAGACACCCGCCAGCTTGCGCGCGCTGCCGCCCTGGGAGGCGTAGGCGCGGGCCGCGTCCTGGAAGGGGAAGTCGAGGGTGGCGTCCAGGCGGCCCTGGGTGACGTACGGGGAGGTGACGGCGGTGTCGGCGGAGTAGACCTCGCTGAACATGAAGAAGTTCTTCCGTCCGCGCCCGGCCGCGTACCGGTCCAGCGCGGTGGCCCACTGGGTCCAGAACTCCATGTTCACGTGCTTGACGGTGTCGATCCGGAAGCCGTCGACGGCGAAGTCCCGCACCCACCGCTCGTAGATCTTCTCCATGCCGCGCACGACCTCGGGACGCTCGGTCCACAGGTCGTCCAGGCCGGAGAAGTCGCCGTAGGTGGTGGACTCGCCGGCGTACGTCGAGTCGCCCCGGTTGTGGTACATCGCCGGGTCGTTGAGCCAGGCCGGGACCTTGCTCCCGCTCGTGGCCCTCGGGGTGTACGGGAAGGAGCCGGCGTCGACGGCCGGGAACGCGCGCCCGCCGTCGGCGTAGTCGGCGTCGTCGAAGGGCTTGCCGTCCTTCGTCAGGTAGGGGAAGGCGCCCTTGGAGAGGTAGCCGTAGGACTTCTCGTCGTAGTCCACGACGTCGGCGGTGTGGTTGGTGATGACGTCGAAGAAGACCTTCATGCCCTTGGCGTGGGCCTTGGAGATGAGGGACTTGAGGTCGTCGTTGGTGCCGAAGTGCGGGTCGACCTGGGTGAAGTCGGTGATCCAGTAACCGTGGTAGCCGGCCGAGGCGTTGCTGCCGGTGCCCTGCACCGGGCGGTTCTTGAAGATCGGCGCCAGCCAGATGGCCGTGGTGCCGAGGCCTTTGATGTAGTCCAGCCGCCGGGTCAGGCCCTTGAGGTCGCCGCCCTGGTAGAAGCCCTTGTCGGTGGGGTCGTACCCGGTGGACAGGCGGGAGCCGGTCAGGCCGCCCCTGTCGTTGGAGGCGTCCCCGTTGGCGAAGCGGTCCGGCAGGACGAAGTAGAACTGCTCGCGGGTGTCGTCGTGCCGGGCGGGCACGGCGGCGAGCTTCGCGTCCGAGGGGGGCGCGGGCGGGGTGGCCGCGTGGGCGGCCGGCGGCTGGAGCAGTGCGGCGGCGAGGGCGGCGACGGTGACGGCCGCGGCCCGTCCGCGGTGCGGGGTACGGCGCCTGCGCGGCGCCGGCCATCTCGGTATCACAGGGGATGACTCCTTGCGGGGGTCGCTGGATGCTTGCTGCAAGGGGCGTGAAACCTCCGGCAAGAGGTTTCACGCTCCGTCAGGCGAGGTCTCAGCAGCTCGACTTGCCGGCGTAGAGCGCCAGGGCCGTGTTCGAGCCGAGGGTGGCGGTGAACTGTCCGCTGGAGTTCACGGTCACCGGGGTGTTGTTCTGGACGTTGCAGTACGTCCCGGCCGGCAGGGACGTCTGGTAGGTGCGGGTCAGGGACGAGGACTCGTGGTTGATCGCCACATAGCCCTTGCCGCCCCGGCCGAACGCGATCGCGTTGTTGCCGTTGTCCCACCAGTTGGTGACCGCCTGGCCGCGGGTCGCGTTGCGGAAGGCCACCATGGACTTGATCTCGGGCCAGGCGTGCTGGCACTTCCAGCCGTCCTGCCAGCAGGCGTTCACCTGGCCGCCGTTTGGCGGGCCGGCGTCGGCGTCCGACCACTCGTAGCCGGAGTTGACGTCGGGGGCGCCGTAGGGCCAGGCGAGCATGAAGACGTTGGCCAGCGTGTAGTCGGCGCCGCTCTTGTAGTTGAGCGTGCTGCCGTTGCGCTCGGTGTCGTGGTTGTCGACGAAGACACCGGCGACCGAGCTGTTCAGGTAGCCCCAGCCCTCGCCGTAGTTGGTGAGGTAGGCGAGCTTCTCGCTGGTGAAGACGCGCTTGAGGTCGTAGGCGTAGCGGAACTCCTGGACGTCTCCGTTGCCGGTGTACTCGGAGGGCTGGACGGCCTCGCCCGCGCCGTAGATGACCTCCTGCTTCCAGTAGGCGGACGGGTTGGTCAGGCGGCTCTTGATGTTCGCGAGGTCATCGGCCGGGATGTGCTTGGCCGCGTCGATGCGGAAGCCGTCGACGCCGAGGCCGAGCAGGTCGTTCAGGTACCCGGCGATCGTCTTGCGGACGTACTCCTCGCCGGTGTCCAGGTCGGCGAGGCCGACGAGTTCGCAGTGCTGGACGTTCCAGCGGTCGGAGTAGTTCGAGACCTGGGAGGTGCAGTCGTCGAAGTCGTGGACCGAGTACAGGCCCGGGTAGTCGTACTTCGTGTACGACGAGCCCCCGGTGCCGGTGCCGCTGCCCGCCGACATGTGGTTGATCACGGTGTCGACGACGACCTTGACCCCGGCCGCGTGACAGGTGTTCACCATGTTCCGGAAGGCCGTGCGGTCGCCGAGGCGGCCCGCGATCTTGTACGACACGGGCTGGTACGACGTCCACCACTGCGCCCCCTGTATGTGCTCGGCGGGCGGGGAGACCTGGACGTATCCGTAGCCGGCGGGGCCGAGGGCGGTGGTGCACTCCTTGGCCACCGACGCGTAGTTCCACTCGAAGAGGACAGCGGTGACGTCCTTGGTGCCGGGCGGGGAGGCCTCGGCGGCCGTCGGGGTCATGCCAACCAGAGCGGCGGCTGTGAGGGCGACCGCCGTGGGGAGGGTTCTGCGTGCCATGTGGGGTTCCTTCGACGTTGAAGGCGACGGGACCGCTGAAGGCGCTTGCTGAAATATTTCAGCAAGCTTGCGGTGACGCAGATGTTAAAGGCCCGCTGGCCGAAGCGCAGCGGGCCGTTGTGAACTTGATGCAAGAACTTTCAGACGGGGCCTCAGAACCGGCCCCGCGTACGGCCGTCAGTCCGCCGTCGTCCACCAGACGGTGGTGTCGGCGGGCACCTTGGTCTCGCCGTCCGCCTCGGTCACCTCGCCGCTGGTGAGCAGGACACGGCCGTACGACGGGGTCGTCACCGACTCGCCCGTGGTGTTCGCGACGCACACGAAGTCGCCGCGCCGGAAGGCCAGGACGCCCTCGGGCGCCCGCAGCCACTCCACCGCCTCCCCCGCGCCGAGGTCCGGGTGGGCCCGGCGCGCGCGCAGTGCGGCCCGGTACAGCTCCAGCGTGGAGCCGGGGACGCCGGTCTGCGCCGCCACGCTCAGCCCGGCCCAGTCGGCGGGCTGCGGCAGCCAGCTGCCGCCGCTGCCGAAACCGTAGGAGGAGCCCTCGCGGGTCCACGGGATCGGGACCCGGCAGCCGTCGCGGAAGCCGTCCTGGCCGGCGCCCCGGAAGTACGCCGGGTCCTGGCGCACCTCGTCGGGCAGGTCCACGACGTCCGGGAGGCCCAGTTCCTCGCCCTGGTAGATGTACGCCGAGCCGGGCAGGGCGAGCATCAGGAGGGTGGCCGCGCGGGCGCGGCGCAGGCCCAACTCCCGGTCCCCGGCGGTGCGGATCTGGGTGCCGAGGCCGGGCGGGTTGGCGAAGCGGGTGGCGTGCCGGGTGACGTCGTGGTTGGACAGCACCCAGGTGGCGGGGGCGCCGACCGGGCGCATGGCCTCCAGGGTGCGGTCGATGACCGCCCGCAGTTCCTCCGCGTCCCACTCCGCGCTCAGGTACTGGAAGTTGAAGGCCTGGTGCAGCTCGTCGGGGCGGACGTAGTGGGCGGTGCGCTCGATGGTCGGGGTCCACGCCTCGGCGACGAAGATCTTCTCCCCGGCGTACTCGTCGAGGATCTTTCGCCACTGGCGGTAGATCTCGTGCACGCCGTCCTGGTCGAAGAACGGCATGACATCGTTGCCCAGCAGCTTGAGCTGGTCGTGGGCGCCGAGGTCGGGCAGGCCGTCGGCCTTGACCAGGCCGTGGGCGACGTCGATGCGGAAGCCGTCCACGCCCATGTCCAGCCAGAAGCGCAGGATGGAGCGGAACTCGTCGCCGACGGCCGGGTGGTTCCAGTTGAAGTCGGGCTGCTCGGGGGCGAACAGGTGCAGGTACCACTCCCCGTCGGCCACACGCGTCCAGGCCGGGCCGCCGAAGATGGACTCCCAGTCGTTGGGCGGGAGTTCGCCGTTCTTCCCCTTGCCGGGGCGGAAGTGGTAGCGCTCGCGCAGCGGGGAGCCGGGGCCCTCGGCGAGGGCGCGCTTGAACCACTCGTACTGGTCGGAGGAGTGGTTCGGGACCAGGTCGACGATGATGCGCAGGCCGTGCGCGTGGGCGTCGCGGATGAGCGCGTCGGCGTCCAGCAGCGAGCCGAACATCGGGTCCACGGCGCGGTAGTCGGCGACGTCGTAGCCGGCGTCGGCCTGCGGGGAGGCGTAGAAGGGGCTGAGCCACACGGCGTCGACGCCGAGGTCACGCAGATAGGGCAGGCGGGAGCGTACGCCCTCCAGGTCGCCCATGCCGTCGCCGTTGCTGTCGGCGAAGCTGCGCGGGTAGACCTGGTAGATGACCGCGTCCCGCCACCAGTCGCGGCGGTCGGCGACGGAGACGGCGGAGTGGCGGGCCGGTGCGGCGGAGTGCTGCTGGCTCATGGCGTCCTTGATACGTAACTGGGGCGTGGTGGGCAGTCGGTGGGTGCGGCGGCGAGGCGGGCCGCGGTGACAGCGGGGTCGGGTCGATACCGCGGCCCGCCTGGTCGGTGCGGGCGTCAGCCCTTGGTGCCGCCGGCGGTGAGACCGGTGACGAGGTTCTTCTGCACGAGGTAGAAGAACACGGTCACGGGTATCGCGATCAGCACCGCGGTGGCGGCCATGTAGTTCCACTGGGCGTCGTGCTCGCTGACGAAGGTCTGCAGGCCGACGGCGAAGGTGTACTTGGAGTCGTCCAGCAGGAAGGTGGTCGCGAAGGCGACCTCGCCGACGGCGGTGATGAAGTTGTAGAACGCGGCCACGGCCAGGCCCGGGCGGGCCAGCGGCAGGATGAGCCGGAAGAAGGTGCCGAAGGGGCTGAGCCCGTCCACGCGGCCGGCCTCGTCGATCTCGAAGGGGATGGTGTCGAAGTACCCCTTGAGCAGCCAGGCGCTGTACGGCACGGCGGTGGAGCAGTTGATGATGATCAGCGCCCAGTAGGTGTCGATGAGGCCGAGCTCGCTGAAGATCTCGTACATCGGCACGATCAGGATGGCGATCGGGAAGGCCTGCGTGAGCAGCAGGACCCACATCAGCTGCTTGTAGCCGGGGAAGCGCATGCGGGAGACCGCGTAGCCGGTGGTGGCGGCGACGAAGACACCGATGAGGGTCGTGCCGAGGGCCACGATCATCGTCGACTTGAACCAGTCGAGGAACCCGGTGTGCTCCAGCACGAAGCTGTAGTTGGAGAAGCTGAACTTGCCCGCGATGCCGGCCGGGTGCAGGTAGTCCTCCTTGTCCGGGCCGAGGGACAGGTAGAACAGCCAGGCCACCGGGGCCAGGGCGATCAGGCTCGCCACGACGAGCCCGCCGTGCAGCAGGGCGGCGCCGGCCGGGCCGCGCTCGCCGCGCCGGCGCACGCGGCGCCGGGGCGCGGGTGCGGGGGCCGGGGCGGTCTCGGTCTTGTCCAGAGTGGTGGTGCTCATGGCGGCGGCTCCTGCGGCGTCAGACGGCGAGCTGGTCATTGCGCTTCAGCCAGCGGAAGTAGAAGGAGGTGAAGACGGTCAGGATCGACAGCAGCAGTACGCCGTACGCGGCGGACTGGGCGAAGTCGCGCGGCTGCTGGCCGAAGCCCAGCTGGTAGGCCCAGGTGACGAGGATCTGGGCGTCCGGGGCGGAGTTCTTGCCGAACAGCAGGAAGATGATGACGAACTGGTTGAAGGTCCAGATGATGCCGAGCAGCACGACGGTGGAGCTGACCGAGCGCAGGCCGGGCAGGGTCACGTGCCGGAAGCGCTGCCAGGCGCTGGCGCCGTCCATCTCGGCGGCCTCGTAGAGCGAGGAGTCGATGGACTGCAGGCCGCCGAGCAGGGACAGCATCATGAACGGCACACCGCACCAGGTGTTGACCATGATCGCGGAGAACCGCTGCCAGAAGGTGTCCTCCAGCCACTCCGGCTGGGGCAGGTGGAGGGAGCCGAGGATCTGGTTGAGCACGCCGGAGTCGGCGAGCATGATCCGCCAGGAGAACACGGTGACGAAGGTCGGCACGGCCCACGGCAGGACGAGCAGCAGCCGGTAGACGGTACGGCCGCGCAGCTTCTGGTCGAGCATGAGCGCGAGACCGAGACCGATGCCGTAGTGCAGGGCGACGCAGGCGGCCGTCCAGAACACGGTCCACAGGAAGTGCGACCAGAACCGGTCGTACGCCGTCGGCCCGAAGAGGATGTCGTGGTAGTTGTCCAGGCCGATGAACTTGTACGTGGCGTCGATGTGGTTGACGCCGATCGTGCGCGCCGAGTTCAGGCTGTTGGCGTCGGTGAGGGTGAGGTAGAAGCCACGGACCAGCGGGTAGCCCACCAGGACGCCGAGCACGACGACCACCGGGGCGATCATCGCGTAGGCGTACCAGTACTTCTGCACACCGTTTTTGACGCGCTGCCCCAGCCCGGGCCGAGGCGCGCGGTCACCGCGGCGCT
Organism: Streptomyces sp. NPDC031445; assembly: GCF_055581365.1. Lineage (NCBI taxonomy): Bacteria > Bacillati > Actinomycetota > Actinomycetes > Kitasatosporales > Streptomycetaceae > Streptomyces > Streptomyces sp. NPDC031445. The sequence goes on from NZ_JBVIJO010000002.1 coordinate 88,235, forward strand.
TGCCGGTCGCGCGGTCGATGGCGACTGTCATGGTTCGACACCTTCAAAGATCAAGGGGTTGGGCCGGGTACAGGGCGGTGGCCGTCGGATCCTTCCCCCCCGTTCCCGCGGGAGGGATCCGACGGCCACGCGGGCTACTTGCTGAAACCGTTCACCAGCTTGGAGATGGCCAGCTCGGCGTTGCCGAGGCCCTTGTCCAGCGACTCCTTGCCGCTGGCGACCTTGGGCAGCTCGGTGTCGAGCGGACCCCACAGGGAGCTGTACTCGGGCAGCGCCGGGCGCGGCTGGGCGGCGGCCAGGACGCCCTGGTAGCCGGCGATGCCCGGGTCGGCCTTGACCTTGTCGGTGTAGGCGTCGGAGCGGGTGGGCAGGGTGGAGTTCTTCAGGGCGATGGTCTCCTGCGCCTGCGCCGAGGTCATGAACTTGACGAACTTCAGGGCCGCCGCCTGGTGGGCCTTGTCCGAGCCGGCGTAGACCGAGAGGTTGTGGCCGCCGGTCGGGGCGCCCGCCTTGCCGGCGGAGCCGGCCGGGACGGTGGCGATGCCGAGGTTGGACTTGTCCGAGAAGGCCGAGCCCTTGTAGAAGTTCGTGATCTCCCAGGGGCCCTGGATGATCGCGGCGACCTTGCCGTTGACGAACGCGTCCTGGATGTGGGCGTAGGCGTCGGCGGTGGCGTCGGCCTTGTGCAGGCCCTTGCCGGAGAACAGGCTCAGCCAGGTGCCGTAGGCCTTCTGGGCGGCCGGCGAGTTCACCGTGATCTTCTTGGCGGCGACGTCGACGGTGTCCGTGCCCTCGCCGTAGAGGAAGGTCTGGGCGTAGTAGGCCTGGGTGGAGCCCCAGTAGCCGTCGACCTTGGCCTTGTCCTTGATCTTGGCGGCGTCGGCCTTCAGCTCGTCCCAGGTCTTGGGGGCCTCGGTGATGCCGGCCTTCTTGAACAGGGCCTTGTTGTAGACCAGCGCGAGGGTGTCGGTGACGAGCGGCACGCCGTAGGTCTTGCCCTCGTACTGGGCCTGCTTGATCAGGTTCGGCTCGAACTTGCCCTGGTCGGCGAGGGCCTCGGTGCCGTCGAGGGGCAGGAAGAAGCCCTTCTTGGCGAAGGCGGGGGTCCAGCCGACCTCGGAGCGCAGCACGTCCGGGGCGCCCTTGGCGCCGGCCGCGGTGTCGAACTTGTTCTGCGCCTGGTCGAAGGGGACGTCGACGTACTTGACCTTGACGTCCTTGTGGGCAGCCTCGAACTGCTGGACCAGGGCCTTGTACGTCGGCGCCTCATTGGTGGCGTTGGAGGTGTCCCACCAGGTGATGGTGACCGGGCCGTCCGACTTCCCGCTGTCGCTGTCGCTCCCGCCGCACGCCGTCGCCGTCAGGGCGAGGGACGCCACCAGCGCGGAGGCCGCTATGCCACGCCGCATGAGTTCTCCTTGAGGGTAAAGCCCGAGTGGTACAGGGGACGGTCCCGTCCGCCCCTGCGACTTGCCGACTGCGCCGTTGCCGCGGCCGGGCGACTGGGAACGTAACAGCCATGTAAGCGTTTCGAAAGACCTTGCAGAAAAAAAGTGCAAGGCGACACGATGGTTACCCCGTCGTGACCAGCCGTCGACCGTGGCGCGACCCAATGGCGCGGGCGCTGAGCGGCGGTGACGGCACTTGTGCAAGACTTGCAAGCTCTTGCCACCCAGATTCCCGAGGGAGCGCGATGACGCAGCAACCCACGGCAGGCCGTGCGCCCGCCCGCGCCCGGCGTCCCGCCGGTGTGCAAGGGAAGATACGACCGGTACAGTCCAGTGGCGTGACCACACGGCTTGCCGACATCGCTGCGCAGGCGGGGGTGAGCGAGGCGACCGTCAGCCGGGTCCTCAACGGCAAACCGGGAGTCGCCGCCACCACCCGCCAGTCCGTGCTCGCCGCGCTGGACGTGCTGGGCTACGAGCGCCCGGTTCGGCTGCGGCAGCGCAGCGAGGGCCTGGTGGGCCTGATCACGCCGGAGCTGGAGAACCCGATATTCCCCGCCCTGGCGCAGGTCATCGGCCAGGCGCTGACCCGCCAGGGCTACACGCCGGTGCTCGCCACGCAGACCCCGGGCGGGTCGACCGAGGACGAGCTGACCGAGATGCTGGTGGACCGCGGGGTCGCCGGGATCATCTACGTCTCCGGACTGCACGCGGACACCACCGCCGACATGCAGCGCTACGAGCGGCTGCGCGCCCAGGGCGTGCCGTACGTGCTGGTGGACGGGTTCTCGCCGAAGGTGCAGGCGCCGTTCATCTCCCCCGACGACCGGGCGGCGATGTCGCTGGCGGTGACGCACCTGGTGTCACTGGGGCACACGCGGATCGGGCTGGCGCTCGGGCCGAAGCGGTTCGTGCCCGTGCAGCGCAAGATCGAGGGCTTCGTCCGCGCGGTGCAGGACCAGCTGGGGCTGGCCGCCCAGACCGTCGAGACGGAGCTGATCCAGCACTCGCTGTACACCCTGGAGGGCGGTCAGGCGGCCGCGGCGGCGCTGATCGACCGGAACTGCACGGCCGTGGTCTGCGCCAGCGACATGATGGCGCTGGGCGCGATACGGGCGGCCCGGCAGCGGGACCTGGAAGTGCCCCGGGACGTGTCGGTGGTCGGATTCGACGACTCCCCGCTGATCGCCTTCACCGACCCGCCGCTGACCACGATCCGCAAGCCGGTCCCGGCGATGGGGCAGGCCGCGGTGCGCACGCTGCTGGAGGAGATCGGCGGGACGCCGGCGCCGCACAGCGAGTTCGTGTTCATGCCGGAACTGGTGGTGCGCGGTTCCACCGCTTCGGCGCCGCATGTCCTCCGTACGTCGTAGGAGGTGCGCCGCGGACCCGACCTTGGGATGATCGGCCGAGGGAAGGCTTGTCTGGCAGACTCTGTGCCTATGAGTGACTCGACCGTGACAGAGCCGGAAGGTCGCGCGGAGGCGGCCGTTCCGCGGGCCGTCACGGGCGAGGTCCCAGGTGGTCCGCTGGGCCGGCTGCGGCGGCCCAGGCGGCCCCGGCTGTGGTTCGAGATCCTTCTGATCGCGGTGAGTTACTGGACGTACTCGCTGATCCGCAACGCCGTACCGGAGCAGCGGTCCGCGGCACTGCGCAACGCGGACTGGATCTGGCGCGTGGAGCACGCGCTGGGCATCGGTGTCGAGCAGTCGGTCAACCACGCCGTGAACTCGGTGACTTGGCTCATCATCGGGATGAACTACTACTACGCCACACTGCACTTCGTCGTCACCATCGGGGTGCTGGTGTGGCTGTACCGCCGGCACCCCGGCCGCTACGCGGCGGCCCGGCTGGTGCTGTTCGCGACCACGGGCGTGGCCCTCGTCGGTTACTACCTGTTCCCGCTCGCGCCGCCCCGGCTGATGCGCGGCGGGCACTTCGTGGACACGGTGATGGCGCACCACACCTGGGGCTCGATGGCCTCCGGCGACCTCAAGCACATGTCCAACCAGTACGCCGCGATGCCGTCGATGCACATCGGCTGGTCGCTGTGGTGCGGGCTGACCGTCTGCGCGCTGGCGTCGGTGCCGTGGGTGCGGGTGCTGGGGCTGCTGTACCCGGCGACCACCCTGCTGGTGATCGTCGCCACCGCCAACCACTTCTGGCTGGACGCGGTGGGCGGTGTGCTCTGTCTCGCCTTCGGGTTCTCGGTGGCCCGGGTGTGGTACGGCAGCCTGCCGCACGCGCTGCCCCGGCGGGTCCCGGCCCGGACCCCCGCGCCGGCTCAGGCCCTGTCGCCGTAGAACAGCTCCTCCACCACCGTGCGCGCCCGGCGGGTGGTGCGGCGGTACGCGTCCAGCATGTCGCCGGCGTGCCCGGCGCCGTAGCCCAGGTAGCGGCCGACGGCGGCCAGCTCGCGCGGCTCGGTCGGGAAGGTGTCCCCGGCCCGGCCGCGGACCAGCATGACCGCGTTGCGCACCCGGGTGGCCAGCACCCACGCCTCGTCCAGGATCTCCGCCTCCTCCGCGGACAGCAGCCCGGCCTCGCGGGCGGCGGCCAGGGCCTGGCGGGTGCGGGTGGTGCGCAGGCCCGCCTCCTGGTGGCCGTGGCGCATCTGGATCAGCTGGACCGTCCACTCGACGTCGGACAGACCGCCGGGGCCCAGCTTGGTGTGCAGCTTGGGGTCGGCGCCGCGCGGCAGCCGCTCTGACTCCATGCGGGCCTTCAGCCGGCGGATCTCGCGGACCCCGTCCTCGGTGAGGCCCTCGGCCGGGTAGCGCAGCGGGTCGGCCAGCTCGACGAACCGGCGGCCCAGGTCCGCGTCGCCGGCGACCGGCTCCGCCCGCAGCAGCGCCTGTGACTCCCAGACGAGGGACCACCGGCGGTAGTACGCCTCGTACGACTTCAGGGTGCGCACCAGCGGGCCCGACTTGCCCTCCGGGCGCAGGCCGGCGTCGATGAGCAGCGGCGGGTCGGCGCTGGGGAGCTGGAGCAGGCGGCGCATCTCGGCGACCACCTTGTTCGCGGCGGCGGACGCCTCGTGCTCGTCCACACCGTCCTGCGGCTCGTGCACGAACAGCACGTCCGCGTCGGAGCCGTAGCCCAGCTCGTGCCCGCCGAAGCGGCCCATCCCGATGATCGCGAACCGGGTGGGCAGGGTGTCGCCCCAGCCCTCCCGGACCACCGCGCGCAGCGTGCCGGCCAGGGTCGCCTTGGTGAGGTCCGAGACGGCCGCGCCGACCCGGTCCACCAGGGCGCCCTGGTCTGCCTCGGCGGGGCTGGTCTCGGTGCCGTAGGAGCCGACGATGTCGGCGGCGGCGGTGCGGAACAGCTCGCGGCGGCGGACGCCACGGGCCGCGTCGACACCCTGCGCGGCGTTCTCCGCGCGGCCCACGGCGGCCAGGATCTCCTGTTCCAGCCCGGCCCGCTGCCGCGGCGCGAGTCCGCCGCCGGCCGCCGCGGGGCCCGCCCCGCTGCCGTCGCCGAGCAGGGCCACCGCCTCGGGGGCGCGCATCAGCAGGTCGGGGGCGAGGCGGCCCGCCGACAGCACGCGGGCGAGGTTCTCGGCCGCCGCGCCCTCGTCGCGCAGCAGGCGCAGGTACCAGGGGGTCTTGCCGAGCGCGTCGGAGACCTTGCGGAAGTTCAGCAGGCCGGCGTCCGGGTCGGCGGAGTCCGCGAACCAGCCGAGGAGGACCGGCAGCAGGGTGCGCTGGATCGCCGCCTTGCGGGACACGCCGGAGGCGAGGGCCTCCAGGTGGCGCAGGGCGGCGGCCGGGTCGGCGTAGCCGAGCGCCACCAGGCGTTCGCGGGCCGCCTCCGGGCGCAGCCGGGCCTCGCCGGGGGCGAGTTGGGCGACCGCGTCGAGCAGCGGGCGGTAGAAGAGCTTCTCGTGCAGCCGGCGCACGACGCCGGTGTGCCGCTTCCACTCGCGGTTCAGCCCGGCCACCGGGTCGGCGCGCAGGCCCAGGGAGCGGCCGAGGCGGCGCACGTCCGGCTCCGCCTCCGGCACGAGGTGGGTACGGCGCAGGCGGTACAGCTGGATGCGGTGCTCCATGGAGCGCAGGAAGCGGTACGCCTCGTCCAGGCGGGCGGCGTCCTCCCGGCCGACGTAGCCGCCCGCGGCGAGCGCCGTCAGGGCGTCCAGGGTGGTGCCGCTGCGCAGGGCGGGGTCGGTGCGGCCGTGGACCAACTGCAGGAGCTGCACGGCGAACTCGACGTCCCGCAGGCCGCCGGGGCCCAGTTTGAGCTCGCGGTCGATCTCGGCCGCCGGGATGTTCTCGACCACCCGGCGGCGCATCTTCTGCACGTCCGCCACGAAGTTCTCACGGTCCGCCGCCTGCCACACGAGGGGTTCGAGGGCCTCGATGTACGCCTCGCCGAGCGCCGCGTCGCCCGCCACCGGGCGGGCCTTGAGCAGGGCCTGGAACTCCCAGGTCTTCGCCCAGCGCTGGTAGTAGGCGAGGTGGCTGCTGAGGGTGCGCACGAGGGGGCCGTTGCGGCCCTCGGGGCGGAGGTTGGCGTCCACCGGCCAGATGGAGCCCTCGACGGTGGTCTCGGAGCAGATCCGCATCAGGTGCGCGGCGAGTTTCGTCGCGGACTTCAGCGCCTCGGTCTCGGGGGTGCCCTCGGCCGGTTCCGCCACGAAGATGACGTCCACGTCGGAGACGTAGTTCAGCTCGTGGCCGCCGCACTTGCCCATCGCGATCACCGCGAGGCGGCAGGCGGCGGCGTCCTGCGGCGCCGCGCGTTCGGCGAGGGACAGGGCCGCGCGGAGGGTCGCGGTGGCCAGGTCGGCGAGCTCCGCGGCCGCCTCGGCGACGTCCGTGGTGCCGCAGACGTCGCGGGCGGCGATGGAGAGCAGGCAGCGGCGGTAGGCGACGCGGAGCGAGACCGGGTCGGTGGCCTCCGCCAGGCCGCGCTCGAACTCCGCGACACCCGGGTGGAGGTCGTGCGGCTCGTAGGTGACCAGGGCGTGCCAGTCGCCGGGGTGGCGGGCGAGGTGGTCGGCGAGGGCGGCGGAGGCGCCGAGGATGCCGAGCAGGCGGTCGCGCAGCGGCTTGGCCGCGATGAGGGTGTCCAGCAGTTCCCGGTGGGCGGTGGGGCCGGGCTGGGCCTCCAGGAGGCGGACCAGGCCGTGCAGGGCGAGGTCGGGGTCGGCGGTGGCGCCGAGGGCTTCGAGGAGGACGGGGTCGTCGCGGACGGGGGCCAGTTCGGGGCCGTCGAGGAGGCGTTCGGCGGCGGACGGGTCGGTGAAGCCGTGCCGCAGCAGACGGGTGAAAGTGCTGCTCCTGCGCCCCGGCGTCATGTCCGTGGTCTCCCCTCGGATCCGCTGTCGTCCTGGCCAGAGCCTAACCGGAGCGGGTGCCGTCCGGCGGTTGGGGGCGAGGGGGCGGAAGCCGCGCCTGTGGGAGCCGCCGCCGTCTGCCCGGGAGCCCCGTCCGTAGGGGGCCCCGCCCCCTCTTCGGCACACCCCGATGCCTGCGGCACCGCCGCCCCGGCGGGCGCCACCAGCCCTGTGCCGGGTGCCTGTCCGTGCCGGGCGCCTGTCCGCGCCGGGTGCCTGTCCGCGCCGGGTGCCTGTCCGTGCCGGATGCCTGTCCGTGCCGCTGCCCGCCCGTGCCGGATGCCCGTCCGTGCCGGGCGCCTGTCCGTGCCGGGTGCCCGTCCGTGCCGGGCGCCTGTCCGTGCCGGGCGCCTGTCCGTGCCGGGCGCCTGTCCGTGCCGCTGCCCGCCCGTGCCGGGTGCCCGTCCGTGCCGGGCGCCTGTCCGTGTCGGGTGCCTGTCCGTGCCGCTGCCCGCCCGTGCCGGGTGCCCGCCCGTGCCGGGTGCCCGTCCGTGCCGGGCGCCTGTCCGTGTCGGGTGCCTGTCCGTGCCGCTGCCCGCCCGTGCCGGCGGCCCGTCCGTACCGGGCGCCTGTCCGTACCGGGTGCCCGTCCGTGCCGGGTGCCCGTCCGTGCCGGGTGCGTCCGTGCCGGGTGGGCGGTCCTGTGCCTGCGGCGGCCCGTTCGGGTGAGTCGTGGCTCGGGTCGCGCCTGCCGTGGGGTGGGGGTCGGTGCCGCGCCGGGTGGTGTCCGTCCTCGGTCCGGCGGGCTGTTGCTGCCGAGGTGCCGGGGTTCTCGCCGGCCGCTGCGGGCGGACACCACCCGACACGTCCCCTTCCCGCCGTGCGCGAGTGCGGGCCGTCACGGGTCCCGCGTGCCCTCCGGTTTCTGCCGGTGCCGGCTCGCCAGGCCCCGCCATGGGCCGCCGTGGACCGTCGCGTTCCCTGTCACGCCGTGCGCCAGTGCGGGCCCTCGTGGGTTCCCGCGTGCCCTCCGGCCTCTGTCCGTCCTGCCTCGTGCGGGGCGGATCGGCGCTGTTGGTGGGGGAGGCTCGTCGCCAGCAGGTCGCGCAGGGTCTGGGCCGCCGTCGGGGCCGCGTCTCCGCAGCAGTTGTTGAAGAGGATGTGCACCTCCTCGGCCTGGGCGGCTGCCTGCCGGATGGGGGGCAGCCAGGTGGCGAGTTCCCGCTCGGTGTAGCTGTGGCGGAAGCGGTCCTCCTTCGTGCCCTTTCCCCAGTGGGGACTGCGGCCGTGGAAGCGGAGCAGGTGCAGGCGGGGCGTGGTGACGGGGGCGGGCGGCGGGGCGTCGGGGGTGTCCGTGGCCACCGCCGTCGCGCCCAGGTCCCCGAGGAACGCCGCCGTACGGCTCGCCCGGTCGGGGTGCCACCAGGCGGGGTCGCGGAACTCCACGGCGAACGGCCAGTCGTGGGCGCGTTCGCGGGCGGCGCGGACGAAGGCCTCGGCCTCCGGGCCGGGGGTGAGGGAGGGCGGGTACTGGAAGAGCAGGGTGCCCAGGCGGCCGGCGTCGCGGAGCGGGGCCAGCGCTTCGGCGTAGCGGGCCCAGACCTCCGTGCGCAGGGCCTCGTCGCGGGGGTGGTCGCGCAGGTCGGGCGGCAGGGCGGCGGGGCGGGTACGGTGGCCGGTGAGCAGGGAGAACGCCTTGACGTCGAAACGGAAACCGGGAGGTGTGCGTTCGGCCCACAGGGCGGTGGTGCGCGGCGCCGGGAGGGCGTAGTACGGGGAGTCCGCCTCGACGAGGGGGAAGCGCGTGGCGTAGTGGCGTAACCGCTTCTCGGCGTCCCGGTGGCCGGGTGGGTACCAGCCGCTCCGGAGCAGCGCCGGGTCGGTCCAGCCGCAGGTGCCGATGAGGATGTCCGCCATGCGGACACGAGTACCCGGCGTTCATCGGGTCTTCACCCGCGGGGTTGGCGGGCGTGGGCCACGGGCTTGTCGGCATGAGCATGCTCTGTCCGCACCGCCAGCCGCCCATCCTTACCCGGAGGTTGATGTGTCCGGCAGTTCTGCTCGTTCGGCGTACCGCCGTGCCCGCGCCGTCGTGGCGTCCGCGGCCGCCCTCGCCGCGGCCGCGGTCGGGCTGTGGACGGGGCTCGGGGAGGGGTCCGCGCACGCCGCGGGCGCCGTGCCCAGCCCGGACCACGTGGTCGTCGTGGTCTTCGAGAACCATGCCTACAGCCAGGTCATCGGCTCCTCCAGCGCGCCGTACATCAACTCGCTGAAGGCGGGGGGTGCCAACCTGACCCAGTCGTACGCCGAGACCCACCCCAGCCAGCCGAACTACTTCGCGCTGTTCTCCGGGTCGACGCAGGGCATCACCGACGACAGCTGCTACACCCCGGGGTTCTCCTCGGCGCGCAACCTCGCGTCCGAGCTGATCGCCGCCGGCCGCACCTGGGCCAGCTACAACGAGACCCTGCCCAGCCAGGGCTCCACGACGTGCAGCAGCGGCAACTACGCGCGCAAGCACAACCCCTGGTTCGGGTTCAGCAACGTGCCGACCTCGACCGCGAAGACGTTCGCCCAGTTCCCGACGGACTACTCGACGCTGCCGCAGGTGTCGTTCGTGGTCCCGAACCTGTGCAGCGACATGCACGACTGCTCGGTGTCCACCGGTGACACCTGGCTGAAGAACAACCTGGGTGCCTACGCGACCTGGGCCAAGACCCACAACAGCCTGCTCGTCGTCACCTTCGACGAGGACAACCGGCTGAGCGGGAACAAGATCCCGACCGTGTTCTACGGGCAGCCCGTCGCCGCCGGGTCCAGCTCCTCGACCACGTACAACCACTATGACCTGCTGCGCACCCTGGAGGACTCCCAGGGCCTGACCACGCACGCGGGCAACGCGGCCTCCGCCCAGGACATCACCGGGATCTGGGCGTCCTGACGTGTACGTAGCGGACAGCCGTGCGAGCACGTCCGCTCAGGGTGCCGTCCGGCCTGCGGCCGGGCGGCGCCGTGCGGCGGTCGCGCCGACCGTGCTCGCGCTGGGGACGGTGAGCCTGGTCACCGACGTCTCGTCGGAGATGGTGACGGCGGTGCTGCCGCTGTACCTGGTGACCGGCCTGGGTCTGTCGCCGTTGGGTTTCGGCCTGCTCGACGGCGTCTACAACGGGTTCTCGGCGCTCGTGCGCCTGGTGGGCGGGCACTTCGCCGACCGGGGCGGCGGGCGGCACAAGTGGGTCGCCGGGCTCGGCTACGGCATCTCGGCCGTGTGCAAACCGCTGCTGCTGGTGGCGCACACGCTGACCCCGATCGGGCTGGTGCTCGCCGCCGACCGGACCGGCAAGGGGCTGCGCACGGCGCCCCGGGACGCGCTGATCTCGCTCGCCAGCACGCCGGAGACGCGCGGACGGGCCTTCGGGGTGCACCGGGCGATGGACACGGCCGGGGCCCTGCTCGGGCCGCTGGCGGCGTTCCTGATCCTGCGGGCCACCGTCGACGGGTACGACGCGGTGTTCACCGTGAGCTTCTGCGTCGCCGTGCTGGGCGTCCTGGTGCTGGTGCTCTTCGTGCCGGGCGGGCGGGGCGGCGCGGTCCCGGCCGAACGGCCGACGGTCCGGGCGGCCCTCGCCCTGCTGCGCGGCCGCGATCTGCGCCGGATCACGGTGTGCGCGCTGCTGCTGGGCCTCGCCACGGTCAGCGACTCCTTCGTCTACCTGCTGCTCCAGCACCGCCTCGGCGTCCCGGACCGCTGGTTCGCGCTGCTGCCGCTGGGCACGGCCGCCGCCTTCCTGCTGCTGGCGGTGCCGCTCGGCCGGCTCGCGGACCGGGTGGGCCGCTGGACGGTGTTCCTGGCCGGCCACGGCGCGCTGCTCGTCGTGTACGCGCTGCTGCTCACCTCCTGGCACGGCACCGGCCTGCCGTGTCTCGTGCTCGCCCTGCACGGCTGCTTCTACGCCGCCACCGACGGCGTGCTGATGGCCGCCGCCTCGGACAGCGTGCCGGAACGGCTGCGCTCCTCCGGGCTGGCCGTCGTGCAGACCGGACAGGCGCTGACCCGGTTCGCCTGCTCCCTGCTGTTCGGCGCGGCCTGGACGGTGTGGGGCGACCGGGCGGCGCTGGCGGGCGCGGCGGTGGCGCTGGCCGTGTGCGCCGCGTCCTCCCTCACCCTGCGCCCGAAGGGAACGGTGCCCGCATGACGACCGTACGCACCCGCGTCCTGATCCTCGTCTCGGCGGTCTGCGTGCTGGCGGCGGTCGGGCTGGCGTCGGTGCTGCACGCCTCCGCGCGGGCGGACCGCCGCGACCGCGTACAGGCGGGCGGGCCGAGCGTCACGCCGGGGACCGTGACGCTGCGCGAACCGGGGCGGCTGGTGTTCCGCAACATGGCGTGGGGGCCGCACCGCGACGAGCTGACCAGCGTCCCGGCCTCCGCCCCGGACGCGCCGCGCACCGCCTCCGGCCTCAAGTGCCTGCGGTTCTACGCCGCCTCGGGCACCGGCGTGTGCCTCCAGGCCGTGCACGGGCCGGTCTCGGACACCTACCGCGCGCTGATCCTGGACGCCCGCCTGCGGACCGTGGACCGCTACGACGTGCCGGGCATCCCCTCCCGCGCCCGGGTCTCCCCCACCGGGCACTTCGCCGCCTGGACGGCGTTCGTGGGCGGCGACTCGTACGCCGGGACGGACTTCTCCACGCGCGCGTCCATCGTGGACACCCGCACCGGGAAGCTGATCCCGTCCCTGGAGGCCTTCCGGATCGTCAAGGACGGCCGTCCGTACCGGGCGGCGGACGTCAACTTCTGGGGGGTGACGTTCGCGGCCGACGACCGCACCTTCTACGCGACGCTGGCCACCAAGGGGCGGACGTACCTGGTCCGCGGCGACCTGCGCCGCCGCACCGTCACCACGCTGCACGCCAACGTGGAGTGCCCGTCCCTGTCACCGGACGGCACCCGGGTCGCGTACAAGAAACGGGTCGCGGGGCTGCCGAAGGACGCGCCCTGGCGGCTGTACGTGCTGGACCTGCGCACGCTGCGCGAGACCCCGCTCGCCGAGCCCCGCAGCGTGGACGACCAGGCGGTGTGGAAGGACGCCCGCACGCTCGTGTACGCGCTGCCCGGGGACTACGGCGCCGACCTGTACGAGGTCCCGGCGGACGGCTCCGGCCGCCCCCACCGGATCAGCTCGGCGGCGGTGTCACCGGCGTACCTCGGCTAGCCGCGCCGGGGTCAACGCGGCAGCCCGGGTTTTCCGTCGTCCAGGTGGTTTGCCGTACGCCGCCCCCGTCGTCGTCCGCGGTCGCGCCCGAGACTTTCCGGCGGGGTGGCCGGGTGGCCGCCGGGGAGGCGAGGGCACGCCATGGCCGACAGCAGGATCCTGGTCGCGGTACCGCAGCACCCGCGGGCCGAGGGCGCCGGGGCCGAGCAGCTGCGCAAGATCCGGGACGCCGTGGAGGCGGACGGCTTCGAGGTGCGCTGGGCGGTCACCGCCGAGGACGCCGAGGCGGTGCTGCGGACCGAGGCGGGCCTCGCCGCCGCCGTGGTCGCGTGGGACCTGCCCGGCGCCGTGCCCGCCCCGGCGGGCGGCACCCCCGGCGGGGACCCGGGCGGGGCCGCCGTACTGCGCCGGATCGGGCGGCGGTTCAGGGACCTGCCGGTGTTCCTGGTCATGGCCGAGGAGGGCGTGCGGGAGCTGCCGCTGTGGGTGTCGGAGACGGTCGTCGGGTACGTGTGGCCGCTGGAGGACACCCCGGGGTTCATCGCGGGCCGGATCACCAGTGCGGCCCGCGCCTACCGGGAGGACGTGCTGCCGCCGTTCTTCCGGGCGCTGCGGCGCTTCGACGACGCCCACGAGTACTCCTGGCACACCCCGGCCCACTCCGGCGGCGTCGCCTTCCTCAAGTCGCCCGCGGGGCGCGCCTTCCACGACTACTTCGGCGAACGGCTGCTCCGCTCCGACCTGTCGATCTCGGTGGAGGAGCTGGGCTCGCTGTTCGAGCACACCGGCCCGATCGGGGAGGCGGAGCGCAACGCGGCCCGCGTCTTCGGCGCCGACCTCAGCTACTTCGTGCTGCACGGCGACTCCACCTGCAACCGCCTGGTGGGCCACTTCAGCGTCACCCGTGACGAACTGGCGCTGGTGGACCGCAACTGCCACAAGTCGGTGCTGCACGGGCTGGTGGTCTCCGGCGCCCGGCCCGTCTACCTGGTGCCCACCCGCAACGGGTACGGCCTCGCCGGGCCGCTGCCCCCGGCGGAGCTGGCGGCGGACTCGATCGCGGCCCGGATCGCCGCGCACCCGCTGGCCGAGGGGGCCGTGTCCCGCGAGCCGCAGTACGCGGTGTTCACCAACTCCACCTACGACGGCCTGAGTTACGCCGCCGTACCGGCCGCGCGGGCGCTCGCGGCCAGCACGCCCCGGGTGCACTTCGACGAGGCGTGGTTCGCGTACGCCCGGTTCCACCCGCTGTACCGGGGCCGGTACGGCATGTCGGTGGACGCGGACGCCTTCCCCGGGCCGGACCGGCCGACGGTCTTCGCGACCCAGTCCACGCACAAGCTGCTGGCCGCGCTGTCCCAGTCGGCGATGGTGCACGTACGGCCCGCGCCCCGGGCGCCGGTGGAGCACGACCGGTTCAACGAGGCCCTGATGATGCACGGCACCACCTCGCCGCTGTACCCGATGATCGCCTCGCTGGACGTGGCGACGGCGATGATGGACGGCCCGCAGGGCGAGTGGCTGGTGGACGAGGCGGTGACGGAGGCGGTCCGCTTCCGGCAGGAGATGGTCCGGCTGCGCCGGCGGGTGGAGGGCGCCGGGGACCGGCCGCCGTGGTTCTTCGGCGTCTGGCAGCCGGAGGAGGTCACCGACCCGGCGACCGGCGCACGCCTGCCCTTCGACGAGGCCCCGCCGGAGCTGCTGCGCACGGAGCAGTCCTGCTGGCTGCTGGAGCCGGGCGCCGCCTGGCACGGCTTCCCCGGGCTGACCGAGGGCCACTGCATGCTGGACCCGGTCAAGGTCACGCTGACCTGCCCCGGCGTCACCGCGACCGGGGAGATGGCCGAGGAGGGCATCCCGGCGCGCGTGCTGACCGCGTATCTGGCCACCCGGAACATCGTGGTCGAGAAGACCGACAGCTACACCGCCCTGATCCTGTTCTCCATGGGCATCACGAAGGGCAAGTGGGGCACGCTGCTGGACGCCCTGATGGACTTCAAGGCCCTGTACGACGCCGACGCCCCGCTCGTCCGGGTCCTGCCCGGGGCGGTCGCCGCGCACCCTCGCCGCTACTCGGGCCTGACCCTGCGCGAGCTGTGCCGGCAGATGCACGAGCAGCTGCGCTCTGCGCGCCTGGTGGAGCTGCTGGACACCGCGTTCCAGCAGCTCCCGGAGCCGGTCCACCCGCCGCAGCACTGCTACCAGCGGCTGGTGCGGGGCGGTACCGAACGGGTGCGGATCGCCGACGCGGCGCACCGGGTGGCGGCGGCGATGGTCACGGTCACCCCGCCCGGCATCCCGGTCCTCATGCCGGGCGAGTCCACGGGCGCCCCCGACGGCCCCCTCCTGCGCTATCTGACGGCCCTGGAGACCTTCGACCGCCACTTCCCGGGCTTCCGCAGCGAGACCCACGGGGTGACGATCGACGAGGACAGCGGGGACTACGGGATCGAGTGCCTGCGCGAGCACTGAGCCGGCCGTCGAACGCGTCACGGGGCGGTGGCCCGAGCCGTCTCGGCCGGCACGCACCGCCACGCCAGGCCCGCCGCCAGCAGGTAGGCGAGGGCGCCGACGGCCATGCCGAGGCGCACCCCGGAGCCGTAGCCGGCACTGGTCGCCAGCAGACTGCCGCCGAGTGCGACGCCGGTGGCGCCGCCGATCTGCCGGGTGGTGTTGAACAGGGCGGAGGCGGCTCCCGCGTACGCCCGCGGCGCGGCGCCCATCACCGTGGCGGTCGAGCCGGTCAGGGCGAAGGAGGTACCGAACCCGGCGGCCATCATGGGCGCCACCAGCAGCGGGTAGGCCGCATCCGCCCCGGCGGCGGCCCAGCCGGCCAGCCCCAGTGCGCCCAGGAGCATGCCGGTGACCACCAGCGGCCGGTCTCCGGTACGGCGGGTCAGCCGCCCGGACAGGACGGAGGCGAACATGGTCACCGCCACGGCCGGGAACAGCGCCAGCCCGGTCCGCAGCGCGCTGAAGCCGCGCTGGTGCTGGAAGTACAGGCTGGCGGTGAAGACCATGCCGTAGAAGCCGAAGTTGAACAGGAGCCCTACGACGGCCGCTCCGCCCATCGCCGGTGAGCGCAGCAGCCGCAGAGGCAGGGCCGGCGCCCGGGCGAGCCGCTCACGCAGCGCGAACCCGGCCACGGCCAGGGCCGCCAGCCCCAGTCCGGCGAGGACGGCCGGGTCGGACCAGCCGCGCCGTCCAGCCTCGTTCAGGGCGGCTGTCAGCAAGGTGACGGCCGCCGCCACGGCGGCCTGGGCCGGCCAGTCCACGGCCCGGTCCGGGTGCCGTGGCGAGGGCGCGACGAACCGCGCCGTCAGGACCAGGGAGGCCGCGCCGACGGGCACGTTGACGAGGAACACCCACCGCCAGCCGACGGTGGACACCAGGAGCCCGCCCAGCAGGGGCCCCGCGGAGGCGGCGATCCCCGCCATCGACCCCCACAGCCCGAAGGCGCGCGAACGCGCCGCCGGCTCGGGGTAGGCCTCCTGGAGCAGGGCGAGCGAGCTGGGAACGATCAGTGCCGCGCCGAGCCCTTCCACCAGCCGGGCCGTGACGAGGGCCGGGGCACTGGGCGCGCCCGCGCACAGGGCCGACGCCACCGTGAACAGCGCCACTCCCGAGCAGAAGACCCGCCGGTTGCCCAGCCGGTCACCGAGCGCACCGCCCGTCATCAGGAACCCGGCGAGGACGAGGGTGTAGCCGTCGGTGATCCACTGGATGCCGGTGAGCGAGGCCGCCAGCTCACGGCCCACCGCGGGCACGGCGACATTGATGATCGTGACGTCCAGGATGACCATGAAGTACCCGGCGCACACGGCGAGCAGCGGTGCCACAGGCGCATGCTAGGACCGGGCGAACGCCGGATCGACGACCCCGGGTGCGTGTTCACGACCGTGGGCCGACGATCGATGACCGCCGGCCCCTCCCGGACCGGGCCTACAGCACCGGCAGGTTCTTCCGCAGCTCGAACGCCGTCACCTCGGACCGGTACTCCTCCCACTCCTGCCGCTTGTTGCGGAGAAAGAAGTCGAAGACGTGTTCGCCGAGGGTTTCGGCGACGAGGTCGCTGCCCTCCATGAGGGTCAGGGCCTCGCCGAGGTTCTGCGGGAGGGGCTCGATGCCCATGGCGCGGCGTTCGGCGTTGGACAGGGCCCAGACGTCGTCCTCGGCGCCCGGCGGGAGCTCGTAGCCCTCCTCGATGCCCTTCAGGCCGGCGGCGAGCAGGACGGCGTAGGCCAGGTACGGGTTGGCGCCGGAGTCGATGGAGCGGACCTCGACGCGGGCCGAGCCGGTCTTGCCGGGCTTGTACATCGGGACGCGGACCAGGGCGCTGCGGTTGTTGTGGCCCCAGCAGATGTAGGAGGGGGCCTCGCCGCCGGCGCCGGCGGTGCGCTCGGAGCCGCCCCAGATGCGCTTGTAGGAGTTCACCCACTGGTTGGTGACCGCAGAGATCTCCGCCGCGTGCCGCAGCAGGCCCGCGATGAAGGAGCGGCCGACCTTGGAGAGCTGGTACTCGGCGCCGGACTCGTAGAAGGCGTTGCGGTCGCCCTCGAAGAGGGACAGGTGGGTGTGCATGCCGGAGCCGGGGTGCTCGGAGAAGGGCTTCGGCATGAACGTCGCCTGCACGCCCTGCTCCAGCGCCACCTGCTTCATGACCAGCCGGAACGTCATGATGTTGTCGGCCGTGGAGAGCGCGTCGGCGTAGCGCAGGTCGATCTCCTGCTGGCCCGGCGCTCCCTCGTGGTGGGAGAACTCCACCGAGATGCCCATCGACTCCAGCATGGTGATCGCCTGGCGGCGGAAGTCCATGCCGACGTTGGTCGGGGTGTGGTCGAAGTAGCCCGAGTTGTCGGCGGGGGTGGGGCGGGAGCCGTCCAGCGGGCGGTCCTTCAGCAGGAAGAACTCGATCTCCGGGTGGGTGTAGAAGGTGAAGCCCAGGTCGGAGGTGCGGGCGAGGGCGCGCTTGAGGACGTACCGCGGGTCGGCGAAGGAGGGGGAGCCGTCCGGCATGAGGATGTCGCAGAACATGCGGGCCGTGCCGGGGGTCTCCGCGCGCCACGGCAGGACCTGGAAGGTGGACGGGTCCGGCTTGGCGATCATGTCGGACTCGTAGACCCGGGCGAAGCCCTCGATGGCGGAGCCGTCGAAGCCGATGCCCTCGTCGAAGGCCTGTTCCAGCTCGGCGGGGGCCACGGCGACGGACTTGAGGAAGCCCAGCACGTCCGTGAACCACAGGCGTACGAACCGGATGTCGCGCTCCTCCAAGGTCCGGAGCACGAACTCCTGCTGCTTGTCCATCTTCCGCTTCCCCATCCTTGCTGGTCAGGCCGCCTGTCCCCCGTATCACGGGAGGCGGTCGGGCACCTGAGCATCCCACCACAACACGGTTTCACGCGCGTTGCGGACCTTGATCGCCCGGGCGTCCTCGCCCTGAACGCCTCCCGTACGGCAGGTGTAGTGCGCTCTCGCCCCATCTTGCCTGCTCGGGCCGGCATCCGTAATGGCCGGTCCGCTTCCTCCGTGACCGACACCACGCCCGTTAAATTTGCATTCCAGATGCAACTTTTCATAGCGTGTTGATCAGCCGAGTTCTCCGAGGGGTCCCGATGCTGACCGAGCAGTCCGCAACCACCGTCCGCGCCACCCTGCCCGCCGTCGGCGCGGCGATCGGCGAGATCACCGAGCGCTTCTACGCCCGCCTCTTCGACGCCCACCCCGACCTGCTGCGCAACCTCTTCAACCGCGGCAACCAGGCCGCCGGAACCCAGAGGCAGGCCCTCGCCGGGTCGATCGCCGCCTTCGCCACGCACCTGCTGAACCGCCCGGACCAGCGGCCGGACGCGATGCTCGGCCGCATCGCGCACAAGCACGCCTCCCTGGGCGTGGCACCCGAGCAGTACGACGTCGTCCACGAGCACCTCTTCGCCGCCATCGCCGAGGTCCTCGGCGAGGCCGTCACCCCCGAGGTGGCCGCCGCCTGGGACGAGGTGTACTGGCTGATGGCGAACGCCCTCATCGCGATCGAGAAGCGGCTGTACGAGGAGAGCGGCGGCCCCGGTCTGCGCGCCTGGGAGGTCGTCGAGCGCTTCGAGGAGACCCCGGACGTCGTCACCTTCCGGCTGCGCCCGGCGGACGGCGGCGCGGTGGCCGGCTTCCGCGCGGGGCAGTACGTCTCCGTCGGCGTCACCCTGCCCGACGGCGCCCGGCAGATACGGCAGTACAGCCTGACCGGGGCGCCGGGCGAGACGGTGCGCCAGATCAGCGTCAAGCGCGTGCGGGGCGGGGCGACGCCGGACGGCGAGGTCTCGAACCACCTCCACGCGCGCGTGCGGCCCGGCGACGTCCTGGAGCTGTCCGAGCCGTACGGCGACCTCGTGCCGGCCGGCGACCCGGACACGCCCCTGCTGCTCGCCTCCGCGGGCATCGGCGTGACCCCGATGATCGCCATGCTGGCCGGCCTCGCCGCCGGCGGCCACCGCGCCCCGGTCACCGTCGTCCACGGCGACCGCTCCCCCGCCGACCACGCCCTGCGCGCCGACCACACGGCGTACACGGAGAAGCTGCCCGAGGCCGCCGCGCACTTCTTCTACGAGCGCGACGCCGAGCCCGGCACCCGCACCGGCCTGGTCGACCTGACCGGCATCGACGTCCGCCCCGGCACGCGCGCGTACCTGTGCGGCCCCCTCCCCTTCATGCGCGCGATCCGCGCCCAGCTGATCGAGAAGGGCGTCGCCCCGGCCGACATCCACTACGAGGTCTTCGGCCCCGACCTCTGGCTGGCCCAGGGCTGAGCATCCGCGAGACGCGACCGGCCACGGGGGGCACACACCCGACCACCCCACGTGGTCGGTCGCGCGCGCGTTCAGCCCAGCCCCGGCCGGCACCCACCACGAGACGTACGGCCCCGACCTGGCGGCCATCCCAAGGCTGAGCGCCCCGAAGGGGCGCGGGGAACTGCGCGACCCGCCACGACGGCGCGGCACACGCCCGACAACCTCACGCGACCGGTCGCACCGCGTTCAGTCCGGCCCCGGCCGCCGGGAGATCCCCAGCAGCAAAGGCCCCGTCGGCTCGGCGACGAGCTCCCCGATGGTGACGGAGTCCAGCGCGGCGAAGAACGCCTCCTGGGCCCCCCGCAGAGCGCCCCGCAGGCGGCAGCCGGAGCGCAGGGGGCAGGCCGCCGTCCCCTGCGTCCCCTCGCAGTCCACCACGTCGCCCTCGCCCTCGAAGGTCCGCACGACCGCGCCCACCGACGCGGTGCGGCCCCGCTCCGTGAGCGCAAGCCCGCCGCCCCGCCCGCGCCGGGCGTCGACCAGGCCCAGGTGCTGGAGTTCGGCGACGACCTTCGCGGCGTGCGTGTAGGGCACGTCCATGTCGGCGGCGACCTGACGGGTCGTGGGCGTGGCGTCGGCGACCGCGAGTCGCATCAGGACGCGCAGGGCCAGGTCGGTGGAGCGCAGCAGCCGCATACCGCGAGGGTAGATAATGCGCATCCCCGCTTCAAATTTCCGGTTCCTGTGCCCTGCCCACGTCAAGCGCGGCCCCGCCGCATTACGATCAGCGGGCCCCACCGTCCACGTCCCCTTCCGCAGAAGGACACGCCTCATGGGTTCCGGCAAGAACAGCAGCACCGCGGCGCGCAAGGCGCGCATCGAGGAGATGCGGCGCGCCGAGCGTGCCCGCGAGCGCCGCAACCGGGTGCTCACCATCGCCGCCAGCGCGGTGGTCGTCGTCGGTCTCGTCGTCGGCGGTGTGGTCCTGGTGAAGACGCAGAACGACTCCGGCAAGGACCAGGCCACGCCGAGCGGCGACGCCAAGGGCTCCGGGGACTCCGGGAAGTTCACCACCGGCGCGGACGGGGTGAAGACCTGGTCGGGCAAGCTGTCCCGGACGCACGTGACGACCAAGGTGTCGTACCCGATGCACCCGCCGGTCGGCGGCAACCACAATCCGGTCTGGCTGAACTGCAACGGCGACGTCTACACCAAGGCGGTGCCCGAGGAGAACGCCGTGCACTCGCTGGAGCACGGCGCGGTCTGGGTGACGTACACCGGCAAGGCGGCCAAGGCCGACGTCGACGCGCTCGCGGCGAAGGTGAAGAAGACCCCGTACTCGCTGATGAGCCCGTACGAGAACCAGGAGGCCCCGCTGATCCTGTCGGCGTGGGGCCACCAGGTCGCGGTGAAGAGCGCCAAGGACCCGGAAGTGGACAAGTTCTTCGCCACGTACGTGCAGGGGCAGCAGACGCCCGAGCCGGGCGCCTCGTGCACCGGCGGGGTCATGAAGTGAGGCGGCAGCACGTGGGCTGGGTCGCCGGAACCGCGGCGGCGGTGCTCGTCGCGGCCGGCGCGATCACCTACGCGGTCGCCGAGGAGGCCGGCGGACCGGATGCGAAGACGCCGGGCGCACAGTCGGCGGACGCCGGGTTCGCCCGGGACATGGCCGTCCACCACCAGCAGGCCGTCGAGATGTCGTACATCGTGCGCGACCGCACGAAGGACGAGGAGGTGCGGCGGCTCGCCTACGACATCGCGCAGACGCAGGCCAACCAGCGCGGCATGCTGCTGGGCTGGCTGGACCTGTGGAACCTGCCCAAGGTGTCCGCCGACCCGCCGATGACCTGGATGGGCATGGGCGGCATGGCCTCCGGCAAGGACGGCGCGCTGATGCCGGGGATGGCCACGAACACCGAGCTGAAGAAGCTCGGGTCGCTCAGCGGCAAGCAGGCCGAGGTGCTCTACCTCCAGCTGATGACGGCCCATCACAAGGGCGGCATCCACATGGCCGAGGGCTGTGTCGCCAAGTGCACGGTCGGCGTGGAGAAGCGGCTCGCGCAGGGCATGGTCGACGCGCAGCAGTCGGAGATCGAGCTGATGGCCGGAATGCTCAAGGAACGGGGCGCGCAAGCCCGTTCGTAACACCGCCGTAAGGATGAATCGGTCAAACCGCCCCGCAGGGCGGTTACTTGAGCTTCTCTTGACTTTTACGTTCCCCTTGCATGAACGGTTCATCGCAAGAGTGGCCCCCATCGTGTGATCCACTCGTCGGCCGACACCGCCGCGGGCCGGCGCGCGCCTCCACGACGTGCCAACCACTACATGCATGCGAACCGCATCGCAGGGGGTTCTATGAGATCCAACCGCGCCACCGTGCGCGCCGGTGTGAGCATGGCAGCGACACTGCCCATGATCGCCGGTGCGCTGGCGCTGGGCATACCCGCGGCACACGCCGCGGACAGCCCCGCTCGTGACGTACTGAAGGGCACCAAGCCGCTGTGGGCCACGGCCAAGGCGGACAAGGGCGCGACCTCGGACAAGGCCCAGGTCAAGGCCCGCGTCTACCTGGCCGGCCGGGACGCGGCCGGACTCGCCGCCTACGCCAAGGCGGTGTCCGACCCCAGCTCGCCCCTGTACGGCAAGTACCTCAGCGCCAAGAAGGCGCAGGCCCGCTTCGGGGCCACCAAGGCCCAGGTGGCCGCCGTCACGTCCTGGCTGAAGTCGGCCGGCCTGACGGTCACCGCGGTCACCCCGCACTACGTCGCCGTCTCCGGTGACGTGGCCGCCGCCGAGAAGGCGTTCGGCACCCAGCTGCACAACTACGCCAAGGGCTCCAAGACCTACCGCGCCCCGGCGCGCACGGCCTCCGCCCCGGCCGCCCTGAAGGGCGCGGTCCTCACCGTCACCGGCCTGGACAACGCCCCGCACAAGGCGAACCACGACGACCAGCTGCCGCCCCCGGACGCGGTCTTCAAGAACGCGGGCCCCTTCTCGTCGTACTACGGCTCGAACGTCGCGACGACGCTCCCGGACGCCTACGGCCGGAAGATCCCGTACGCGATCAAGGGCTACACCGGCGAGCAGCTGCGCGCGGCGTACGGCGCCGGCACGTACACCGGCAAGAACGTCCGCGTCGCGATCACCGACGCGTACGCCTCCCCGACGATCGCCTACGACGCCGGCAAGTACGCCGTGAAGAACGGCGACGCGGCCTGGAAGACCGGCCAGCTGCACCAGGTGCTGCCGAAGAACTACACCAAGACCGACGAGTGCGGGGCCGCCGGCTGGTACGGCGAGGAGACCCTGGACGTCGAGGCGGTCCACGCGGTCGCGCCGAACGCCGACGTCACCTACGTGGGCGCGGCCTCCTGCTACGACGACGACCTGCTGGACTCCCTCAGCAAGGTCGTCGACAGCCACCTGGCCGACATCGTCTCCAACTCCTGGGGCGACATCGAGGCCAACCAGACGCCGGACCTCGCCGCCGCCTACGACCAGGTCTTCCAGCTGGGCGCGGTCCAGGGCATCGGCTTCTACTTCTCGTCCGGTGACAACGGCGACGAGGTCGCCAACACCGGTGTGAAGCAGGTCGACACCCCGGCGAACTCCGCCTGGGTCACCGCGGTCGGCGGCACCTCACTGGCCGTCGGCAAGGGCGACAAGTACCAGTGGGAGACCGGCTGGGGCACCGAGAAGGCGTCGCTGTCCCCCGACGGCAAGAGCTGGGTCGGCTTCCCCGGCGCGTTCACCTCGGGCGCGGGCGGCGGCACCAGCAAGACGGTGCCGCAGCCGTACTACCAGAAGGGCGTCGTCCCGAACGCGCTGGCCACGGCCAACAACGCCGCCGGCAACCGCGTCGTCCCGGACATCGCGGCCATCGCCGACCCGAACACCGGCTTCCTGGTCGGCCAGACCCAGACCTTCCCCGACGGCACGGAGCAGTACAGCGAGTACCGCATCGGCGGCACCTCGCTGGCCGCGCCGGTCATCGCGGCGGTCCAGGCCCTGGCCCAGGAGGCCCGCGGCGGCAAGCCCCTCGGCTTCGCCAACCCGGTGATCTACGCCAAGTACGGCAAGAAGGGCGTCTTCCACGACGTCACGGACAACCCGACGGGGTCGGGCCTGGCCGTGGCGCGCGTGGACTTCGCCAACGGCCTCGACGCCGCGGACGGTCTTCTCACGTCGGTCCGCAGCCTGGGCAAGGACAGCTCGCTGTCCGCGGTGAAGGGCTACGACGACGTGACGGGGGTCGGCTCGCCGGCCAACGGGTACGTGGAGTCGTTCCGGCAGCGGTAAGTCGCCGGATTCGTCGTCCCGCTGACGGGGCGTGGGGTGCCGGGCACCCCACGCCCCGTTCGCGTCGCTGGTTACGCGGACTTGAGCGCGGCGACGAAGGGGGTCCAGGCGGCGGGGGCGAGGAGGAGGACGGGGCCGCGGGGGGTTTTCGAGTCACGTACGGGGATGACTCCGGGGATGTTGTCGGCTACCTCGACGCAGTCCCCGCCGCCCGCGTTGCTGTAGCTGCTCTTCACCCAGAGCGCGTCACTCAAGTCGATCCGCTTGCTTGCCATTTCGGTAATCCTCTGCCGCTGATTTGATCATGGCCAGGGACGCCTTCGGCGATAGTGCGACGGCCCTGAGCTGATCGTACGACCAGCGGTACTGCGCCACGAGGGTCGGATCATCGATGGTGTCACCGCTGTGTAGCGCCTCCGTGTAGAACAGCGGCGGGGCATCGGCAAAGGTCATGATCTTCGCCGGACCAGTCATGAGCGGATGTGCACCGACCTTCCGCAGGATGAGCTGCGGAGTGATCCGACGACGTTCAGCCAACTCCACGATGCGGTCGAGCTGCTCCGCCATCTCGGGCGGCGGCAGGATCGGGTCGGTGATCAGCGACTCGTGCAGGATCGCCCAGTACCCGGGGGTGCGGTGATCCAGATCGAAAAGCTCGGCACGGGCCATTCGGCCGCTGACCTTCTCCTCGACCTCCTCGTCAAGGGACAGCGGGAAGCCCGCCAAGATCACGGCTTGCGCATAGGCCGCAGTTTGAAGCAGCTCAGGAATGAGGATCGGGCACCACTCCTCGATGGTCAGGGCATACTTCTCGGCCTCCAAGACCTTCTCGAAGTACGCGGCATGCCCGCCCCTCTTGGCCATGCGCACATCCTCGCAACGGCGCTCGAAGA
Organism: Streptomyces sp. NPDC031445; assembly: GCF_055581365.1. Taxonomy (NCBI): domain Bacteria; kingdom Bacillati; phylum Actinomycetota; class Actinomycetes; order Kitasatosporales; family Streptomycetaceae; genus Streptomyces; species Streptomyces sp. NPDC031445. The sequence goes on from NZ_JBVIJO010000002.1 coordinate 112,153, forward strand.
AGCCGTCGGTCCGGAGCACACGATCCGCGTGGCGAGCCAGATCGATGGGCATCCTCCGCTCCCCGTGCTCGATGTCGCTGAGGTACGTCTTGCCGTAGAAGCTGCCCTCAAGGAACGCCTCCAACGACAGGCCGGCCGCCTCCCGCTTCCACCGCAACTCCTTGCCGTAGAAGGTCGGGACGCTCATCGAGCCGTCAATGTCCTTGCCCCGAGCCACCGCTCACTCTCCTCCGCTGCCCTGGTCGCGAACGCGAAACCTCTTCCACGGTAGCGAGCGCGGCGACAGTCTGTGAGGCGTTCGTCACACACCGCACAGAAGGTGCCGCCGCTCATGTCCGACCGCTCCCCCACCGCCTACGACGTCACCCTCTGCGTCGAGGAACTCCGCGCCGCGCTCGCCCTGCACGGCATCACGCTGCCCTCGCTCCGGGTCGACCTGCCGGGCTTCGCGGGTACGTACCACCCGCCCGCCGGACTCGTCACGCTCGGGAACTGCAACACGGCCACGGCGCGGGCGCTGGCCGCCGCGCTGAGGAAGGCGGCGGCGCAGTGACGACGTCGCTGGAACTGCACCTGCTGGCCACGGCGAAGGCCGCGCCGGAACTGCGCCACCACCTCCGTGGGCACGGCTTCGACGTCCGCCTGTGTGCGACGGAGCTGTTGACCAACGTCATCGACCACCTCGGCGAGGGAACACCGGTGACGGTCCGGGTCGGGGGTACGGCGGTGGGACGTACGCGGATCGAGGTGACCGATCCCGACCCGCGCGCGTTGCCCGTCCTGCTGTCGGCAGGGGAAACGGCCGAGTCGGGGCGGGGGCTGGCGCTCGTGGACGCGCTGGCCGAGCGGTGGGGCGTGGTCCAGGGGCCGGACCGGAAGACGGTGTGGTGCGAGCTGAGGAGCTGAGGCGGGCGCCGCGGGGGCTTGCGGGGAGCGGGGCTCAGTGCTGGACCGGGAGTCCGGGGCAGTGGCGCCGCATCGCTTCCAGGACCGCTTCCGGCGGCACCGGCAAGGTGTTCGCGGCCATGTTGGCCGGGCCGAGGCCGAGCCGCGCGTTCGCGGGCGCGGTCCTGCGGACGAGCTGGGGCGCTCGCGCCAGGTAGGCGTCCGGATCGTGCAGCACCAGCTCGATGAACCGCTGTGAGGTGGTGCGCACCCGCTGCTCCCGCATCCGCACGGCGGCTATCTCGTCCCAGCCGAACCGGCCCAGGCTCACGTGTTCCACGCCCGCGTCGTCCAGCACCAGCTCCGGTCGGTCACGGAGCAGGCGCCGGATGAAGCTCACCGAGCAGAACCCGAAGAACAGGACGGCCAGCGCTCCGGCCACCGTCATCTTCACGGTGCTGTGAGCGACCAGGAAGACGATGCCCAGGGCGACGAAGACCAGCGAGCCGGCCAGCATCGCCCACACACGTCCCTTGGCGAGCGGGAAGACCGTCGGGGACAGGGGAGCCGCTTTTTCGTTCACGGGCCCAGACGATAGGACCAGGACCCTCGCCGGCGGAACCCTTCCCGCGAGGGGCACCTTGGCGGCACGGGCCCCTCGCCGCCCTCAGCGGTACAGCGCGTCCTCCGTCTCCGGCACCCGGGACGCCACCACCCGCCCCACCGACGGAGTCTCCCGGCGGCGGTCCACCGCGTACGCCACGCTCGCCACGCCCAGGCCCAGGACGGCCAGGGCCGCTCCCGCGAGCGCCGGGGACGTCGCGCCGAAGCCGGCCGCCAGGGCGAGGCCGCCGATCCAGGCGCCGCCCGCGTTGGCCAGGTTGAACGCCGCCTGGTTGGCCGAGGAGGCGAGGGAGGGGGCCGCCGACGCCTTCTCCATCACCATCAGCTGGAGCGGGGATCCGGTGACGAACGCCGCCATGCCCAGCAGGGCGACCGCCAGGGCCGCGCTCCACTGCGCCCGCATCAGCAGGGGGAAGAGCGCCAGGACCGCGCCCAGGGACACCAGGCCGCCGAAGAGGGTGGCGCGCAGGGAGTGGTCGGCGAGCCGGCCGCCGAGCAGGTTGCCCGCCGTGGCGCCGACGCCGAACAGGGCGAGGAGCAGGGTCACGCTGGAGTCGGCGTAGCCCGCCGCGTCCGTCAGCATCGGGGTGACGTAGCTGTAGGCCGCGAAGAGCGCGCCGAAGCCCGCCACCGTCGTACCGAGGGCCAGCCAGACCGGTACCGACTTCAGGGCCGCGAGTTCGCCGCGCAGGCCCGTCGACGTGGCCGCGTGGTTCCGGTCGTGCGGGATCAGCAGGGCCAGGGAGGCGATCGCGGCGATGCCGATCACGCTCACTCCCAGGAACGTCGCCCGCCAGCCCAGGTGCTGGCCCATCAGGGTGGCGACGGGGACGCCCGCGATGTTGGCGACGGTCAGGCCGAGGAACATCAGGGACACCGAGCGGGCCTTGCGCTCCGGCGGGACCATCGCCGTGGCGACGACCGCGCCGACGCCGAAGAAGGCGCCGTGCGGCAGGCCGCTGAGGAAGCGGGCGGCCAGCAGGGAGCCGTTGCCGGGGGCGAACGCCGACAGGGCGTTGCCCGCCACGAACAGGGCCATGAGGGAGATCAGGACCGTGCGGCGGGACATCCGCGCGGTCAGCGCGGCCAGCAGCGGGGCGCCGATGACGACGCCCAGCGCGTACGCCGAGACCAGGTGGCCGGCGGCGGGGATCGAGATGTGCAGGTCGTCCGCGACGTCGGGCAGGAGGCCCATCATCACGAACTCGGTCGTGCCGATGCCGAAGGCGCCCACGGCGAGGGCGAGCAGGGCCAGGGGCATGAGGGACCTTTCAGAGAGCGCGGTGCCGTACAGGTTCAGTCTCGCGGTATGTTCCTGGACGGAACAAACTCTCTCAGGTCCAGTATTCCGGCAGGTTAAGACCCTGTGTCGAGCTTCACACGGGCCGCTACGGGCAGGTGATCGCTGTTCGTGCGCGGCAGCGTCCAGCTCTTCTCCGGCTCCACGCCCTTCACCAGGATCTGGTCGATGCGGGCCATCGGGAACGACGCCGGCCAGCTGAAGCCGAAGCCGCTGCCCGCCGCGCCCTGCGTGGAGCGCATCTGGGAGGTGACGCCGTTGAGCGCGCGGTCGTTCATGGTGCCGTTCAGGTCGCCGAGCAGCACGACCTGCTTCAGGGGCTCGTCGGAGATGGCCTCGCCGAGCGCGTCGGCGCTCTTGTCCCGCTGCCGGGCGGTGAACCCGGCCTCCATCTTGACCCGCACCGAGGGCAGGTGGGCGACGTAGACCGCGACCGGGCCCCTGGGCGTCGCCACGGTGGCGCGCATCGCCCGCTTCCAGCCGAGCTTGATGTCGACGGCGTGGACGCCGGTCATCGGGTACTTGCTCCACAGCCCGACCGTGCCGACGACCGCGTGGTACTTGTACGTCGACGCCAGCGCCTTCTCGTAGACGGGTACGGCGGAGGCGGGCAGCTCCTCCAGGGCCAGTATGTCGGCGCCGGACGCGGCCACGCCGGTGGCGGTCGCGGCCGGGTCGGGGTTGTCGGCGTTGACGTTGTGGGTGGCCACCGTGAGGTCGCCGCCGGCGCCGGACTTGTCGGTCAGCAGCCCGCCGAAGAGGTTCAGCCAGACGATCGCCGGGAGCAGGATCACGATCAGCGCGGTCAGCGACCGGCGGACCAGGGCGAGGACCAGCAGCACCGGGACGGCCAGGCCCAGCCAGGGCAGGAACGTCTCGGTGAGCGAGCCGAGGTTGCCCACCGCGTTCGGCATGTGGGCGTGCAGCAGCATCACCAGGGCGAGCAGCAGAGCCAGCACGGCGAGGACGAGGCCGCGCCGCCAGACGCCCGAATCGTTCCGCCACCCGGTGAAGAGGCGGTGCGCCAGGCGTCGGAGCCGGGATCCCGGTCGCTCGGGCTCCGAGCCGTCGCCCACCGTCTCCGTCATGTACGCCTGCTGCGCCATACCGTCTGCCTCACTGCCTGCCGTGCACACCGTTCGCCCCCCGTGTTCTTCCGACCCTAGGGGATGATCGGCTCCGTTCCGCCGTCCCATGACGGCCGTACGGAAGACGAGGACGAACGAGCCGGGGCCGCGAGTTCCGGTGACCCCCGGGGTGCGCGGGGTCTGTGACGAAACGCGCACATTAGTGCTACGGCACCGTGGACCTGACGGGGCGTAGGCCGTCCAGGACCGCGTCGACGATCTGCTCCGCCAGCCCCTCGGGCAGTTCGGCGTCGGGGCGCATGACGGAGCGGACGAGCATGGGGCCGACGAACATGTCGTTGGCCAGGTCCAGGTCGACGTCCGCGCGGATCTCGCCGTTCGCCTGCGCGCGGCGCAGCAGGTCAAGGGCGAGGTCGCGGCGGGGCGCTATGACGCTGGCGTGGTACGCCGCCCAGATCCGCGGGCTGCTCTTCATCTGCGCGTACACGTTGTGCAGGATCGCCGAGGAGCGGCTGACCAGGCCGCGCCGGCGCAGGGACTCCAGCAGTACGACGAGGTCGTCGCGCAGGGAGGTGCCGGGGAGTTCGGGGTCGGGGGGCTCGGCGGCGCGCACGACGTCGACGAACAGTTCCTCCTTGCCGCTCCAGCGGCGGTAGATGGTGGCCTTGCCGACCCCGGCGGTGCGGGCGACCCGCTCGATGGACAGCTCGGCGAGGGGCACGCCCTCCTCCAGGAGCTTCATCACGCCTTCCAGGATGGCGCGTTCCACCGCTTCGCTGCGCGGCCGGCCGCGCGCGGGTCCGTCCGGACGCGGTCGGCTCTCGGCAAGGCTCACGACGATCCGTCCTCTCACTGTGCTGCGGGGATTGTCCCGCAGCCGCCTCCTTCCCCCGTGGAACCCCGCGCGTGCCTCATTCCCCCGCGGCGACCAGCTCCGGCTCCTTGTCCTGCCGCCGGCCGGCGGGCGGCTTGCCCGGCAGGAACAGGAAGGTCACCACGGCGCCGACCAGCGCGACGCCCGTGCCGCACAGGGCGGTGACGTGCATGGCGTGCAGGAACGCATCGTTGGCGGGGGTGACCAGGGCCTGGCCCCGCGGGCCGAGCTTCTCGGCGACGCCGAGGGTGGCCTCGATGGACTCGCCGGCCGTCGCGCGCAGGCCGGGTGGCAGCAGGCCGAGCTTGTCCTCGATGCCGTTGCGGTACGAGGTGGCGAGCACCGAGCCGAGGACGGCGATGCCGAGGGCGCCGCCGACCTGGCGGAAGGTGTTGCTGAGCGCCGAGGCGGAGCCGGCCTTCTCGCGGGGCAGGGCCTGCATGATGACGACCGAGGTCGGGGTCATGATGTGCGCCATGCCGGTGCCCATGAGGAAGAACACGACCTCCAGCAGCCAGATCGGCGTGTCGGCCTGGAAGGTGGCGAACGCGGCCAGCGTCGCCGCGATCAGCACCAGACCGCCGGTCGTGGTGGCCTTGTTGCCGAACCGGTCGACCAGCAGCCGGGCCCGGGGCGCGAAGATCAGCTGGGCGGCGGCGAGCGGCAGCATCAGCACGCCGGACTCCAGCGGCGAGTAGCCGCGCACGCTCTGGGTGTAGAAGACGCCGAAGAACGTGACGCCCATCAGCGCGAAGAAGACCAGCGCGATGGCGCTCATGGCGGCCGAGAAGACCTTGTTGCGGAAGTAGGTGACGTCCAGCGACGGGTGGTCGCTGCGCTTCTCGAAGACGACGAAGGCGGCCAGGACGACGAGGCCGGCGACGATGGTGCCCAGCGCCTTGGCGTCGGTGAAGTCGGCCAGCTCGCCGCCCTTGATGATGCCGTAGACGAGCAGCACGAGGCCGACGACGGACAGGACCACGCCGATGGGGTCGAGGCGGCCGGGCCGCGGGTCGCGGGAGTCGGGCACCAGCCAGGCCATCAGGACCAGCGCGACGATCACGATGGGCACGTTGACGAGGAAGACCGAGCCCCACCAGAAGTGGTCGAGGAGGGCGCCGCCGGTGATCGGGCCGATGGCGATGGCCAGACCGACGCCGCCGGCCCAGATGCCGATGGCCTTGGGCTGTTCCTCGCGCTCGAAGACGTTCATGAGCACGGCGAGGGTGGCGGGCATGACGAAGGCGGCACCGAGGGCCATCACCGCGCGGTAGGCGATCAGCTGGCCGGGCGAGCCGGACTCGGCGGCGAGCGCGGAGCCGATGCCGAACACGAGGATGCCGCCGAGCAGCACCTTCTTGCGGCCGAGCCGGTCGCCGACGAGTCCGGCGGTGAACAGCAGGCCGGCGAAGACGAGGGTGTAGGCGTTGATCGCCCACTCGATCTGGCTCTGCGTGGCGCCGAGGCCGGTGGGCGCCGGGGTGGCGATGGTCTTGATGGCGACGTTCAGGATCGAGTTGTCGAGCACCACGATCAGCAGGCTGAGCATGAGCACGCCGAGGATCGCCCAACGGCGTCGGTGTACCGCTTCCGGTATTCGGGAGGCAGGGACGGGACTTGTCATGTGTCCGAGCCTACGATCATTCCGATACGGAACCGTCTCGTATCTTATTTCTTTACCAAGGCCTTACGCGGTTCGGCTCACACGGGGGTACCCCTGGCCCCGAATGGCACGAGGTGCCACCATGGAGTCGATCCGGGGACGCCGTCAGGGCGCCTCGAGATGACTGAAGGAGCCGTTGCCATGACGCAGCTTTCGGCTGCCCAGAACAAGCCCTCCGACGGCAGCAAGGCGCTGTACGGGGGCCTCTACGGAGGAAAGGGCACCCGCCGCATCACCGTCCGCGACATCGCCCTCGCCAAGGAGCGGGGCGAGAAGTGGCCCATGCTCACCGCGTACGACGCGATGACCGCGTCCGTCTTCGACGAGGCCGGCATCCCGGTCATCCTGGTCGGCGACTCGGCGGGCAACTGCCACCTCGGGTACGACACCACCGTCCCCGTCACCCTCGACGAGATGACCATGCTGTCCGCGGCCGTCGTACGCGGCACCACTCGCTCCCTGATCGTCGGCGACCTGCCCTTCGGCTCCTACCAGGAGGGCCCGGTGCAGGCGCTGCGCTCGGCGACCCGGCTGGTGAAGGAGGCCGGGGTCGGCGCGGTCAAGCTGGAGGGCGGCGAGCGGTCGCACGAGCAGATCCGGCTGCTGGTGGAGTCCGGCATCCCGGTCATGGCCCACATCGGGCTGACCCCGCAGTCCGTCAACGCGATGGGCTACCGGGTGCAGGGGCGCGGCGAGGAGGCGGCACAGCAGCTGCTGCGCGACGCCAAGGCCGTGCAGGACGCGGGCGCGTTCGCGGTGGTGCTGGAGCTGGTCCCGGCGGAGCTGGCGGCCGAGGTGACGCGGGTGCTGCACATCCCGACCGTCGGCATCGGCGCGGGACCGGAGACGGACGCGCAAGTCCTGGTCTGGACGGACATGCTCGGGCTGACCTCCGGCCGGGTCCCGAAGTTCGTCAAGAAGTACGCGAACCTGCGTGAGGTCATGGGCGACGCGGTCAAGGCGTTCGCGGAGGACGTGGTCGGCGGGACGTTCCCGCTGGAGGAGCACTCCGTCCACTAGACCACTGCGGCACCACCGGGCAGCCCGCCGATCGTCCCCCGTCGGCGGGCTGCCGCCGTCTTTTGCGCCTAAGCCGGCGCCGCTCTCGCGGATGTGGTGCTCGCCGTCGTGGTTGCTCAATTGATGGTCGCGGTGCTCGTCGGGGATGTGTCGGTGATGTCGGCCGGCTGCCGGCGGGTGTCGGTCGGCTGTCGGCGGGTGTCGGTCGGCTGTCGGTCGGCTGTCGGTGGTTTGTCGGTGGGGGCTGGCACTGTCATCGGCATGACACGCATCGACGACAACCCCGCCGGCGGACGCTCCGCCGTGACCGTACGGGGACTGGTCAAGCACTACGGCGAGACCAAGGCGCTGGACGGTGTCGACCTGGACGTGCGCGAGGGCACCGTGATGGGTGTGCTCGGACCGAACGGCGCCGGCAAGACCACCCTCGTACGCATCCTGTCCACCCTCATCACCCCCGACGCCGGGCAGGCCACGGTGGCCGGCTACGACGTCGTACGGCAGCCCCGCCGGCTGCGCCGGGTCATCGGCCTCACCGGCCAGTACGCCTCCGTGGACGAGAAGCTCCCGGGCTGGGAGAACCTGTACCTGATCGGCCGGCTGCTGGACCTGTCCCGCAAGGACGCCCGCGCCCGCGCCGACGAGCTGCTGGAGCGGTTCTCGCTGACGGAGGCGGCCAGGCGGCCCGCGGGCACGTACTCCGGCGGCATGCGGCGGCGGCTGGACCTGGCCGCGTCCATGATCGGCCGGCCCGCCGTGCTGTACCTGGACGAGCCGACCACCGGCCTCGACCCGCGCACCCGCAACGAGGTGTGGGACGAGGTGAAGGCGATGGTCGGCGACGGCGTCACCGTGCTGCTCACCACCCAGTACATGGAGGAGGCCGAGCAGCTCGCGTCCGAACTGACCGTGGTGGACCGGGGCAAGGTCATCGCGAAGGGCGGGATCGAGGAGCTGAAGGCCCGCGTCGGCGGACGCACCCTGCGGGTGCGGCCCGTGGACCCGCTGGAACTGGGCCCGCTCGCCACGATGCTGGACGAGCTGGGCATCACCGGGCTCGCCACGACCACCGTGGACACCGACACCGGGACCCTGCTGGTGCCGATCCTCAGCGACGAGCAGCTGACGGCCGTCGTCGGCGCGGTCACCGCGCGCGGCATCACGGTCTCCTCCGTCACCACCGAACTGCCCAGCCTGGACGAGGTGTTCCTGTCGCTCACCGGCCACCGCGCCAGTGCCCCGCAGGACGCCACGCCCGCCGACGACCGTCAGGAGGTCGCCGTATGACCGCCGCCACCCTGTCCCCGGCCGCGCCGAAGGCCGACACGCCGATCCCGCTGCGCGCCCATCTGCGCCACACCGGCGCGCTGATCCGCCGCAACCTGCTGTGGATCCGCCAGGACCCGGAGTCGATGTTCGACGCGATCCTGTTCCCGGTCGTCTTCACCCTGCTGTTCGTGTACGTCTTCGGCGGCTCCATCGGGAAGTCCCTCGGCGGCGGGCAGGACCAGTACGTCCAGTACGTCGTCCCCGGCCTCATGGCCATGATGGGCATGAACATGGCCCAGGGCGTGGGCACCGGCTTCAACCAGGACTTCAACTCCGGTGTCATGGACCGCTTCCGGTCCCTGCCGATCGGGCGCGGCTCCGTGCTCTTCGCGAAGATCGCGGTGGAGCTGATGCGGATGCTGTTCGCGACCCTGGTGCTGCTGGTGGTGGCCCTCCTCGTGGGCTACGACATCAACAGCTGGAGCGGTCTGCTGGCCTCCGTGGGGCTGTCGGCGGTGTTCGGCTCGGCGCTGATGTGGGTGTTCCTGACCCTCGGCGTGGTGATGAAGAACGCGCAGTCGGTGCAGGCGATGGGCTTCCTGGTGCTGATGCCGCTCCAGTTCGGCTCGTCGATCTTCGCGCCGACCTCCTCGATGCCGGGCTGGCTCCAGGCGTTCACCGACTACAACCCGCTGTCGTCGCTGGCCGACACCGCGCGCGGCCTGATGGAGGGCGGCCCGGTCGCGCACGACCTGTGGGTGACGCTGATCTGGTCGGTCGGCCTGACCGCGGTCATGGCCCCGGTCGCCATCCACAAGTTCCGCACGAAGAGCTGACGCCTCCCGGTGCTCAGAGCAGGGCGGTGGCCTCCGCGAGGGAGAGGCCACCGCCCTCGGCGTACGCGGCCTCGTACGAGACCGGGTCCAGCGCCTCCCGGATCCGCGCCTCGGTCATGGCGTGGCACCGCCGCTCCACGTCGGAGGGGATGTGGCCGGGCGGCAGCAGCGCGTCGGCGGCGCCCAGGCAGCGGGCGGCGTCGAGGGCGCGGCTGCCGCCGTCGGCGCGGGCGAGGGCCATCGCCGCGGTGGTGAGGCAGATGGAGTTCAGGTGCGGGTTGAGGGCCTCGGACAGCGGGTCGGTGGCGAGACGGACGGCCCTGCGGACCCGGGAGAGGGCGTCCTCCGTGCGCTCGTCCACGGCGTCCACCCATGCCTCCTGGGAGGTGATCAGCGCGTCGAACACGACGAAACGCGCGAGGGTGACCTCCTCGCGCGTCAGCCGGAGCTGTTCGCGGGCCTCCGCGGTGCGGCCGGTCAGACTGAGCCAGCCGGCGAGGAAGAGCCGCGCGAAGGGCACGGCCTCGTTGTGGACGCTCCCCTCGTCCATGGTGACGTCGCGGAGCATCCGCTCGCCGCGTTCGTTCTCGCCGGCCTGCACGAGCACGCTGCCGAGCCGGGCGCGGAGCACGGCGACCTGGGCGCGGGCGCCGAGGCGTTCGGCGTGTTCGATGGCGGCCTGGTAGTCGGCGGCGGCCTCGCGGTGGGCGCCCTTGCGTTCGTTGGCCTCGCCGCGGGCGGACAGGGCCTCGGTGGTGCCCCAGGCGTCGCCGAGCCGGTGGTAGATCTCCAGGGACTCGTCGGCGTCGCGGGTGGCGTCGCCCGCCCAGGAGCCCCGGTTGGCCAGGAGGTTGGCGCGCAGGTGGAGGGCGCCGGCCAGCTCCCACTCGTAGCCCGGGGTCTCCCGGCAGGTCCGCACGTTGGCGTCCACGATGGTGCGCACCTGATCGGCGCCGCCGGTCAGCAGCCCGGCGAAGAACCACAGCATGCCCGGGGGCCGGCAGGTCTGCGGCAGGCCGGGCTCGTAGACCTGGGTGACGACACGGAGCTTCGCCGCCGCCTCGGGGGTCTGCCAGAGGTCGATCTCGGTGTCCATGCACGCCAGATGGGCCAGATGGACCCCGCGCCGGGCCTCGGCGAGGAGCTCTCCGGTGTACGGGGGCGGGGTGTCGGTGCAGCGCTGCCACACCGGTTCGGCGCGGCGGACCGGCTCGGTGAACGGGTCGGGGCCGAGCGCCATGACCTCCCGGCACCAGGTGCGGATCTCGATGCGCTGGTCGCGCATCTGCCAGAACCAGAACAGGGACAGCACCAGGCACAGGCACTCCTGTTCGTCGCGCTGGGCGACGGCGTGCCGGAACGCGGTGCGCAGGTTCTCGTACTCCAGCTGGAACCGGTCGATGGCGGCGCGCTGCCCGGAGCCGCGCAGCAGCGGGTCGGAGGTGCGGGCGAGTTCCCGGTAGTAGGTCAGGTGGGCGCGCTGGGCCCGCGCGCGGTGGCCGGTCTCGGCGAGGCGTTCGGCGGCGTACTCGGCGACGGTCTCCAGCAGCCGGTAGCGCATGCCGCCGTCGGCCGCCGGGGCGGCCACCACGAGGGACTTGTCGACCAGGGAGCCGAGCGCGTCCAGGGCGGCCGGCCCGCACACCGCCTCGGCGGCGGCGAGGTCGCAGCCGCCGGCGAACACCGACAGCCGGGCGAGGACGTCCCGTTCGCCGGCGTCCAGCAGGTCCCAGGACCAGTCGACGACGGCTCTGAGGGTCTGCTGGCGGGGCAGCACGGTGCGACTGCCGGAGGTGAGCAGCCGGAAACGGTCGTCCAGCCGGTCCGCTATCTGACGAGGCGTCAGCATGCGCAGCCGGGCCGCCGCCAGCTCGATCGCGAGGGGCAGTCCGTCCAGGCGGCGGCAGATCTCGGCGCACGCCTCCGGGTCGTCCTCGACCCGGAAGCCGGGGCGGGCCGCCGCGCCCCGGTCGGCGAGCAGCCGCAGCGCGACCGGCTCGGGCAGCGGCTCCACGGGCCGGACCAGCTCCCCCGGCACGCCGAGGGGTTCCCGGCTGGTGGCGAGGACGGTCAGCTCCGGGCAGCGGGCCAGCAGGTGCTCGGCGAGCCGGGCGGCGGCGTCCACGACGTGCTCGCAGTTGTCCAGGATGATCAGCATGCGGCGCCGGGCGCAGTGCTCCACGAGCCGTTCGACGGGGTCGCCGTGCCGGTCGGAGACCGCGCGCATGCCGTCCACGCCGGCGCCGTGCAGCACGGTCTCGCGGGCGCCGATCGCGGTGAGCACGGCCTGCGGTACGGCGTCCGGGGCGTCCACGGGGGCCAGCTCGGCGAGCCACACCCCGTCCGGTGCGGTGTGCCGTACCGCCTCGGCGGCCTCCTGCGAGAGCCGGGTCTTGCCGGCGCCGCCGGGCCCCAGCAGGGTGACCAGGCGGGCCGTCGCCAGGTCGGCGCCGATGGTCCTGAGGTCGGCCTCCCGGCCGACGAAGGAGGTGAGCCGGGCGGGCAGGTTGCCCGGCCGGGCCGCGGGAGCCCGCTCGGCCGGTTCCTCCCGCAGCAGTTCGGCGTGCAGGGCACGCAGTTCGGGGCCGGGATCGGAGCCGAGCCGGTCCGCGAGGAGGCGTCGTACGTCCTCGTAGGCGGCGAGTGCCCGGGCGGGGCGGCCGGTGTCGCGCAGGGCGCGCAGCCGCAGCGCCTGGAGGGGCTCGTCCAGCGGGTGGCTGTCGCACAGCGCGGTCAGCTCGGGCAGCGCCCGCTCGGCCTCGCCGAGGGCGAGGGCGGCGGTGTGCCGGGCGCGCAGGGCGTCGAGCCTGCGGGTCTCCCAGCGGGCCGCCTCGGCGGTGCGGTCGGGCAGGTCGGCGAGGGCGGGGCCGCGCCACAGGGCGAGGGCGTCGTCGAGGACGGCGGCGGCCTTGGCCGGGTCGCCGTCGGCGAGGGCGGCGAGGCCGTCGCCGGTCAGCCGGTCGAAGCGGACGAGGTCGACGTCGTCGGGCGTGGCGCTGAGCCGGTAGCCGCCGTCGGCGGAGACGACGGCTGCGGCGCCGAGGGTCCGGCGGAGCCGGCCGACGAGCGCCTGGAGAGCGCCGGTGGCGTCGGCGGGCGGGTCGGCGCCCCACACCTCGTCCACCAGCACCCCCGCGGGCACGGTCCGCCCGGCCCTGAGCGCGAGCACGCTCAGCAGGGCGCGCAACCGCGCCCCGCCGACCGGGACGGCCGTACCGTCGGGACGGATCGCCTGAGTGGTGCCGAGCAGCCGATAGCGCACGGGGTCCATTGTCCCTGGGGACCACCGGGCGCCGCTCGCGGGTCTCAGATGCGGATGAACTGGGAGGAGTCGAGGACGAGGGTCTGGTCGGCGACGGGGATCTTGATCTGATCCCCGAAGACGCCGGACTCCTGGTGCTGGTACTCGCCGTCCTCCGGGCGGGTCAGCAGGGTCCAACGGCCGGCGAGCACGTCGACGACGAGGTAGGCGGGGATGCGGCGCAGAGCATAATGGCTCGGCTTGGTGTTGTAGCCGCGGTTCTTGCTCTCCGGTGAGACGACCTCGACCACGAAGGGCAGCAGCTCTTCGCTGATGTCGCTCTTGTCCGTCTCGACCAGCTCGCGCGGAATCGCCGTGGCATCGGGTTCGGGCCTGTAGCCCTCCCGGGGAGGGACGACCGAGAACTCGCTCGTCGCCACCCAGCCCGGCAGCCGTTCTTCGATCTGGTTCTCGATGCGCCGCTGAGTCGCCCTGTGCGCGTAGGTGACCGGTACCAAGGTGAGACCATTCCTCGTCAGGCGGAGGCGCGCGCTCTTCGGCACATGAATGGCGTCCTGGACAAGCTCGACCCAGCCCTCGGCGATCGTCATGGCCACCTCCTCAGTCGACTCGATGACAGCGTAACGACTAGCAGGAACCTCCGGCCGCTCGCAGGACGTTTCCCCGCGATCACCGGTACGGTCGATCCCGGCCCGCCCGACGCGACCCGAGGAGCTCTTCCCCATGACCACCGCCACCACCCGCCGCGGCGATCGGCAGATCAGCCCGGTGTTCGTCGGCATCCTGGCCGTGACGGCGGTGACCGGCTGGGCCACCTGGAGCGGGTTCGCCGCGCAGCCGGGCGTCGCGGTGTTCCTGTTCGTGACGGCGGCCTGGATCGTCTCCCTGTGCCTGCACGAGTACGCGCACGCCCGCACCGCCCTGCACAGCGGGGACATCACGGTCGGCGCGAAGGGCTACCTCACGCTGAACCCGCTGAAGTACACGCACGCGCTGCTGAGCATCGTGCTCCCGGTGCTGTTCGTGATCATGGGCGGGATCGGTCTGCCCGGCGGCGCGGTGTTCATCGAGCGGAGCCGCATCCGGGGCCGCTGGCGGCACAGCCTGATCTCGGCGGCGGGCCCGCTGACGAACGTGCTGTTCGCGGCGGTGTGCACGGCCCCGTTCTGGCTGCACGCGCTGGACGGCGTCCCCGCCGGCTTCCGGTTCGCGCTGGCGTTCCTCGCGCTGCTCCAGGTGACGGCGGCGCTGCTGAACTTCCTGCCGGTGCCGGGCCTGGACGGCTACGGGGTGATCGAGCCGTGGCTGTCGTACAACGTGAAGCGGCAGGTGGAGCCGTTCGCGCCGTTCGGGCTGCTGTTCGTGTTCGCGCTGCTGTGGCTGCCGTCGGTCAACAGCGCGTTCTTCGACGTGATCGACTCGGTCATGCGGGCCCTGAACGTCGACGACGTCTCCCGCTACTGCGGCCAGGACCTGTACCGGTTCTGGCGGGGCGCCGACGAGTACTGCTCCGCGGTCAGCCCGTGACGGACCCGCCGCGGGCCGTCCTGCCGCGCTTGACGTAGTACCAGGTCATGTTGGAGGACAGGCCCGCCAGCAGCACCCAGACGATGCCCAGCCAGCTCCCCTGCACGAAGGAGACGACCGCCGCGGCCACCGCGAGGAGGCAGACGACGAGGGTGTAGAGGGCGAGTCGCCGGGTCGGGCTGGGCGGGGGCAGGGGGGGCATGGGGGTCGGCTCCGGATCCTGTCGGGGGGACACTGCTCGAGGTTCCAGTGTCCCCCATGGCCGGACACGGCCGGACCCGGCTCACACGTCGGTGACGCGGAGCCCGGCGTGTGCCTTGTACCGGCGGTTGACCGAGATCAGGTTCGCGACCAGCGACTCGACCTGGTGGGCGTTGCGCAGCCGGCCCGCGAAGACGCCGCGCATGCCGGGGATGCGCCCGGCCAGCGCCTGCACGATCTCCACGTCGGCGCGCTCCTCGCCGAGCACCATCACATCGGTGTCGATCTGCTCGATCTCCGGGTCCTGGAGCAGGACGGCCGACAGGTGGTGGAAGGCGGCGGCGACCCGGGAGTCCGGCAGCAGGGCGGCGGCCTGCTCGGCGGCGCTGCCCTCCTCCGGCTTGAGGGCGTAGGCGCCCTTCTTGTCGAAGCCGAGGGGGTTGACGCAGTCCACGACGAGCTTTCCGGCCAGCTCCTCGCGCAGCGACTTCAGGGTGTCGCCGTGGCCCTCCCACGGTACGGCGACGATCACGATGTCGCTGCGGCGCGCGGTCTCGGCGTTGTCGGCGCCCTCGACGCCGTGCCCGAGTTCCGCGGCGGCGGCCTGGGCCCGCTCGGCGGCGCGGGAGCCGACGATCACCTTCTGGCCGGCCCGCGCGAGCCGGTAGGCGAGGCCCTTGCCCTGCGGTCCGGTGCCGCCGAGCACGCCGACGACGTACCCGGAGACGTCGGGCAGGTCCCAGGGGTCCTTGGCGGGGGCCTTGGCAGGGGTCTGTGCGCTGTCGGTAGAGGTCATGGGCCGACTCTACGTCCGCCGCCGGGTCCGTACCGGCTCAGGTCAGCCGGTGTACGGGCACCCGGCGGAAGGTGATCGTCTCGTAGGCGCCGAAGTCGCCCGTCTCGTACAGGAGCCCGACGGTGTGCGGGTCGACGCGGACCAGGTCGGAGTAGGCGGCGGGCAGCCCGTCGACGGTGAACACCGGGCGCCAGGTGACGCCGCCGTCGCCGGAGGCGCGGATCGTCATCAGGGCGCGGGCGGCGGGGTCGGCCGGGGCGGAGAAGAGGAGCAGGTCGGGGTCGCGGAGCTGGAGCACGGAGGCCTCGCAGACCGGCGCGGTCAGCCCGGCCTGCGGCCGGAAGGGCTTGACGAGGGTCTTCCCGCCGTCCTCGGAGTGGGCGTCGGCGCGGTTGCCGGGTGACGGGGAGTCGTTGCGGGTGTTGAGGTAGACGCGGCCGTCGGGGAGTTCGGCGGCGGTGGTCTCGTTGACGTTGACGTAGCCGTCGGTGTTCTCGTCCAGGTAGCCCAGGTACCAGCTCTCGCCGCGGTCGTCGCTGAGCAGGCAGTGCCCGCCGTTGTACCTGGCCTCGGCACCGGTGTCGGTGCCGGTGGGCGGCAGGGTGTGGTTGGCGGGGACGAGGACGCGGCCGGAGGCCAGCTGGAGGGCGTGGCCGGGGGTGGTGGCGTACCAGCGCCAGCCGGGCTTCTTCACCTGCTGGGTGATCTCCCTGGGGCTGGACCAGGTCGCCCCGTCGTCGTCGCTGTGCTGCACCCACACGCGCCGCCCGTCGGCGTCCCCGACCTGGCCGCGCAGGATGTCGGCCTCGGTGGCGGAGGCGGCGGCGCGCACGTGCACGAGCAGGACGCGGCCGGTGTCCAGGACGACGGGGGCGGGGTTGCCGGCGAGGTTCGCGCCGTTGTCCGCTGCGACCTGGAGCGGGCCCCAGGTGCGGCCGCCGTCCGTGGAGCGTTTGAGCACGACGGCGATGTGCCCGTGGTCGGCGGCGGAGTCGACGCGGCCCTCGCAGAACGCGAGCAGGGTGCCGGAGCGGGTGGCGACGACGGCCGGGATGCGGAAGCCCGCGTAGCCCTCGTGGCCCGCGCGGAAGGGGACGGACACGTCGGTCATCGGGCGGCTCCTCGGGCGTGCGGGGCGGGCGGGGTGGCAGCCACCATCCCCGGGTCGGGCGAATTCGCGGTGAACTCGGTGTCACGAGTGCCGGGTTGCGGCAGGATGCGGTCGCATGGACGCCGTACGGGTCGCGTTGCTGCGGGAAGTGCTGGCCGGGACCGAGTGGCTGGGGGCCACCCGGAGGTTCGCGGGGGTGCTGCGCGGGTCGGTGGTGGCGCACGGCGGCGGGCTGCTGCTGGTGGGGACGCCGGAGTACGAGCCGTGGCACCTGGCCGCGCATCTGGTGGACGAGGCCGCGTGGTCGGGCACGCCCGAGCTGGCGCCGACGCTGGTACGGCATCACGCGCGCCCCTGTGATCCCGCGCATCTGGCGGTGGGGCCGGGGCGGATCGCGGCGGCGCGGCGCGGGGAGACGCTGCTGGTGGTGGCGCCCGAGGAGCCGGCGCCGCTGCTGGAGCGGGTGCACGACGCCCGGCGGGCCGGGGTGACGGTGCTGGCGCTGGGGGCGGGCGGGGGCGAGCTGGCCGCGATGGCGCATGACACGCTGGCCGTGCCCGAGGGGGCGGAGCTGGACCTGGACAGCGTGCAGCACCTGGTGAGCGCGGCGGCGGGTGAGAACGGGGGCTCTCCGAGGGCGCGCCGGGGGTTCCGGGACCGTCTCGCCCGGCTGACGGAAGCGCTGACGGCTCCGCCGCCCGCCCCGTGGTGACCGCCCCGCCCACCCACCCGGCTCGCTCGGCCAAGAGGCCCCCACCGAACGCCTCCTGACGGCGACCGGCCCCTTCCGCCCAGCAGGCGGCCCGACTTGCTCCCCCTCCCGGCCCGTCGCCGGTCCCGGCCGACGCCTTTCGGCCCGCCGGCCCTCACCGCCGGCCGACGGTCCCGACTTCCCCCACCCCGCCGGGCTCCCCCGGCCGGCCGACCGTCCCTCCCGGGCTGTCCCGGCCAGTCGCCCCTCTCGGGCTGCCGCCCCCGGACTTCCCGGGCCCCGGACTTCCCGGGCCCCGGACTTCCCGGGCCCCGGACTTCCCGGGCCCCGGACTTCCCGGCCTCCGGCCCTGCCGGCCTCCAGGGCCTCCGGCCTCGTCGGCCTTCCCAGCCCGCCGGGCTCCCAGCCCTCCGCCTCTCCCGGCCGGCCGACGGTCCCGGTCCGCCGCCCCTCCCAACACCCCGCCGGGCCCCAGCCGCTCACCCTCCACCAGCCGGCCCCGCTCCGGTCGGACCGGGCCGGGAGGAGGCCGCGGCGGTCCGCGTCCGGCACGGTGCCGCACCGGTTCGTGAGCGGCGCCGTACGGTCTCGATGCAGGGCGGAAAACCAGTTGCCCGGCGGGGCCGGGCCGTCGAGCATTCCCCGGTGAGCCGAGCCCTCCTCCCCGACCTCGCCCCCTGGAAAGCCTCCGCCGACTTCCGGCGCCTGTGGAAGTCCGGTCTGATCAGCAACTTCGGCAGCTTCCTGACCTTCGTCGCGCTGCCGGTCCAGCTCAAGGACCTGACGGAGTCCGCCGCAGCGGTCGGCGCGATCGGCGCCGTCGAGCTGCTGCCGCTCATCGTGTGCGGCCTCTACGGCGGCGCCCTCGCCGACGCCCTGGACAAGCGGAAGCTCATCGTGTGGACGGAGGCCGGCCAGGGCCTGCTCAGCGCCGCCCTGCTGCTGAACGCCCTGCTGCCCCGCCCCGCGGTCTGGCCGCTGTACGTCGTCGCCGCCCTCTCCTCCGCGCTGGTCTCCGTGCAGCGCCCGGCCCTGGACTCCCTGTGGCCCCGGATCGTCGCCCACGACGACATGCCGGCGGCGGCCTCGCTGAACTCGCTGCGCTGGACCGTCGGCGGAGTGGCGGGCCCGGCGGTCGCGGGCGTGGTCGTGGCCTACGCGGGCCTCGGCTGGGCCTACGCGGCCGATCTGCTGACCTTCGCCGTCTCGCTGGCGTACATCGCGCGGATCGCCCCCTCCCCCGCCGCCGCGGAGGCCGCGAAGCCGGACCTGAAGGCGATCGCGGAGGGCGCCCGGTACGCGTGGAGCCGCAAGGAACTCCTCGGCACCTACGCCGTCGACCTCGCGGCGATGTTCCTGGCCATGCCGCTGGCCGTGCTGCCGTTCCTCGCCGACGACCTGCACGCGCGGTGGGCGCTCGGGCTGATGTACGCGACCATCCCGGCGGGCGCGCTGCTGGTGAGCCTGACGAGCGGCTGGACCTCGCGGGTACACCGGCACGGGGTGCTGGTGGTGCTGTCGGCCGCCGGCTGGGGCCTGGCGGTGGCGGCGGCCGGGGTCTGCGGGAACGTCTGGCTGGTGCTGCTGTTCCTCGCCGTCGGCGGCGGCTTCGACATGGTCAGCGGGATCTTCCGGGCGGCCATGTGGAACCAGACGATCCCGGACGAGCTGCGCGGCAGGCTCGCCGGGATCGAACTGCTGTCGTACTCGGTCGGCCCGCAGCTCGGTCAGGTCCGGGCGGGCGGCACGGCCGCGTGGGCGGGCGTACGGGCCTCGGTCTGGTCCGGTGGCCTGGCGTGCGCGGGCGCGGTGGGGCTGCTGGCGCTGTGCCTGCCGCGGCTGATGGCGTACGACGCCCGGACGAACGAGCACGCGGTACGGATGCGCGAGCGGCGCGCGGCCGTGTCGGCGTGATCAGTCCTCGTCGGCGCCGCCCCCGGCGGGCGCGTCGTGCCAGCGCGGGTCGTTCTCCCACTGGAGGTTGCGCTCGGCCGCTCTCTCCATCGCGTGCCGGGCCTCCTCGGGGGAGGCGTACGGACCGAAGCGGTCCTTGCCCGGGCAGTCCGGGCCCTCCTCGACCTTCTTGTGTTCCAGGCAGTAGTACCACTCGCCCGGCTTGCCGACGGTGCGCTTCTTGAACAGGGCCATGACCAGCTCCTCTCGCCACCGACATGTTCCCCCATGTCCGCTGGTTAGACTCGCTTGCATGTCTGGCCAGTCGCTGCTCGTACCGGGGGAGCTGTCCCCCACCCGTCCGGTTCCCGGAAACATCCGCCGCCCCGAGTACGTCGGCAAGCCCGCGCCGGCGCCGTACACCGGGCCGGAGGTGCAGACCCCCGAGACCATCGAGGCGATGCGGACCGCCGGCCGCATCGCCGCGCGGGCGATGGCGGAGGCCGCGAAGCTGATCGCGCCCGGCGTCACCACGGACCAGCTCGACAAGGTCGCCCACGCGTACATGTGCGACCACGGCGCCTACCCGTCCACGCTCGGTTACCGGGGTTTCCCCAAGTCGCTGTGCACCTCGGTCAACGAGGTCATCTGCCACGGCATCCCGGACTCGACGGTCCTCAGGGACGGCGACATCGTCAACCTGGACGTGACGGCGTACATCGGCGGGGTGCACGGCGACAACAACGCCACCTACCTGGTCGGTGACGTGGACGAGGAGTCGCGGCTGCTCGTGGAGCGCACCCGCGAGGCGCTGAACCGGGCGATCAAGGCCGTGAAGCCCGGCCGGCAGATCAACGTCATCGGCCGGGTCATCGAGTCGTACGCCAAGCGGTTCGGCTACGGCGTGGTGCGGGACTTCACCGGGCACGGCATCAGCACGGCGTTCCACTCCGGGCTGATCATCCCGCACTACGACAGCCCGCACGCGACGACCGTGATGCAGCCGGGGATGACGTTCACGATCGAGCCGATGCTGACGCTGGGCACCCATGAGTACGACATGTGGGACGACGGCTGGACGGTCGTGACGAAGGACCGCAAGCGGACCGCGCAGTTCGAGCACACGCTGGTGGTGACGGAGACCGGCGCGGACATCCTGACCCTCCCCTGAGCGCGGTACGACCGGGTCCCCGCCGCGCACGGGAGGGGACCCGGGCCGGATCAGCGCAGGTAGTCGCTGCAGTGGGCGCCCGACCACGTCAGGTGGTTCTCCAGCGAGGTGAGGGTGCCGGCGTACGGGCTGCACACGGCCTCGTCGTCGGTCTTCTCGTGGTGATGGGCGGCACTGGCCGTCGTGGCGCCGGACGCGGCGAGGGCGGCGGCGAGGACGGTCGCGGCCAGGACTGATCTGATGCGCATGGTGCTCCTCTCAGGGAGGCGGAGTGGTCACGCCCAGAGGTCCCCGTTCGCCCCCGCCGGCCGTCGCGCGCACCCGTGGATCCACCCGAACGGGGTCCCGGGCTATCCCCCGGACGCGCGCACGCGTCAGCGCTCCAGGCGGACCCGTCCGCCGACCTCGGTCCAGCCGTGCGGCTGGGGGGCGGTCAGGAGCTGGGAGCCCTCGCCCTGGGCGATGTTCAGCGCCCGGCCCAGCCGGTCGGTGAGGAGCAGCGCCGCCGCGCCGGTGGCCTCGTCCTCCTCGACGCCGTCGTCGCGCCCGGGGAAGGCGCGGGCCCGGATCCGCCCGGCCGCCTCGTCCTCCCAGGCCCAGGCGTAGATCCACTCCCCCGGCGGCGGCACGTCGAGGGCGTCCACCTCGGCGGCGCTCGCGTACTGGCGCAGGGTGCGCGGGGGCACCCACTCCGCGCGGGCCTCGATCCAGGTGAACTCGCCGTCCAGGCGGGTCCCCACGACCCCGGCGGGGGTGACGAGTTCGGGCACGTCGAGCAGCCAGGCCGTGCCCACGCAGGGGTGGCCGGCGAAGGGCAGGCGCAGGGTGGGGGTGTAGATGTCGATCACCCCGCGCTCGGGGTCGTCCACGAACACGGTCTCACTGAAGCCGAGTTTGGCCGCCAGCGCCTGCCGGTCGCTCCGCTCGGGCAGCACCGAGCCGTCGCGGACGACGCCCAGTTCGTTGCCGTAGCCGCCGTTCGGCCCGCAGAAGACGCGGAGTACGTCGTAGTCAGTCACCGGGGAATTGAAGCACCGCGGCCCGGGCGGACGCTTCGTGATCTTTCCATGAGAGCCGAATCACGGGAGGCGGGGGTATGAGTGAGGGTAGCCTCATGTAAGTTAGGGCAGCCTCACCAGACCAGATCCGCTTGGAGCCTGCATGCGCGCCGTCCGACTGACCGTCACCGCCGCCGCCACCGCGGCGGCTCTGACCGCCCTCTCGGCCTGCACCGCGAAGAGCGATGCCAAGGACGGTGACGCCATACAGGTCACGGCCGCCGATGCGAAGTGCGAGACCTCCAGCACGTCGGTGCCGGCCGGCCAGGTCACGCTGAAGATCGAGAACAAGGGCTCGAAGGCGACCGAGGTCGAGATCCTGTTCCCGGACGACCGGATCGTCTCCGAGAAGGAGAACATCGGCCCGGGCACCAAGTACACGCTCACCGCCGAGGTGAAGGCCGGCTCGTACGAGATCGCCTGCCGGCCCGGCATGAAGGGCCACGGCGTCCGGCAGAAGCTGACCGTGACCGGTGGCGCCGGCGCCGCCAAGCGGAACCCGAAGCTGGACCAGGCGGTCGCCGAGTACCGCCAGTACGCCCAGGACCAGGCCGACGAGACGCTGCCGAAGGCCGAGACCTTCGTGAAGGCGGTCAAGGACGGCGACCTGGAGGCCGCGAAGAAGGCCTACAGCCTCTCCCGGCTCGGCTGGGAGCGCACCGAGCCGGTCGCCGAGTCCTTCGGTGACATCGACCCGAAGGTCGACGTCCGCGAGGACGGCCTGGAGTCCGGCCAGAAGTGGACCGGCTGGCACCGGCTGGAGAAGGCCCTGTGGCACGACAGGAAGATCGGCGCCGAGGAGAAGACCCTCGCCGACCAGCTGCTGACGGACCTCAAGGACTGGCAGGGCCGGGTCGGCAAGGCGGAGATCACCCCGACCTCCATGGCCAACGGCGCCAAGGAACTGCTGGACGAGGTCGCCACCGGCAAGGTCACCGGCGAAGAGGACCGCTACGCCCACACCGACCTGGTCGACTTCAAGGGCAACGTCGAGGGCGCCCAGAAGGCGTACGAGCTGCTGAAGCCGGTCGCCGCGAAGAACGACCCCGCGCTCACCAAGGAACTCGACAAGCAGTTCGCGGCGCTGGACACGCTGCTCGACAAGTACCGCACGGACAAGACGTCCTACGACTTCGTGTCCTACGACAAGGTCACCAAGGACCAGCGCAAGGAGCTGTCGGACGCGGTGAACGCGCTCGCCGAGCCGCTGTCCAAGCTCGCCGCCGCGGTCGTGAAGTAGACGAGGGGGCAGAGGCGATGACCGAGACCCAGGAGACCAAGGCCGGCCCGTCGCGCCGCGCGCTGATCGGCTGGGGCGGTGCCGGGCTCGCGCTCGGGGCCGCCGCGGCCGGCGGGGCCGCGGCCATGGCCAGGACGGGCGACGACATGGACCCGGCCGCCGCCGAGACCGGCGGCGCGGTGGAGTTCCACGGCGCCCACCAGGCGGGCATCGCCACCCCGGTGCAGGACCGGCTGCACTTCGCCGCGTTCGACGTGAAGACCGACGACCGCGAACAGTTCGTCCAGATGCTCAAGGACTGGACGGCCGCGGCCCGCCGGATGACCGCGGGGAAGGCCGTCGGCGAGGGCGCCTACGGCGGGCTCGCCGAGGCCCCGCCGGACGACACCGGTGAGGCGCTCGGGCTGAAGCCGTCCCGGCTGACGCTCACCATCGGGTTCGGCCCCTCGCTCTTCGGCAGGTTCGGGCTGGCGGACCGGCGGCCCGAGGCCCTGGTCGACCTGCCCCAGTTCCCCGGCGACAACCTCGACAGGTCCCGCACCGGCGGCGACCTGTGCGTGCAGGCCTGCGCCGACGACCCGCAGGTCGCCGTGCACGCCATCCGCAACCTCGCCCGGATCGGCTTCGGCAAGGTCGCCATCCGCTGGTCCCAGCTCGGCTTCGGCAAGACCTCCTCGACCACCCCGGGCGCGCAGACCCCGCGCAACCTCATGGGGTTCAAGGACGGCACCCGCAACATCGCGGGCACCGAGACCGATCGGCTGAAGAAGTTCGTGTGGGTCGGCGAGGAGGACGGGCCCGACTGGATGACCGGCGGCTCGTACCTGGTGGCCCGGCGCATCCGCATGAACATCGAGACCTGGGACCGCGCCTCGCTCCAGGAGCAGGAGGACGTGTTCGGCCGGGACAAGCGCGAGGGCGCCCCGGTCGGCAAGGCCAAGGAGCACGACGAGCCGTTCCTGAAGGCGATGAAGCCCGACGCGCACGTGCGGCTCGCGCACCCCGACTCCAACGACGGGATCACCATCCTGCGCCGGGGCTACTCCTTCACGGACGGCACCGACGGCCTCGGCCGCCTGGACGCGGGCCTGTTCTTCCTCGCCTACCAGCGGGACGTGCGCAAGGGCTTCATCCCGCTCCAGCGCAAGCTCGCCGCGCACGACGCGCTCAACGAGTACATCCAGCACGTGGGTTCGGCGGTCTTCGCGGTCCCGCCCGGCGTCCGGGACTCCGGCGACTGGTGGGGCCGCACGCTGTTCTCGAAGGGGGCATAGCCCGTGTTCTCCAACTACCTGATCGGCCTGCGCGAGGGACTCGAGGCGTCGCTCGTCGTCTGCATCCTGATCGCCTACCTGGTCAAGACCGGCCGCAAGGACGCCCTGCGGCCGATCTGGATCGGCATCGGCATCGCGATCGCCATCGCCATGGGCTTCGGCTGCGCCCTGGAGTTCGGCTCGCAGGAGCTGACGTTCCAGGCGCAGGAGGCGCTCGGCGGCTCCCTGTCGGTCGTCGCCGTCGGCCTGGTGACCTGGATGGTGTTCTGGATGCGGCGCACCGCCCGGCACCTGAAGTCCGAGCTGCACGGCAGGCTGGACGCCGCCCTCGCCCTGGGCACGGGCGCGCTGGTCGCCACGGCGTTCCTCGCGGTCGGCCGGGAGGGCCTGGAGACCGCGCTGTTCGTGTGGGCGTCGGTGCACGCGGCGAGCGACGGCACCCCGCGCCCGCTGGTCGGCGTCGCCCTCGGCCTCGCCACGGCGGTGCTGCTGGGCTGGCTGTTCTACCGGGGCGCCCTGAAGATCAACCTGGCCAAGTTCTTCACCTGGACCGGCGGGATGCTGGTCGTGGTCGCGGCGGGCGTGCTGGCGTACGGCTTCCACGACCTCCAGGAGGCCGACTGGATTCCCGGCCTGACCGATCTCGCCTTCGACATCAGCGGCGCCATCCCGCCGGACAGCTGGTACGGCACCCTGCTGAAGGGCGTGTTCAACTTCCAGCCGGACCCGACGGTCCTTCAGGTCACGGTGTGGGCGCTGTACCTGGTCCCGGTGCTCGCGCTGTTCCTCTCCCCGGTAGGGTTCGCCTCCGGGAAGGGGAAGGTGAAGGAGCCCGATGACCAGGGAACGCAGCCGTCGGCGGCTTCGCAGGCGTGACCGGAACGCACTCATAGCGGCCTCGCTGACCGCTTTGTCGCTGACCGCGAGCGGATGCGTGGTGGTGCACGGCGAGCGGGTGGTGGTTCCCGCCGCCACCCGTGCCGAGGCCGCCAAGGCGGTCACCG
Organism: Streptomyces sp. NPDC031445; assembly: GCF_055581365.1. Taxonomy (NCBI): domain Bacteria; kingdom Bacillati; phylum Actinomycetota; class Actinomycetes; order Kitasatosporales; family Streptomycetaceae; genus Streptomyces; species Streptomyces sp. NPDC031445. Next base: position 136,961 of record NZ_JBVIJO010000002.1, read on the forward strand.
CGTTCACGGACGCGTACAACAGGGCCGACAAGGCCTACGACAGCTCCCTGGACGCTCCCTACGTCACCGGCGCCCTCTCCGACATCGACTCCGCCCGCCTGCGGGCCGGGCACGCCAACAGCCCGTCGGGGAACGCCGGCCACACCCCGCTGACGCTGACGGACGTGAAGATCACGATCCCGGAGAAGGCCGGCTGGCCCCGCTGGTTCGTCGCCGACGCCCGGGGCAACAAGGGCGGCGCCTACCGCTGGGTGCTGGTCTTCACCCGCGGCGATCTCGGCGAGCGCTGGCAGGTGAGCTATCTGACGCTCATGGCCCCCGGCACCGTCCCCGAGTTCAGGACGGACGAGGACGGCCGGGCCGAGGCCGTACCGGCCGCGACCGGCGGACTGGCCGTCCGCCCGGACGAGTTGAGCCAGGCGTACGCGGACTACCTGAAGAACGGCGGGAAGACCTTCGCGGACGGGCGCGACACCAGCGGGCTGCGCGCGGGCCGTGCGAAGGAGGCCAAGAAGCCGGGTCTGGTCCGGCAGTTCATCGACGAACCGCTCACCCACGGCGACTATGCGCCGCTCGCGCTGCGCACGGCGGACGGCGGGGCGCTGGTGTTCTTCACCACGCACCACTACGAGAAGCAGACCGCCTACACGGGCGCGACCGTGCCCGTCCCGAACAAGGACGTGCGGGCCCTGACCAAGGGCGAGGTGAAGCAGTCCCTGACGCTGGAGTCGATCGCCAACCAGGCCGTGCTCGACCCGGCCGGCAGCGGCCCGGTGCGGATGCTGGGGCGGGTGCAGGGGCTGACGTCCGCGCAGGGCGAGTAGGGCGGACAGGAAGCGCGGGACCGGGGGTCGCGCCGGCCGTCAGCGGTGCAGGGGCCAGGCCGTGCCGTGGTGGCCGGGCTCGGTGCCCGGGTGCCGGGCGCAGGCGTCGGTCAGTGCCTCCAGCAGGCTCAGCGGGTCCGGCAGCGGATGCTCCGGGCCGCGCACCCAGCGCACCCGCTGGTCGGCGTCGCCGGGCAGCCGGGCGGGCGGTACGAGGACGTAGGAGCCCCGGCAGTGCCAGCGCAGCCCGGGATGCTCGTCCATCGTCTCGGGGTGGCAGTCCAGCTCACAGGGCCACCACTCGTCCTCGTCCTCGGGGGTGCCCCGGGTCAGGGTGAAGAACAGCATGCGGCCGTCGTCGCTCTCGGCGACCGGGCCGACCTCGACACCGGAGCCGAGCAGCCGGTCCAGCGCCTCGCGGCCGGCCGCCAGGGGCACGTCCAGCACGTCGTGCACCATGCCGGTGGCGGTGATGAAGTTCGCCGCCGGCTGGTGCCGGGCCCAGCGCTCGATCTGGGCGCGGTCGGTGGTGGACTGCGTCTGCCAGGCGAACGACACCGGGTGCCGGGCGGGGGTGGGACAGCCCACGCGGTCGCAGGAGCAGCGGTAGCCGTCGGCGGGGTGCGCGGCGGGGGCGAGGGGCAGGCCCGCCGCGGCGGCTGCGAGCAGCAGGGTCTCACGGCCGCTGTCGTCGGCGGCGGCCTCCTTCGGGCGGCGTCCGAGCAGCCATTGGGAGAGTTTGCCCTGCCGGCCGCTCCGGCCGCCGAACGTCTCGCTCATCTATCCCCTCGGTCTGTGGTCGCCTCGCTGCTGTGCGGACAGCATGCCTCATCGTCCCACCTTCGCGTGCCTCGGGGGTCGCCGCGGGCCAGTGGCCGGCGGTCGCCGGCGGGCGGGCGGGCGGTTCGGCGGGGGCGGCTCAGCGCGGCGCGATGCCGTGCAGGGCGTAGTCGACGAGGGTGTCCGTGTACGCGTACGAGACCGGTCCGCTGCGTTGCAGCCAGCGTTGCGCGAGCGGGGAGACGAACAGCTCCAGCGCGATCCGCGGGTCGACGCCGGCGCGTACGGCCCCCGCGTCCTGGGCCGAGCGCAACCGGGCGACGTACAGCTGGAGCTGCGGTTCCAGCAGCTTGGCGACGACCTCGCGGCCGAGCTGCTCGTTGACGACGCCCTCCGCGGCCAGCGCCCGCGCCGGCGCCTCGAAGCGCGGGTCGAACAGCTCGTCCACCGTGGCCCGCAGCACCGCCTTGAGGTCGGCGGCCAGGTCACCGGTGTCCGGGAGGGCGTCCACGTCCTGCCCGGACGCCCGCGCCGCCTGCCCGGCGAGGTCCAGGAAGGCCTCCAGCAGGACGTCCGCCTTGGACGACCACCAGCGGTAGATGGTCTGCTTGCCGACCCCGGCCCGTGCGGCGATGGCCTCCACGGTGGTCCTCGGGTACCCGACCTCCCCGACCAGGGCGAGGGCGGCGGCGTAGATGGCCCGGCGGGACTTCTCGCTGCGGCGGGTGGCGTCGGGTGCGGGCTTGCTGACCATGGGTCGAAAGTAACAAGCGGCGGGGGCCGGCCACGACACCCGTCAGGACGCGGGGTCGTACGGCGGCCAGGCGTCGCCCCAGTCCGCGTCCCGGGCCGCCTTGTACAGGTCGCCGTGGCGCTTGGTGACCGTCGTGCGGCGCAGCCGCTCCTCGGTCTCGCACAGGTCGAGCAGCACCTGGCCCTTGCGGATCTGCGGGCGCCGGACCACCCGGGCGGGGGCGGGCTCGGCGGGCAGCCGGGTCGCGGCGACGTAGGAGAACTTCTCGTCCTCGTACGCCAGTGAGCCGCCCTTGACCTGGCGGTGCAGGGAGGAGCGGCCGACGCGGGCGGAGAAGTGGCACCAGTCCGTGCCGGGCGCGATGGGGCAGGCGGCGCTGTGCGGGCAGGGGGCGGCGATGCGGAAGCCGGCCCGGACAAGCCGGTCGCGGGCCTCGATGACGCGCGCGTAGCCGGCCGGGGTGCCGGCCTCGACGATCACGACGCTCCGCGCGGCGCCGGCGGCCGCGTCGACGAGGGCGGCGCGGTCGGCCTCGGCGAGTTCGTTGAGGACGTACGACACCGTGACCAGGTCGGTGGCGTCCAGGGTGAGGTCCTTGCCGATCCGGGCGCGCTGCCAGCGGGCGTCCCGCAGGGCCGGGTTGGCGGCGGCGATCTCCCGGCCGAGGGCGAGGGCGGGTTCGGCCCAGTCCAGCACGGTGACGCCGCGCTCGCCGGGCCAGGTGGCGCTGACGGCCCAGGTGGCGGCGCCGGTGCCGCCGCCGACGTCGGCGTGGCTGCCGGGGGTCCAGTCGGGGACGGTCGCCGCGAACGCCTCCAGGGCGCGGTGCACGGCCTCGAAGGTGGCGGGCATGCGGTAGGCGGCGTACGCGGCCACGTCGGCGCGGTCGCGGAGGATCGGCGCGTGGGTGGGGGTGTCGCCGCGGTAGCTGGCGATCAGCCGGTCCACGGCGGCGGTGACCTCCGTGGGGGGCAGACCGTCCAGCAGCTCGGCCAGGGCTGTGCGGAGGGGGTCGTTCACCTGGCGATTCTACGGCGCCCGGCCCCTTGGGGGGACACTCCACGGCACCCGGCGCCGGTACCGACCCGCTGGGGCTCCGTCCCCTGACCCCCGGCACCCGTGCCCGCCCGCCCGGCCCGGGTGGTTCTCAGACGACGGCTCTCGCCAAGTGCGTCGCCAGCCGCGCTCGGGGACCGCTGTCCGGGGGCCGGCGCTTCGGGTGGACCGTGTTGGCCAGGAGCACGAGGAAGGTGTCCGTCGCCCGGTCCAGGACCAGGGCCGTGCCGGTGAAGCCGGTGTGGCCCGCCGCGCCCCGGCCCGCCAGCTCGCCCATGAACCAGGGCTGGTCCAGGTGGAAACCCAGTCCGGGCGGGGTGAACAGCAGCTCCACGTGGTCGGGGCCGAGGATGCGCGCGGGGCCGTAGGAGCCGCCCGCGAGCAGGGCGCGGCAGAAGACGGCCAGGTCGGGCGCGGTGGAGAAGAGGCCCGCGTGGCCGGCGACCCCGCCGAGCGCCCAGGCGTTCTCGTCGTGGACCACGCCCCGCAGCATCCCCCGGTCGGCCTTGGCCCACGGACGCCGCTGGTCCTCGGTGGCCGCGGCGCCGGGGCAGGGCCCGAACGCGGTGGCGGTCATGCCGAGCGGCCGGGTGATGCAGTCCCGCACGAGCACGTCCAGGGTGCGCCCGGTGACGCGTTCCAGGACGAACTGGAGCAGCAGCATGTTCAGGTCCGAGTACCCGTACCGGCCCACCTCCCCGGACGGGGCCTCGGCGCGCAGCAGGTCGAGCCGGGTGGCGTCGTCCGGGCAGTCGTACAGGGGCAGTTCGGGGCGCAGGCCGGAGGTGTGGGTGAGCAGTTGCCGCACCGTGACGCGGTGCGCGGCGACCGCGTGGAAGTCGGGCAGGTAGTCGCCGACGCGGGCGTCCATGCCGACGGTGCCGCGCTCGATCTGCTGCACGGCGGCGACGGACGTGAACAGCTTGGTCAGCGACGCCAGGTCGAAGGGGGTGTCGACGGTGGCCGGGACCCGGGCGGCGGGCGGCAGTTCCACGCCGGCGCCGGTGCCGGGGTCGTGGGCGGCGTAGCGCACGGCCCAGCCGGCGGCCTCGGCCACGGCGATCACGGGTCCGCGGCCGGCCAGGACGACGGCGCCGGACGCCCAGGGGCGCTCGCCGGCGGTGAGGGCGTGCACCTCGTCGACCAGGTGCCCGAGTTCGACGGGGTCGAGCCCGGCCCGCTCCGCTGTGCCGGCGCGCAGTCTCGGTGCGCTCAGCTCTCGTCTCCCTCCGACCCGGCACGGGTGGTTGCCCGTGCCACCGCCCAGGGACGGCACATTCCCACGAAGCAGGCCACGGCGACCAGCGCTCCGGCCAGTTGGACGACGGCCATCGGGACGGCGGTGTGCTCCCCGGCGACGCCGACGAGGGGGGAGGCGACCGCGCCGACGAGGAAGGAGGAGGTGCCGAGCAGCGCGGAGGCGGAGCCGGCGGCGTGCCGGGTGCGCAGCAGGGCGAGGGTCTGGGCGTTGGGCAGGGTGACGCCCATCGCGGACATCAGGACGAAGAGGGCGGTGGCGACGGGGAGGAGGCCGGTGTCGCCGAAGGCGCCGGCGGCCATCAGCAGCAGGGCGGTCGCGGCGAGCACGATCACCGCCAGGCCGCAGGCGAGCACCTTGTCCAGGCTGACCCGGCCGACCAGCACCTTGCCGTTGAACTGGCCGGCGGCCACGAGGCCGACGGAGTTGAGGCCGAACAGCAGGCTGAAGGTCTGCGGGGAGGCGCCGTAGATCTCCTGGACGACGAAGGGGGACGCGCTCACGTAGGCGAACAGCGCGGCGAAGGCGAAGCCTCCGGCGAGCATGTAGCCGGTGAAGGGCAGGTCGGCGAGGAGGCCGCGCATCGCCCGCAGGGCCTCGCCGGTTCCGCCGCCGTGCCGTTCGCCCGGCGGCAGGGTCTCCGGCAGCCGCACCCAGACGAGGGCGGTGAGCGCGGCGCCGACCACCGTGAGCACCAGGAACACGCCCCGCCAGTCCGTCACCCGCAGGATCTGCCCGCCGACGAGCGGGGCGACGATGGGGGCCGCCCCGGAGATCAGCATGAGGGTGGAGAAGAAGCGGGCCATGGCCACGCCGTCGTACAGGTCGCGGACGACGGCCCGGGCGATGACCACTCCGGCCGCGCCGGCGAGGCCCTGCACCAGCCGGAAGGCGATCAGCGTCTCGACGGTGGGCGCGAGGGCGCACAGGGCGGTGGCGGCCACGTAGACGGCGAGTCCGGCGAGCAGCGGGCGGCGCCGGCCCCAGCGGTCGCTGAGGGGGCCGACGACCAGCTGGCCGAGCGCGAGCCCGGCCATGCAGGCGGTGAGGGTGAGCTGGACGGTGACGGCGCGGGCGTCCAGCGAGCGGGTGACCTCCGGCAGCGAGGGCAGGTACATGTCCATCGCGAGCGGGGTGGTCGCGGTGAGGCCGCCGAGGAGGAAGGTGACGAGGGGTCCGGTGCTGCGTGGTGCGCGGGCCGGTGACGGTACGGGGGCGGAGGTGGGCCGCTGCCCTTGTTCCGGTGTCGGTGCCGCCGCGTGGTCCGGCATGTGCCCCTCCCTGCTTCCCCGGCTGCTCCGGCTGTTCCGGCTTCTTCGGCTTTCTCGTGCTGCTCTGACATCGGTGTCGTCGGCACGACCGGCACCTATGCTCTCAGCTCGTACACACTGCCGAGGCACGGATGAGCGAGGGCGGGGATGGCGGGAGAGAACGTGCGCTGGGGAATCCTGGCGACGGGCGGGATCGCGGCGGCGTTCGCGGCGGATCTGGTCGATCTGCCGGACGCGGAGATCGTGGCGGTGGCGTCGCGCCGCCGGGAGTCGGCGGAGGCGTTCGCCGAGCGGTTCGGGGTGGCGCGGGCGTACGGCGACTGGGAGTCCCTGGCGGCGGACGCGGACGTCGACGTGGTGTACGTCGCCACTCCGCACGCGGCGCACCGGGCGGCGGCCGGGCCGTGCCTGGCGGCGGGCCGGAACGTGCTGTGCGAGAAGCCGTTCACGCTGAACCTGCGCGAGGCGGAGGAACTCGTCGCGCTGGCGCGGGAGCACGGCCGCTTCCTGATGGAGGCGATGTGGATGTACTGCAACCCGCTGGTCCGGCGGCTGAAGGCGCTGGTGGACGACGGGGCGATCGGCGAGGTGCGCACGGTGCACGCCGACTTCGGCCTGGCCGGTCCCTTCCCGGCGGCGCACCGGCTGCGGGACCCCGCGCTGGGCGGCGGGGCGCTGCTGGACCTGGGCGTGTACCCGGTGTCCTTCGCGCAGCTGCTGCTGGGCGAGCCCGACGGGGTCGCCGCGAGCGCGGTGCTGTCGCCCGAGGGCGTCGACCTCCAGACGGGAGCGGTGCTGTCCTGGGGGAGCGGCGCGCTGGCCTCGCTGCACTGCTCGATCGTCGGCGGTACGGCGGTCACGGCGTCGGTCACCGGTTCACGCGGCCGGATCGACATCCCGTCCGGTTTCTTCCATCCCGACCGGTTCGTGCTGCACCGGGACGGCCGTGACCCGGAGGAGTTCGCCGCCGACCCGGCCGACGGGCCGCGCACCAGCATGCGGCACGAGGCGGCGGAGGTCATGCGGGCAGTGCGGGCGGGCGAGAAGGAGTCGCCGCTGGTGCCGCTGGAGGGCACGCTCGCGGTGATGCGGACGCTGGACGCGGTGCGGGAGCGGATCGGGGTGCGCTACCCCGGGGAGGAGACGGCGGGTGACGAGGCGGTCGTCCTCGCCGGGTAACCGTATGGCGGACACCTGATTCCGCATGGCGGACTTCCCGCCTACGCTGCGGAACCATGACTGACAGGCAATCGAACATCGCGGTGGTGACCGGGGCCGGCTCCGGCATCGGGCGGGCCGTCGCCGTGGAGCTGTTGCGGGCCGGCTGGTCGGTGGCGCTGGCCGGCCGGCGCGCGGAGCCGCTGGCGCGGACGGCGGCGCTGGTGCCGGGGGCGGCCTCGCTCGCCGTACCCACCGACGTGTCACGGCCCGAGGACGTCGAGGCGCTGTTCACGGCGACCGTGGACCGGTTCGGCCGGGTGGACCTGCTGTTCAACAACGCGGGGACCTTCGGCCCCGGCGGGGTCCCGGTCGAGGAACTGCCCTACGACGCCTGGCGGCACGTGGTGGACACCAACCTGAACGGCGCGTTCCTGTGCGCCCAGGCGGCCTTCCGGCGGATGAAGGACCAGGACCCCCAGGGCGGCCGGATCATCAACAACGGCTCCGTATCGGCCCACGCGCCCCGCCCGCGGTCGGTCGCCTACACGGCGACCAAGCACGCGCTGACCGGCCTGACCAAGTCGCTGTCCCTGGACGGGCGGCCGTACCGCATCGCGGTCGGGCAGATCGACATCGGCAACGCGGCGACGGACATGACGGCCCGGATGGGCACGGGCGCGCTCCAGGCGAACGGGGAGGTGGTCCCGGAGCCGGTGATGGACGTGGCCGACGCGGCCCGCACGGTACGGCACATGGCGGAGCTGCCCCTGGAGGCGAACGTGCAGTTCGCGACGGTACTGGCGACGGCGATGCCGTACATCGGGCGGGGCTGAGGCGCACTCCCCCGCCCCGGCAAACGGAATTTGAACATCCGCGCTATTGCGGTCGATCGATGACATGTGCTCAACTTTTCTCCACCAGAGCTTCACAGTTGGAGCACACGGGTTCCGCGGCCACCGCCAGGGGGGAGGCGGCGGCCGTTCCACCGGACGGGAGTTGGGGGTGGACCTCGCGGCGGACCGCGGGGTACACACCGGCCGGTGGAACGACCGCCGCCACATACCGCCGTACGGCGGGTTCGCCGGCGGAGCGGGCGCTACGGCCGTTCGGCCCCGGCACCCCGGTCAGCGCCGGCGCCGGTGCCCGCGCCTCGTCTCCGCCGCCTCGCCCGCCGCTGCCCCCGCCGTCCGTGCCCGGCGCCTGCGCAGGGTCCAGGCTCCCGCTCCCAGCAGCGCGAGCGCCCCGGCGGCGCCCTCCGCGATCCGCAGGCCCGAGCCGCCGCCGGACACCGAGCCGGACGCGCCGACCGCCGCCCGCACCGTCTTCCGCACGGGCACCGGGGCCGCGCTCGCCCCGCCCGCGCTGAGCGGCTCGACCAGCAGGCCCACCGGCTGCGCCGAACGCCCGTGGGTGAAGCCCCAGTCGAGCAGCGCGGCGGTGTGCTCGTACACGGCGTTGCCGCCCGCGCCGGGATGCATCACGGTGACCAGCAGGGTGCGCCCGCCCCGGGTCGCCGCGCCGGTGAAGGTGTTCCCGGCATGGCTGGTGTAGCCGTTCTTCACACCGATCAGGCCGTCGTACGTCTTCAGCCCCCACGACCCGGTCAGCAGGCGGTCGGTGTTCTGGATCTGGAAGGTCTTCTTCCCGCCCGCCGGGAAGTCGGCGGTCCGCGTGCCGCAGTAGGCGCGGAAGTCGGGGTCCTTCAGGCCGTGGCGGGCGAAGAGCGTGAGGTCGTACGCCGAGGAGAGCTGCCCCTTGTGGTCGAAGCCGTCGGGGCTGACCACATGGGTGTCCAGGGCCTGGAGGTCCGCGGCCTTGGCCTGCATCTCGGCGACGGTCTTCGCGACACCGCCGTTCATGTGGGACAGGACGTGCACGGCGTCGTTGCCCGAGCGCAGGAACACGCCCTGCCACAGCTGCTCGACGGTGTAGGTGAGGCCGGGCCTGATGCCGACGAGGCTGGAACCGGCCGGGATGTCGGCGAGGTCGGCATCGGTGACCCGGTACCGCTCGGTGCGGTCGAACCTCTTCAGCACGGTGTCCGCGAACAGCATCTTCAGCGTGGACGCGGGCGCGAGCCGCCGGTGCGCGTTGAAGGAGGCGAGCACCTCCCCGCTCTCGCAGTCGGCGACCAGCCAGGAGCGGGCGGTGAGCTTCTCGGGCAGCCCGGTGGCGCCGCGCACCTGGACGCCGGAGCGGGCCAGCTGCTCGCCGCCGACGACGGTCGCCGCGGCGGCGGAGGTGGCCGTGGACAGGGGAAGGGCGGCGGCCGTCAAACCGAGGACGGCACGCCGGCTGAGCCGGGAACATTCACGCACCCGGGGACCGTACACCGCCTCCAGCAGGGACTTCACGAACTGATGGCCGAGACGGCACGGAATTTGCCGCGTTATGAAATTCCGACGATCCGCGTGACACCCCGGGCCGGCGGCACCCGTCCCACCGGTCCCTCCCGTACGGTCCCAGGGCCGCTCACCTGCCGAGCAGGCGGTCGATCTCGGCGCACTGCGCCGCGGTGAGCGGCCCCTTCGCGAGCGCCCCGGCGTTCTCCTCGGCCTGGGTGACGGTCCGGAAGCCGGGGATGGGCACGGTGCGCGAGCTGCGGGCCCACAGCCAGGCGAGGGCGCCCTGGGCGAGGCTGCGGCCGTCGCTGGTGAGGACGGAGCGGACCGCGTCGATCCTGGCCAGCCACCCCGGATCGGCGCCGGAGCCGTCGTCCGCGTACCCCGGCAGCCAGGCGGGCGGCCGGCTGCGGATGTCCCCGGCCTCCAGCGGTCCGCCGCGCCGCCCGGCGAGCAGCCCCATGGCGAGCGGGCCGCGGTTGACGCTCGCCAGCTCCAGCCGCTCGCACAGGGCCACGACGTCCGGCGCGTCCTGGAGCACGTTGAGGGTGTGCTGCACGGCCGTGCAGTGCGGGCCCTCGGCGAAGACGGCGGCCCGCGCGGGGTCGTCGGTGCTCCAGCCGTAGGCGCGCACGAGCCCTTCGGTGACGAACTCCTCACAGGCGTCGCGGAGTTCGGCGGCACGTGCCGGGTCCGCGTCGGAGATGTGGAGCTGGTAGAGGTCGACGCGGTCGGTGCCGAGGCGGCGCAGTGACGCGGTCAGGGCCCGGCGGGCGTACTCCGGGGTGGCGTCGGTGCCGGTGAGCGTGCGGGTGTCCGCGTCGAAGACGTTGCCCCACTTGGTGGCGAGGACGACGTCGTCCCGCCGCTTGCCGAGGGCCTTGCCGAGGATCTCCTCGCTGTGCCCGGTGCCGTAGGAGTCGGCGGTGTCGAAGAAGGTGACGCCGAGGTCCAGTGCCCGGCGGACGGCCCGTACGGACTCCTCGTCGTCCACCTTCCCCCAGCCGACGGGCTGCCCGTCGGCGGTCTGGTGCTCACCCCCGATGGCCCAGCACCCGAAACCGAGCGCGCTCACCTCGATGCCACTGCGTCCCAGCGTCCGTGTCGTCATGGGTGGGACGCTAGGAGTTGGAGCGCACGCGAACACAAGCCCCCGCGGGCGTCATTGCGGGCGCGCCCCCTCAAGCCCCTTCGGCGAGGTCCCGCTCGGAGCCGTCGTCGGCTGAATCGTCATGGCGTCAGGCCCACACCGCGCCGGCGGTCCCGCCACCCGAACGGCGGCCAGGGCGGGCCGGGCGGCGTCCGCGGTGCGAGGGTGGGACGCGGGAGGGACGTGTCCGCCTGTCTGCTGGGGAGTCACCGTGACCTGTTACGACCGACGAGATGTGGGCCTGCTGCTGCTTCGGCTGAGCACCGGCGGAGTACTGGCGGCACACGGCGCGCAGAAGCTGTTCGGCTGGTTCGGCGGGCACGGGCTGGAGGGCACCGGCCAGTACATGGAGTCCATCGGCTTCGCGCCCGGCAAGCTGAGCGCGACGGCGTCCGGCCTGGCGGAGGCGGGCGGCGGCACCCTGCTGGCCCTGGGCCTCGCGACCCCGGCGGCGGGCGCGGCGGCGGCCGGCGGGATGGCGGGGGCCGCGACCGTGCACATGCCCCACGGCTTCTTCGCGCAGGAGGGCGGCTACGAGTACGCGGCGACCCTCGGCCTGGCCGCGGCCGGCCTCGCCGTCGCCGGCCCGGGCCGGCTCTCCCTCGACCACGCCCTCGGCCACGTCCTCGACCGCGGCTGGATGGTCCCGGCCGCCCTCGGCGTGACCGCCGCGGCGACGGCCCTGGTGGTGGGCGCCCGCAACCGCCGGGTACGGCAACGGGCGGAGGGCGAACAGGAGACGCTGTTCGAGGAGTGAGCGGGCGGTCGCCCCGGGGAGTGGCGGGCGGCGCGCGGGTCTCCGCCGAAGCGGGCGGCGCGTGAGCCTGTGCGGCAGCGGGCGGTGTCGAGCGTTTCCGTGGCCTCGGGACCCAGTGGCGACGGCGCGGCGGTCGCGGGCGGTTGCGCCGGGCCCTCAGCGGCGGGCGGTGCCCGAGCCGGCAGCGTGGCACCGGCTTCGGCGCGCAGAACAGAGCGGCAGACGAGTCGGGCTGTACGCCGGGTTCTGTTCCCCGGTGTCCTCGCGGGCGCCGGGGCGACGGCCATCCATCTAGGGCCGGCGTTGCCGCCGGCCTCGTGCGGTCTACCCGCGGACTCGGGCGGGCAGCCCTCGATCGTCCGCGCAGGGACGCCCCTCTCGCGAGAGGCGGCCCCTCTTGACCTTGCTCCGGGTGGGGTTTACCTAGCTGCCCAGGTCACCCTGGGCACTGGTGGTCTCTTACACCACCGTTTCACCCTTACCAGGGGCCGGAGCCCCGGGCGGTCTGCTTTCTGTGGCACTGTCCCGCGGGTCACCCCGGGTGGCCGTTAGCCACCACCCTGCCCTGTGGAGCCCGGACGTTCCTCGGGAAGCCCCCTAAGGGGACTCCACGCGGCCGTCCGCCCGGCTCGTCTGCCGTGCCGACCATGGTACCGGGCGCGTGCCGCGCCGGGGACCCGCGGCCGTCGCGAGGACCGAGCCGGCCAGGATGAGGGCGAAGGCGGCCAGCACCGGGAGGGTCAGCGGTTCGTGCAGGAACAGGGCTCCCGCCGCCACCGCCACCGCCGGGTTGACGTAGGTGATCACCGTGGCCCGGGTGGGGCCCGCCTCCCTGATCAGCTCCAGGAACGCCACGAACGCCACGGCGGTGCAGATCACGCCCAGGCCGGCCAGCGCGGTCAGGACGGTGGCGGAGGGCAGCGCGGCCGGGCGGGTGAGGGCGGCCGCGGGGGCGTAGACCAGGGCGGCCAGGGTGAGGCAGGCGGCCGTCAGATGGAGCGACGGGACCTCCTTGAGGCGGCGGGCGGCGATCAGGGGGGCCGTGGCGTAGCCCAGGACCGTCACCAGGACCTCCGCCAGGGAGCGGGCGTCGCCGCCGGCGAGGTGCGGGAGGGTGAGGACCGCCACCCCCGCCAGCCCCAGGGCCAGGCCCGAGATCCGGCGGACGCCGAGGTGCTCCGTGTCGCCCAGGAACCGGGCCAGGACCACGCCGACGATCGGCACGCCCGCGATCAGCAGGCCCGCCGTCGAGCTGGACAGGTGCCGCTCGGCGTCGGTCAGGGTGAACCAGGGGATCATGATCTCCAGGACCGCGAAGGCCAGCATGGGGCGCCAGTGACGTCGTACCGCGTCGCCGAGACCGCCCTGGCGGAGGGCGAACGGGAGCAGCAGGGCCGCGCCGAGCGCACAGCGCGTGAACACCACCACCGGCGGGGACACCGCGTCCACCGCCACCTTGATCATCAGATAGGGGATGCCCCAGACCACTCCCATCAGGGAGAACAGGAACCAGCCGCGTGCAGTCATGCGGCCGAGTGTCGGCCGCCCGGTCCGGGGCTGTCTTGAACGCTGTTGCGGTAGGCCGCCGGGGTCACCCCGAGCACCCGGCGGAACCAGCGGGTGAGGTGGGCCTGGTCGGCGAAGCCGACGAGGGCGGCCACTTCGGCGGGGCGCAGGCCGGCCTCCAGCAGGACCCGCGCCTTGGTGACGCGGTGCTGGGCGAGCCAGGCGTAGGGGGGTATGCCCATCGTCGTGCGGAAGGCGCGCAGCAGCTGGTAGCGGGACAGGCCGAGGTCGGTGGCGAGCAGGGCCAGGGAGGGCGGGTCGGTGAGTTCGTCGGCGAGGCGGTCGCGGACCGTGCGGGCTATGGCGTCGGCGCCGGGGACGCGGCCGGCGAGCGGGCGGGCCGTGGAGTGGCGCCGGGCGAGTGCCGCCAGCACCCAGGGCACGACGGACTCGGCCTCCAGCGGGTCGGGGCAGGCGCTCAGTCGCGTGTGGGCGGTGCGCAGGGCCCGGGCCAGCGCCGGGTCGTCGATGAGGGGCTCGCGGAAGTGCGGCGGACCGCCGAGGGTGCCGTCGGCCAGCAGGGACGGCTCGGCGTACAGGGCGCGGTAGGCGTAGCCGTCGGTGGGGTTGCCGGGGCCGCCGGTGTGCATCTCGCCGGGTTCGAGGACGACGATGGTGCCGGGGCCGGTGCGGATGTGGCCGCCCCGGTAGTCGATGATCTCGGAGCCGCCGACGCAGACGCCGATCGTGTACTCGTCGTGGGCGTGCGGGGCGTAGACGTGCCGGCGGAAGCTCGCGGTGAGCAGGTCGAGCGGGGGTCCGCAACGGCCCAGCCGGGCCCGTGTCCAGCGCGCCTGTTCCCCCATCGGTCCGTCCTCCCACGGCTTCCGCCACCGGCGCCCTTCCCGCGCCGTGGCCCCCACACCGCGTACAGCGCCGGAAGCCGCCATTCCATGCCGCGCTCGTCCGGGCGGCTCACGCCACGGCGAAGAGGATCTTCGACGTGCCCGGGTCGGCGCGGGTGAGCCGGACGCGCAGGCGTTCACCGAGCGGCAGGTCCGTGCCCTCGACGCGTCCGATGACCGCCGGGGACAGCACCTGGACGGTGCCCACGGTCGGCCGGTGCTCGTCCACGTCCACGACACAGCCGTCGAAGACGTCCCCGACCCGGTCCTTGAGCAGGGCCGCCTCCACGATGTCGACGCACTCCCGCTCGACCGTGCCCGCGCGCCGGGAGCCGTCGGCCATCCGCCGGGGCAGCGCGTCGAGCGCGGCGAGCACCCAGTCGGGCGGGTCCTGGCCCGCGACGGCGGCGAGGCAGATCTCCGAGGCGTACCGGTCGGCGAGGCGGCGCAGCGGGGCGGTGCAGTGCGCGTAGGCGGCGGCGACGGCCGCGTGCGTGGTGAGCGCGGGCGGCTCGCCGTCCCGGAAGACCGTGTAGCCGGCCCCGCGCAGCAGGGTGGTGCACTCCTGGAGGAAGGCCGCGTGGTGCGGGTCGTGCGGGTCGAGGGTGCGCAGCAGGGCCGCGTACGACACGTGGTGCGGCCAGTCGATGTGCAGGGCGGTGGCGGTGCGGCGCAGCCGTGCGACGGCGCCGTCCGGGGCGGTGGGCAGGGTGCGCAGGATGCCGGTGCCGTGGGCGAGCATCAGATCGGCGGCGGCCATGCCGGTGAGCAGGGAGAGCTGGGCGTTCCAGCGGTCGGCGGGCAGCGGGGCGCGGTAGCGCAGCGCGTAGGTGTGGTCCCGCTGGACGATCTCCTGCTCGGGCACGTTCAGGGAGATCCCGCCGCGCTCGGCCTCCAGCCGTTCCCGCGCCTCGCCGATCTCCTTGAGCAGCGCGACGGGTTCCTCCGCGGTCCCCGCATCGATGTCCCGCTGCACGTGGGCGTAGTCGAGCTTGGCCCGGCTGCGGACGAGGGCCCGGCGCACGTCGACGGCGAGGGTGCGGCCCTGGGCGTCCAGGTCGATCGTCCACAGCACGGCCGGCCGGGTCTGTCCGGGCAGCAGGCTGGCCGCGCCCTCGCTGAGCACGGTGGGGTGCAGCGGGACCCGCTCGTCCGGGAAGTACAGGGTGGTCACCCTCCGGTGCGCCTCCGCGTCCAGGGCTCCGCCGGGTGCGACGAAGGCGGCGACGTCGGCGATGGCGTACCGGACGCGGTAGCCGGTGCCGTGCCGGGACAGGTGGGTGGCCTGGTCGAGGTCGGTGGAGGTGGGCGGGTCCAGGGTGAAGAAGGGGATGTCGGTGGCGTCGTGCACCGGCAGCGCCGGGTCCTTGGCCGCCCGCTCGGCCGCCGCCAGGACCTCCGGCGGGAAGGTCTCCGGGATGCCGAGTTCGGAGCGGAGCGCGGCGAGCGCGGCCCGGAGGGGCGCTTCGGGGGCGCCGGTGACGCGGATCTTGCGGCGAGGCATGGAGCGAGCGTAGGCGGAGGTGGCACGGGAGTCACGCCGTACCCTGGCGCGGAGGTCTACGTGAGGAGTACGTGTTGCTGGTCCTGCTGCCGCCCTCGGAAGGCAAGGCGAACGGGGGCGAGGGTGCCCCGCTTCGGCTGGAGTCGCTGTCCCTGCCGGGGCTGACCGCCGCGCGGGAGGCCGTGCTCGGGGAACTGGTCGAGCTGTGTTCCGGTGACGAGGAGAAGGCCCGCGAGGTGCTGGGGCTGAGCGAGGGGCTGCGCGGCGAGGTCGCGAAGAACGCCGGGCTGCGCACGGCCGGCGCCCGCCCGGCCGGGGAGGTCTACACCGGTGTCCTGTACGACGCCCTCGGCCTGGCCACGCTGGACGCGGCGGCGCGGCGCCGTGCGGCGGACTCGCTGCTGGTCTTCTCCGGGCTGTGGGGCGCCGTGCGGGTGACGGACCGGATTCCCTCCTACCGCTGCTCGATGGGCGGGCGGCTGCCGGGTCTCGGGGCGCTGGCCGGGCACTGGCGGGCGCCGATGGCCGGAGTGCTGCCACAGGCGGCGGCCGACGGCCTGGTCCTCGACCTGCGGTCCTCGGCGTATGCGGCGGCCTGGCGGCCGAAGGGCGAGGTGGCCGGGCGCACGGCGACGGTACGGGTGCTGCACGCGCCGACCCGGAAGGTCGTCAGCCACTTCAACAAGGCGACGAAGGGCCGGATCGTCCGGAGCCTGCTGACCGCGGGGGCCGCGCCGAAGGATCCCGCGGAGCTGGTGGAGGTGCTGCGGGAGCTGGGGTACGTCGTGGAGGCGGAGGCGCCCGGGAAGGCGGGCAAGGCGTGGGCGCTGGACGTGCTGGTGGACGAGGTCCACTGAGGAGACACCCATAGCGTTGCATCATGCGCAACGATCGTTGCGGAGATTGCAGTCCCTGGGCACGATGAGCGCATGACCTCGCCGCTGCCCTCGTTCCCGGCTGCCTCCGTGCTGGACCTCGCCCCCGTCGTGCCCGTGGTGGTGCTCGCCGACGCCGCCGACGCCGTACCGCTCGCGCGGGCGCTGGTCGCGGGCGGGCTGCCCGCCATCGAGGTGACCCTGCGGACCCCGGCCGCGCCTGCCGCGATCCGGGCCATCGCCGCCGAGGTCCCCGAAGCCGTCGTCGGTGCGGGCACGGTGATCACACCGGAGCAGGTGAGCGCGTGCACGGCGGACGGGGCGCGGTTCCTGGTCAGTCCCGGGTGGACGGAGGCGCTGCTGGAGGCGATGCGCGGGTCCGGGGTGCCGTTCCTGCCCGGGGTGTCGACCGCCTCGGAGGTCGTCGCGCTGCTGGAGCGCGGGGTGCGGGAGATGAAGTTCTTCCCGGCGCAGGCGGCGGGCGGTACGGCGTATCTGAGGTCGCTGGCCGGGCCGTTGCCGCAGGCCCGGTTCTGCCCCACGGGCGGGATCGGGCTGGAGACCGCGCCCGAGTACCTCGCGCTTCCCAACGTCGGCTGCGTGGGCGGGAGCTGGATGGTCCCCGCGGATGCGGTGGCCGCCCGGGACTGGGGGCGGATCGAGGAACTGGCGCGCGGGGCGGCCGGGTTGGGGTCCTCGGGCGGCTCGGCCGGCTCGGGGGCGTAGCCGCCCGGGGACTCAGGGGCGCAGGTGAGAGGTGTCGTTGAACAGCCGTACGCTCGCGTTGCCGTCCGCGTAGTACGCCACCGCCGACAGGGAGGCCGCCGAGAGCTCCATCCGGAACAGCGACTCGGGCGGGGCGCCGAGCGCGAGGCGGACGAAGGTCTTGATCGGCGTGACGTGCGTGACCAGCAGGACCGTACGGCCCGCGTGGGCCGCGACCAGCTTGTCGCGGGTCGCGGCGATCCGGGTGGCCGTCTCGGCGAAGCTCTCCCCGCCGCCGGTGGGGTGGGCCTGCGGGTCGGCGAGCCAGGCGTCGAGGTCGTCCGGGTGGCGCTCGCGGACCTCGCCGAAGGTCAGGCCCTCCCAGGCGCCGAAGTCCGTCTCGCGCAGGCCGTCGTCGACCGTGACGTCCAGGCGCAGGCGGGCGGCGACGATCTCGGCTGTCTCGCGGGTGCGGGCGAGGGGGGAGGCGACGACGGCCTGGATCGTGCCGCGCCGTGCCAGGGCCTCGGCGACGCGGTGCGCCTGCTCCCGGCCCGCCGCGGAGAGGGAGGGGTCGGTGCCGCCGCTGCCGGAGAAGCGTTTCTGGGGGGTCAGGGGGGTTTCCCCGTGCCGGAGGAGGACGAGGGTGGCGGGCGCGCCCAGGTCGGGGGCGGCGCTCCAGCCGGGGGCGCTGGTGTCGCGCTGCTCGTGCGGGGTCTCCCCGGCGGAACCGGAGGGGCGCCCTTCGCCGGGGGGCTGGGGGTGCTGCCCGCGGGGAGCCTGCCCGGCGCCGGAGGCCGTAACGTGCTGCTCGCTGGAAGCCTGCCCGGCGCCGGAGGCCGTAGGACGCTGCTCGGTGCCGAGAGCCTGCCCGGCGCTGGGGGCCCGGCCCTCCGCCAGGGCCGCGCGGGCCTTCGCCGCGCCCGCCGCCGCGTCTCCGGGCGGACCCGACGGCGGGGTGTCCAGGGCCGCGCGGGACTGCGACGGTGACCACTGCCGGCCCTTCGCCCCCGCGTCCATCGCCTCGTTCGCCAAGCGGTCCGCGTGTTTGTTGCGCTCGCGGGGGATCCACTCGTAGGTGACCTGGTCCGGCGGGTAGACGGACCTCGCCTCCGTCGCCAGCGGCTTCATGTCGGGGTGCTTGATCTTCCAGCGGCCCGACATCTGCTCGATGACGAGCTTGGAGTCCATGCGGACGTGGACCCGGGCCGACGGGTCGAGGGCGCGCGCGGCGCGGAGGCCGGCCAGCAGGCCGCGGTACTCGGCGACGTTGTTCGTGGCGACGCCGATGTACTCCGCGGCCTCGGTCAGGGCCTCACCCGTGGCCCCGTCGAGCACGACCGCCCCGTAGCCCGCGGGCCCGGGGTTGCCCCGCGACCCGCCGTCGGCCTCGACGATGAACTCCCGCACCCCTGAAGCTCCTTACAGACCCGACTCGGACGTGCGCACCAGGATGCGGCGGCAGTTCTCGCAGCGGACCACCGTGTCCGGCGCCGCCGAGCGGATCTCGTTCAGCTCGGTGATGGCCAGCTCCTGCCGGCACCCCTGGCAGGTGCGGGCGTACAGCTTGGCCGCGCCGATGCCGCCCTGCTGCTCGCGCAGCTTGTCGTAGAGCTTGAGCAGGTCCGCCGGCACGGAGGCCGCCACGACCTCGCGCTCCTTGGTCACCGAGGCGGCCTCGCCGTCGATCTCCTCGAACGCCGCGTCCCGGCGACCGGTCGCGTCGTCGATCTTCGACTGCACGGAGGCGACCCGCTCGGTCAGCTCGTTCACCCGCTCCTGCGCGGCCTCGCGGCGCTCCATCACCTCGAGGACCACGTCCTCCAGGTCGCCCTGCCGCTTGGCGAGGGAGGCGATCTCGTGCTGGAGGTTGGACAGGTCCTTCGGCGAGGTGACCGCGCCGGAGTCGAGGCGCTGCTGGTCGCGGGTGGCGCGCTGGCGCACCTGGTCGACGTCCTGCTCGGCCTTGGTCTGCTCGCGGGCGCAGTCGCTCTCCTCGGTCTGCGCGGCCACGAGCAGGTCGCGCAGCTGCGTGAGGTCCTTCGTCAGCGACTCGATCTCGGCGTGCTCGGGCAGGGACCTCCGCTTGTGCGCGAGCTGCTGCAGGCGGACGTCGAGGGCCTGGACGTCGAGGAGTCGGATCTGGTCGGCGGGCGCGGCGTTCAGTTGGGGGCTCCCGTGGTATCGGAAGGGGCGCGCGAAGCGCTCGTTGGAAGGGTGGCGGTGGACGACGGGTGGGCGGTGGCGGTGGACGCCGCGTGGGCGGTCCAGGGGTCGGTGACCGTCTTGGAGACGTGGACGCGCAGGTCCCAGCCGTGACGGTCGGAGATCTCGTCGAGCTGGCTCGCGGCCAGCTCGCACCAGGGCCACTCGGTGGCCCAGTGCGCCGCGTCGAGCAGCGCGAGGGGACTGTGGGCCACCGCCTCGGAGGCCGGGTGGTGGCGCAGGTCGGCGGTGAGGAAGGCGTCGGCGCCGGCCGCGCGGACCTGGTCGAAGAGGCTGTCGCCGGAGCCGCCGCTGACGGCGACGGTGCGGACGACGGCCGCGGGGTCGCCGGCCACCCTGATGCCCTGCGCGGTGGCGGGCAGCCGCTCGGCGGCGCGCGCGGCCAGCTCGCGGACGGTGAGGGGGTGGTCGAGTTCGCAGACGCGGCCCAGGCCCCGGCGGCCCTCGGGGTCGGTGGGGTCGGGCACGAGGGGGCCCACGACGCGGAGGTCGAGGGCCCCGGCGAGGGCGTCGGAGACGCCGGGGTCGGCGGTGTCGGCGTTGGTGTGGGCGACGTGCAGCGCGATGTCGTTCTTGATCAGCGTGTGCACGACCCGGCCCTTGAAGTGCGTGGCCGCGACCGTGGTCGTGCCGCGCAGATAGAGCGGGTGGTGGGTGACCAGCAGGTCGGCGCCGAGCTTCACCGCCTCGTCGACGATCTCCTGGACGGGGTCGACGGCGAACAGGACCCGGGTGACCTCCTGGCCGGGGTCGCCCACGACCGTGCCGACCGCGTCCCAGGACTCGGCCCGCTCGGCGGGCCACAGGTTCTCCAGCGCGGCGATGACTTCAGACAGACGGGGCACGGCCCAAGGCTACCTGGCTGCCCGGCGGGGCTGTACCGCATGCGTCCGGTCTGACCCCGCTCAGCACAGACGCCCCGGTTTCCTCAGGTGAATCGCTTCTGCGCCACCCTTACGTGTGAAGCCGGGGAGGGCCGGTCCCCCGCCTGTGCGTGCGAAAACTAGCTTCGTCGCCGGAGGTGACCGAACGATGACGGTCTGTGCGATGGAACCCCCCTCCACGGACGGGACCGACGGCGTGCCGGCGGCGGGGTGCGCGATCACGGCGGACGGCGCCTACGCCGCGCGGCTCGCCCGGGACGGTGACTCCTGGTTCCCGGAACGCTGGACCCTGGACGGCCCGGAACCGTACGCGGTGCCCCTGCCCGGGAACCAGCCGGAGGAGCCCGGGACCGAGGTGCAGCCGATGGGTGACGGGCGGGTGCTGATCCACCGCCTGGTGGCCGGGCGGCACGCGTTCTCGCTGCTGTACCCGACCGGGCCCGGCACCGGTGAGCTGCCGCTGGGCGCGGTGGAGTGCGCCGGACCCGGCACCCGGCTCACCCTGCTGCCGCCCGCGCCGGGGGGCGTGCGGGCGTACGCCCTCGCGGTCGGGGCGCGCTCCAGCGCGGTGTGGCTGGTGGCGGGCGGGGCGTTCGGCCTGGAGCGGTGCGCCGAGGTGCCGGGGCGCTGCTCGGGCGGGGTCTGGCTGGACGGTTCGGGGCGGATGCTGGCGCTGGACCGGGAACTGGACGGACGCACCAAGACGGTCGTGGTGGACCTGGAGCGCGCCGGTGAGGTCTCGCCGCTGCTCCAGATCACGGAGGGCAGCGACGACCGGCTGCTGCTCGCCGATCCCGACAGCGGTCTGCTGCTGATCTCCTCGGACGCGCCCTCCCCGGGACGGGCGCGCCTGGGCTGGGGTGTCCTCGGCAGCACCCTGCCGGTGCGGTTCCCGGAGTGCCTGCGGGTGCCGGAGTGCCTGGTGACGCCGTTCGCGATCCAGCCCGGGCAGGTGCTGATGCCGGAGAACTGCGCGGTGGGGCTGCGCATCGACGGGTCCTTCGGCACCTGGGTGGGCGTGTGGCGCCCGGCCGACCGCGAGGTCCGGCACCTCCCGGCGCCCGAGGGCTGGCTGGCGGGCAGCGGGCTGTGCACGCGCGACGGGGTGCTGCGTCTGCCGTACGCCACGGAGGCGACTCCGTGCGGCCTGTCGGACGTGACGGCACCGGGCTGGGGCGCGACGACGACGGGGGCGGGAGACCTGGCCGGGGCCGGGGCGGGAGACCTGGCCGGGGCCGGGTCGGGGGGCGTGGCCCGGGCGGGGGACCTGGCCCGGGCGGGGGACCTGGCCGGGGCGGTTGACGTCGCCGGGGCGGTTGACGTCGCCGCGGAGGGTACGGAGGACGCCCGGCGGTCCCGGGACGGCGGCCCCGGGACCCCGGAACGGGTGGGTCCGGCGGGGGCGGAACCGGGCCCCGCGGTGCCGGCCGTGGCCCGGCCCGTGCCGTTGCAGCAGGCACCCTTGGGCCGTCTTGTAACGAACTAGTGCCGGTTGGCGTGTGCGCCTGGATTCGGTCCGTGGTGCGCCGGTTACACTCGCCCGGCTGTACGAAAGATCAGGTTGACGGGGTGAATACGTCCGATGAGCGACACCAGCACCACTGAGCAGCTGTCTGCCGGCTCTTCCGAGAACACCGGCCACGGCCGGCACCGGGGCCCGGTCGCGGCCCAGGAGAGCGAGTCGGCTCCGCACGGCCGGCACCGCAAACCGGCCCAGGAGAGGGTGGAGGCAGCTGCCTGACGGTAGGAAAGAAGAGGGGGCGTCCGCTCGGCGGGCGCCCCCTTCGCCTGTCCCCGTCCGAGCCCCGGCACCTCCGCCGCCGCGAAGGTCCCCCCGGCGCCCGGCCCCGCGTGGTGCGGGGTGAGCAGCGCGTCGAGTCCGTCGCACGCGGTCTGTCAGGAGTGCTGGACCACGGTGTCGGCGAGGACGGGCGCGTCGTCGCGTTCGACGGCGCTCACGGCGGCCCGCACGGAGCCTTCCGATGCCCACAGCCGGATCCGCAGGGTCTCCCCCGGGTACACGACACCGGCGAACCGCGTGGCGTACGACCGCACCCGGCTCACGTCCCCGCCGAGCAGGGTGTCGACGACCGCCTTGAGCGTGACGCCGTAGGTGCACAGGCCGTGCAGGATGGGCCGTTCGAAGCCGGCGAGCCTGGCGAACCCGGGGTCGGCGTGCAGCGGGTTCCAGTCGCCGGACAGGCGGTAGAGCAGGGCCTGGTCCTCGCGCAGGCGCCGCTCGACGACCCGGTCCGGCTCCCCTGCGGGCGGTTCGGTCCGGGCGGACGGTCCCCGGTCGCCGCCCCAGCCGCCCTCTCCCCGTACGAAGATCTGCGCGTCGCTGGTCCACAACGGGCCCTCCGCGTCCGCGACCTCGGTGCGCATGACGAGGACGGCGGCCGTGCCCTTGTCGTACACGGCGGCGATGCGGCCGGTGGCGGTGGCGGTGCCCTCCACGGGAACGGGCCGGTGCAGGGTGAGCGACTGGCCGCCGTGCAGGACGCGGGCGAGGTCGACGTCGACGCCGGGCATGGACAGCCCGCTGATCACGCCCGGTGAGCCGGCGCCCGCGACGGTGGCGAAGCCGGGCAGGACGTGCAGCCGGGACTCCAGGGTGTAGCGCAGCTCGTCGGGGTCGGTGGCGGGGACGCCCGCGCCGATGCCGAGGTGGTAGAGCAGGACGTCCTTGCGCGTCCAGGAGATCTCTCCCGACCGGGGCTCGGCGGCGAGTGCCTTGGCGGCGTCGATGGGCATGGCGCTCCTGACGGGTCTCAAGACCTCGGTGTCGAGGCAGTACGCGACAGTGTGTCGACTCCGCAGGGCGCCCGTGACATTTGTCCTGCCCGATTCGGTACACGCGTGTCTGCCGGCGCCGGGCCCGGTTCCGTACCGTTCGATCCGTACGACAGTGCCGCCCTCCCGCCCCCTGCGGGACGGGCCGCCGGAACGACGGGGACGGGGGACTCGGAGATGACGTGGTGGCGGAGCCTGCGCCGGCAGACGGCGGCCTGGCAGCGGGAACGACTGGCGTGGCGGGCGGACATGCGGCGCTTCCGGGCCGAGCGGCGGGCCGCCCGGTGCGCGGGCGCGGACCCCTCCACCGCCGAGCACCCGGGCCCGCCGCCCACCGGCTTCACCCTGCTGCCCTGGCTGCTGCTGGGCATGGGCTCCCTCTCCAACGTGCTCAAGGGCGAGACCCCGAACCCCTGGGTCGGCGGCCTGGGCCTGCTCGCCTTCAACTCCCTGTACGTCTACGTCACCTTCCGCGCCTTCGACCGGGCCAGGCGCGAGTCGGTGTCCACCCGGGTGGCGCTGGTCCTGCTCGGCCTGGTCACGACGGGCCTGGCCCTCGGGTACGGCGGCAACTGGCTGATGTTCTTCCCGCTGCTGGGCCTCGCCACGGGCGCCACCGTGCGCGGACCCTGGCTCGGCCGCGTCGGCCTGCTGCTCACGTTCTACGCGGGAGCGGCCACCTGGCTGCGGGACGGCTGGGACGACGCGTCGGGCATCGCCTACGCCACCTTCCTGTCCAGCATGGTCACCGCCGCGATCCTCGGCCTGTCCGAGGCCGTGCGGGAACTGCGGGCCGCCCGGGAGGAACTGGCCCGTCGCGCGGTGGCGGAGGAGCGGCTGCGCTTCTCCCGCGATCTGCACGACCTGCTCGGGCACACGCTGTCGGTGGTCGTGGTGAAGTCCGAGGCGGCCCGCCGGCTCGCGGCACGCGACCTGGACGCGGCGCTGGCACAGATCTCGGACATCGAGTCGGTGGGCCGGCAGGCGCTCACCGAGATCCGGGAGGCGGTGACCGGCTACCGCGAGGGCAGCCTGGCCACCGAACTCAGCCGGGCCCGGTCGGCGCTCTCCGCGGCGAGCGTGGAGCCGGTGGTGCGCCAGACCGGGGCGCCGCTGACCCCGCAGACCGAGGCGCTGCTCGGCTGGGTGGTGCGCGAGGCGGTCACCAACGTGGTCCGGCACAGCCGTGCCGACCGCTGCGAGATCACCGTCGAGGGGACCGCCGAGCGGGTCAGGCTGACGGTCACGGACAACGGCACGGGCACCGGAGCCGGCACCGGAACCCCGGTCGGCGGTACGGGTGTTGGTGCGGGCATCGGCGGCACGGGGTTGAAGGGCCTGACCGAACGCCTCGCGGCGGCGGGCGGCTCCCTCACGGCCGGCCCGGCGCCACGCGGCGGCTTCACGGTCACCGCCGACCTCCCGGTGAGCGGCGAACTCGCGCTGAGCGGTGTCGAGGTGGCTACGGCGGCTCCCGCTACGGCGCCCGGGGCGCGGCGACCGCGCAGCTGACGTCGGCCGTCCACGACGTTTCGCTGTCGACGGCGTTGGTCCCGCCCGGCGATTGTTTGCCCACCGTCAAGATGCCCCAACCCCCGTGGCCCCGGAGCCCTCCGCCCGGTCAGAGACTGGTGAGCAAGCCGTCGAGCGGGGCGGGCGCGCGGCCGGGATCGAGGGCCTCGACCAGGACACGGCCGTAGTGGATCTTCCGCCCCTTCTTCGTGCCGAGGAAGCGCCGCAACTGCTGCTGTGCGGTGCGGCCCCGCTGCGCCGGCTGGCGCAGGAAGGTCTGCAACGCGCGCAGGTCGCCCTGCGCCCGGACCAGTTCCGTCACCCGGGTCACGCCCAGTGCGCGGATCAACTCGTCCTCCAGATCAGCCGCGCAGACGAAGAACCCGTGCTGCGCCGCACCGGCCCGCTCCCAGCCACGGGCGTAGTACGGACGCTCCCGCTCGTCGCACAGCCCGGTCAGGCGCAGGCCCAGCCCGGCCGGCCCGAGGAGCCCGGCGAACCGCCCGACGTTCATCGCCCCGCCCATCGACAGGACGCAGACGCCTTCGGCCGCCAGGTCCCGGCCGCGGCCCTCGGCCAGCGCGCCGACCGCCGCCGCGTCGCTCGGCCCTTCGAGCAGGACGACCGCCCGGACGGACAGCCGCGCGGCCAGCTCCCGCGCGGGGTCACCGGGCCCACCGGCCGCCCACGCGGTGACCGCCTCCCGGAACGCCCCCATGTCAGCCATGAGCCGAGTCTGCGCCCTTTCCCACGCCCACGGTAGGGAATTCCGGGGACCGCGCAGCGCTGCCCACGGCCACCGCCCACCCCGCCGAGGACGCGTCGAGTCCGCTCGGCGGACCCGGTTCGGTACCGGATGACGCGGAGTCACCCCAAGCCGCCCGGCGTAATCTGGGGCGGTGGACGACGAGATGCCCCGGGGTCACCGGCCCGGCGCACGCATCCGGGTGCTGCTGGCCGAGGACCAGGGCATGATGCGTGGCGCGCTCGCCCTGCTGCTCGGTATGGAGGAGGACATCGAGGTCGTGGCTCAGCTGGCCGCGGGTGACGGCATCGTGGACGCCGTGCTCACGCACCGGCCGGACGTGGCCCTGCTGGACATCGAGCTGCCGGGCATGAGCGGACTGGACGCGGCGGCCGAACTGCGGGCCCAGGCTCCCGACTGCCGGGTGCTCATCCTCACCACCTTCGGACGGCCGGGCTATCTGCGCCGGGCCATGGAGGCCGGAGCGGCCGGCTTCCTCGTCAAGGACGGGCCCGTGGAGGAGCTGGCCGCGGCGATCCGGCGTGTGCTCACCGGGGAGACCGTGGTCGATCCGGCGCTGGCCGCCGCCGCGCTCAGCGCCGGGCCGAATCCGCTGACACCCCGTGAGCGGGAGGTGCTGACGTCTTCGGTGGACGGGGCGACCGTCGCCGACATCGCCGGCAGGCTGCGCCTGTCCGAGTCGACCGTCCGCAACTACCTCTCCTCCGCGATCGGCAAGACCGGCACCCGCAACCGGGCCGAGGCGGTACGGGAGGCCCGGCAGCAGGGCTGGCTCTGAGCGGGGCTTCCCGCGCACCGGGTCACCCGGTCACGCGGGCGTCCTCGTAGACCGTCCCCTCCGGGGCGAGGCACACGAACCAGTTGCCTCCCGGGTAGCCGGCCACCGGCCGGATCAGCGAGGTGCCGTCCTGGCCGGCGGGCGCCGAGCCCGCCGGCCGGGCCACGGTGGACCTGCCGTCCTTCCAGCGGCAGGTGACCTCCCGGGCGGACTTCGCCACATGGCCGACCACCAGCCGTTCGGGGGTCGTGGGGCCGGCCCCCTCCAGGCTGACGGCGGCGGCCATGAGGTCGGTGTCCGTGAGGCGGTCGGTCCTCTGGTGCGTGTCGAACATGACGACCAGGGAACGGCCGTCACCGTAGGACCGCATCGAGAAGTACGAGGTCTTCCCGACCAGATCGGCGGCCTTGTCCACCGCCGGGCGCACGCCCGTCCGCTGCATGGCGGCGAACTGCCGGTCCGCCTCCCGCACGTCTCGCGGCGCGCCCCACACCTCGACCCAGACCCGCCACTGCCTGCCGTGCTCGGTCCCCCGCGCCAGCTCCGTCCGCTGCGGCTCGTACACGTGTCTCTCCTCGGCGGACGCCGGGCCGGGCGCCATCGGCGTCCCCCGGTCGGCGCGCTCCCCGGGCAGCCCGGCGAAGGCCAGCGTGGCTCCCGTCGAGCCCGCCAGCACCAGCGCGGTGGCCGCCGCCACGGCCCAGCGCCGTGCTCTGCGTCGCCGGCCGCCGCGGATGACGGCCTGGACCGGGGCTATGCCGATCTCGACCCCGTCCGCCGCGTCCGCGAGCAGGAGGGCGATGTCCGTCTGCGTCATGTCGTGGTTCTCCCGGTCCGCGCTCATCACTTCCGCCCTCCGTGCGTCACCATGTCGGCCAGACCCGGTATGGCGCGGAGTTTCGCGATCCCTTTGGCCGCGTTGCTCTTCACCGTGCCGACCGAGCAGCCCATCGCCTCCGCCGTCTGCGTCTCCGTCAGGTCCTCCCAGTAGCGCAGCACCACCGCCTCGCGCTGCCGGGCAGGCAGTTGCGCGAGCGCCTTGAGCAGGGCGCTGCGGTCGTCGGCCTGGGCGATCCGGTCGCCGGTGTCGGCCACCTCGCGCGCCAGCCCGGAGTCGTCCTTCGGCGCCAGGAACTCCCTGAGCCTCCGGCGGTGTCTGCGCGCGTGCGCGTTGATCATGACGCGGCGTACATACGCCTCCGGGTCGTCCGCGCCGCCGACCCGGCGCCAGGCCACGTAGACCTGTTCGAGCGTCGACTGGACCAGGTCCTCGGCGGCGTGCTGCTCCCCCGTGAGGAGAAATGCCGTACGCATCAACCGCGGCCAGCGGCCGACCACGAAGCTCTGGAACTCCTCGTTCCGAGTCTGCTTCCCGTCCCCCATGGGCACCTCCTAGATGTCTAAAGGAGTCCCTGGGCCGCCCGGACCGTTGCCCCGGCCGGCGAGGAGATTCCTTGACTCCGCGTCAGTAACCCATGGAAGGGTCAAGAATTCGTTAGGGGCCCGAAGCAACGGAATAGTTGCCTGTGCATACGAGGTTTACCCAGCACTTATGACACGCGGGAGGCCTCACCCCATGCCAGAGACGACGACCGACCAGCGCACCCGGAGAGCGGGCGGCGCCGTGGTCCCCGTGCTCGCCTTCGCGGGCATCGTGGTGGCGGTCATGCAGACGCTGCTCGTGCCGGTCATCAAGGACCTGCCGCAGCTGCTGGACACCGCCCCCAGCAACGCCACGTGGGTCCTCACCTCGACCCTCCTGTCGGGCGCCGTCGCCACCCCGATCATGGGCCGGCTCGGCGACCTCTACGGCAAGCGCCGCATGCTGATCCTCAGCCTCGCCGTGATGGTGGTCGGCGCCCTGGTCAGCGCCTTCACCGACCAGCTGCTCACCATGATCGCCGGCCGTACCCTCCAGGGCTTCGCCATGGGCGCGATACCGCTCGGCATCGGCCTGATGCGCGACATGCTGCCGCGCGAGAAGCTGGGCTCGGCCATGGCCCTGATGAGCTCCTCGATCGGCGTCGGCGGCGGCCTCGCGCTGCCCGCCGCGGCCCTGGTCGCGCAGCACACCGACTGGCACGCCCTGTTCTACGGCGCCGCCGGCCTCGGCGTGCTCGCCATCCTCCTCACCCTCCTCGCCGTCCCCGAGTCCCGGATGCGCGCCGAGGGCTCCTTCGACCTGCTCGGCGCGCTCGGCCTGTCCGCCGGCCTGGTGCTGCTCCTGCTGCCCATCACCAAGGGCAGCGACTGGGGCTGGTCCTCGGGCACGACGCTCGGCCTGTTCGCCGCGGCCGTCGCCGTCCTGCTGCTGTGGGGCCTGTACGAGCTGCGCGTCCAGGCGCCCCTGGTCGACCTGCGCACCACCGCCCGCCGTGAGGTGCTGCTCACCAACCTGGCCTCGATCATGGTCGGCGTCAGCTTCTACGTCGTCTCGCTCGTCCTGCCCCAGCTGCTCCAGCTGCCCACCGCGACCGGCTACGGCCTCGGCCGGTCCATGGTCGTCGCGGGTCTGTGCGTGGCCCCGCTGGGCCTGACGATGATGTTCACCGCCCCGGTGTACGCCCGGCTGTCCGCCCGCTACGGCCCGAAGGTCACCCTCATCGCCGGCCTCGTCGTCATCGCGATCGGCTACGGCGGCGGCCTCGGCCTGATGGACGCGGCCTGGCAGACGATCATCACGTCCGTCGTCCTCGGCGCGGGCATCGGCCTCGCCTACTCCTCGCTGCCCGCGCTCATCGTCGGCGCGGTCCCGGCCTCCGAGACCGGCGCGGCCAACGGCCTGAACACCCTGATGCGGTCCATCGGCACGTCGGTGTCGAGCGCCGTCATCGGCATGGTGCTGGCCAACACCGCGAACACCGTGAACGGCGTCGCCGTCCCCACCATGCACGGCTTCCGGGTCTCTTTCCTGATCGCCACCGCCGCCGTCGCTGTGGGGCTGGTCCTGGCAATCTTCCTCCCGAAGCCGGCCCGCCCGGCGCTCCACACCCAGCTGCGGGCCAGCAGCGAGGAGGAGGCCGGCCTGCAGCGCGCCGAGGAGGTGCTGCGCGGGTTCCGGGGGCGGATCGTGGACGCCGGCGGCACGCCCGTCGCCCGCGCCAAGGTCACCCTGATCGACCGCCGCGGGCGGCAGGCCGGTGCGACCCTCTCCGCGGCGGACGGCAGCTACGTGCTGGCGGTGCCGGGCGAGGGCGCGTACGTGCTCGCGGCACGGGCCCTCGGCCACGGGCCGCTGGCTTCCTCGGTGACGCATTCCGGGGCGGAGCGGGCCGTGGACCTGGATCTCGCCCTCCCCGGCGAATCGGTGAGCGCCTGAGAGTCCGGGGCGGCCACGCCGTCCTGCGGGGAACGTGCCGGCCGTGCCGGTCGCGCGGCTCCCCGCGCCCCTCGCCCACGCACCCCCTGTCATCCGGCCGGCCGGGGGTGCGGCAGCATGGGCGCACGGACCGACGTACGACCGAAAGGCGCTCCATGCCCGCCGCTCCCCAGCCCGAGATCCTCGCCGCGTTCGAGGCGGCGAAGGGGTTCATGCCCCTCGACGAGGGGCTCGCCCTCCACGACGCCGCCGTCACCGCGGGCCGGCTCGGGCTGCCGCTGCTGGAGGTCGGCACGTACTGCGGGCGCTCCACCGTCCTGCTCGCCGACGCCGCGCGCACGGCCGGGGTCACGGCGCTCACCGTCGATCACCACCGGGGCAGCGAGGAGCAGCAGCCCGGCTGGGACTACCACGACCCGGAGACGGTCGATCCCGAGGTCGGCCTGATGGACACGCTGCCCACCTTCCGGCGCACGCTGTTCAGGGCGGGGCTGGAGGAGCACGTGGTCGCCCTCGTCGGCCGCTCCCCGCAGGTGGCGGCGGTCTGGAACTCCCCGCTCGGGTTCGTCTTCGTCGACGGCGGCCACACGGACGAGCACGCCACGGCGGACTACGAAGGCTGGGCGCCGCACGTGGCCGAGGGCGGGCTGCTGGTCATCCACGACGTCTTCCCCCACCCGGAGGACGAGTTCACCGGCCAGGCTCCGTACCGGGTCTACCTGCGGGCCCTTGGTTCCGGGGCGTTCACGGAGGTCTCGGCGACCGGCTCGCTGCGCGTCCTGCGGCGAACGGGAGCGGGGATCTGAGGCCCCGGTTAGAGTCGCAGACGTGTCGTACGTTGGCCCGGACTTCGATCCCCCGCAGCCCCGCCGGCCCCGGCGGCGCCCGCTGACCGTGGCGCTCGCCGCCCTGGTGCCCGGGGCACTGCTCGGCTGGGTGGTGTACCAGGCGGTCGGCGGTGGCGGTGCGGACCATGCGGCCTCCCCCGCGCCGGCGCCGCGCGGCTCGGCGGTGTCCTCCCTCCCGGCCCCTTCCCGAAGCGGCGGCGGTGACGACGGCAAGGCGTCCGCCTCGCCCTCCGCGCCTGCGGGCGGTTCCGGGTCGCTCAAGGGGAAGGTCGTCGTCATCGACCCGGGGCACAACCAGGGCAACTTCCGGCACACGGCGGAGATCGGCCGCCCGGTGGACATCGGCACGAACCGCAAGGAGTGCGACACCACCGGCACGTCCACCGACGACGGTTACACCGAGGCGCGGTTCACGCTCGACGTGGCGCACCGGCTGCGGGACCTGCTGGAGCGGCAGGGCGCCACGGTGAAGCTCACGCGGGACGCCGACGCACCGGCGTGGGGTCCGTGCGTGGACGAGCGGGCCCGGATCGGCAACACCGCGCGCGCGGACGCGGCGATCTCGATCCACGCCGACGGCTCGGCCGCCGGCAACCGCGGCTTCCACGTCATCCTGCCGGGTCCCGTGCACGCGGGCGCCGCCGACACCCGTGCCATCGTCGGCCCGTCCCACGACCTGGGGGTGCGCGTCGCGGGCACCTTCCTCCGCGAGACGGGGGAGCAGCCCTCCAACTACCTCGGCGGCGGTACCGGTCTCGTCACGCGGACGGACCTGGGTGGTCTCAATCTGTCAACGGTTCCCAAGGTGTTCCTCGAGTGCGGCAACATGCGCGATAGCAAGGACGCGGCACTGCTGACCAGCGGCGCCTGGCGACAGCGGGCGGCGCAGGGAATCTCCGAGGGAATCGTGAGTTTCCTGCGCGCTTCGTGACCGGCGGGCGGAACCGGCCGGACAGCCGGATCTTGCGGACGATAGTGTCTACCGACGACGAGACGACCTACGAAGGACCTGAAGTGAATATCCGCTCCCTCACTAGAGGCGACGGCGTGGTGATCGGAGCAGCGGTGGTGCTGTTCATCGCGTCGTTCCTCGACTTCTACACCTACTCCGGCTTCGGCGCTGAAGTCAGCCGGAGCGCGTGGGACAACCTGGGCATGGGCCTGGGCACCTACATGGGCGCGGTGATCGGTGCCGTTCTCATCGTCGTCAACCGCTGTCTGCCGCAGCCGCGCAAGGTGGCCGGGCTCGACCTGGCCACGGTCGGCACCGCCTTCGCGATCCTGGCGGCCTGGACGCTGCTGTGGACGCTGATCGACCTCGACAACGTGGACGCCGGCGCGGGTCTCGTCCTCGGGTTCATCGCCGCTCTCGTCCTGTCCGCCGCCGCCGTCGCCACCCCGCTGGTCCCCGCCCTCCAGGCCGCCCTGGTCCCGGCCCCCAAGCCGGTCGCCCCGCAGCCCTACGGCGCCCAGCCGCCCGGTGGTTACGGCTACCCGGGCGCCCAGCCCCAGCAGCCCTA
Organism: Streptomyces sp. NPDC031445; assembly: GCF_055581365.1. Taxonomy (NCBI): domain Bacteria; kingdom Bacillati; phylum Actinomycetota; class Actinomycetes; order Kitasatosporales; family Streptomycetaceae; genus Streptomyces; species Streptomyces sp. NPDC031445. The sequence goes on from NZ_JBVIJO010000002.1 coordinate 168,455, forward strand.
CGGTGCCCAGCCGCAGCCGGGCCAGCCGTTCGGGCAGCAGCAGCCGGCCGCGCAGGCTGCCGCCCCGGCGCCGCAGCCGGCCGCCGCGGAGTTCTCGCCGTTCTGGTTCGCCGTGCCGGTGCCCCGCCCGCTGTTCTCGGAGGACGGCTCGCCCACCCCGATCGCCGAACTGGCGCCGGGCACCTGGTACCTGGCCGTCGAGCAGCGCGGTGCCGCGCTGGTCGCGCAGACCCAGGACGGCCGCCGTGGCGTGCTCCAGGACACCTCGGGCATCCAGCGCGGCTGATCCGCACCGCCGCACCGCACCGGCCCCTCGCCCTTCCCGGCGGGGGGCCGTTGCCGTACGGCCGTCTCGCCGACGGCGATTGACGTTCCGTCAGCACGCGTACCGGACTAGCCCTTGCTGAGCTGGGAGGCCGAGGGCACCTGGTCCTTGACCGGGGCACCGGCGCTCTTGCCCGCGTCCTTGACGCCGCCGATGACGTCGTTGAACGAGTTCACCGCGTTCCCGTCGCCCTTGCGGAGCTTGGACGGCAGGTTCTTCAGGGCCTCGATGCCGTTGCTGAGGGGCTGGAGCGCCTTGGAGAGGGCCGGGTCGGCCTTGGCGTTCTTCTGGGCCGCCTTGAGCCGGTTGTAGGTGAAGGCACCGGCGAGACCGGCCTTGACAAGAGCCGTCTTGCGGCCCTTGGCGCCCTTCTTGAACTTGCCCGCCTTCCAGGGCTTGACGATCCACTGGTAGGTCGCGCCGGCGGCGAGACCCGCGTCCACCGCGAAACGGGTCTTGGCGAACCTGCGCTTCTCCGCGGACGTGGTCGGACTGGGGCTGTCCCCGGCGGGGACGGCCTGTGCCGCCGCGGTGTTCGTACTGTTCTTCTCGCTGCCTCCACAGGCGGTGGCACCCGCCACGAGGGCGCAGCACAAGGTGAGCGCCACAACGAGGCGCCGTATCGGTACGGGCACGGAGTCCTCCGGACGTGTCCTCCCCGAGCGGTCTGCTTCCTCCGGCAGCCTCGTCCGGGGCGGCGGGCTCCGCCACCCGGGGGACGCCGTCCGGGTGGTGTCCGGGACGGGTCCGGGTCCGCTCCGGGCTTCCTGGGGGGTTTCACGGCACGCCGCCCGGCAATCCGGAGAGTATGTCCCCTCGATATCGCAACGGCGCGAACCAGGCCGGGACGGTCATCGCGGTCGTCGCCGACATCATGGCGCTGATCCTCGGCCTGTGGATCCTGATGTACCTGTTGGACGCGAACCGGGCCAACAGCCTGGTCCAGTTCGTCCATGACGCGGCCTCCTGGCTGGCCGGCTGGTCCCATGACCTGTTCACCTTCGACGAGGCCTGGGCCCGGGTCGTCGCCGGGTACGGGCTCGCCGCGGTGGTCTACCTGTTCGTGGGCCATGCCATAGCCAACCGGATGCACCGGCACTGACCCCGGCGGACGGCCGGGCCGGACCCTCGCGGGGTCAGCCGCAGCAGTCCGGGTCCAGTCCGGCCGGCAGGTGTTCCCCGCCGAACACCGCGCAGGTGGCGTCGTGGCCGCCCAGCGCGGCCACGGCCAGCAGCAGGGAACCGGCCGTCCAGGTGGTCAGCTCGCGGGGCCAGATGGTGTCGTCGTCGAAGACGTAGCCCGTCCAGTACAGGCCGCTGTCCGCGTCCCGCAGGTGCTGGATGGACTGGAGGATCTCCAGGGCCCGGTCGGACTCGCCCATCGCCCACAGCGCCAGGGCGAGTTCGCTGGACTCGCCGCCGGTCACCCAGGGGTTGGGCACCACACAGCGCACCCCGAGGCCGGGCACGACGAAGCGGTCCCACTCCGCCTCGATGCGGGCCTTGGCCTCCGCTCCGGTGAGCGCGCCGCCCAGGACCGGGTAGTACCAGTCCATCGAGTAGCGGTCCTTGTCCAGGAAGTGCTCGGGGTGGCGGCGGATCGCGTGGCGCAGCGAGCCGACGGCCAACTCCCAGTCCGGCTGGGGCTCTTCGCGTTCCTCGGCGATGGCGAGCGCGCACCGCAGGGCGTGGTGGACGGAGGAGCTGCCCGTCAGCAGCGCGTCCGTCGCCGGCGTGCCGTCGTCCTCCCGGCGCCAGCCGATCTGGCCGCCGGGCTGCTGGAGCCGCAGCACCCATTCGACGGCCGCGTAGACGGTCGGCCACATCCGGTCCAGGAACGTGTCGTCGCCCGTGGACAGGTAGTGGTGCCAGACGCCGACGGCTATGTAGGCGACGAAGTTGGACTCGCGGGCGCGGTCGGTGATCTCGTCGTGGGCGCCGTCGGCGTAGGCGGCGTACCAGGAGCCGTCCTCGTTCTGGTGCCGGGCGAGCCAGCCGTACGCCCGCTCGGCGGCGCCGTGTTCGCCGGCCGCGTCCAGGGCCATCGCGGCCTCGGTGTGGTCCCACGGGTCGAGGTGATGCCCGCGGAACCACGGGATCGCGCCGTCCTCCCGCTGCACGGCCAGGATGCCGGCGACGGTCGCGGCGGCCTGCTCGGCGGTGAGGACCCCGGGCAGGACGAGGTGTTCTGTCCGGGGGGTGGTCACTCGGCGGCCACCCCGTCGGTCTCGGCGAGCCGGGGCAGGTGCGGCTTGGTCGCGTAGACCACGAAGCTCTTGCCGATCAGCGGGTTGAGCGCCTGCTCGGCGAGCCGGGTGGCGAACGGCTTCTTCATGATGTCCCAGACCAGCAGCTTGTGGTACGCCCGCACCGGCAGCGCCTTGTCGTTGTCGACGCCGAACGCGCACTTCAGCCACCAGTACGGCGAGTGCAGCGCGTGCGCGTGGTGGCTGCCGTACGGCTTCAGCCCGGCCCCGCGGACCTTGGCGACCAGTTCGTCGGCCCTGTAGATGCGGATGTGGCCGCCCTCGACCTCGTGGTAGGCGTCGGACAGCGCCCAGCAGACCTTCTCGGGGCCGTAGCGGGGCACGGTGATGGCGATGCGCCCGCCCGGCCTGAGTACGCGGACCATCTCCGCGAGCACGCCCTTGTCGTCGGGGATGTGCTCCATCACCTCGGAGATGATGACGACGTCGAAGGACTCGTCGGGGAAGGGCAGGGCGAGGGCGTCGCCCTCCATGGCGGTGGCGGTGGCGCCCTCCGGTGCCTCGCCGGCCTCCTTCATCGCCGCGAACCACTTGGCGACCTCGCGGATCTCCTCGCCGTTCTGGTCCAGGGCCACGACCTGGGCGCCGCGCCGGTAGCACTCGAAGGCGTGCCGGCCGGCTCCGCAGCCGAGGTCCAGGACACGGTCGCCGGGGGCGAGCGGGAACCGGGAGAAGTCGACGGTCAGCACGTGGCCCTGCTTTCGGAGGAGACGCCTGCAACACTTGCCGGGGCCGCGGAGCGGCCGGGGGTCGGGGCCGCGGAGCGGCTCGGGGAGCGGCCCGCGGAGCGGGCGATGGCCTCGCGGTAGTGGGCCACGGTGCCCTCGGCGGCGCGGGCCCAGGTGAAGCGGTCGAGCACCCGCGCGCGGCCCGCGTGACCGAGGCGCGCGCGCAGCTCCAGGTCCCCGAGCAGCCGGTTCAGCCCGGCGGCCAGCGCCCCCGCGTCGCCGGGCGGTACGGCCAGGCAGGTCTCGCCGTCCGGCCCGGCGACCTCGGGGATCGCGCCGCCGGTGGTGGCGACCAGCGGGGTGCCGGTGGCCATGGCCTCGGCGGCGGGCAGCGAGAAGCCCTCGTACAGGGACGGCACACAGGCCACCTGGGCGGAACGGATCAGGTCGACCAGCTCGGCGTCGGAGATGCCCTTGACGAAGTCGACGGCGCCTTCGAGGCCGTAGCGCTCGATCGCCTGCGCGACGGGGCCCTCCTGCGGGCGCTTGCCGACGACGACGAGGTGGGCGGCGGGGTGCTCGGTGCGGACCTTGGCGAGCGCCTCCACGAGGAACACCAGCCCCTTCAGCGGCACGTCGGCGCTGGAGGTGGTGACGATCCGGCCCGGCACCTCGGCGACGGCCGCATCCGGCGCGAACAGGCCGGTGTCGGCGCCGATGTGGACGACGTGGACGCGCTCGTCCCGGACGCCGAGGTGGTCCACGATCTCCTGGCGGGAGCTGCCGGAGACGGTGAGGATCGAGGGCAGCCGGCGGGCGACGCGCTTCTGCATGCGGGTGAAGGCGTACCAGCGGCGCACGGAGTAGCGGCGCTGCCAGGTGCCGGCGGCGTCCAGCTCCAGCTGCCGGTCCACGGTGATGGGGTGGTGGACCGTGGTGACCAGGGGGGCGCCGATGTCGCCCAGCAGGCCGTAGCCCAGGGTCTGGTTGTCGTGGACGACGTCGAACTCGCCGCGCCGGGCGCGCAGGTGGCGGCGGGCGCGCAGCGAGAACGTCAGCGGCTCGGGGAAGCCGCCGGTCCACATGGTCCCGACCTCCAGGGCGTCGATCCAGTCCCGGTACTCCTCCCGCCTCGGGGTGCGGAAGGGGTCGGGCTGGCGGTAGAGGTCGAGGCTGGGCAGCTCGGTGAGGGTGAGGCCGGGCAGGCCCTCGTCGAGGACGGGGTACGGCTGGGAGCCGATGACCTCCACGCGGTGGCCGAGGCGGGCCAGCTCCCGCGAAAGGTGCCGTACGTAGACGCCCTGGCCCCCGCAGAACGGGTTCCCTTTGTAGGTGAGGAGCGCGATGTCGAGCGGTCGTCCGCCGTCGGCAGCGGGTTCCTGGTCGGCTCCCGCTTCCCGGGCCTCAGCGGTCACTCCGTGCCCCCTTCTGCCTGCACTGTCCCGCGAGACTACGACGGGACGCTAATCTAGAACAAGTTTCAGACTTGATCGTTCAGAGGCTCTGAATCTACCGGCAGGTAGGGGTGCTGTGAGCAGTGGATCAGGTGATTCGCGCCACGGCGGGCCGCCTTGCCGTGCCGTCCGATCACGAGCCCTACAGACGGCCTCACCGACCGTCACGGAACGGGGACCCATGCCTGCGGAAGCCAGCGCCTCGCGTCCGGCCTCGCCCCTCACCGAGCGGCAGGAGGCCCGCCGGCGCAGGATCCTGCAGGCGAGCGCGCAGCTGGCCGGCCGGGGCGGGTTCGACGCCGTACAGATGCGTGAGGTCGCGGAGTCGTCGCAGGTGGCCCTCGGCACGCTGTACCGCTACTTCCCGTCCAAGGTGCACCTGCTGGTCGCCACCATGCAGGACCAGCTGGAGCAGATGCACGGGACCCTGCGCAGGAGGCCCCCGGCGGGCGACACGGCCGCCGAGCGGGTCGCGGAGACGCTGATGCGGGCCTTCCGCGCCCTCCAGCGCGAGCCGCACCTGGCCGAGGCGATGGTCCGCGCCCTCACCTTCGCCGACCGCGGTGTCTCGCCCGAGGTCGACCAGGTCTCCCGGCAGACGACGGCGATCATCCTGGACGCGATGGGCCTGGCGGACCCCACCGCCGAGCAGCTCTCCGCGGTCCGGGTCATCGAGCACACCTGGCACTCGGCCCTCATCACCTGGCTGTCGGGCCGCGCCTCCATCGCCCAGGTGAAGACCGACATCGAGACGGTGTGCCGGCTGATCGACCTGACGGAGCCGGCGCGGCGCGCATGACGCGAGGACCGGGCATGCGAAGACCTACGAGACGGGTTCCCTTCGCCGGTATGGTCCGGATCAGGTGATAGGGGTCGCCGTCCGGCCTGACTGCTGCCTTCCGGCCTCTCAGCCCTACCGTCGCCGTCGGCCCGGGCGGATGCCTGCGCATCCCGCCTGAGTCGGCTACTCCGGTCGGACTCCCTCACTCGCCTCGTAGGCTGCTTCCAGCATAGAACGGATACCGCACTTCGGAACCCCTCATTTCCGACCAATTCCCCCCATATGCGACACCAGCGGGTCACCCGACCAAGGTCAGCCCGCTCCAGCTCAGACCGGCCGGCGCCCGCGCCGCCCACTGGCCGAGCAGGCGGCGCGCCTCCTCCTCGGGCGCCGCGAAGGACACCCGCTGGGCGCCCGCGTGGGCCCTCCGCTCCTGCTCGTGCGTGCCCTCGCTGCAACAGGCGCACAGGATCTCGAAGCCGCTCGCGGGCTCGGCGCCGTAGCCGTGCCGGTCGAAGAGCTCGATCAGGGCGTCGAGGTCGGCCACCTCGCCCACGTGCACCGTCGCGGTCAGCGTCGTCAGCTCGGAGCCCTGGAAGAGGAGGAGTTCCTCGAAGACCGGGTATGCGCGCCCCTCGGACAGGTACCCCCCGTCCTGCCACAGATTCAGTCCAGCCCCGCCGCCTGCCGTTCCGCCCGGGTCAGGGGCGGGCCCGGCAGGGGGGCCCTGCGGGGGCCGAAGGTGAGGGTCCAGAGCATGTCCGGGGCGAACAGGCGGGCCGCCGGGGTGCGCAGGCTCATGACGTCCAGCAGGCCGCGCAGGGCGTGCGGGTTCGCGGAGCCGGCGGCCACGGCCTTGTCGACGTAGGCGGTCAGGAGGCGTTCGACGCGGGTCGGCGGCTGGGGCGCGGCCCCGGGGTAGTAGGCGTCCTGGCCGACCGCGAGGTTCCACGCGTTGCCCACCGGCCGGGCCACCGCGCGCTGGACGCGGCGGGCGGTGCCGGGGGCGGTGGGGCCGTGCCGGTCGAGGGTCCGGCCGAGGGCGATGGCGCTCTGCGCGGCGACGGACAGGCCGTGGCCGTAGACCGGGTTGTAGCCGGCGACGGCGTCCCCGAGGACGGCGAAGCCCTCCGGCCAGGCCGCGGCCTTCTCGTAGAAGCGCCGGCGGTTGGCCGTGCTGCGGGTGGTCACGGGGTCGGTCAGCGGCTTCGCCCCCGCGAGGAGCCGGCCGATGACCGGGTCCTTCAGGCCGGTCAGCGCGAAGTGCTCGAACGCGTCCGGGTCGGCGGAGGGCTCACCGCCCCGGGTGCCGGAGAGCGTGACCAGCCAGCGGTCGCCCTCGATCGGTACGACGACCCCGCCCCGGCCGGGCGCCTCGCGCGGGTCGGCCTGCACGTTCACCACCGGGTAGCGCAGCGCCGCCGTGGCGTCGGGGGCCGCGTAGACACGGCTGGCGTAGGCGACGCCCGCGTCGACCACTCGTTCCTCGACCGGCGCGTGACCGAGGGCCCGCAGCCAGGTGTCCGCCTGGGAGCCGCGCCCGCCGGCGTCGATCACCAGGTCGGCGAAGAGCGTGCCGCCCCCGGGCAGGCTGACCCCGGTCACCCGGTGGCGGTCGCCGGTCAGGCCCGTCACCCGGGTCCCGTCGCGCAGGGTGATCCGGCGCCGGGCGAGGACGTCGGCGCGGACCACCGCGTCCAGCAGGTCCCGGCTGCACACGATCATGCTGTGCCGGGAGTCGGTGAAGCGCCGGAACCACTGCCCGGAGGGCGCCTTGCTGACCAGGTCCCGCATCACCCCGATGAGCCCGGCGCCCCGGGCGGTCAGCTCCCCGGTGACGCCCGGCAGCAGTTCCTCCAGCGCGGCCACCCCGCCGGACCACAGCAGATGGGCGTGCCGCGCCTGGGGCAGGCCCTTGCGCGGCTCGGGCCCCTCGGGCAGCCGGTCGGCCTCCACGATGGTCACCTCGTGGAAGCGGCTGGCGAGCACGGACGCCGCGAGCATGCCGGCCGTGCTGCCGCCGATGACGAGCGCGGTGCGGCGGCGGGTGGGTGTGTCAGGCATGTGAGGTGAGACCTTCCGTGGCGACCGCCTGCCGGCGGAACCGTTCGATGGCCGCCGCGTGGTTCCGCAACGCGTGCGCGACCGACTCCAGTTCGCTGTCGGGGACGAAGGGGGCACCGGCCCGCCCGGCGGACGGCGGGCGGGCGCCGCCGTCGGGCGCGTGCAGCGCGTCCGACGCGACCAGGATGTCCACCGCCGCCGCGATGCCCCGCGCCACGGGCTGCGGGTAGCCCGCCGCCGTAGCCGCCGTCCGCGTCCGCTCGCGGCGGGCCGGGGACAGGTGCGGGGCGAGCTTGAGCAGCCCGTCGTTGATGGCGGCCCGGCGCAGCTCCAGGCGGAGGGCGGCACCGCTGACCCGGCCGGTCGCGGGCGCCGCCGGCGCGGTCACGGCCAGCATGGTCTGCCACAGCGGCTTCAGCCGCCGGTGGGTGCGCACCAGCCTGCGGTGCTCCGCCGCCCACGGGCCGGCCTGCCCGGCGATGAAGCCGACGGCTACCAGGACCGCCTCGGCGATGGCGAACGGCGGGGCGGCGTACGTCGACAGCCAGTCCCAGTCCCGGCCGCTCCAGCGGGCGCCGATCGCCGCGAGCTTGGCGGCGTCGTAGAGGAGGCCGAGGGCGTAGGCCACCTGGAGGAAGATCACCGCCCGGCGCAGCCAGGTGTCCTCGACCTCCCGGTACCAGGCCCACAGCATGCCCGCCGCGACCAGCGCGGACACCAGGTGGGCGACGAGGTAGAGCAGCACGAACTCGCGCATCCAGGGCGTGCCGGCGTAGTACGTGTCGAGGTCGCGCGTGCGCTCCGCCCGGTGGTCGCCGAGCAGGAACGTCGTCCACAGGCCGACGATGATGACGGTGTACGCCACCCGGACCAGGCGGGTGCGCCGGCGCCGCACGGCGGACGGCGGCTCCCGCCAGGTGATGATGAGCCACAGGCAGGCGCCGCAGTACGCGGTCAGCAGCGAGTAGACCCAGAGCCCGGCGAAGTTGGGGATGCCGGTCAGCACGTTGATGCGGTGCAGGTTGGCCGGTGGCAGTGAGGCGAAGCAGACCGCGCCGATGCCGAGCAGCAGGGCGGTGGCGCGCAGGATCGGGTCCCGCCAGGCCCGCCGCAGCAGCGGCAGCTTGATCACGAAGGCGACGGCGAGCAGGGCGGCCGGGACGGCGTAGGCGGCGAACGAACCGGCGATGTCCCAGCGCATCAGGGGCCGCCGATGTTGCCCAGCGAGGACGACAGCCGGTCGACGAGGGTGTCCTGGGTCAGGCCGGCCGCGCCCGGCCCCACGACCTTGGAGAACTTCGCGGCGAGGCGCAGCCCGCACTCCTCGGCCTCCCACTCGGCCTCGGCCGCCGCCGCGGCGGGCGAGCGGGTGGCCATGGCGGCCACCCGGTCCCAGGGGACGTCGGCCTCGGCGCGGGCGAGCAGCCGGCGGGCGGCTGCGGGCAGGCCGGACGGGTAGTGCACGTCCAGCGTGCCGTAGTGGATGTGCCCGATCTCGTGCCCGGCGATGACGAACTTGTGCGGGTCCGGCGCCCGGTCCTCGACCACGACGATGTAGTCCTCGTCCCGGGCCAGGGTGATCCCGGAGACGTCCAGGCCCGGCGGGAAGGCGACGAACTTCAGCCGGACCGGGCGGTCGAGCTGCGGGCTGAGCGTGGCGCACAGCGCGTGCAGGAACGCCTCCGGGCCGGTCGGCGGGGTGAGGGTGCGCACGGTGTCGCGCACGAGCCGGTCGAGGAAGCGCCTCGGGGACCTGGAGTGCCTCGGGGGCCGCGAGCGCGCCGGCCGCGGGGACGGCGCCGGCTTCGCGGCCTCGGCGCTCGGTTCACGCACGCCCGGCGTCCTCCGCCCGCTCGGAGGCGATGATCATCTCGGCCAGGTCGGCGAGGGTGGCGAGCTGCCGGGCGTTCATCTGCGGGGCCCGGGCGGCCAGTCGTACCAGCCCGCTCTCGCGCAGCCGCAGCAGCGGGTCCGCCTCCGCCTCCAGGCTCTGCAGCACCGGTTGCAGCGCCTCGTGCAGGGCCTCCGGCTCGTCCGCCGTGAAGAAGCCCGCGGGCAGGCCGAAGAACCGGCGCAGCCGGTCGGCGTGTTCCAGGCTCGGCATCCCGCTCTTGCGCCACTCGCTGAGCCACTGCCGGCTGGTCCCGGCGATCCTGGCCAGCTCGTCCAGCGAGTACCGCTTGCCGTCCGGCCGGCGCCTGGTCTCCCGGATGAAGTCCAGCCGCTGGCGCACGCGTTCGGCCAGGGAGGTCTCGGGGGCGCGGCCGCCGGAGAGCAGGTCGACGACGACGCCGACGGGGATGCCCGTGCGGTGGGAGAGGCCGGACACGTCGAGGGCCTCCGGCAGCCGGCCGGGTCGGCCCGTCAACTCGCCGAGCCGGTCCAGGACATCGGCCAGCGAGGCGTACGCGTCACTCACCGAGGTCCCCCCTGGGCGTGTCGTCCGTTCGGTGGCTGGGCTGACGGCGAGGCTACCCGTTCGCCCGTTCGGCGACCAGACGTGACAACGCTCCCTGCCTAATTAGGCAGCTATCGTTGACAGTTAGGGGCGACGTGGGTGAGGATCACCGCACGGAGAGCAAGATTCCGACCCGCCTCGGGTGCCGCCTATGGGGGAGCGGCACCCGGGGCGCCTCCGCGCCCGCCTTCGCCGGGGACATCCGGACCGCCGTGGCGCGACCCGCCCGCCCTCCTCGCCGTCCGGCCGCCGGGACGCGCGCGGCGGTTCCCCGCCGGCCCGGATCACCGCCGCCCGCGCACCCGGCACGCCCGACCGCCCCGGCTCCCGAACCGCCCGGCCACCCGCCGGCCGACCGGTACCGGGAAGCCGGTGCGGTGCGCCGGCGCTCCGCCCCGGTCGGCGGCATGGCGTTCCGTGCGGTCGGGCTGGTTCGCCGAGTCCGGAGGTGTCCGGCGCGGCGGGGAGGCGGGCCTGGTGCCGCGGCGGCCGGGACCGTGACGCGCCGGACCGGTGAGCCGAGTCAGCGGGCGGCCGCCGGCCCGTGGCCGCGCACCCCCGTCACGACCGGCCGCCCGAGCGACCCGCGCCCAGGTCCCGGCGCCGTGCGGGAGCCGGCCGCCGGGCGCGCGCCCCTCGTCCGCCGGTCCGGCGTCCCGGTGCCGGTGCCGATCCCCTGGCAGTCCGTCGTCGCCCTCGCGGCGCGGGGGACGACGTCGACACAGCGCGCCCTCGCGGCGGAGAGGAGCACGGCGGCACCTGCACCCCGCGGCCCAGGCGACGACGGCTGCCCAGCACCCCCGCGGCCCAGGCGACGACGGCTGCGCAACACCCCCGTGCCCCCGGCAACGAAGACCGCACAGCGCCCGGGCCGCCGCGTCCCCCCGGGCCCGGTCCGGTCGTGACCCCGGTCACCCGTTCCGTGTGGGTACGGCCACCCCTCGGCCCGTGTGAGGCGGCCGGTAAAGTGGCGCGGGTCGTCATCACACCCGTACGGGGGGAAGCCGGTGCAATTCCGGCGCTGACCCTCCCCCGGCTGCGCCCGCGCCGGGGGCATCCGTGTGCCGCCAGCCAGGCGGTGAGCCGGACCGCCCCGGACGGGACGTTGACCGGCTCGCGTGCGCCGGCGGCCCGCCGCGCACGGCACCGTCGAGGTCTACGGAGCCGAGCCGCCCGGGGTGTCACCCGTGCGCCGCCCGGCTCCCCGCAGGAGAGGCAGTCGCCGACCATGAACGTCCGCCGCAGTGCCGCGGCTCTCGCCGCCGTAGGCGTGCTGGCCGCCGCCGCGCCCGCCACGGCCGCCGAACCGTCCCCGTCACCGAAGGCGACGGTCCCGGCCGGGCTGTACGGCAAGGGAGACCCGACGTACGACGGCGTGTGGCGGCAGTCGCTGACGCTGGTCGCCCAGCGGACCCTCGGCTACCGGCCGGCCGCCCAGGCCGTGGACTGGCTCACCGGCCAGCAGTGCGCCAACGGCTCCTTCGCCGCCTTCCGCGCCGCCCCCGCCAAGCCGTGCGACGACAAGGTCAGGGCCGACACCAACAGCACGGCCGCCGCCGTCCAGGCCCTCGCCGCGGCCGACGGGCACGGCATCGCCGTCGGCAAGGCCGTGGACTGGCTGAAGTCCGTGCAGAACGAGGACGGCGGCTGGGGCTACTACCCCGGCGGACCCAGCGACACCAACTCCACCTCCGTCGTCATCGGCGCGCTGACCGCGGCCGGCACCGACCCGGCGGACGTGCGCACCTCCGGCAAGTCCCCCTACGACGCCCTGCCCACCTGGTCCCTCCCGTGCGACCAGGACGGCGGCGGCGCCCTCGCCTACCAGGCGGACAAGAAGGGCAAGCTGCTCGCCAACGCCGACGCGACGGCCGCCGGCCTGCTGGGCGCCCTCGGCAAGGGCTTCGCGGCACGGGCCGGCAAAGCACCGGCACACGACACCTGCGTCAAGGCCACGACCCGCACCCAGGTCGCCGACAACGCCGGCGCCTACCTGGCGGCGGCCGTCGCCAGGACCGGCCACCTCAAGTCCGCCCTGCCCGGCGCCGAGGACCAGCCCGACTTCGGCAACACCGCCGACGCCGTCGTCGCGCTCGCCGCGGACGGCCGGACCGGGCCGGCGAAGAAGGCCTACGCCTGGCTGGAGAAGAACGCCGGGCCGTGGGCGACGCAGAACGGCCCGGCCGCGTACGCCCAGCTGATCCTCGCCGCCCACGCGCTCGGGCAGCAGCCGGGCGACTTCGGCGGCACCAGCCTCGTCCGCTCCCTCAACGCCCTCGGTCCCGCCCCGCACATGGACACCGCCTCCGAGCACGGGGAGAAGTCCGACGACGGCTCCGGCACGGGCGTCTGGTGGATCGTCGGCGTCGGCCTCGTCGCCGGCATCGGCATCGGCTTCCTGCTCAGCGGCCGGAAGAAGCAGCGACCGTGACCGCCGTCCGCCGTGCCGTGCCGGTGCTCGTCGCCGCGCTGCTGCTCCTCGCCTCCGCCGGACCGGCCGGTGCCACCGGCTACCGCTACTGGTCCTTCTGGGAGCGCACCGGCGGCCACTGGACGTACGCGACCCAGGGCCCGGCCTTCGTCCGCCCCGACGACGGCGCCGTCCAGGGCTTCCGGTTCGCGGTGAGCGCGGACTCGGCGGACGCCAGCCGGCCGCGCGGTACGGCGGACTTCGGCTCGGTCTGCGCCGGCACACCGGCCGAGCCGGGCGCCAAGCGGGTGGCCCTGGTCCTGGACTTCGGCACGCGGGCGGACGCGCCGTCCGGCGAGAGGCCGCCGGCGCGCCGCACGGCCTGCGCGCGGGTGCCGTCCGACGCGACCACCGCGGACGCGCTGGCCGCCGTGGCGAAGCCCCTGCGGTACGACACCAACGCCCTGCTGTGCGCCATCGCCGGGTATCCGCGGGAGGGGTGCGGGGAGCAGGTCGCCACCGGGGGGAAGCGGAGCGGGGGCGAGGCCGGCGGCGGAAGCGACGGCGGGCCCTCGCTGGGGCTGCCGATCGGCGCGGGCGTGGTCGCCGTCCTGGCGGGGGCCGCGGTGTGGCAGGCACGTCGGCGGCGCGATGCGTCCGGGTGAGCCGAGGCAGCCGTGCGGGACCGGGCGCGTGGTGTCCGAACGCGCCCGCACGGCGGTGGCCGCGGAGCGGACGGCGCCCCGCGCCTCCTCGGGGCGCCCGCCCCGGGCCGCCCTGCACCCCGGCGCCTGGTGGCTGTGGGCGGTGTCCCTCGGTGTCGCCGCCACCCGTACCACCAACCCCCTGCTCCTCTCCCTCCTCATATCCGCCTCCGCCTACGTCGTGGCGGTCCACCGCTCCCCCGCGCCCTGGGCCCGCTCCTACCCCGCCTTCGTCAGACTCGCCCTCGCCGTCCTCCTCGTCCGCGTCCTGTTCGCGGTGGCGCTCGGCTCCCCCATCCCCGGCACCCACACCCTCCTGACCCTCCCCGAAGTCCCGCTCCCGCACTGGGCGCAGGGCATCCGGCTGGGCGGCCGGGTCACCGCCGAGGCGGTCGTCTTCGCCGTGTACGACGGCCTGAAGCTCGCCACCCTCCTCGTCTGCGTCGGCGCCGCGAACGCCCTCGCCAGCCCCACCCGCCTCCTGAAGTCCCTGCCCGGCGCGCTGTACGAGACGGGCGTGGCCGTGGTCGTCGCCCTCACCTTCGCGCCCCATCTCGTCGCCGACGTGCGGCGGCTGCGCGCCGCCCGCCGCCTGCGCGGCCGTCCGGACCGGGGCGTACGGGGCCTGCTCCAGGTCGGACTGCCGGTCCTGGAGGGCGCGTTGGAGCGCTCGGTCGCGCTCGCCGCCGCGATGGAGGCCCGCGGCTACGGCCGTACCGCCGAGGTGCCCGCCCGGGTCCGCCGTACGACGGCCGCGCTCACCCTGGGCGGCCTGCTCGGCGTGTGCGCGGGAACGTACGGGCTGCTGACGGCGGCAGGGGGTGCGTACGGGCTCCCCGTGCTGCTCGCCGGAGTCGCCGCCGCGCTCACCGGGCTGCGGCTGGGCGGCCGGCGCTCGCTGCGCACCCGGTACCGCCCGGACCCGTGGGGCGCGCGCGCCTGGCTGGTCACGGGCTCGGGTGCCGCGGTGGCCGGGCTGCTCACGCTCGCCTCCGTCCGCGACCCCCGGGCGCTGCACCCCGGGGTCGTGCCCCTCGTCGCGCCCACGCTGCCGCTCTGGCCCGCCGTGGCCGTCCTGCTCGCCCTGCTGCCCGCCTTCGTCGTCCCGAGGGAGCCGTCGTGATCCGCTTCGAGGATGTCAGCGTGACGTACGAGGGTACGGCCCGGCCCACCGTCGCCGGCGTCGACTTCGAGGTTCCCGAGGGTGAACTGGTGCTGCTCGCCGGCCCGTCGGGGGTCGGCAAGTCGACCGTGCTGGGCGCGGTGAGCGGGCTGGTCCCGCACTTCACCGGGGGCACCCTGCGCGGCCGTGTGACGGTGGCCGGCCGCGACACCCGCACCCACCAGCCGCGCCAACTCGCCGACGTGGTCGGCACGGTGGGCCAGGACCCGCTCGCGCACTTCGTGACGGACACCGTGGAGGACGAACTCGCCTACGGCATGGAGTCGTTGGGGCTGGCCCCGGCGGTGATGCGGCGCCGGGTGGAGGAGACCCTCGACCTGCTGGGCCTCGCCGGGCTGCGGGACCGCCCGATCGCCACCCTGTCCGGCGGACAGCGGCAGCGGGTCGCGATCGGCTCGGTCCTCACCCCGCACCCCCGGGCCCTGGTCCTGGACGAACCGACCTCGGCGCTGGACCCGGCCGCCGCCGAGGAGGTGCTGGCCGTGCTGCAACGGCTGGTGCACGACCTGGGGACGACGGTCGTGATGGCCGAGCACCGCCTGGAACGGGTCATCCAGTACGCCGACCGGGTCGTGCTGCTCCCGGCCCCCGGCGCCGCCCCGGTCACCGGTCCCCCGGCCGAGGTGATGGCCGTGTCCCCGGTCTACCCCCCGGTGGTGGCCCTGGGCCGCCTGGCCGGCTGGTCCCCGCTCCCCCTGACGGTCCGGGACGCCCGCCGCCAGGCCCCGCCCCTCCGCGCCCGCCTGTCCGGCGCGACGGCACCGGCGCACACCCCTGCCGTCACAGCCGCCGCGGCCCCGGCCGGTGCTGCCGCCGTCCCGGCTTCGGGGGATCCCGCCGCCGTGGCCACGACCGCTCGCACCAGCGCCCCGGTCGCAAGTGACCCCTCCGGCGTGGCCACGGCCCGTCGCACCGCCGCCACGGACACGGACACCGCCGTCGTGCCCGTGGACGAGCCAGCCGACGCGGCCGCGGACCGAGGCGCCACGGCCGCGGGCGCGGCGGCGGTGCCGCGTCCGCGTGGGCAGGCGGCACCGGCACCGGCACCCGGCCGGCCCCCGCGCCGGGTGCCCGGCGCCCCCGGCCGGCGCTCCTTCTTCCGGCGCCGGCCCGCCGCCGGTCAGGAACCCGCGCGCAAGCACCTCGCGCAGACCCGCGCCCTCTGTGTCCGCCGGGACCACGTCCAGGCCCTCAGGGACGTCGACCTGACCGTCGCCCCGGGCGAGACCATCGCGCTCATGGGCCGCAACGGGGCCGGCAAGTCCACCCTCCTCGGCTCGCTCGTCGGCCTGGTGGCGCCCGGTTCCGGAACCGTCGACGTCGACGGCGCCGTACCCCACCGCACCCCGCCCCGGGATCTCGTGCGCCGGGTCGGTCTGGTCCCCCAGGAGCCCCGCGACCTGCTGTACGCGGACACCGTCGCCGCCGAGTGCGCGGCGGCCGACCGGGACGCGGCCGCCGCGCCCGGCACCTGCCGCGCCCTGGTGTCCGAGCTGCTGCCGGGCGTGGCGGACGACGCACACCCGCGCGATCTGTCGGAGGGCCAGCGCCTGGCGCTCGCGCTGGCCGTGGTCCTGACCGCCCGCCCTCCCCTGCTCCTCCTCGACGAGCCGACGCGCGGCCTGGACTACGCGGCCAAGGCCCGCCTGGTCGCCGTACTGCGCGGGCTGGCGGCCGAGGGGCACGCGATCGTGCTGGCCACGCATGACGTGGAGCTGGCCGCCGAGCTGGCCCACCGGGTGGTGCTGCTTGCCGAGGGAGAGGTGATCGCCGACGGGCCGACGGCCGAGATCGTGGTGTCCTCCCCGTCCTTCGCACCACAGGTGACCAAGATCCTCGCGCCCCAGCAGTGGCTGACGGTGGCCCAGGTGCGGGAGGCGCTGACGTGAGCCACGGCACCCCCGCCGCCGCACGGACACGTGCCGTCCGCCTCGGTCCCCGCTCGCTCGCCGCGCTGGCGCTGACCAGCGCGGTCGGCGTGGCCGCCTTCGGCTGGCCGTTCCTCGCCCCGCCCTCCTCCCAGCTCACCGCGCACGCGCAGGACGCGCCCTGGCTCTTCTCCGGTCTGCTGGTGCTGCTGGTGGCGGTGGTCGCGGCGACGATCTCGGAGTCGGACCTCGGGCCGAAGGCCGTGGCCATGCTGGGCGTGCTGGCCGCGACGGGGGCGGCACTGCGGCCGATCGGCGCGGGCACGGCGGGTCTGGAGCCCATGTTCTTCCTGATGGTGCTCAGCGGGCGGGTGCTCGGCCCGGGCTTCGGCTTCGCGCTGGGTTCGGTGACGATGTTCGCGTCCGCGCTGCTCACGGGCGGGGTCGGGCCGTGGCTGCCGTTCCAGATGCTGGCGATGGGCTGGTTCACGCTGGGCGCGGGCCTGCTGCCCGGGCCGGTCCGGCTGCGCGGTCGCGGTGAGCTGGTGCTGCTCGCCGGCTACGGCTTTCTCGCCGCCTTCGCCTACGGCACGTGCATGAACCTGGCCGGCTGGCCCTTCCTGGGCGCGGCGGCCTCGAACATCTCCTTCCACGGCGACGCCCCGGTCGCCGAGAACCTGGCCCACTTCCTCGCCTACTGCCTGGCCACCTCGCTCGGCTGGGACCTGGGCCGGGCGCTGTGCACGGTGGTGCTGACCGTCGTCCTCGGTCCGGCGGTGCTGCGGGCGCTGCGCCGGGCCACACGCCGGGCCGCTTTCGAGACCGCGGTCACATTCGACGGTCCCGCTGGGTGAGGGCACGCTTCCGGGACGTGAGCGGACCGGTGAGGCGTCCCACATGACGCACGTCACCTACGACCCGAGGCCGTAGTCCTATTTGTCCGATACACCCATTCCTGCACCCACTCTGACCTGGACTGTGCGACCCAGATCACAGAGCCGACCTTTGCCGTCGATCCGGCCACAACTAGTAAAAGGGGTCATTGCGGACAGGTTCCGGGCCTGCTTCTCTGGACGACGTCGCCAGGCGCCCCGAGCCCACCCGGGCCGCGGCGCCGCCGCATGAGGCCGCACCACGTGGTCCTTCCCATGCGGGTGATCCCCCGTCCCCGACGCAAGAGGTTCTCCGTGTCCGTGTCCTTCATCCGCCGCATCGCCTCCCCGAAGAAGGCCCTCACCAGCGCCGCCCTGGCTGCCGCCACCGCCGGCCTGGCTCTGACCGCGGCGCCCGCCCAGGCCGCCACCACGTCGGCCTCCTCCGCCCAGGCGGTTGCGCACCGGATGATCCCGGACTCCGCGCAGTTCACCGCGTTCAGCAAGATCGTCGAGCACGAGAGCGGCTGGAACCCCGCCGCCACCAACAGCTCGTCGGGCGCCTACGGCCTCGTCCAGGCCCTGCCGGCCTCGAAGATGTCCACCGCCGGCGCCGACTGGAAGACCAACCCGGCCACCCAGATCAAGTGGGGCCTGGACTACATGAACTCCCGCTACGGCAGCCCGGCCAAGGCCTGGAGCTTCTGGCAGGCCAACGGCTGGTACTGAGCCACCCGGCACCGGGCCACCGGCCGCCCGGCCGCCCCTCACCGAGCCGTGCCCCCGCTGAACCAGCGCGCGATGCCGGCCGGCGCGGCCCGGTCCGACCCGGAGCGGTCGACCGGTCCGACCCTCAGCACCCGCACCCTCGCCCCCCGCTGGGCGAGGGTGCGACTGGGTCTCGGAGCCGCCGGCAGAAGCGGCCGGTGAGCAACTGCCGCACGGTCGGGGCGAGCTGACGCACGCTGTCCTCGCCCTGCACCGCCCGGGCCTGCCGTGCGGCATCGGAGACGAGCCCGAGGCGGCGCCCGCCGCCGGACGGGACGGTGGGCAGTCCGGCGGCGGTGGTCGGCCGGCCATGGGCCGACCGGGCTGCTTTTCTCGCGTTTCGCGCGTGTCCTGAGTCATGTCCCGAACGCTGCGGACGCACGCTGCGCCCGGACGTCCGAGAGCCCCCGTCCTCGGGTGTACTTCCTTCCACCTCCCGCCCCCTCGGAGGAACGATGACGACGCCGACGCAGCCGGTGCGGGACCCGGAGACGCGCGGACTGCGGCTGGTGGCCGTGCTGCTGACGCTCACCGTGGTCAGCGGCCTGATCGACGCCGTCAGCTTCCTGGGCCTGGGCCGGGTCTTCACGGCCAACGTGACCGGCAGCGTGGTCATCCTCGGCTTCGCCGCGGCCGGGGTCCCGGGCTTCTCCGTGCGTCACGCGGTCATGTCCCTGATCTGCTTCCTGCTGGGCGCGGTGACCGGCGGCCGGGTGGCGGGCCGGTACGGCCGCGGTTCCCGCCGCCGCACGGCCCGGCTGGCCCTGGCGGTGGAGGCGGTGCTGGTCGGCGTCGCGGCGGCCGTGGCCCTCGCCCGGCCGGACACCGCCGGGAGCCGGGCCGCCCTCATCGGCCTCACGGCCTTCGCGATGGGCCTACGCACGGCGACGGTCCGCACGTTCCGCGTGGCCGACCTGATCACCACCACCGTCGTGACGATGACCCTGACCGGCCTGGCCTCCGAGTCCCGCCTCGGTGACGCCACGAGCCACGGCACCCTGCGCCGCGCGGCCTCCGTGGCCGCGATGGCCGCCGGCGCCTGCCTGGGCGCGTGGCTGGTCCTCCATCACGGCCTGGGCGTCCCGCTGCTGCTGGCGGCCCTGGCGTCGGGTGTGCTGGCGGTGACGGCCTCGGGCCGGGAATGAGTCCCGGCGCTGCCACCAACGGCGGTGCGATCGCCCTCGGTCGCCTGAGCCCGACTCCCGGTTCGCGGCGTGGTCGACAAGTGGGGCGTGCCGAACGGAGAAGCCCCCGCCGTCAGGCAGGGGCTCCAGGTTCCGAGACGCACTCAGGCTGTTCACACGGCGGGCGTCTGCACGCTCTTTTCGGGCGCGGTCTGCGTGCCCTGGTTGTTCGGCGTGGCCTGCGTGCCCTCGTTGTTCGGCGCAGTCTGCGTGCCTTCGTTGTTCGGCGTTGTCTGCGTACCTTGCTTGTTCGGCGGGGTCTGCGTGCCCTGATTGTTCGGCGAGGTTTGCGTACCCTCGTTGTTCGGCGTTGTCTGCGTACCTTGCTTGTTCGGCGGGGTCTGCGTGCCCTGATTGTTCGGCGTGGTCTGCGTACCCTCGTTGTTCGGCGTTGTCTGCGTGCCCTGATTGTTCGGCGCGGTCTGCGTACCCTCGTTGTTCGGCACGGTCTGCGTACCCTGCTTGTTCGGCGCGGTCTGCGTGCCCTGATTGTTCGGCGCGGTCTGGGTCCCCTGATTGTTCGGCGGGGTCTGGGTGCCCTGGTTGTTCGGCGCGGTCTGCGTGCCCGGCGTCTTCCCCGTGCCCGGCGCGTTCGGCGTGCCCGTGTTGAACGACCCGTTGATGTTTGTGTTCGTGTTCGTGTTATTGGTGATGTTACTCACGTTGTTGGTCGTCTGGTTGACGACTTGGTTCACCACCGACGCCGGCAGACCGAGACTTTGCGCCTTGGCCTGTGCGGCCGCTACACCCTGTGCCTTAGCCTGCTGCGGGGTGGCGCCCTGTCGTATCGCCGCTTGCGCAGCGGCCGATCCGGCCGCCACAGCCTCGGTCGCCTGCCCCGAATTCCCCGTGGCGGACGAGTACCCTTCCGTGCCTCCCGCGCATGTCACGGAACCTACGGAGAAAGGCCCTGTGCCCGAGACGGACGTCGGTCCGATACTGCCGTCGGAAGACGAATTCACGCTTTCCCCGCCGGGCGAGACGGTGAATTTCCCGTTGCCGGCGAAGCCGTTGCCCGTCAGGCTCCCCCCTGAGACGCGACAGCTTTGGTTCGGGGCAGCGGAGGCCGATTCCACCGCGCCGACCGTCATTCCGCCGACCAGCACAGCCATGGCGGCGGCGCTCAGAACTGATTTCCCTCGCATGAAGCTCTCCTTCGCTGGGGCCGTGATTCAGCGACCGGAGACGTTTCCGTCCGGATAACAGCACGCTAACTCCGCTACCCTGCTGGTGCATCTAGGCTTGCAGGCACCAACGGTGGGCATTAGCCTGCCTCAACTCCCCGCGAGACGGCCCTTTTTCTGTTTAGCGCGCAAATTCCTCTTCCTCGTGCCGGACCTCGGCCGTGGTGCGGACCGGCCGGGCCCGTGGTCCCTGGAACAGGTACGACAGCCCGAAGCCCGCTGACACCACCACCGCGCCCCCGACCGCGTCCAGGACCCAGTGGTTGCCGGTGGCGACGATGGCCGAGACGGTGAAGAGCGGGTGGAGGAGGCCCAGCGCCTTCATCCACCACCTCGGGGCGATCACCGCGATCACCACCCCGCACCACAGGGACCAGCCGAAGTGCAGCGACGGCATCGCCGCGTACTGGTTGGTGAGCGCGGTCAGGGTGCCGTAGTCCGGCTTGGAGAAGTCCTGGACGCCGTGGACGGTGTCGATGATGCCGAGCGTGGGCATCAGGCGCGGCGGTGCCAGCGGGAAGAGCCAGAAGCCGATCAGGGCGAGCAGCGTCGCGAAGCCGAGGGACGCGCGGGCCCAGCGGTAGTCGACCGGGCGACGCCAGTACAGGACGCCGAGGACGGTCAGCGGGACGACGAAGTGGAAGGACTCGTAGTAGAAGCCGAAGAAGTCCCGCAGCCAGCCGGTGTTCGCCACGGCGTGGTTGACGGCGTGCTCGATGTCGATGTGGAGGAAGCGCTCGGCGCCGAGGACCAGGTGGCCGTGCCGCTCGGCCGTGGCGCGCCCCCCGGAGTTGCTGCCGCCGGTCGCCGCCAGCCGTACCTGCTGGTAGGCCGCGTAGGTGACGCGGAGGAGGAGCAGCTCCAGCAGGAGGTTGGGACGGGTGAGCACCCGGCGCAGGAAGGGCAGCAGCGGGACGCGGCGGAAGCGGGCCGGGGGCCGCGGGGCGTACTCCGCGGGTATCGGGGTCCGGTAGTACGGCGAGGTGCGGGACAGGAAGGGCACGGCCGTGGCGGCGGCCAGGGCCGCGACCAGGACCAGGTTGTCCCGCAGCGGGTACACCACCGGCATGTGCGGCAGCATCATCTGTGCCGGGAGCGTGGTGACGAGGACGACCGCGACCGGCCAGACGTAGCGGCCGGAGGCCCGCTTGCCGACCCGGCCGACGACCGCGAGCAGCACCCACAGCAGCTGGTGCTGCCAGGTGGTCGGGGACACGGCGACGGCGGCGCAGCCGGTGACGGCGACGGCGAGGAGGAGCTGGCCGTCGTGGGCGTAGCGGACCGCGCGGCGCAGGGCGAGGACGGCGACGCCGGCGCCGAGGAGGAGGAAGAGCGCCGTCTCGGAGGAGCCCGTCAGGCCGAACCGGAGCAGGGCGCCGTGCAGGGACTGGTTGGCGAGGGCGTCGGCCTTGCCGCCGAGGCCGGCGCCGGCCATGTGGTGCACCCAGTAGGTGCGGGAGTCGTGCGGCAGCGCGGCCCAGGCGAGCGCGGTGCAGGCGGCGAAGGTGCCGGCCGTGGTCAGGGCGGCGCGGCGGCGGCCGGTGAACCACAACAGCGGGGTGAAGAGCAGGACGGTCGGCTGGAGGGCGGCGGCCAGGCCTATGCACAGGCCGCTGGCGCGTTCCCCGCGGACGGTGAAGCAGCCGAGCAGGACGAGCAGGACCGGGATGATGCTGGTCTGCCCGAGCCACAGGGTGTTGCGGACCGGCAGCGACAGCATGAGCAGGCTGATGGCGACCGGCGCGGCCAGCAGCGAGGTGCGCCGGCTGACCGGCCGGGGCAGCGCGCGGGCGGCGACCAGGCCGAGGAGGACGACGAGCAGCAGGGTGCCGAAGGTCCAGCCCCAGCCGAGGGCGGCCTCGGCCGAGCGCGTGAGCGGTTTGAGGACCAGGCCGCTGAAGGGGGTGCCGGTGAACCGCGTCGAGTCGTAGATCGAGCCCTTCACGTGCAGGACGCCTTCGGGGCCGACCCAGGTCTCCAGGTCGGTGAGCCGTTCGCCGCTGGGGGTGGTCAGGACGGCGGCGGTCTGCCGTACGGCGAGGATCGCGGCCACCGCCCACAGCGCGAGCCGGGTCGCGTGCAGCCGCGCCCCGACCGCCGTTCTCCCGAAGACGTCCCCCGGTCGCCCGCTGTGCTCCACGTTCGCCACGCTTCGTCGGCCTCCCGCCCCGTCGTCCCGGCAGCCGGTGTACGCCGGTGCCCCTGCGCTCCCTCTGAGCCTCGCAGACCCCCTGGAAAGGGACGCGGGCAACCCCCGGTTCACCTGACGTCCGTCTGCTTTTGTCCGAAAGACCACGGTCCGGGGGGTGGGTGGTTGCACGCCGGGGGCGCGATAAGGATCACAGTGGGCCGTCGGCATGGCTCCGCGTGAGAGGGAAGACGCACCTGCGTATGCGCCCTTTAGCTGCACTGTGCATCGATACGCATGCAGGACGTAAGGGGTGCATCTGCGCCTATGGTCGATTTTCGGCCCGCCGTACGTCACCGTTGCCGTCCGGGCCCATCCCTGTCCCCGTCGAAAGGTAGGCGAGCCCCGTTTTGGCGACCGCTACCACCGCCTCAGCCGTCACCCCGCCCCTCAAGTCGCGGCGGGCCGCCCGGGCCCGCACCGGCCGCGACGTCACCGTCACCGATCCCGCGCTCGTCAAGCGCGCCGTGAAGGCGGCGGCGCTCGGCAACGCGATGGAGTGGTTCGACTTCGGTGTCTACAGCTACATCGCCGTCACCCTCGGCAAGGTCTTCTTCCCGTCCGGCAACCCCACCGCGCAGCTCCTGTCGACGTTCGGCGCCTTCGCGGCGGCCTTCCTGGTCCGGCCGCTCGGCGGCATGGTCTTCGGCCCGCTGGGCGACCGCGTGGGCCGGCAGAAGGTCCTCGCGGTCACGATGATCATGATGGCGGCGGGTACGTTCGCGATCGGCCTGATCCCGTCGTACGCGACGATCGGCGTCGGGGCGCCGCTCCTGCTGCTCGCCGCCCGTCTGGTGCAGGGCTTCTCCACCGGCGGTGAGTACGCGGGCGCGACGACGTTCATCGCCGAGTACGCGCCGGACAAGAAGCGCGGCTTCCTCGGCAGCTGGCTGGAGTTCGGCACGCTCGCCGGCTACATCGGCGGCGCCGGTCTGGTCACCCTCATGACCGCGCTGCTGTCCTCGGACGACCTCACCTCGTGGGGCTGGCGGATCCCGTTCCTGATCGCGGGCCCGATGGGCATCATCGGCCTGTACCTGCGGATGCGGCTGGAGGAGACCCCGGCGTTCGCCGCGGAGGTCGAGAAGGCGGAGGCGGCCCGGCCGAAGGTGCCGCTGCGCGAGATGATCACCGGCCAGTGGAAGTCCCTGCTGCTGTGCATGGGCCTGGTCCTGGTCTTCAACGTCACCGACTACATGCTGCTGTCGTACATGCCGAGCTACCTCACCAGCGAGCTGAAGTACGACGAGACGCACGGGCTGCTGGTCGTGCTCGGGGTGATGGCCCTGATGATGATCGTCCAGCCGTTCGCGGGCGCGCTGACCGACCGGGTCGGCCGCCGGCCGGTGATCGCGGCGGGCTGCGCGGGCTTCCTGCTGCTGTCCGTCCCGGCCCTGCTGCTGATCCGCGAGGGCAGCCTGCTGGCCGTGGGGCTCGGCATGGGCGCGCTGGGTCTGCTCCTGGTGTGCTTCACGGCGGCCATGCCGGCCGCGCTGCCCGCCCTGTTCCCGACGCGCGTGCGGTACGGGTCCCTGTCGATCGGGTTCAACGTGTCCGTGTCGCTGTTCGGCGGTACGACTCCGCTGGTCGTGACCGCGCTGATCGGAGCGACCGGCAACATGATGATGCCCGCGTACTACATGATGGCCGCGGCTGTCGTGGGCGGTGTCGCCGTGTGGCGGATGTCGGAGTCGGCGGGGCGTCCGCTGCCGGGTTCCGCGCCGTCAGTGGAAGAACGCTGAGGGGCGCCCCGCCGCCGTGCCCCGCGCGCAGTCGTACCCATCCGCGCCCCCGGCTGCGATCATCGAGGCAGGACACTCGGGAAAGGCAGCTGGGGCTATGAGCGGGTCGCAGGTCTGGGACGACGTCGACGACTACTTCATCAACACGCTCTCACCGGACGACGAGGTGCTGCGCGCGGCACTGCGCGACAGCGATGCCGCCGGGCTGCCCGCCATCGCCGTCACGGCGGCGCAGGGCAAGTTCCTCCAGTTGCTCGCCGAACTCCAGGGGGCCCGGCACATCCTGGAGATCGGCACGCTCGCCGGATACAGCACGATCTGGCTGGCCCGGGCGCTGCCCGAGGACGGCAGGCTGATCTCGCTGGAGTACAGCGCCAAGCACGCGGAGGTGGCCGTCCGCAACATCGCCCGGGCGGGCCTGGACCGGATCGCGGAGGTGCGGGTGGGCCCGGCCCTGGAGTCGCTGCCCAAGCTCGCCGACGAGAACCCGGCCCCCTTCGACCTGGTCTTCATCGACGCGGACAAGGTCAACAACCCGCACTACGTGGAGTGGGCGCTGCGGCTCACCCGCGCGGGCAGCCTGATCGTCCTGGACAACGTGGTGCGCGGCGGCCGGGTGGCCGACGCGGGCAGCACCGAGCCGGACGTGGTCGGCACCCGTGCCGCGCTGGAACTGATCGCCGGCCACCCCCGGCTGACCGGCACGGCGATCCAGACGGTCGGCAGCAAGGGGTACGACGGGTTCGCCCTGGCCCGGGTGCTCGGCTGAGGCCGCTCGGCCCGGCGCCCGTGGGCTCAGAGTTCGTGGTAGAAGCCGACGTTGACGCTGCGCGGCGCGGTGCGGTCCTGGATGACGATCTCCCCGGACCCGCCGTGCGGCAGCGGGACGGTCGTGCCGTAGCCGAGGGGCTGCGCGTGCTCCCCGACGACGAGCCGGACCTCGGAGGCCGGGTCGGGCTGGGAGCCGCGCAGCCAGGTCAGCCGCCAGGCGCCGTCCGGGCCGCACAGGAACTCCAGGTGGACGCGGGAGACGAACAGCCAGTCGTCGGGGGTGACCAGCCGGCAGGCCGCCCCGTCCCGGCCGATCCGCAGCACGGCGCCGGGCTCGCTGGGCGCCTCGGCCATCGTCATGCCGGCGGTGGCGCCCACGTCCGCCCCGGAGACGGTGGCCATGGTGAGTTCGAGCACGGGGTTCCCCCTGATACGTCCTGTGCGCCGGCTGGTGGCGGTGGGCGGGCGCCGTACCGCCGCCGCATGATAAAACGCCCGGCGGGGTCGCGTCCGGCACAATGGGTTCATGACCGAGCGAAAGCCACCGGGGGTTCCGTTCGAGTCCTGGGTGGACAAGCAGATCCGCGACGCGCAGGGGCGCGGGGAGTTCGACCGGTTGCCGGGTGCGGGGGCGCCGCTGCCCACCGAGGTCGACTCCACGTACGACGAACTGTGGTGGGTGAAGCGGAAGCTGGTCCGGGAGGGGCTGGCGGTGCTGCCGCCCGCGCTGGCGCTGCGCAAGGAGGCGGAGGACGCGCTGGAGGCGGCGTACGCGGCGCCCTCGGAGCGGATCGCCCGGAAGATCATCGAGGACGTCAACGTCCGGATCAAGGACATGATGTTCAAGCCGCCGCCCGGTCCGCCGCTGGGCAAGAAGCCGTACGACGTCGAGGCGGTCGTACGCGAATGGCGGCAGCGCAGGGCTGCCGCCAGGGGTGACGGGGGCGTGGCGGGCTCAGCCGTGTAGCAGCCGCCCGGCCAGTTCCCGGTAGTCGCGCAGGGCGAGCCGCAGTCGCTCGGTGTCGGTCCCGGCGGCCGGGCCGCTTCCCTCGGTGCCCTCCCAGGACATCCGCAGGGTGCGGCGGCGGCGCGTGACGGCCTCGGTGAACCGCGCGGCGATCTCCTCCAGTGTGCGGTCGGCCTCCTCGACGGCCTGCCGGGGCTCGTCGACGAACCCGGCGAGCACCTCGCGCAGCCGCCGCTCCCACTGCTCCGTCTCCTCGTGCGGCAGCAGCGGGGCGCCGCTGTCGGTGGCGCTGCCGCCGGGTGCGGCCGTGCCGCTCGGCGCCGCCGGCCAGGTGTCCGCCGCGCGCGCCTCGGTCATCCGGTCCTCGCGGCCGCTGACCTCACCGGCGGACGGGGCCCCGAGCCCGTTGTCCGGCATCACGCCTTCCTCCTCCCCGGCCCGCTCCGGGCCGCCGGCCTGCCTGCCCTGTCCGTCGGACGTCCCGGCCGCCCTCCCCGGCGTACCGGGTGTCTCCGGGCCCAGGTCCTCCGTGCCGGGCCGCAGCCCCTCGGAGCCGTGGCGGGGGTCGTACTCACGGGAGCCGGGTCCGGTGGCCGCTGCCGGCGCGGCGGACGCGGCGCTCCCGGCCGGGCCCGGGGTGGCCTCGGCGTCCTCGGACCTTCCCGGCCCGGTTCCGCCCGCCGGGCCCGGCGGCGGCTGCGGCGTGTCCTGCGGGGTGCGGTCGTCCCCGGTCAGCCCTTCCCGGCCGGGACCGTCCGCGCCCCGGAGCCCGCCGCTCCGGTCTGCTCCCGGTTCGCCGGGCAGGCGTTCCTCCGGGAGGGGCCTTCTCGGGGTCCGGCGGCCGGGGGTCGCGTCGCCCGGTGCCCAGGCGTCCCGCTGTTCCGTCTCCTGCTCCGGCGTCCACTCGTCCCCGCGCGAGAGGCGTTGCGGGCGGTGCCGGTCGCCGCCGGAGCCGCTCGTCCTGTCCGTCATATCGTTCAGCTCTCCTTCGGTCGGCTCCGGTTGAGGGCCCACGGCGTGTGGGAGCGGGCGTGCGAGTGGGTCGCGGCGGGAGGCGTCGAGCGGTCCGTACCGGCGGGGGCGCGGTGCCGCCCGGTCTCGGCGCTGGTCAGGTCCTCGAAGAGGGCCCGCGCGCCGAGCAGCGCCGACCGCAGCTCCTCGGTTCCCGCGCCGGTGCCGTCCGCCGCGGTGCCGGTGGCCGCGCGGTGCACCTGCCGGTAGCCGTCGACGTGGTCGGCGTGGTGCACGGACAGGGCGGCGAGCTGCTCCTCGTACTGCCCGCCGTCGGGGTAGCCGCGCGCGGCGGCGAGTTCTCCGATGAGGAGGTCGGCCTCGGCGACCGCCTGCCGGGGCGAGTCGACGAAGTGTTCCTGCACGGCCGTCCAGCGGTCCGCGTACCGCTGCCGCTCGGCGCCGTCCAGCGGGCGTTCACGAAGGTCACCGTGGCGTTCGAGGCGTTCGGTCAGCTCTCGTTCGGCGGCCTGGGTGTCCCCGTCGTGCAGGGCCACGGTCCGCTCGTACTCGGGCCCGAAGCGCCGCTTCAGGTTCGGGCCGCCGTGCCGGGTGCGGCCCCGCACGGTCAGGGCGACGGCGCCGAGGACCACGACCGCCGCGATCACGATCAACAGAATGATCAGGCCTGTGGACATGGTTGCCTTCCGGTCGGACCGGCCCCGCTGGCCGGTTCTCCCTTCGGGTGACCCGGAAGTTCGCCCACAAACGGTTTCCCGTGCCGGGTCCGGCCCGCCGTATCCGGTTGCGGCGGGGGCGTGGCGGCTGCGCACAATGCCCGGCATGACGTGGACGATCGCTCCGGAACCGTACGGCTCTCCGGCCGCCGCCGCGCTGTGGCGGGCGTACTACACGGAGGTCAGCGACCGCTGGTACCTGCTGCACGAGGGGCGCCGTACCGACCCGGGGGAGCTGGAACGGCAGGTCGCCGCGCACAGCGGTGCCGAACTCGCGCCCCCGCGCGGGCAGTTGCTCGTCGGGCGGTACGGCGGCACACCGGCCGGTTCGGCGGGCGTGCGGCTGCTGGACCCGGACACGGCCGAGCTGACCCGGGTGTTCGTGCTGCCGGAGCTGCGCGGCCGGGGCGGGGCGCCGCTGCTCGTGGCCGCCGCCGAGGAGGCCGCCCGTGCCCTCGGCGCCCGGCGGATCGTCCTCGACACGCGCGGCGACCTGGTCGAGGCCCGCGCCCTGTACGCCCGCCTCGGCTACCGGGAGACGGCCCCGCACAACGCCGACCGGTACGCCGAACACTGGTTCCGCAAGGAGCTGCCGCCCGCGCCGGCCATCAACTGATCTTCGTCACCGTGCCGTTGTGCGGGCGTTCGCGTTCGGCGCCGCAGAGTTCTCCGGTCAGCTCGCGGACCAGCTGGGTGAGGTCGGTCGAGCGGCCGGGCCGCCACCAGTCGCCGAGCAGTTCGGCCAGGGACTCCTCGCGGGCCGTGGCGAGCCGCTCGGCGACCTCGCGGCCGGCGTCGGTCAGGGTCAGGTCCAGGCCCCCGCGCTCGGCGAGCCGCCGTTCCTCGACCTGGCGGGCGGCGGCCATGACGGCCTGGAGCGGGACCGGGCTGCGCTCGGCGAGCACCGCCGGTTCGACGGAGCCGTAGCGGCGCATGCGCAGCAGCAGCCAGCTGGCGGCGGGCAGCAGGTCGTACCCGGCCCGTTCGGTGATCTCCCGGTAGATCTCGCGGCGGCCCTCCCGGGTGCCGAGCACGGACAGGGCGCGGCACACCTCGTCGTAGGAGGAGCGCTGGACCGGATTGGGCGGGATGGTCTCGGAGACGTCGGGCGCGGTGACCGAGCCGCGCAGCCGGTCCTCCTTCAGCAGCCAGGCGAGCGCGAAGCCGAGGAGGGCGACGGGTGCGGCGTAGAGGAAGACCTCGGTGATGGCGGACGCGTACGCGTGCAGGGCGGCGGGGCGCAGTGCGGGCGGCAGGGCGGCGATGCCCCGGGGGTCGGCCTTCAGCGCGTCGGGCGTGGCGCCGGGCGGCAGGTGTACGCCCCGGAAGGCGCCGGTGAGCTTGTCGCCGAGGCGGCTCGCGAAGACCGTGCCGAAGATGGCCACGCCGAAGGAGGCGCCGATGGACCGGAAGAAGGTGGCGCCGGAGGTGGCGACGCCGAGATCCTCGTAGGAGACGGCGTTCTGCACGATGAGCACGAGGACCTGCATGACGAGGCCAAGGCCGGTGCCGAAGACGAAGAAGCAGACGCTCATCACGGCGGTCGGGCTGTGCTCGTCGAGCCGGTGCAGGAGCAGCAGGCCGAGGGTGGTGACGGCGGTGCCGGCGATCGGGAACACCTTCCAGCGGCCGGTGCGGCTGACGATCTGCCCGGAGAGGGTGGAGGAGAGCAGCAGGCCGGCCACCATCGGGAGCATGTGGACGCCGGACAGGGTCGGGGAGATGCCGTGGACGACCTGGAGGAAGGTCGGCAGATAGGTCAGCGCGCCGAACATGGCGAAGCCGACGATGAAGCTGATGACGGCGGCCAGGGTGAAGGTGCGGATGCGGAACAGCCTCAGCGGCAGGACCGGTTCGGCGGCCCGGCGCTCCGCGGCGACGAACGCCACGGCGAGGACGACGCCCAGCACCGCGAGCCCGATGATCCGCGCCGAGCCCCAGGGCCAGGTGGTGCCGCCGAGGGAGGCGACCAGCACCAGGCAGGTGGCGACGGCGGCGATCAGGAAGGTCCCCAGGTAGTCGATGACGTGGTGGGCGGTGCGGCGCGGGATGCGCAGGGCGGCGGCGATCACCGCGAGCGCCATCACGCCGATGGGCAGGTTGACGTAGAACACCCAGCGCCAGCTGAGGTGTTGGGTGAACAGCCCGCCGAGCAGCGGCCCGAGCACGCTGGTCGTGCCGAAGACGGCACCGAACAGACCCTGGTAGCGGCCGCGTTCGCGGGGCGGCACGAGGTCGCCGACGATCGCCATGGACAGCACCAGCAGCCCGCCGCCGCCCAGGCCCTGCAGCGCCCGGAAGGCGATGAGCTGGGGCATGTCCCGCGCCATGCCGCACAGCGCCGACCCGATCAGGAAGATCACGATGGCCGTCTGGAACAGCCGCTTGCGGCCGTACTGGTCGCCGAGCTTGCCCCACAGCGGGGTCGCGGCGGTCGACGCCAGCAGATAGGCGGTGACGACCCAGGAGAGGTGCTCCAGGCCGCCGAGGTCGCTCACGATCGTCGGCAGCGCGGTCGACACGATGGTCTGGTCGAGTGCGGCGAGCAGCAGCCCGAGCAGCAGCGCGCCCATCGGCACCAGCACGCTGCTCGGGACGTGTTCGCCGCTGCTCACGCCCTTCGCCGTGCCGTGCGTCTCCAGGGCCATGGGACCTCCCGGGGGTCGGTGCGTCTCCTCCATCGTGATCGGTGTCACCACTTATGGCCTGCCGAGTGCTGCGGTTCCGGAGGAAATCCGCATAATCTCTGGAGTTCCCGAGGGGAGGGGGCACACGCGTGACGGGAGAGCGGGGCACCACGTGCCCGGAGTGCGGGACGCCGAGGGGGCCGGACAACACGCCGTCGTGCGACTGCACGGCCCGCGCGTCCGAGGCCCTGCGCGAGACCCGCACGGCGGAGGCGGCAGCGGCGGAGGACTTCGACCCGCTGCGGATACGGCCGTACGTGGCGATGCGGCCGTCCCCGGACGAGCCCCCGCCCGCACCCCTTGCCGGGACCGCACCGCCGCCCCCGCGGACGCCCGCGCCGCTCGGTCCGGCGGCGGAGCCGGACGCGGCCGGGACCGGGCCCGGCCGGCCCCGGCGCCGCCCGCGCCGCACGGTGCTGCTGGCCGCCGGGGGTGCGGGGGCGGCCGTCGTCGCGGTCGCCGGTTTCGCGCTGTTCTCGTACCAGGCACCGGCCCGGGGCCGGGTGGCCCAGGAGGTCAGGGCGAGCATCCCGGAGACGACGACACGTCCGCCGTCCTCGGCGGCGGCCCCGGCGCCCCCGGTGACACCCGGTCCCCCGCCGCCCTCCCCCTCGGCGACGGCCGCCCCGAGCCCGTCGCGAGGCTCCGCCTCGCCCTCCCCGTCCGCGACGCCCTCCGCGAGCGCGTCCAGCGCCGCCGGCTCGCCGACTGCGTCCCCGACGCCTTCGGGCACCCCGCGCACCACGCCCGCCACGGCACCGGTCCTGCGCCGCGGTGACACGGGCCCGGAGGTCACCGAGCTCCAGCAGCGCCTGCGCCAGCTGAACCTCTACTGGGACCGGATCAACGGCACCTTCACCCGCCCGGTCGAGGACGCGGTGCGCAACTACCAGCTGGCCCGGGGCATCACGGACGACACCCTGGGCACGTACGGCCCGGCGACGCGCAAGAGCCTGGAGTCGGAAACGACGCAGCCGTAGCGCTACGGAAGGAGGGGAGGGCCCAGGCCATAGGGCCCCTGAAGGGTGCGGGCGTCCTGCCGGACGGCCCGGCCGTGGCGCCCCGAACGGGTACGGGACCGCCCGGGAGTCAGCCATAACGCTGCGAAGGGATGCGGGGCGGCCCGGAAGCCGGAGCGGACACAGCCATGACGCGCCCCGGAGAAGCCCGGGGCCGCCCGAGAGTCAGCCGTGACGCCCCGAACGTGTGCAGGGCCGCCCGGCAGTCAGCCGCAGCGCCCCAGAACCGATGCGGGGCGGCCCGGAAGCCGGGGCGGGCACAGCCGTGACGACCCCCGAAGGAGCCCTGGGCCGCCTGAAGTCAGAGACGACCCAGTCGCGGCGACCCGAAACGCGTGCAGGGCCGCCCGGCAGTCAGCCGTAGCGCCCCAGAACCGATGCGGGGCGACCCGGAAGCCGGGGCGGGCACAGCCGTAACGACCCCCGAAGGAGCCCCGGACGGAGTCGGCCGGCGTCAGCCGATGTGCAGGCGGATCCCCCCGCCGGCCACCGCCTCGACCCGCACCTGCGTGAGGTCCCGCACCGCGACGTCCGGCTCGTGGAACACCGCGCGCGGCCCCACCCCGACGACCCGCATCCCCGCGGAGCGCCCCGCCGCGATCCCCGCACCGGAGTCCTCGAAGACGATGCAGTCGGCCGGGTCGACGCCCAGTTCGGCGGCGCCCTTCAGGAAACCCTCGGGGTCCGGCTTGCTCGCGCCGACCGACTCGGCGGTGACGCGGACGGCCGGCAGGGGCAGCCCGGCGGCGTTCATGCGGGCGGTGGACAGGGCGACGTCGGCGGAGGTCACCAGGGCGTGCGGCAGCCCCTCCAGCGAGGCGAGGAAGGCACGCGCGCCGGGGATCTCGATCACGCCGTCGGTGTCGGCGGTCTCCTCGGCGAGCATGCGGGCGTTGTCGGCGAGGTTCTGCTCGACCGGCCGGCCGGGGAGGAGGACGGCCATGGAGGCGTGGCCCTGCCTGCCGTGCACGACCTTCATCACCTCGTCGCCGTCCAGCCCGTGCCGCTCGGCCCAGCGCCGCCAGATGCGCTCGACCACGGCGTCCGAGTTGACGAGGGTGCCGTCCATGTCGAGCAGGAGGGCGCGGGCGGTGAGGACGGCGGGCGTGGCGGTGGCCGGCATCGGCAGCTCCAGAGGAAAGGACCCCGGGTCGGGCGGGACGTCGGGTGGACGTCGGACGGGACAAGGCGGCCCCGCCCGCCGGTCAGGGAAAACGGGCGGGAGCCACTTTGTTTGTCTACGGTACAAAACCTGCCCGCGTTCCCGCCACCGCCCCCACGAGCATTCACCCGTTGTTCAGCCCGGCCCGGCCGCGCGGCCCGGTCAGCCGCTGACGGCCTCCCACAGGCTCCACACGCCGAGCGCCAGCATCAGCAGCGCCGCGATCTGCGTGATCAGCCGCAGCGGCACCCGCTTCATCAGGGCCTTCCCGCCGACGATGCCGAGCCCGGCGACGGCCCACAGGCCCAGCACCGCGCCGAGGCCGACGGAGATCGGGTCGTCGTAGCGGGCGGCCAGGTTGGCGGTCATGATCTGGGTGAGATCGCCGAACTCGGCGACCAGGATGAGCATGAAGCCGGTGCCCGCCACCTTCCAGAACGACTGGTCGGCGGGCTTCTTGACCTCTTCCTCCTCCTCGCCCTTGTTCAGCAGCAGCATCGCGGCCCCGCCGAGGAAGAGGACGCCGGTGACGGCGTGCACGATCCGCTGCGGCAGCAGGGTCAGCACGCTGCCGGCCGCCACGGCGAGCACGACGTGCAGCAGGAAGGCGGCGGCGACGCCCGCGAAGACGTACGAGGCGCGGTAGCGGGTGCCGAGGACGAGACCGGCGAGGGCGGTCTTGTCCGGCAGTT
Source organism: Streptomyces sp. NPDC031445 (assembly GCF_055581365.1). Taxonomy (NCBI): domain Bacteria; kingdom Bacillati; phylum Actinomycetota; class Actinomycetes; order Kitasatosporales; family Streptomycetaceae; genus Streptomyces; species Streptomyces sp. NPDC031445. The sequence goes on from NZ_JBVIJO010000002.1 coordinate 201,561, forward strand.
CGGCGAGGAAGATGACGCCGAAGACGAGCGCCGTCACGGTGATGCTGATCAAAGTTCCTCAATCGGTCGGGCTGCCCCGCCGAGAGTGCGGTACGTCACACGATGACACCTCGGCACGGCAGCGCACTCGGCGCCCGCGCCGGGGACGGCACGGGCGTGCACTGCTTGCCGAAGGTCTCGCTGGCGGGCCCGCCTCGACGCGGTCCGCCTCCGGGCGCCGGCTCAGGCTCGCTGAGCAGTATGTCGACGGTCCGGCGAAGAGCTACTCCCCTTCTGCGCTTCCCATCGTAAGGGATGTGAAAGTTCCGCCGTCAACCTTGTCGTGACATGCGCACGTCACTAGCTTCTTACCGAGCGCTCACCCCCCGGCAACTCCGCCCCGCGAGCATTCCTTCGCTCGCGCTCCAACCCCGCCACCCCACAAGGGAGTTCACGCATGCCCAGGTTCTACGCGCGTCGACGGACGAGCATACTCGCGGCCCTCACCGGTCTGATCGCCTCCGTCGCCCTGTTCAACTCCCCGAACGCCTCCGCGGCCCTCCCCACCCCGGTCAGCGGCGCCACCGCTCGCAGCTACCTCTCCCAGCTCACCGTGGCCACCGAGAACCGCACCGGCTACAGCCGCGACCTCTTCCCGCACTGGATCACCATCAGCGGCGCCTGCAACACCCGCGAGACGGTCCTCAAGCGGGACGGCTCGAACGTCGTGACCGACTCCTCCTGCGCCGCGACCAGCGGGAGCTGGTACTCCCCGTACGACGGCGCCACCTGGACCGCCGCCTCCGACCTCGACATCGACCACCTGGTGCCGCTGGCGGAGGCGTGGGACTCCGGCGCGAGCAAGTGGACCACCGCGCAGCGCCAGGCGTTCGCGAACGACCTGACCCGGCCCCAGCTGATCGCCGTCACCGACAACGTCAACCAGGCCAAGGGCGACCAGGACCCGGCCACCTGGGTGCCGTCCCGGTCGGCGTACCTGTGCACGTACGTGCGCGCCTGGGTGCAGGTGAAGTACTACTACGACCTCTCGGTCGACTCCGCCGAGAAGAGCGCGCTGACGAACTACCTGTCCGGCTGCTGAGCCCCGCCGCCGCCCGCGCCCCTCGGGGGGGTCAGGAGACCGGGCGGCGGCGCATCAGGAAGGCGGCCGCCGCGCCCGCGCCGAACAGGGCCGCCACCGAGACGCCGGTGGCCAGCCAGGTCGCGCCCAGCCACTGGGCGCCGTAGTAGCCGAGGGCCACGCTGTAGGCGGCCCAGGACAGGCCGGCCAGGGCGGACCACGGCAGGAAGTCGCGGACGCGGCGGTGGGCCGCGCCGGCGCAGAAGGAGACGACCGAGCGGCCGGCCGGGGCGAAGCGGGCGAGGACGACCAGCGCGCCGCCGCCCCGGGACAGGGCGTCACCGAGCCGCTCCTGCGCGGAGGTCAGCCGCCGGGAGCGGGCTATCGCCCGGTCCAGCCGCTCCCCGCCGCGCCAGGCCAGCCGGTACGCCACCAGGTCGCCGAGGACGGAGGCGGTCGCGGCGGACAGGATCAGGGCCAGGATGTCCGGCACCTCGTGCGGGACCCGGCCGGCCGCGCCGGAACCGGCCGCCGCCGCCGTGCCGGCCGTGATGACGAGCACGCCGCTGGGCAGCACGGGCAGGAACACGTCGAGCAGGACCGACACGGCCACCACGGCATAGATCCACGGCCCGGCCGCCAGCGACCCCACGCTCTCGAACACCACGACTCCCGTCACTCCCCCGTTGACAGCCATACAGCGTACGCCGGGGGTGTGACAGGAGGGTCGCGGGGGGCTCGAGGGGGCTCGCGGGGCGATAACGGGGCGTTCACCGGCGGACCGCCGGGCCGCGCGCCGGCCCGGCCGTCAGACGGCCACCGGGGACTGCTCCGGCGCCCGCTCGCCGTCCCGCGCCGCGCGGCGCGGGAGGAGCCGGTCCAGGCCGAAGGCGCCCGAGCCGGTGAAGACGAGCAGGAGGAACGCCCAGCAGAACAGGACCGACAGCTCGCCGCCGTTCTGTATGGGCCACAGGGCGGCCCGCTGGTGGACGTCGAAGTAGGCGTACGCCATCGAGCCGGAGGCGATCAGCGCGGCAGCGCGGGTGCCGAGGCCGAGCAGCACCAGGCCGCCGGCGACCAGCTGGATCACGGCCGCGTACCAGCCGGGCCAGGTGCCGGCCGCGATGGTGCCGCCGTCGCTGCCGACTGCGCCGCCGAGGACGCCGAACAGGGACGCGGCGCCGTGCGCCGCGAAGAGCAGGCCGAGGACGATGCGGAAGAGCCCGATCACATAGGGCCGAGCGGAATCGAGGCGTGCGGACATCGGGGAGTCTCCTCTTCGGTGACGGTCGGGCCGGCCGGGGACGGAGAGGGCCGGTCGTGGGGCGGCGGTACCGAACGGAACACCCAGGTTAGGGGCACCTAATCAATGCTTGCAAGTTCAACATTCGGCCACGGTGGTGACGCCTCCGCGCGCGGCCCGGCGCCGGGCCGGACGCCCGCAGCGGTCACCGGATGCGCGTCTTCCGCGAACTTCCCAGACGTCAACGTCCTTACACCTGTGCCTCTTTGACGGTCCGTCACGTCATACGGACGCACGCGCCACGCCCGGCCCGCCTGTCTCATAACCGTCCACGGCGTGCGGCCGGGTTCCCGGGGCCGCCTCCATGACAGTGATCACATCCGGGCATGCCGAAGGGCGGGTCCGCCCCTGCCCCGGACCCGCCGACCCGTTCCCTCTACAGCCGCCGGGCGGCTACCCCCCTCGCCGCGCCGACTGCCCGCGCACCTCCAGCTCCCCGAGCAGCTCCGCCGTGGCCCGCGCCACCGCTCGCACCGCCTTGTCGAAGGCCTCGCGGTTGTGGGCGGCGGGGGCCCGGAAACCCGAGACCTTCCGCACGTACTGCAACGCGGCCGCGTGGATGTCCTCGTCCGTGGCCTCACCGGGCAGCACGGGCGGACGCAGCGTCTTGATGCTCCGGCACATGCGGCCAGTCTCGCGCACCCCGCCGCGCCCTGCGATGATCTGCGCGAAGGCGGCCACCGACACCCGGGGCCGACCGTCGGAAGGACAATTCCATGACGTTCGTGACGCAACCGCTCACCGTGGCCGTCCTCGGCCCCGGCGGCACCGGCGGCCTGCTCGCCGCCTTGCTGTCCCGCTCCGGGCACCGCGTGATCTGCCTGGCCGGCGAGGCCACGGCCGGCACCCTGCGCCGTACCGGCATCACGGTCCGCAGCCAGCAGTTCGGCGACTTCACGGCCGCCGTCGACGCGGACACCGAGCTGCGCGAGCCGGTGGACGCCTGCCTGATCACCGTGAAGCACACCGCGCTCGACGCCGCCCTGACCCGGGTTCCGCCCGCCGTCCTCGGCGACGCCCTCGCCGTACCGCTGCTGAACGGCGTCGAACACCCCGCGGCCCTGCGCGCCCGTTACCGTCCCGACCGGGTCGCCCCGGGCGTGATCCGCGTGGAGTCCACCCGGACCGCCCCGGGCGTGATCGAGCACGGCAGCCCGTTCACGGAGATCGACCTGGCCGGGGACACCGTGCCCCGCGCCCGCCTCGAAGCGCTGGCCGCCCGCCTCACCGCCTGCGGCACGACCGCCCGCGTGGCCGGGGACGAGACGGCTGCCCTGTGGGCCAAGATGGCGTTCCTCGCCCCGTTCGCCCTGCTCACCACCCGGTACGGCGTCCCGCTCGGCGTGGCCCGCACCCGTCACCGGCAGGAGCTGGAGGCGCTCGTCGCGGAGACCGCCGCCGTCAGCCGTGCCTGCGGCGCCCCGGCCGACCCGGACCTGGCCCTGGCCCGGTACGACGCCTTCCCGCCCGCCGCGAAGTCGTCCATGCAGCGCGATGCCGAGGCGGGCCGCCCGCTGGAGCTGGACGCCATCGGCGGGGCGTTGCTGCGCGCGGCCGAGCGGCACGGGGTGCCGGTGCCGATGACGGCCCGCCTGGTCCGGGAGCTGCGGGACTCCGTCCACTGACCCGGCGCGGTCCCGCCGCCGTCGCCGCCCCGCGCCACCCGTTCGGCTGAACCTCCGTCCGGACCTCGCGGACGCCTCGCACCCGTAAATCGAACAGGCGTAGCATTGCCGCGTGGCTACGACCTATGAATTCCCCAGTGACCTCCTCGCCGGTCAGGAGGAGCTGCATCAGGTCCGGGCCGAGCTGTCGGCCCTGCTCAAGCGGCTGCCCTGGTCGGTCGAGCCGATGGACGGCTTCAGTGACGACACCGGCTGGCGCAAGGTGGAGCGGCCCGCGTCCCCCGGCTGGACGGAGGACGAACAGGCCGAGGTGGAGAAGCTGCGGCGGCGCGAGCACGAACTCGCGGTCTTCGTCAGCACGCACCGCTTCTGGGCGGAGGTCGCGGCGGCGGACCGCATGGAGGCCCGCTCCCGGCTCAAGCACGTCCACGAGACGGCGGCGGAGGAGGAATAGGGCAAGGAAACGGCCCCTCGGGGACTGCTCCGAGGGGCCGGACCGGTGGGCGCGGACGGTTTCGAACCGCCGACATCCTGCTTGTAAGGCAGGCGCTCTACCCCTGAGCTACGCACCCGGGACAGGCCGACAGCCTACATTGCCCGAGCGGCTGCCCTGCAAACCCGGACAGGGGGCGGGGACAGGGAGGTCACCCCACCCCCGGCCCGTGAGGCCGCCGGACCGCCGGCGCGGGCCCGCGGGCCCTGGCGTCGGAACTGAGGACCGGTGATCGGGACGGGTGTCGTCGCCGGCCGAGGCGCCGCAGGCGGTGAGCCCCGCGAGGAGCGCGCCGACGAGCACGGCCGGCCGGGCGGCGCGCAACGACCGACACCAGCGGCCCGCTGGACCTGCGCGCCGGCGACGGCTCGGTGCGCGCGGTGGTCTCCTGGCGCCGGGTGAGGGCCGCCGCCGGCGACGGTTCCGTGGACGTCGAGCTGACCGGTCCGGCGGACCTGGCCGGCGTCCGCGGCGACGACGGCCGGTGACGACGGGCCGGTGACGGTGGGCCTGCCCAAGGGCGCGTACCGGGTGCCGGCGGGGGCCGGCGACGGGTCGGTGACGGTGTCCGTGCCCCGCGACGACAGCGGCCCGCACCGGGTGTCGGCGCACACCCGGGACGGGAAAGTCACGGTGCGCACGGCGAACTGACCGGCCCGTGTGTTCGTCTTCAACGGGTGGGAGAATGGCACCACCCAGGGCGGACCACAGCACGGGAGAGGGATGTGACGGCGACACCGGGCACGCCAGCGAGCCAGCCGTACCCGCCGTCGTCCACCGCACGGGCCCGGCGCGGCCCCGCCCCGCTGCGGGACGCCCTCACGCTGCTGGGCCTGCCGGTGCTGGCCGCGCTCGCGCTGCCCCTCGCGTTCGCCGGCGGCGGCACCCGGCGCTGGTTCGGCGGGCGGGCGGAGAGCCAGCGGGCCGACGCGCAGGCCGCGAAGGACGCGGCGGCGACGGCGTTCTACGAACTCGACACCGCGCAGCGGGACCTGCGGATCTCGGTGGAGACCATCTCGGCGGTGGACGACTCACCCGCCGCCCGGCGTGCCGTGTCCGACTTCGAGGCGCTCGGGCTGCGGATCGACGAGGTCAGCCGGCGCTACATCCAGGCCGTGGACGCCCACGACCTGGACCGGGACGATCTGGAGGCCGGCGCGGCGGCGCGGGCGCGGGCGGAGTTGACCGCGGCCAAGGACGAGCTGGACCGGGTCCGGCAGGAGCTGGACCGGTTCGGCGGCTCGCTGGAGCCGCTGCTGGGCAAGGCGGAGACGCAGCTGGCCCGGCTGGCGCCCGCCGTGGAGCGGGCCCGGCAGTCGCTGCTGGCGGCGAGCAACGCCCTGGACGCCGTACGGGAGCGCGCGCTGCGGGCCGACGAGCTGGCCGCGCGGCTGGCGGCCCTGTCGCCGGAGCTGACCAAGCTGAACCAGGGCGCCGGACGGCACGGGGTGCAGGCGACGCTGGAGCGGGCCGAGCGGGTGCAGCGGGAGGCCGGGGCGATCCGCGCGGAGGCGGAGCGGCTGCCGGAGCGGGCGGCCGAGATCGACCACCGGCTGGTGAGCCTGCGTACCAGGGCCGAGGCGCTGACCACCCGGGCCGGACAGGTGGAGCCGGTGCTGAGCGAGCTGCGCCGCCGCTTCACCGCCGCCTGCTGGCAGGACCTCCAGCACGTGCCGGACCAGGCCGCGCAGAACGTACGGCAGGCCGAGCTGAGGCTCCGGGAGGCGCAGACGGCGCGGGACGCCCAGCGCTGGGCGGACGCGACCGCACTGCTGGCGACCGTGCGGGCGCTGCTGAACACCACCGACGAGGCGGTGTCGGCCGCCGGTGACCGGCTGGGCCGGCTGAACGCGGTGCAGAAGGACCCGCAGGCGGAGATCGAGCGCACCCGGTTCGCGATCCGGGACGCCCAGCGGCTGGCGATGACGGGCCGTTCGACCCCCGATCCGCGGCACGCCCGGCCGCTGGACGACGCGGTGGCCCGGCTGGAGCGGGCGGTCGGCACGCTGGAGGGGCGGCACCCGGACTACTGGCAGTTCCTCACCGAGACCGAAGGGGTGCGGCAGACGGTGGCGCGGGTGGTGGCGCAGATCCGCGAGGAGCGCGGCGCCGGGCACTGACATGCGTGTTGCCGGGTGCTGTGCGGCAGCGGATATTAAGAGGACGGATGGCCTCCGCTAGCGCCCGAGGGAGGCGGACATGGCCACACACGCGGTGCACACGAGGAAGGCCGAGGAGCGACGGCCCCGGCTGGACGACCATCTGCCCGTCGATCACCGGCTCAACCTGGTCTACCGGATCGGTGCCGGCCTCATCGGCGGATTCCTGGTCGCCTTCGGCATTCTCGGCCTGATCAACCGCATCGGCTTCTTCGACACCGGCGGCAACACGGTCGCCGGGCTGAACTCCAACGGCGCGCTGAGTGTGCTGTCGATCTGCATCGGCGCCGTGCTGCTGGCCGGCATGGTGATCGGCGGGAACCTCGCGTCGACCCTGAACATGGTGCTCGGCGTGCTGTTCCTGCTGAACGGCTTCCTGTTCCTCGGCCTGCTGGACACCGCCAGCAACTTCCTGGCGTTCAAAATCCAGAACGTCTTCTTCAGCTTCATCGTGGGCCTGCTGCTGATGACGTTCGGCATGTACGGCCGCGTCGGACACAACCTGCCGCACGACAATCCCTACTGGCGGGCCCGCCACCCCGACGCCCCTCCGCGGGAACAGCGGGCGCGGCCCGAACAGCTGACGCCGCCGGAGCGGCGTCCGCCGGACGAGCGGCGGGAGGGGCGGGAGCAGCGGGGCCCTCGGCAGCCAGGACCGGGTCAGGTCCTGTAGGCGTAGAACGCCGCGTTCGGGTACGAGGCGACGAGGCTGGCCACCGACCGGTTGTACGTGTTGGTCGAGTGGTAGCTGACGTACGGCACGCCCCGGCTGTCCCGGTACGTGACGATCATCGAGTGGTCCTTGGACCCGTCCCGGTTGAAGTCCATCTGCAGCACGTCGCCGAGGTCCATCTGGTAGACGTTGGCGAGGCTGGTGGCGCGCTTGGAGGACAGGGCGAACCAGGAGAACTCGTTGACGCCGACGAACGAGTCCGACTGGATGTCGGCGGTGCCGAACCACTTCTTCCAGTCGTACGTGTAGCCGGGCACGTGCTTCCAGCCGCCGGCCTTCAGGACCTGGCTGACGAAGTTGGTGCAGTCGCCGCCGGCGCCCTGCCCGTTGAAGTCCGGGTAGGCCGGGTTGTACGAGTTCCAGTACTTCTGCGCGTACGCGACCATGGCCTTGTAGTCGTAGCCGGTCGCGGAGAAGTTCTTCTTGTTGACCGGTGCGGGCCAGGTCGTGGCGGCGCGGGCCGCGGAGGGCGGGCCGTCGTCCGCGGTGGCGGTCTTCACCGAGGTGACGGCGGGCTTGGCGACCTGGTTCACCGCGAGGTAGCCGTCGTCGGTGTCCCGGATGCCGGTGAGCCGCCAGGTGCCCTTGCGGTCGGCCTGGAAGGTCAGCTCGTGGTGGGCCTGGAAGCCGGTCGACTTCGGCCCCTTGACGGTGGCCTTGTCGTAGGTCAGCGACGTGGTCTCGGTGACGGCGACCTCGGCGTGCCGGCCCTTCACCCGGGTCGCGTCGAGCGTCACCTTGGTGCTGCCCGCGCGGTACGTCTCGCCCAGCCGGGCCAGCCGGCCGCGGCGGTCGCGCAGCTCGTCCAGCGCGGACTTCTCCTGGCGGGTCTGCCCGCCGGACAGGCGCACGGAACCGGAGAAGCCGGACGTGTGCCGGGTCTCCGCGTTGTCGGCGCCCTGCACGAGGGCCTGCGTGCGGTCGGTGAAGACCGCGTCGGCCAGCCGCTGGAAAGTCGCCTTGGTCGCCGCGTCCACCGTCGGGTCGTCGGTCACCGCCGCACCCGCGCTCCAGTTGGGCACCAGTGCCACGCCGGCGACCACCGAGGCGGCCGCGGCGGTGACTATGGCCGTGCGGCGCCGCCCACGGCTCAGTCTTCTAGATTTCAATGATGTTCCCCTCTACGCCGGTACACCTACCGGGCGAGGGGCATCTTCGCACGCCGTGCGCGTCGGTTGTGAAGGGGGTTGCACAAGTGGAATCCCCGCCGCGCGCCGGTCACTTGACGACCGCCGACCAGTCCGGCGACTGGGCCGGGTCGAGGCTGCGCAGGGCGGCCAGGGTCTGCGGCTTCTGCGCGTCGAGCCAGTCGGCCAGCTCCTTGAAGGACACGCACTTGACGCCCTTCTTGGTGCAGACGTTCTTGACCACCTGGTCGATGGACTTCATGTAGATGCCACCGTTCCAGTCCTCGAAGTGGTTGCCGATGAACAGCGGGGCCCGGCTGCCGTAGTACACCCGGTTGAAGCCGGCCATGTAGGAGTCGACGGTCTGCTGTTCCCACTGGGGGAACTTGGCCGGATCGCCCTGGGTCTCACCCTCGGACTGGTTGTACAGGAAGTTGAAGTCCATGGACAGGCCCTGGTACTTGCCGCTCTCGTACGGCAGCATCTGCAGCGGGAAGTCCCATATGCCCTTCTTCTTCGACGGCCATATCTGGAAGTCGCCCGGCGAACTGGCGTCGTAGCGCCAGCCGTAGCTCTTCATGGCCTTCAGCAGGTTCGGCTGCCCCTCCAGGCAGGGCGCCCGGCCGCCGGTGACCTCCTTCCTGAAGTCGAAGGGCAGCGGCGCGAGGTCCTTGAAGCCGGTGTTGGTCTTCCAGTGCTCCACGAAGGAGTAGAACTGGTCGATCTCGCTCTTCCACTCCTGGACGCTCCAGTCGCCGCCGCCCTTGGCCCCGCAGAAGTGGCCGTTGAAGTGGGTGCCGATCTCGTTGCCGTCCTCGTACGCCTTGCCGAGCTGCTCCACCGTGGTGCGGATGTGGTCGTCGGTGGCGTAGTCGATGGCGGCGTCGCCCGGGGAGTGCATGGGGCCGTGGTACAGCGACTTCTTGCTCTTGGGCAGCAGGTAGATGCCGGTGAGGAAGAAGGTCATGTGGGCGTCGTAGTCCTTGGCCAGCTCCCGGTAGTGCGAGAACAGGTGGTCGCTGCCCTCCAGCGCGCCGTCCCAGGAGAAGACCACGAACTGCGGTGGTTTCTCACCGGGCTTGAGCGGCACCGGCTTCAACTGCCCCTTCTGCGGCCCGGTGTAGGAGGTCGAGCCGTCCCCGAGCACCTTCGTCGTGCCGTCCCACTCGGGGGTCGGGCTGGCCTTCGGCGCGCTCTTCTGTCTCTTGCCGGCCGCGGCGGCCGGGGTGCTGTTGCCGTCCGTGCCGGACAGCGCCAGGAATCCGGCGACCAGCGAGGCGACGACGAGGAGGGCGGCCAGAGTCAGGACCTGCGGCCGGGTGGCGCGGGGCACACTGCGGCTGCGGGGGGCTCGACGGCGGCCTGACGACGACATCTTGCGGGGCATGCGCGGCTCATTCTGCGGAAGGGGAGGGTGTACGGGCCCCGGCTCAGCCGAGACCCGTCGCTGCCGACCAGAGGGCATACGGGACGCTGTGGGCGGACGTGCCGGCCAGGCCCTTGAGCGGCAGTGGCTCCAGGGACTTGGCCAGATCGATCCGGTAGACGACGATCGCGGTGGACACGGAGTCGGCCGTGCCGACGTACCAGGCGGCGGTGTCCTTCTCGGTGGTGCCGGCCTTCCCGGACACCCCCGTCCGGCCGGCCGCCGCCTCGGGGTGGGCGGTGCGGAAGGAGTCGCCGAGCGCCTCCGTGACCTGCCGGGCCACCTCGGCGCCGACCGCGCGCTTCGGGCGCGGGGTGGCCAGGGCGACCGGGGAGCCGTTGCGGGTGATCCGGCGCACCGAGTACGGCTCGGTGTGGTTGCCGTCGGCGGCGAAGGTCGCGTAGCCGCTGGCCATCCGGATCGCGCTGGGCGTGGAGTTCCCCATCGACAGGGCCGGGACCTGGGGGCCCATGCTGGAGGACAGCAGCCCGGACGCCACGGCGGTCTGGCGCACCCTGTCCAGGCCGGTGTCCATGCCGAGCTGCATGAACGGCGTGTTCACCGACCGGGCCATGGCCTCGCGCAGGCTGATGTCCCCGTACGACCGGCCGCCGTCGTTGTGCGCGGCGACCTTCTTGCCGCTGCGGTCCCAGTACGGCCCCTCGGGGGTGGTGACGGGCACGCCGTCGTCGCCGTCGTAGACGCTGTCCGGGGTGACGGGGGTGGCGGGTCCGCCGCGCGTCTTGTGCACGCCGTGTTCGAGTCCGGCGGCGTAGACGAACGGCGTGAACGCGGTGCCGGCCGGGACGGTGGTCGCGTTGGACTCGTTGTAGCCCTGGGTGCGGTGGTCGGGGCCGCCGTAGACGGCGAGGATACGGCCGTCCGCCGCCACCGAGGCGGCGCCGTAGTGGCCGTTCTTCGCCGCCGCCGGATCGTCCCGCCCGGCCTGCTTGCGGGTCTTGGTGACGGCGTCGGTGAGCGCCTTCTCCCGCTTGCGGTCGAAGGTCGTGTAGATCTGGTAGCCGCCCAGGTCGAACTGCTTGTCCGTCAGGTGGCCGGACTTCTTGGCGTACTGCGAGGCCAGCTCCACCAGGTAGTCGCTCTGCGCACCGGTGTTGTACAGCGGGTTGCTCTTCAGCGGCTCGGGGAACTCGGTGTACTTCGCCCGTTCCCGCGGCGACAGCTTGCCGATCTTGACCATGCGGTCGAGGATCCAGGACCAGCGCTCGACGGCCCGCGCGTGGTTGGCCTTGCTGAGCGTGGGGTCGAACAGGCCGGCGCCCTTGAGCAGCCCGGCGAGCATGGCCGCCTCGGAGGCGTCGAGGTCGCCGACGTCCTTGCCGTAGTAGGCCTGGGCGGCACGCTGGATGCCATAGCTGCCGCGGCCGAACCAGCTGGTGTTGAGATACCCCTCCAGGATCTGGTCCTTGCTCATCCTGTTGTCGAGCTTGAGCGCGATCATCGCTTCGGTGAATTTGCGGCTGATCGTCTGGTTCTGCGTCAGATAGACATTCTTGACGTATTGCTGGGTGATGGTCGATCCGCCCTCGGTGTCCCCCTGTCCCAGGGTGCGGAACACGGCCCGGGTGATGCCCCTGGCGGATATGCCCGGGTCCGAGTAGAAGCTCTCGTTCTCCGCCGCGAGCACCGCCCAGCGGACGTCGGGAGGGATGTCCTTCAGCGGCATCGCCTGCCGCTGCACCCAGCCCGTACGGGCCATGGGCGTGCCGTCGGACCAGAAGTAGACGTTGTCCTGCTGGGTGGCGTACGAGTTGAGGTTCTCCGGTATGTCCGTCATCGCGTACGCGGTGACGAGGAAGGCGCTGAGCAGGCCGAACGAGGTCAGCGTTGCGCCGATCCACTGGCGCCAGGAGGGTATCCAGCGGCGCCAGCCGGTACGCCCGGGGCGCGGGTACACCGGCTTCAGGCGGCGCGCGTAGGGGGTTATCCGGCGCGCGTACGGGGCCAGCGGGGCGAGCAGCCGGGCGACGGCGCCCAGGGCCGCGTTCGCGGGCGTGGCGCGCTCCCGTCCGGCCGCGCGCGCGTCACGCCGGCGTTCGGCCCGGCCGCCGCCCGGAGCGGGCGGCTCCGGTGGAGGGGGCACGCGCAACTGCATGGTCTGGTCGGCCCTGAGGGCGTCGACTCTCAGGTGCAGCGTCTCATCGGCGTCCAACGGCTCCTCGCCACGGCCACCCCCCATGGGGCCGTCCTCCCCCTGCGACGCATTGGTCACGCCTGCGTCTCCCTCCGCACTCGGTCTTGCTCGCGCGGGTGAGCTGACATCCTCGCAACGGCGTTCACAAATTATCAGTAACGTTTTCGAATGCCCTGCACATATGCCGGATAGAAAGCAACACTCATGAAACATTGAGGCGCCCCCGGCCGGGCCCCGACGGCTAACCTGGGGCCATGCCTCGTTACGAGTACCGCTGCCGGACCTGCGGCGACACGTTCGAACTCAGCCGGCCCATGGCGCAGTCCGCCGCCCCCGCGTCGTGCCCCGCGGGGCACGACGACACGGTGAAGCTCCTGTCGACGGTGGCGGTAGGCGTGTCGAACAACACGTCCGCGGCTGCGCCCGCGCCTTCGCCGCGGGCCGGCGGGGGCGGGTGCTGCGGTGGCGGGTGCTGCGGGTAGCCGCCTGCGGCGGGGCCGCACCTCGATGCGGCCCCGCGCCCCTAAGGGGTTGCCGTGCGGGTCGCCTTCACGAACTCCCGCAGGATCCGCTCCCCCGCCAGGACGCCGCGTTCCGGCAGGGCGCTGATCCGCGGGGCCGTCCAGTCGGTGTCGGCGAGTTCGCCGTGGCCGGGGCGCCAGCCCCGGTCGGCGGCCAGCAGCAGGTCGGCGTCGAGCAGGGAGTCCCCCGCGGCCAGCGTCAGCTCCGCGCCGGTGCGCCGGACCACCTCGCGCACGGCCGCGCTCTTGGTGAGCGGCTTCGGTACGGCGTAGATCTTGCGGCCCTGCAGGGAGACCGTCCAGCCCCGGTTCTCCGCCCACACCGCGAGCTCCTTCACCCAGTCCCCGGGCAGCAGGTCGCGCTCCACCACGAGGTAGGCGAACAGGTCCTCGGCGATCCGGTGCTTGCGCACCCACACCGGGTCGGCGGACCGCAGCAGATGCTCGCTGACCTCCGCGAGCGGCGCGCACTCCTCGGCGAGCCGCGCCTGGACGCCCGCGTGCCAGTCCGCGTCGGTGACCCCGTCGACCAGCAGATGGCCCCCGTTGGCGCAGATCGCGTAGGCCGGCGGCGGCCCCGGCAGGTTGATCCGCTGGTACTGCTTGCGCGTCCGGGTCGTCGTCGGCACGAACACGGCCGTGTCACCGAGGTCGGTGAGCAGCTGGGCCGCGGTCTCGGTCATGAAGGACAGCGGCTTCGCCTCGTGCACCTCCACGCACAGCAGCCGGGGCGCCCGCGGGTCCGGCATGGTCAGCGCCAGGGCCGCCGACGAGTAGATCAGCGTACGGTCGAGGTCGCTCGCCACCAGCACCGGCATCAGACGTTCACCGCCTTGCCGTCGGCGCCCGTGGCGCCCCGCGTGTACCGGGGGTGGATCAGCCCGACGCAGGTGTACGGCAGGTCGTCCACCTCCTCCACCGGCACCCCGCGCTGCTCGGCGAGCAGCCGCACATGGGCCAGGTCGTCACCCGCCCCCGCCCGCGCCAGGATCTTCCACGGCACCCGGCGCAGCAGCACCCGGGTGGTCTCGCCCACGCCGGGCTTGACCAGGTTGACGTCGTGGATGCCGTACTCCTCGCTGATCCGCTCGACCGCCCGCCAGCCCGCCCAGGTCGGGGTCCGGTCCGCGGCCGACAGCTCCTTCACCGCGCCGTCCACGCCGTCGGCCACCTCGGGGAAGCGGGCGGCGACGGCGTCGAGGAAGGCCACGGAGACGTCCGCGCCCGCGAGTTCGCGGTAGAACTTGGCGCCGTGGAAGTCGTGCGGGCCGACCAGGTCGGCGCGCAGCACCGTGCGGGAGATCAGCCCGGAGACGGTCGAGTTGAGGCACGCGGAGGGGATGAGGAAGTCCTCGCGGGTGCCGTAGGTGCGTACGCAGGAGCCGGGGTCGGCGAGGACGGCGATCTCCGGGTCGAAACCGCCGATGCCCTCCTTCCGCTCGAACTCCTCGACCGCCTCGGCGAGTTCGCGGGTGATCGCGCCCTTGCCGGTCCAGCCGTCGACGAACACGACGTCCCGGGGGTCGTGGTGGGCGGCCAGCCAGCGCAGCGCGTTGGCGTCGATGCCCCGGCCGCGCACGATCGACACGGCGTAGTGCGGCAGGTCGAGACCGTGCCGGAAGCGGGCCCAGCGGCGCATCAGGATGCCGACGGGGGTGCCTGCGCGGGCCAGGGAGACGAGCACCGGGCGGGGCGAACGCTCGGTGAGGACGGCCTCGGTCACGACACCGACGGCCCGCGCGAGGCGGGCGGCGGAGGCGTCCAGGGCCGCGTGGAACAGCTCCTGGTACCGCGCGCTCGGCTGGTACTCCACCGGCAGTGACTCGGCGTAGTGCGCGCCGCCGCGCTGGACGGCCTCCTCGCGCTCCTCCGTCGGCGCCTCCAGGGGCACGTCGGACAGGTCCTGGAGCAGCCAGCCGACCTCCTCCGGCGCGTACGAGGAGAACGCGGGGCCGCGGAGGGGCTCGGGCAGCATGGCCGGCCTTTCGGGAGCGTGCGGGACGTAGGAGGGGACGACCGCGAGCAGGACGTGCGGGACGTGCGCGGCGAGGGCGGCCAGCAGACCGTCCGGCGCGTGCAGGGCGGGAGTGTCGGCGGCGGAGTCGACCACGGCGACGACGGCGTCGAAGCCGGCGCCGGCCACGTTGTAGGCGTACCGTTCGCCGGGGCCGTCGGCCGGGTCGTCGTGGGCCGGGAAGACCAGGCGGCTGCGGATGGCGTAGCCGGGGTCGTCGACCGCGAGCACGGGCGACCGGGTGGTGGTGGAGAACCGCACCTCGGCGTCCACCGCCCGCTCCAGCTCGCGGGCGAGCCGCAGCGGGGCGTACATCAGCTCCTCGAAGCCGAGCACCAGAACGCGCCGGGCGCCGGCGGGCAGGGCCGCGCGTATTCGCCCGGCCATGGCGGGCAGCGCCGCTTCGAGCCGGGCCCGGTGGCCGGGGGTGAAGCCGTGCCGTCCGCCGTCGGGGAGCCCGCGGGGCCAGTGCAGGTCGACCTCGGCGACGGGCCCCGGCCGTGACGCCCCTCCGGGGGCGCGGGCAGCCCCGTCGCTCCCGTGCCCGGCGGCCTCACGTTCCGCGACCAGCCGCTGCCCCTTCTCCAGCACGCCCTCGGGCAGCCGTACGGTCCCGGACGCGGCGGCGATCACGTCGACCCGGGCGCCGATCTCCTCCGCGAACCGCTGGAGGCGGGCCGTGTCCCCGGCCGACCGCATGTCGACCAGGGCGACCACCACGTACCGCCCGCGCGGATACCGTGCGTGCAGGTCCCGGACGGTGTTCAGCACGGTGTTGCCGGTGGAGAACTCGTCGTCCACCAGCACCAGCGGTCCGTCCCCGGCCAGCAGGGCGGGGTCTTCCGGCAGCAGGAGGTGCGACGTGGCGTGCGAGTGCGACTCCTCGAAGCCGCCCGCGGGGGCGACCCCGGGCACCGGCCGCCGCGTGGAGTGCAGGTACGGCACCGCGCCGAGCCCGTCGGCGACCGCGTGCCCCAGCCCCGTCGCGGTCTCCGCATAGCCGAGGACGACGGCCCCGGCCCCTTCCCCGCCGAGCAGCGCGGCGACCCGCCGGCCCAGGCGGAAGCCGTACTCGTACACCACGGCCGGCGACTGGGGGACGTGCTTGCCGAGGACGTTCGAGACCAGCAGGTGCGCCCGCTTGGGGTTGCGCCGCAGCGCGAGCCCGAGCAGGTCCGGCAGGCCGTCGTCGCCCACGAGTCCGACCCCGAGCCGCTCGGCGACCCAGCTGCCGGACCAGACCCCGTCGTTCACTGCGTTGTTCATTCGTTCCTTGGAGAGTCGGAGTGGAGGGTTGAGGTTGAGGTGAAGGTGGAGAGGGGTTCAGCCGGGTATGCCGGCGGCGAGCAGTTCCACGAAGCCGACGTCCTCGTTGGCGACGCCGAACACCTCGGCGCGCAGCAGGGTCCGCTCGGCCCAGGCGCGGTGCGGTTTCACTTCGTTCATCTTGTTCGTGTAGGCGGACCGCAGTACACCCCCGCCGCCGCGTTCCGGCCGCAGGATGTCCTGGGCGTCGCTGAACTCCTCGTGGCTGACCACGGACAGCGCGTGCACGGGCAGCACGTGGGACGGGTGGATGCAGGTCTTGCCGAGCAGGCCGTTGGCCTGGTCGAGGGAGATCTCCCGGAGCAGTCCGTCCATGGCGTGTTCGATCAGCTTCTCGCGCAGCGAGACGGCCTGCACCTCCAGGAAGGGGCTCTGCCTCAGCTGCGGCTTGAACATGCGTTCGGAGAGGCGGAAGTACTCCCAGACGGGGCCGGTGACGGTGAAGCCGGTGCCGTCGGCGCGGCCCAGCATGTTCACGACGTCGGCGATCACGGACGCGACGATCTGGACGTCGTAGGCGGTCATGTCGGGGGCCCGGCGCAGGCCGTAGGAGGAGCAGAAGTCGGTCACGCCGAGGCGGAGGGCCAGCACCCGGTCCCGGTACTTGCCGACCGCGCGGGAGATGCCCTCCAGGGTCTCCACCCGGGACTCGCGGTAGAGCAGCTCGGGGGACTCCAGGACGGGCATGGCGAAGAGCCGCCGGCCGCTGCTGTTCTCCGCCGCGGTCAGCGCCTCCAGGAAGGGGATGCCGCGTTCCTCGGTGAACTTGGGCAGCACGAACCCGGACAGCAGGCGCACGGCGGGGCCGAGGCGGCGGACCAGGTCCGGTATCTGCTCGGGGGTGCGCACCCGGATGAACAGCAGGGGCGGCTGCGCTCCGGGCCGGGCGGCGAGGTCGGCGAACTGCCGGACGAGGTTCTCCTCCCCCGGTTCGACGTCCGCGTCGTCGATCGAGTCCTCCAGGCACAGCACCATCGAGACCACGCCGTTGCGCGCCTGTCTGACGACGTCGTCGGCGAGCCGGGGCCGCGTGGCCGGGCTGTACAGCGTGGCGCCCAGGGCCGCGGAGAGCAGCCGGGCCGGGGAGTCGGCGGTGAACGCGCACGGCTCCTGGTGGAAGAGGCGCTGCCGCACCTCGGGGGCGATGTGCCCGAAATGACGCATAGGACTCCCTCAGGGCGCGAGCCGATCCTCTGGGTTCGGTAAAGGGTGGCCGGTAATAGTACGTAGGGATCCGTGTCCGGGGTTCCCTGCGGGCATGAATTCCCGGTAACCCGGCCATGTCGGCGGCACCGCCCCCGCGTTGTCGTGACCAGGACCGAGAGGGCAGGATGACCGTATGACGCACGCCATGCTGAAAGGGTCGAACGTCCCGCTGGACGCCGCCACGGTCCGTGCCGTGCTGCGCTGGACCCCCGGGCAGGGGGTCCCGGACGTGGACGTGTCGGCGCTGCTGCTGGGCCCGGACGGCCGTGTGCGCTCCGACGAGGACTTCGTCTTCTACAACCAGCCCCGGCACCCCTCCGGGAAGGTGTGGCGGCTCGGCAAGAAGCGGATCACCGAGGGGCTGACGGACACGATCCAGACCGAGCTGTCCGGGGTGGAGCCGGGCGTCGGCCGGATCGTGCTGGTCGCCTCAGCGGACGGGGTCGCCTTCGACCGGGTGCCGGCGCTGTGCATCCTGCTGTACGACGCGGCGGTCGCCGACGGGGAGCCGCTGGCCCGGTTCGAGATCAAGCCGGAGACGGGCGCGGAGACGGCGCTGATCTGCGGTGAGCTGTACCGGCGCGGGGAGGGCTGGAAGTTCCGGGCGCTGGGCGAGGGCTATTCGAACGGGCTGAAGGGGCTCGCCACGGACTTCGGGATCTCGGTGGACGAGTCCGAGATGGAGGAGGAGCCGGCCCCGTCCCAGCCGTTGCCCCCGGAGCAGCCGACGGCCGCGGTTCCGGCACAGCCGCCCGCGTACGGCTATCCCCAGCCGATGTCGGCGCCGGTGGCCGTGGCCGGGGACCCCTACTTCCGGCTGCCGCCGCAGGGGCCGCAGTTCCTCGGGCGGTAGTCAGCCCCTGGGGCGGGTGCCCGGTCACCTGTCCACCTTCGTCTTGAAGCCCCTGCCCCACTGCAGGCCCCAGCCGTAGAGGCGGTCCAGTTCGCCCTGGAAGCCGTAGACGAACTTCACCTCGCGGCGGACGATCAGTTCGCCCTTGACGTTCTCGATCATGACCACGGCGCAGGAGCGGGCCTGGGGGTGGCGTTCGTCCAGGCCTATCTCGATGCGGGGGCCGTTGCTCGGGTAGAGGGTGACGATGGCGTGCGTACGGTCGAAGGCGGGGGTCTGGTCGTAGATGTAGACGAAGACGAGCAGTCGCTTGAGGGCGTCGCGGTGGTCGAGGTTGACGTACATCGTCTCGCCGGACGCCGAGCCGAACCGGTCGTCGCCGCTGAGTTTGATGTACGGCGGTGCGTTGACGTCGCCGAGATAGCCGCCGAGGGGCTGTACGACCCCCTTCGTGCCGTCGGTCAGTTCGTACAGGCAGCCGAGGTCCAGGTCGACGTTGACCATGCTCTGGCCGTGGCCCAGGACCTCCGGCGGTTTCAGTGCCTTGAACGGGTGCCGGAACAGGCTGGTGCGCTGGACTCCGTCGAAGTCGGAGGTCCGCATCCGCCAGGAGAGGTTGACGCGCAGGTGGCCGGTGGCCGCTTCCTGCTTGGTGAGGGACACCGTCTGGTGCCGCCTGGTCAGTTCTATGGCGTTGCTCGACGCGTTGCCCGAGTCGAAGTCGGCGGCGCGCCCGCCCAGCAGTCCGTCGAAGAAGCCCATTCCCGCCCCCAGTAGCTGTCGTGACGCCGGCGGGGCGGCCGGCCGTGCCGGCCGCCCCGTTCAGAGCGTTCCTCACCGTCCGGGCCGTCACACCCCGGAGGAGACCTCGGCCTTCTCGCCGCTGCCCTCGCCCGCCGCGGCCAGGGCTCGGTTGCGGCGCACGGAGGAGAGGAAGGACGCCGCGATCAGGACGACGCCGACGAGACCGGTGACGACCTCGTTGATCTCGTACTGGATGGTGACCATGAGGATCACGGCGAGGGCGCCGATGGCGTAGTGGGCGCCGTGCTCCAGGTAGACGTAGTCGTCGAGGGTGCCCTGGCGGACCAGGTACACCGTCAGCGACCGGACGTACATGGCGCCGATGCCGAGGCCGAGGGCCATCAGGACGATGTCGTTGGTGATGGCGAAGGCGCCGATCACGCCGTCGAAGGAGAAGGACGCGTCCAGGACCTCGAGGTAGAGGAACATGAAGAACGCGGCCTGGCCGGCCAGGACGATCGCGGGCTTCTGCCTGCCGGTGCGGGCGGCCGCTTCCTCCTCCTCGTGCTCGCGCTCCTCGTCCGCCTCCAGCTTGTCCTCGAAGTAGCCGGAGAGGCCGCCGACGACCATGTAGGTGATCAGGCCGGCGATACCGGCGATCAGGACCGTCTGGGCCTTGTCCGCGTGGGCGCCGCCGTGCTGGTGGGCGTGGGTGGCGAAGGTGAACGACGTGATCAGCAGGACGATCAGGGCGATGCAGACCGACAGCATGTCGACCTTGCCGAGCTTGGCCAGCGGCCGCTCGATCCAGCGCAGCCACTGGATGTCCCGGTCCTCGAAGATGAAGTCGAGGAAGATCATCAACAGGAACATGCCACCGAACGCGGCGATCGCCGGGTGGGCGTCGGTGACCAGCTGCTGGTAGCGGTCCTTGTTGTTGAGTGCCAGGTCGACGGCCTCGATCGGGCCCATCTTGGCGCTGATCGCGACGATGACGACGGGGAAGACCAGCCGCATGCCGAAGACGGCGATGAGGACGCCGACCGTGAGGAAGATCTTCTGCCAGAAGGCGCTCATCTTCTTCAGGATCCCGGCGTTGACCACCGCGTTGTCGAAGGACAGCGAGATCTCCAGGACGGCCAGGATCGCCACGATGCCGAAGGCGGTCCACCCCCCGTAGAACGCCGCCGCGACCAGACCGAGCGCGGTGACCGCGAACGACCAGCCGAAGGTTTTCAGAAGCACTGGCTACCCCATCGTGTGTGGGGGGCACCTCCCAGACGGAGTCCGGGGGAGGGTCTCCCCTGAGTCGTACCGATTTTTACGAAACGTTGACTCCGAAGTCTAGAGCGATGCCCCGTAGGCCGGACGCGTACCCCTGACCCACCGCCCGGAACTTCCACTCGCCCTGGTAGCGGTACAGCTCGCCGAAGATCATGGCGGTTTCGGTGGAAGCGTCCTCGCTGAGGTCGTAGCGGGCCAGCTCCTGGCCGTCGGCCTGGTTGACGACGCGGATGAAGGCGTTGGAGACCTGGCCGAAGGTCTGCCCGCGCTCGTCCGCCATGTGGATGGAGACGGGGAAGATGATCTTCTCGCACTGCGCCGGCACCCGGGCGAGGTCCACCAGGATCGACTCGTCGTCGCCCTCGCCCTCACCGGTGAGGTTGTCACCGGTGTGCTCCACCGAGCCGTCGGGGCTGGTGAGCTGGTTGTAGAAGACGAACCACTCGTCACCCAGCACCCGGTTGCCGGCCCCGCACAGCAGCGCGCTGGCGTCCAGGTCGAAGGGGGCTCCGGTGGTCGACCGCGCGTCCCAGCCCAGTCCGATCATGACGTTGGTGAGGTTCGGTGCGGCTTTGGAGAGGGAGACGTTGCCTCCCTTGGCGAGCGTGACACCCATGATGCTGGTCCTCCCCTGGCGGTGCTTTCCCTGGTTGTCCTGCGCGTCCGGCGCCGCCCCCGAACGGAGCGGCGCCGGTCGCACGGGCTGGTGGGTCTCACACGTCCTTCGTGTCAGACGTTGACGCCGAAGTCCTGCGCGATGCCCCGGAGGCCCGACGCGTAGCCCTGGCCGATGGCGCGGAACTTCCACTCCGCGCCGTGGCGGTACAGCTCCCCGAAGACCATGGCGGTCTCGGTGGAGGCGTCCTCGCTGAGGTCGTACCGGGCGATCTCCTGCTGGTTGGCCTGGTTCACGACGCGGATGAAGGCGTTGCGGACCTGGCCGAAGGACTGCTGGCGGTTCTCGGCGTCGTAGATCGACACCGGGAACACGATCTTCTCGATGTCGGCCGGGACACCGGCCAGGTTGACCTTGATCTGCTCGTCGTCGCCCTCGCCCTCACCGGTGAGGTTGTCACCGGTGTGCTCGACGGAGCCGTCGGGGCTCTTGAGGTTGTTGAAGAAGACGAAGTGCTGGTCGCTCGCGACCTTGCCGGAGTTGTTCAGCAGCAGCGCACTGGCGTCGAGGTCGAAGTCCGTGCCGGTCGTCGTGCGCACGTCCCACCCCAGGCCGACGATGACGGCGGTCAGGCCCGGGGCCTCCTTCGTCAGCGATACGTTGCCGCCCTTGCTGAGGCTGACTCCCACGGGTCCTCCATGTGGTGTCCAGGGGCGGGGAGCCCCGTCGTGCTTCGGATATGGGATCAACGTGCCGATCCTAGTGACGGGTTCCCGCACCTAGCAGACCCTGGACCCGAAGACGAGCGGGTGTCGCCCGCGGTCCGCTCACAGGGTGTCGAGAGCCTTCACGTAGTCGTTCAGATCACGGGCGTCCGGCAGGCCGTTGACCACGGTCCACCGCACGACGCCCTCCTTGTCGATCACGAAGGTGCCCCGGACGGCGCAGCCCTTGTCCTCGTCGAAGACGCCGTACGCGCGCGAGACGTTGCCGTGCGGCCAGAAATCGCTCAGCAGGGGGTATTCCAGGCTCTCCTGCTCGGCGAAGACGCGCAGGGTGTGGATGGAGTCGTTGGAGACGGCGAGCAGCTGGGTGTCGCGGTCCTCGAACCGCGGCAGGTTGTCGCGCAGCTCGCACAGCTCGCCGGTGCACACGCCGGTGAAGGCGAAGGGGTAGAAGAGCAGGACCACGTTCTTCTCGCCGCGGAAGTCCGAGAGCTTCACGGTCCGGCCGTGGTTGTCCTTCAGCTCGAAGTCGGGCGCCTTGTCGCCGGCCTGGATCGCCATCGTGGTGCTTCCCTTCGGTGGGCTGTCGGGGTGGGAGCGCGGACGCTCGGTTCCACCCTACGCAGCGGTCACCGGGGACTTCCGGACGGGCTGGGGCGATGTCCAGCCCGTCCGGCGTCCGAGGACGGTCACTTCTTGGACTTGGCCGCCTTCGGGGTCGCCAGCCGGCTGCCGCTCCAGTCCTTGCCGACGCTGACGCTCTTCGAAGCGGTCAGGCCGGCCGTCGTGGCGGCGTCCTGGATGTCGCTCGGCTCCACGTACCCCGCACGGCCGGTCTTCGGCGTGAGGAGCAGGATCGCGCCGCCCTCTTCGATGTACGTGGTGGCATCCACCAGCGCATCCGTCAGGTCGCCGTCGTCGTCACGGAACCACAGCACAACGGCGTCGGCCACGTCGTCGTAGTCCTCGTCCATGAGGTCGCCTGCGATGGTTTCCTCGATGGCCTCGCGGAGCTCCTGATCGACGTCGTCGTCGTAGCCGATCTCCTGGACCACCTGCCCGGGCTGGAACCCCAGCCTGGCGGCAGGGTTCGTCCGCTCCTCCGCGTGGTCCGCGGTCGCGCTCACGGGTTGCCTCCTGATCATGTCTTGGTAAGTATCTCAGCCACGCGCGTGCGCGAAGCATTGGCCGTAGTCCACACGGGCGGGGCGGATCGCGCAAGTACCCGGCCGTCGGGACCGCCGAAACGGTGACGATCCCTGCCGTGTCGCCGCAACTCCCAGCACCGTATCTCGATTCCGCGCGACCCACATCACGCCCGTGTGCCCGGTTTGTCGCGTTCGGAATCATCCGGGGTTACGTCGCTCGAACAACTTTGCCATGCCCGTCACGCCCCGGGCGTATCGTTGCGTTTTGACCGGTGCAGACGACGGCGCGGATGACGGCGCGGATGACGTACGCCTTCCCGAGGTACACGATGGGGAACGGTGTAGGCAGGTGCAACGAACTGGCCCTCTGACAGCTAAGGAACAGCGTGGCTTCCGGATCCGATCGCAATCCGATCATCATTGGCGGCCTTCCGAGTCAGGTTCCTGACTTCGATCCCGAAGAGACCCAGGAGTGGCTCGACTCCCTGGACGCCGCCGTCGACGAGCGCGGCCGGGAGCGGGCCCGCTATCTCATGCTGCGTCTGATCGAGCGCGCCCGCGAGAGGCGCGTGGCCGTGCCCGAGATGCGCAGCACGGACTACGTCAACACGATCCCCACCAAGAGCGAGCCGTTCTTCCCGGGCAACGAGGAGATCGAGCGCAGGATCCTGAACGCCACCCGCTGGAACGCGGCCGTCATGGTCTCGCGCGCCCAGCGCCCGGGCATCGGCGTCGGCGGCCACATCGCCACCTTCGCCTCCTCCGCGTCGCTGTACGACGTCGGCTTCAACCACTTCTTCCGCGGCAAGGACGAGGGCGACGGCGGCGACCAGGTCTTCTTCCAGGGCCACGCCTCCCCCGGCATCTACGCGCGCGCGTACCTGCTCGACCGGCTGACCGAACGGCAGCTGGACGGCTTCCGCCAGGAGAAGTCGAAGTACCCGGACGGCCTGTCCAGCTACCCGCACCCGCGCTCGATGCCGGACTTCTGGGAGTTCCCGACGGTCTCCATGGGCCTCGGCCCGCTCGGCGCGATCTACCAGGCGCGGATGAACCGCTACATGCAGGCGCGGGGCATCGCCGACACCTCGCGGTCGCACGTGTGGGCGTTCCTCGGCGACGGCGAGATGGACGAGCCGGAGTCGCTCGGCCAGCTGTCCATCGCGGCCCGGGAGGGCCTGGACAACCTGACCTTCGTGGTCAACTGCAACCTCCAGCGCCTCGACGGCCCGGTCCGCGGCAACGGCAAGATCATCCAGGAGCTGGAGTCGGTCTTCCGGGGCGCCGGCTGGAACGTGATCAAGCTGATCTGGGACCGCACCTGGGACCCGCTGCTGGCGCAGGACCGGGACGGCGTGCTGGTCAACAAGATGAACATCACGCCGGACGGCCAGTTCCAGACGTACGCCACCGAGTCCGGCGCGTACATCCGCGAGCACTTCTTCGGTGACGACCTGCGTCTGCGCGCCATGGTCGAGAACATGACCGACGAGCAGATCCTGCACCTCGGCCGCGGCGGCCACGACCACCGCAAGATCTACGCGGCGTTCAAGGCGGCCAAGGAGCACAAGGGCCAGCCGACGGTCATCCTGGCCAAGACGATCAAGGGCTGGACGCTGGGCCCGAACTTCGAGGGCCGCAACGCCACCCACCAGATGAAGAAGCTGACGGTCGACGACCTCAAGCGCTTCCGGGACCGTCTGCACCTGCCGATCTCCGACAAGGAGCTGGAGTCCGGTGCGCCGCCGTACTACCACCCGGGCCGCGACTCGGAGGAGATCCAGTACATGCACGACCGCCGCAAGGGCCTCGGCGGTTACGTCCCGACCCGTGTCGTCCGCTCCCAGCCGCTCGCCCTGCCGGACGACAAGGCGTACGCGACCGTGAAGAAGGGCACGGGCCAGCAGTCCATCGCGACGACCATGGCCTTTGTGCGCCTCCTGAAGGACCTCATGCGGGACAAGGAGATCGGCAAGCGGTTCGTGCTGATCGCACCCGACGAGTACCGCACGTTCGGCATGGACTCCTTCTTCCCGAGCGCGAAGATCTACAACCCGCTCGGCCAGCAGTACGAGTCGGTCGACCGCGAGCTGCTCCTGGCCTACAAGGAGTCGCCGACCGGCCAGATGCTGCACGACGGCATCTCCGAGGCGGGCTGTACGGCATCACTGATCGCGGCGGGCTCGGCGTACGCCACGCACGGCGAGCCGCTGATCCCGGTGTACGTCTTCTACTCGATGTTCGGTTTCCAGCGCACGGGTGACCAGTTCTGGCAGATGGCCGACCAGCTGGCGCGTGGATTCGTCCTGGGCGCGACCGCCGGCCGTACGACCCTGACCGGTGAGGGTCTCCAGCACGCGGACGGCCACTCCCAGCTGCTGGCCTCCACCAACCCGGCGTGCGTGGCGTACGACCCGGCGTACGCGTACGAGATCGCGCACATCGTGCGGGACGGACTGCGCCGGATGTACGGCGGCTCGGCCGAGTACCCGCACGGCGAGGACGTCTTCTACTACCTCACCGTCTACAACGAGCCCATCCAGCACCCGGCCGAGCCGGCGGACGTGGACGTCGAGGGCATCGTCAAGGGCGTCCACCGGCTCGGGCAGGGCACGAACGGCTCCGTCCCCGCGCAGATCATGGCGTCGGGCGTGGCGGTCCCGTGGGCCCTGGAGGCGCAGCGGCTCCTCGGCGAGGAGTGGGACGTCAGGGCCGACGTGTGGTCCGCGACCTCCTGGAACGAGCTGCGCCGCGAGGCGGTGGAGTGCGAGGAGTACAACCTGCTGCACCCGGAGGAGGAGCAGCGGGTGCCGTACGTGACGCGGAAGCTGAGCGGCGCCGAGGGTCCGTTCGTGGCCGTGTCCGACTGGATGCGATCGGTTCCGGACCAGATCGCGCGCTGGGTGCCCGGGACGTACCAGTCCCTGGGCGCCGACGGCTTCGGCTTCGCCGACACCCGGGGCGCGGCGCGCCGCTTCTTCCACATCGACGCCCAGTCGATCGTGGTGGCGGTGCTGACCGAGCTGGCGCGCGAGGGCAAGGTCGACCGCTCCGTGCTCAAGCAGGCCATCGACCGCTACCAGCTGCTGGACGTCTCGGCGGCGGACCCGGGGGCGGCGGGCGGCGACGCGTAGCCGGTTCCCTCGGCTCCGGCCGACGAGGAGCGTGGGGATCTGCCGGTCCGTGGCGTTGATCGCGCAGTTCCCCGCGCCCCTGACGGGGCGCTGTCCTTACGGTTTCTTTACGATTGTCGGCATGGACCAACTGTCGGCGCAGGGGCGGTGGGAGGGGCGCACGCAGCGGCCCCTGCTGGGGCTCGCGGTGGCGTTCGCCGTGGCGTACGCGGTGCCGATCGTGGACGCCTCCGCAGGCCACGTGCTGACCACCCTGTGCACGGGTGTCGAGTGGGTGGTGTGGGCGGCGTTCGCCCTCGACTACCTGGTCCGGCTGGCCCTGGCCCCGCACCGGCGGGGCTTCGTACGGCAGCACTGGCCCGACCTGTGCGCGGTGGTCCTGCCGCTCCTGCAACCGCTACGGCTGCTGCGGCTGGTGTCCACGCTGCTGCTGGTCGGCCGGCGGGCCCGGATGGCACCGCAGATCCGGCTGACCACCTACGTCGTCGGGGCCGTGGTCGGCCTGCTGATGTTCGGGTCGCTGGCGGTGCTGTCCGTGGAGCGGGAGGCGCCGGAGGGGAACATCCGGACACTGGGTGACGCCGTGTGGTGGTCGTTCACCACGATGACGACCGTCGGGTACGGGGACCACGCGCCCACGACCGGGCTCGGACGGATGATCGCCGTCGGCCTGATGCTGTCGGGGATCGCGCTGCTCGGTGTCGTCACCGCGAACATCGCCGCGTGGTTCATCTCGCGGTTCGAGAAGGACGACGTGGAGGAGCGGCGGCAGACCGAGGCCATCGCCGCCCTGGCCGAAGAGGTACGGCTGCTGCGGGCGGAGGTGGCCCGGTTGGCCGAACGCGAGCGCCCCGAACGGGGGGTGGAGAGCCGCGCGGGCGGCCACGGCGTGCCCGCGGCCGCCAACGCGCCCGGTCCCCGCGGCGGGACGCCGCCGGCTGACGAGAGGCCCTAGGGCCTGTCTGACAATTGGCGTCTGCCGCGCGACGCCATGCACGCACTCTCGCCGCACCGGCCCCAGACCCAAGTACGTCCAGTACGAGGGCCTGGGGCCGGCGCCCCGAGAGCACGCACCTGACGCCGCGCGGCCGCCCTCCGGGCGACGCCGCGCATTGTCAGACAGGCCCTAGAGGAGCCCGTGGCCCCACGTCGCCGCGCCCGCCAGGGCGACGATGGCGAGCAACGTGTCGATGGCGCCCAGGATCAGGGCGACCAGTGCGGGGACGTTGCCGTCGTTGGACCACTTGCGGCCCATCGACTGCCAGCCGCAGAACATCGCCACCGGGCCCAGGACGATGCCCAGCGCGAAAAATCCGGCCACGGCACAGATCGTTCCGATGATCCCGAGCGTCGCACGGTCCGGCCCGGTCCGCTGCCACGTGCGGCCGCGTGACCGGGGGTACCCGCTTGTTCCTCGCCCGAAGCCCGCCATCATCAACTCCTCGCGGTGAATGGACAGTTCGGCTTCGGTGTGCGGGTACCCCGGTTCCGCGCCGGCAGACGTGCGCGCGCCGCCCCCCTCCGGCAGCGCGCGCCGCGGCCCGGCCTCCTCCCATGCCCTGCGGAGGACTTGACCCACTGTGACCTGCGGCGCGTGCCGGGGGCGAGCGATCTTGAGCGGAGTCACCCTGATGGGGGAACTCCGCCGGGGAGGGGCGGGGTGGCCTTACTCAGATGTGGCCCACGCCCACGCCCGCCTCCGCGTTCGCGCCCCGCTTGGTGAGCAGCGCGACGAGGACGGCGACCAGTGCCACGCCGGCCGCGACGAGGGAGGCGAGGCTCATGCCCGAGATGAAGGTGTCGTGGGCGACGGCGGTGATCTTCGCGACGACCGGTTCCGGCATGCCCTTCGTCACCGGGGCCACGCCGACCTGGACCGCCTCGGAGGCCTTGTCGAGCTGATCCGGGGTCAGCTTCGGCAGCCCCGCGTCCGCCCAGTTGCCCGGCAGGTCACGGTCGACCTTGGAGGCCATCACCGCGCCCAGCACCGCCGTACCGAGGCTGCTGCCGATCTGCATGGCCGCCTGCTGGAGGCCGCCGGCGACGCCGGACAGCTCCAGGGGCGCGTTGCCGACGATGACCTCGGTGGCGCCGACCATGACCGGCGCGAGGCCCAGGCCGAGCAGCGCGAACCAGACGGACATCAGACCGCTGCCGGTGTCGGGCTCCAGCGTCGACATGCCGTACAGCGCCACCGCCGTCACGGCCATGCCGAAGGCCAGCGGGACGCGGGGGCCGAGCTTGGTGATCGCGGTGCCGGCGAGCGGCGAGCCGACGATCATCATGCCGGTGAGCGGCAGCAGGTGCAGGCCGGCCGTGACGGGGGTCATCCCGTGGACGTTCTGGAGGTAGAACGTCACGAAGAACAGGCCGCCCAGGAACGCGATGGCCATCAGCACCATCAGGACGACACCCGCCGACAGGGCCACCGAGCGGAACAGTCCCAGCGGGATCAGGGGTTCGGCGACCTTCGTCTCCCAGAAGGCGAAGAGGACGAAGAGCACCACCGACGAGGCCATGAACGTCCACGTCTTGCCGTCGCCCCAGCCCCAGGTAGGGGCCTTGATGAGCGCCCAGACCAGGCAGAACATCGCGCCGGACAGCAGGGCGATGCCGAGGAGGTCGAAGGAGCGCGGGGCGTTCTCGGCCCGGTGGTCGAGCAGGATCACGCTGCCGAGGAGCAGCGCGAGGGCGCCGACCGGCACGTTGATGAAGAAGACCGACTGCCAGTTGACGTGCTCGACGAGGACACCGCCGAGGATCGGGCCGCCCGCCGTGGAGGCGCCGATCACCATGCCCCACACACCGATGGCCATGTTCAGCTTCTCGGCCGGGAAGGTGGCCCGCAGCACGCCGAGCGCGGCCGGCATCAGCAGCGCGCCGAACAGGCCCTGGAAGACACGGAAGGTGACGACGGCGGCGATGCTGCCGGACAGTCCGATGGCGCCGGACGCGGCGGCGAAGCCGGTCACACCGATGAGGAAGGTCTGCCGGTGGCCGAAGCGGTCACCGAGCTTGCCCGCGGTGATCAGCGTGACCGCGAGGGCGAGGAAGTAGGCGTTCGACACCCACTGCACGTCGGCGAAGGACGCGTTGAGGTCGTCGCGGATGGCCGGGTTGGCGATGGCCACGATGGTGCCGTCGAGGGCCACCATCATGACCCCTACGGCGACGGTGATGAGGGTGAGCCACGGATGGCCGCGCAGGCCAGGGGCCGACGGGGGCCCCGACGGGGCTGCCGGCGCCTTGTCCCCCGGCCCCGTCGCGTCGACGGTGGTCTGACTAGTCATACTTCTCAGGCTAGTGACAGTCACTGACAGTTGACAAACCAATTCACTCGTCGGTTACTGACACGACATCGGCGCATAGGCTGGGACGGCCGGAAACGCACGGGAGAGAGGCCATGGAGACGCTGCGCGAGCGCAAGAAGCGGCGTACGAGGGAATCGCTGCTGCGGGCCGCTCTCGAACTGTTCACCACGCAGGGTTACGAACACACGACCGTCGACGAGATAGCCGAGGCCGTCGACGTCTCGCAGCGCACCTTCTTCCGCTACTTCGCGGGCAAGGAGGAGGTGGCCTTCGCGGTGCAGAACATCACGGAGGCGGCCTTCGTCGCGGCCGTCCGCGCGCGTCCGCCGCACGAGGCGCCGATGAAGGCCCTGCGGCAGGCGTTCCTGGAGGGCTGGGACGCGATACGCGAGACCGTCGAGTCGCTCGTGCCGGTCGAGCTGTACCTGCGCATGTACCGGACGATCGAGTCGACGCCCGCGCTGCTCGCCGCCCATCTGCGCCGGTCGGCGGCGACCGAGGAGACGATCGCCCGCCTGCTGGCCGAGCGGGAGGGCGTCGACGTGGACACCGATCCGCGCCCCCGGCTGGCGGTGGCCGTCTTCGCCGGGGTGATACGGGTCACCGAACGGCAGTGCTCCCTGCGCGAGGACTTCGGCCCGGAGGCGCTCCGCACGCTCAGCGCGGCGTACCTCGATCAGGTGGGTTCGGCCCTCACGGGTAACTGGCGCGCCGCCTGAGACCGTTGGCAGACCGCCGGACTCCGTGCCCGGCGGACCGCGGGCGCGGTGTCCCGCCCAGCGCCGTCCCGGTGTTCGGTCACCGCCGAAACGTGATCCCTGTCACTCGGTTACCCCGAGACCCTGCCGTTCTCCTAGTGTGTCCTCCCAGTGACTTCCTTCGACACCTCCCCGCAATGGAACGTCTGGCGCGCACTGCTGGCGCTGGCCGTCGTGTTCGTGATGCTCGCGACCACCGGCTGGACCGCCCTGCGCAGTCACCGGGAGTCGACGGCCCTGCAGGCCTCGCTCACCAAGTGGGAGCACGGCCGCCTCCACGGCCACGGCCTGCCGGACCCGCAGGCCGACCCGTCCCGGCTGGCCCGCTTCTTCGCCTCGCTCACCCCGCACGACCGCGGCCGCCTCGCCCACCGCTATCCGCTGGCGGTCGGCAACATGAACGGCGCGCCCGTCTCCCTGCGCTACCGGGCCAACCGCGTCGCGCTGGCGCAGGCCCGCGAGGTCGAGCGCAAGCGCGTGCACGACAGCCGGCTCAGCACGGCGGGCCAGCAGGACGCGGCCCGCCGGATGGACCGCTACACGTCCCTGCTGAGCCCCGGCCGGCACATCCTGGCCTTCGACCCCGAGGGGTCGGGCCGGGTCGCCGAGGTCTTCGGCGACCTCTCCACGGCGCAGCGGATCTCGGTCGTCGTCCCCGGCGTCGACACCG
The DNA here is from genome assembly GCF_055581365.1 of Streptomyces sp. NPDC031445. Lineage (NCBI taxonomy): Bacteria > Bacillati > Actinomycetota > Actinomycetes > Kitasatosporales > Streptomycetaceae > Streptomyces > Streptomyces sp. NPDC031445. Next base: position 231,952 of record NZ_JBVIJO010000002.1, read on the forward strand.
ACGTGCTCACCTTCCAGCGGACCAACCGCAAGTACAGCGCCCCGGTCGGCATGGCCACGGCCCTGTACGCGGCCGAACGCGAGGCGAGCCCGCGGACCCGTACGGCCGTGATCGCCTGGGCCGACTACACCTCCCCCGACGGGCTGGGGGTGGACGCGGCCACCGGACTGCGCGCCGAGGAGGGGGCCGTACGGCTGAACGCGCTGCTGCGCGCGCTGCCCGGCCGGGCCCCGGTGTCGATGTTCTGTCACAGCTACGGCTCGGTGGTCTGCGGGGTCGCCGCACACGGCATGCCCCGCCGGGTCGCCGACATAGCGGTGGCCGCGAGCCCCGGCATGCGCGTCGCCGAGGCCTCCCACCTGGGCACGACGGCCCGGGTGTGGGCCATGCGGGACGCCAGTGACTGGGTGCAGGATGTTCCCTACCTGGAGCTGGGCGGTCTCGGCCACGGCGCCGACCCGGTCTCCCCGGCGTTCGGGGCGCGGGTGCTGTCGGCCCGGGACGCCCAGGGGCACAGCGGTTACTTCCAGCCCGGCACGGACAGCCTGCGCAACCTCGCCGACATCGGCGTGGGCGCGTACGAGGCGGTGACGTGCGCACGGGAGAACGATGCGTGCCGGTCCGGTCTGTCCGGCACGGTGACGGCCGGACGCGCGTAGAAACAGCAGGAAGTGCGGTCTGCGCGGGTGGCGACGGAGGAGCACGTGCCGCATACGATGAGCCGCATGGGTGACGTACTGGCGGGTTTTCATGCCGTCTGGGAGTTCGAGTCCGACTCCGTGCTCATCCGTTACGAACGGGGGATCCGAACACCGAAGCTGTTCCAGGCGCTCGGCGAGCGCCGCATCCCGCTGTCCGCGGTCGAGGGCGTGACCCTCGCCCCGGGCAGGCGCGGCACGGTCGTCCTGCGCCTGACGCCTCGTCCGGGTGCCGATCCGCTGATGGAGGCGGCCGACGGCCAGTTGAAGGAGGGGTCCGACCCCTACCGGCTGGTGCTGCCGGCCGAGCGGGAGACCCTCGCCGAGTACTACGCCGACGAGCTGAAGGGCCTGCTGACCGAGTCGGGGCCCGCCGAGCGGCACCTGGTGGCGGCGCCCGAGGCGCCGCTGCACTTCAAGGCGTACGACGGGAAGGCGACCTTCGACGGGACGTCCGTGCAGTTCCGCTGGTCCTGGACCGGGGCGTCGTCGGCGAAGTGGAAGGCCGGCGACCAGAGCTTTCCGGTGACCGGGCTGAGCGGGGTGGAGTGGCGGTCCCCGGAGATCTTCGAGGGGCACCTGCGGCTGGTGCCCCGCGATCCCGGCTCCGCCCGCTCGGCGCAGCCGGACCAGGACCCGGCGTCGGTGGTGTTCGGGCTCGGGTACGGGCCGGTGCACGAGTCGCTGCCGTTCGCCGCGGCCGTGCTGGCGGCCGTGCGGGCGCGCGGACCGGTACCCGCCGTGCCGGCCCCGGCCCGGCGTGACCCCGCCGACATCGCCGAGCGGATCCGGCACCTCGGGGAGCTGCACCAGGCGGGGCTGGTCACCGACGAGGAGTTCTCCTCCAAGAAGGCCGAGTTGCTGGCCGAACTGTAGCTACCGCTCGCGCCCGTAGAAGCTGATCTTCTTGTCCAGGACGCCCAGCGTGTCGTGGAGTTCCGCGATCCTGGACAGGACGTCCCTGCGGGTCGACTCCAGCAGCTGACGGCGTTCCGCGAAGGTGTCGTCGCCCTCCCTGACGAGTTCCGCGTAGCGCACCATGTCCGCCACCGGCATGCCGGTCAGCCGGAGCTTGGTCACGAAGTCCAGCCAGTCCAGGTCGCGGTTGCTGTAGCGGCGCTGGCCGGTGTGCGAGCGGTCCACGTGCGGCATCAGCCCGATCCGCTCGTACCAGCGCAGCGTGTGCGCGGTGAGGCCGGTGAACGCGACGACCTCGCTGATCGTGTAGCGGTCCTGGCCGTCGGGGCGGGGGTGCCGCCGGGGCGGGGCGGAGCAGATGTCGGCGGGGGTGGCGTGCTCGGTGGCCGCTGGCGTGGTCTGCATCACCGTCATGCCCCCACGCTAGGGCCTTGGAGTGCACTCGAAGCAAGCGGGTGCGCCGGGAAAACCGCGGGACGGCGCCCGGGGCGGCTGACTAGCGTGCGTCCCATGAGACGTGTACGCCGGGCCCGGCCCGAGGACGCCGCCGAAGTGTTGCGACTGCGCCAGGTGATGCTCGACTCCCTGTCGGGCGCGGGAGGTTCCGGGCCCGCCGAGTGGCACGCGGAGTCGCTGCCGGTGCTGCGGGAACGGCTCGCCGACCAGGACGGGGACTTCGCGGCGTTCGTCGTGGAGCATCCCGGGCGGCCCGGGGCACTGGCCGCGCTGGTGGCGGGGACGGTGGAGTACCGCATCGGCAGGGCCGGGAACCCGCGCGGGCGGGTCGGGCACGTCTTCAGCGTGGCGACCGACCCGGACGCCCGGCGGCGGGGGTACGCGCGCGCGTGCATGGAGGAGCTGCTGGACTGGTTCCGGGCGCGGGGCGCCGGGCACGTGCTGCTGAACGCCTCGCCGGAGGCCGAGCCGCTGTACTCCTCCCTCGGCTTCACGCGGGACCCCGACCCGTCGATGCGGCTGCCGCTGTGAGCCGCATAGGCTCGGAGGCATGTCGTTGCAGAGCCTGGCGCTGATCGAGAACTGGCCCGTCCCCACCGCCGCGGCGGGTGTCGTACGAGCCGACGGGACCGTCCTCGGGACGCACGGTCCCGTCGGGCACCGCTTCCCGCTGGCCTCCGTCACCAAGCCGCTGGCGGCCTACGCGGCGCTCGTCGCGTACGAGGAGGGCGCGATCGAGCTGGACGAGCCGGCCGGGCCGCCCGGGTCGACGGTCCGTCACCTCCTCGCCCACACCTCCGGGCTCGCCTTCGACGAGCACCGGGTGACGGCCCCGCCCGGGGAGCGGCGGCTGTACTCCAACGCCGGGTTCGAGCAGCTCGGGGACCACATCGCCAAGGCGACGGACATCCCGTTCGCCGAGTACCTGCGGCAGGCGGTGCTGGAGCCGCTGGGGATGACGTCGACGTCGCTGGAGGGGTCACCGGCGAAGGACGGGGTGTCGACGGTCGGGGACCTGCTGCGGTTCGCGGCGGAGGTGCAGGCGCCGCGGCTGCTGGACGTACGGACGGTGGCGGCGGCGATGACCGTGCAGTACCCGGGGACGAAGGGGGTGCTGCCGGGGTACGGCCACCAGAACCCGAACGACTGGGGGCTGGGCTTCGAGATCCGCGACGGGAAGTCCCCGCACTGGACGGGGAGTTCCTCCTCGCCACGCACCTTCGGGCATTTCGGGCAGTCCGGTACGTTCCTGTGGGTCGATCCGGATGCCGGGCTGGCCGCGGTCGCCCTCGCGGACCGGGCGTTCGGCCCCTGGGCGGTCGAGGCGTGGCCGCCCTTCACGGACGCGGTGCTCACCGAGGTGCGCGGCTGAGCCCCGTCGTTCGCATCCTCCCGGCCCAGCGGAGCTAGGCCGTCATCTCCCACAGCAGCAGCTCCGCCGGCGTCGCCGCCACCGCCTCCAGGCCCTCCGCCCCTGTGATCCTCGCCGCATCGCCGGGGCCCAGCTCCTCCCCCGCCAGCCGGATCTCGCCCCGCACCACGTGCGCGTACACGTACGCCGCGTCCGGGACGGCGGTCCGCTCGCCGGGGTGCAGGCGGCGCACGTGGAGCACCGCGCCCGCCGCCGGTACCGCGTACGGCGTGGAGTCGGCGATGCCGGGGACGAGGCCGTAGGAGGGGTCGCCGCCGGGCTCGCGCGGCGCCAGCCACATCTGCACGAAGGTCAGGGGGGCGTCCCCGTCGTTGCGCTCGACGTGCCGTACGCCCGCCGCCGCGCTGAGGTGCTGGAGGTCACCGGGCCGGACCCGCGTCTCGTGGCCCGTGGAGTCACGGTGGGTCAGCTCCCCCTCGACCACCCACGTGACGATCTCGGTGTGGCTGTGCGGGTGTTCGCCGAAGCCGGCGCCGGGCGCGAGCCGCTCCTCGTTGCAGGCGATCAGCGCGCCGAAGCGGAGGTTGTCCGGGTCGTAGTGCGGGCCGAAGGAGAAGGCGTGCCGGGTGTCGATCCCGCCCTCGGGATCCCCTCCGCGATAGCGCTCACCGGCGCGCCGTACGTCCATCACGGCACCACGGTAGCCGGGCCCGGCCCACGGAAGCGGACCACCCCGGCGGCGCACGGGCCCGGCCCGATAAGGCAGTCTTGTCCCCGTGCCCGAACCCGAATCCCACAACGGCGATCCCGCAGCCCGCGTCGTCCATCCGCACTCCGCGACCCTGAAGCGACTGGAGAAGTCCTCCGGGAGCCTGGCCGCGCAGGCCATCGCGCGCATGGACGAGTCCCTGCCGTGGTACCGGGCGATGCCCCCGGAGAACCGTTCCTGGATCGGCCTCGTCGCCCAGGCGGGCATCGCGGCGTTCACCGAGTGGTTCCGGCACCCGGACGCGCCCCAGGCGATCTCCACGGACGTCTTCGGGACCGCGCCGCGCGAGCTGACCCGGGCCATCACGCTGCGGCAGACCGTGGAGATGGTGCGGACCACCATCGAGGTGATGGAGTCCGCCATCGACGAGGTGGCGGCGCCGGGCGACGAGAGCGTGCTGCGTGAGGCGCTGCTCGTGTACGCCCGGGAGATCGCCTTCGCCACCGCCCAGGTGTACGCGCAGGCCGCCGAGGCACGCGGCGCCTGGGACGCGCGGCTGGAGTCGCTGGTCGTGAACGCGGTGCTGAGCGGGGAGGCGGACGAGGGCGCCGTCAGCCGGGCCGCCGCGCTCGGCTGGAACTCGCCCGAGCACGTGTGCGTCGTGCTCGGGACCGCGCCGGACGGGGACAGCGAGCTGACGGTGGAGGCGATCCGGCGGGCCGCCCGGCACGCCAAGCTCCAGGTGCTCACCGGGGTGCTCGGCGACCGGCTGGTCGTCGTCGCCGGTGGCAGCGCCAACCCGCTCGCCGTGGCCAAGTCGCTGATCGGGCCGTTCGCCGCCGGGCCGGTCGTCGCGGGGCCCGTCGTACCCGACCTGCTGGCCGCGACCCGGTCCGCGCAGGCCGCCGCCGCGGGGCTGAAGGCGTGTTCCGCCTGGCAGGACGCGCCGCGTCCGGTGCTGGCGGACGACCTGCTGCCGGAGCGGGCCATCGCGGGTGACCCGAGCGCCCGTGAGCAGCTGGTGGAGGAGATCTACAGACCGCTGGAGGAGGCGGGCTCGGCACTCCTGGAAACACTGAGTGTGTACCTGGAGCAGGCGAGCAGCCTGGAAGGCGCGGCGAGGATGCTCTTCGTTCACCCGAACACCGTGCGCTACCGGCTCCGACGTGTGACTGACGTCACCGGATGGTCGCCTTCGGATGTACGATCCGCGTTCACACTACGGATCGCGCTCATCCTGGGGCGTCTGGCCGACGCCGAAACCCAGACATAGGGTTTTGTCGGAGGCCCACAAAAGCCCTTCGTGTTCTTCGTCCCTGTCCTCACGGGCGGCCGTGCCCGTCCCCAAGAGAGAGTGTGAGAGTGCTCGTACTCGTCGCTCCCGGCCAGGGCGCTCAGACGCCCGGCTTCCTGACCCCCTGGCTCGAACTGCCCGGTGCCGCTGACCGCGTCGCCGCCTGGTCGGACGCCATCGAACTGGACCTCGTGCACTACGGCACCCAGGCCGACGCCGACGCGATCCGGGACACCGCGGTGGCCCAGCCGCTGCTCGTGGCCGCCGGCCTCCTGTCCGCCGCGGCACTCGGTGACATCGACCCCGGCGCGGTCGCCGGGCACAGCGTCGGTGAGATCACCGCCGCCGCCTTCGCCGGTGTCCTGGACGACACGGCCGCCCTCGGCCTGGTCCGCAAGCGGGGTCTGGCGATGGCCGACGCCGCCCGGGTCACCGAGACCGGCATGGCGGCGCTGCTCGGCGGCGACCCGGAGACCTCCGTCGCGCACCTGGAGAAGCTGGGCCTGACTCCGGCGAACATCAACGGCGCGGGCCAGATCGTGGCCGCCGGCACGCTGGAGCAGCTGGCCGCGCTGGCCGAGGACAAGCCCGAGGGCGTGCGCAAGGTCGTCCCGCTGAAGGTGGCCGGCGCCTTCCACACCCGTCACATGGCGCCCGCGGTCGAGACGCTCGCCAAGGCCGCGGCGGCGCTGTCGCCGGCCGACCCGAAGGTCGCCTACGTCTCCAACAAGGACGGCAAGGCCGTCGCGTCCGGCGCCGAGGTGCTGGAGCGGCTGGTCGGCCAGGTCGCCAACCCCGTGCGCTGGGACCTGTGCATGGAGACGTTCAAGGAGCTGGGCGTCACCGCGCTCGTCGAGGTGTGCCCGGGCGGCACCCTGACCGGCCTGGCCAAGCGGGCCCTGCCCGGCGTCGCGACGCTGGCCCTGAAGACCCCCGACGACCTCGACGCGGCCCGCGCTCTGCTCGCAGAGCACACCGGTGCCTAAGGAGCCGTACATGGCGAAGATCAAGCCCAGCAAGGGCGCCCCGTATGCGCGCATCCTCGGCGTCGGCGGCTACCGGCCGACCCGGGTGGTGCCCAACGAGGTGATCCTGGAGAAGATCGACTCGTCCGACGAGTGGATCCGCTCCCGCTCCGGCATCGAGACCCGGCACTGGGCGGGCCCGGAGGAGACCGTGGCCGCGATGGCGATCGAGGCCTCCGGGAAGGCCATCGCGGACGCCGGCATCGACGCCGAGCGGATCGGCGCGGTGGTCGTCTCGACCGTGTCGCACTTCAGCCAGACCCCGGCCGTCGCCACCGAGATCGCCGACAAGCTGGGCACGGACAAGGCCGCCGCCTTCGACATCTCGGCCGGCTGCGCGGGCTTCGGCTACGGCCTGACCCTCGCCAAGGGCATGGTGGTGGAAGGTTCCGCCGACTACGTGCTCGTGATCGGCGTGGAGCGGCTGAGCGACCTGACCGACCTGGAGGACCGGGCGACCGCGTTCCTGTTCGGTGACGGCGCCGGCGCGGTCGTGGTCGGCCCCTCGGCGGAGCCGGCGATCGGCCCGACCGTGTGGGGCTCCGAGGGCGACAAGTCCGAGACCATCAAGCAGACCGTCTCCTGGGACCGGTTCGCCGTCGGCGACGTCTCCCAGCTGCCCCTGGACAGCCAGGGCAACATCAAGTTCCCTGCGATCACGCAGGAGGGCCAGGCGGTGTTCCGCTGGGCCGTGTTCGAGATGGCGAAGGTCGCCCAGCAGGCGCTGGACGCGGCCGGAATCACCGCGGACGACCTGGACGTCTTCATCCCGCACCAGGCCAATGTGCGGATCATCGACTCGATGGTGAAGACACTGAAGCTGCCGGAGCACGTCACGGTCGCCCGTGACATCCGCACCACCGGCAACACCTCGGCCGCCTCGATCCCGCTCGCGATGGAGCGGCTCCTGGCGACCGGGGAGGCGAAGAGCGGCGACACCGCGCTCGTCATCGGATTCGGGGCGGGTCTCGTCTACGCCGCCACGGTCGTTACCCTCCCCTAGGCACTCCGTGCCGGATCATGCGGTCCGGCAGGGGGACAACTGCCACAAACCGTCTGGATTATCGAAGAAGGAGCGCCTGACATGGCCGCCACTCAGGAAGAGATCGTCGCGGGTCTCGCCGAGATCGTGAACGAGATCGCCGGGATCCCCACCGAGGACGTCCAGCTGGACAAGTCCTTCACCGACGACCTGGACGTCGACTCGCTGTCCATGGTCGAGGTTGTCGTCGCCGCCGAGGAGCGCTTCGACGTGAAGATCCCGGACGAGGACGTCAAGAACCTCAAGACCGTCGGCGACGCGACCGACTACATCCTCAAGCACCAGGACTGAGCCATCGCGTAGGCCGCAGGCTGCAAGCCCCGCCACCCGGCGGTGGCGCCGTAATCCCCGCAGACGCGGGGGTAGTCCTCCCGTATCCGTTGGAGAAAGAATTCCCGTGAGCCCGACCAATCGCACCGTGGTCGTCACCGGTATCGGCGCAACCACACCGCTGGGTGGCGACGCAGCCTCGACCTGGGAGGCCCTCGTCGCCGGCACGTCCGGCGTCAGCCTGCTGGAGAAGGAGTGGGCGGCTCAGCTGCCGGTCCGGATCGCCGCGCAGATCGCCGTCGAACCGGGCGAGATCATCCCCCGCCCGCAGGCCCGCAAGCTGGACCGGTCCGCGCAGTTCGCGCTGATCGCCGCTCAGGAGGCCTGGAAGGACGCCGGCTTCACCGCCAGGGCCGGTGAGGACGCGTCCGTCAACCCCGACCGTCTCGGCGCGGTCATCGCCTCCGGCATCGGCGGCGTGACGACCCTGCTGGACCAGTACGACATCCTCAGGGAGAAGGGCGTACGCCGCGTCTCCCCGCACACCGTGCCGATGCTGATGCCCAACTCCCCGGCGGCCAACGTCGGGATCGAGCTGGGTGCCCGCGCCGGTGTGCACACCCCGGTCTCGGCCTGCGCCTCGGGCGCCGAGGCCATCGGGTACGCGATCGAGATGATCCGCACCGGGCGTGCGGACGTGGTCGTGGCCGGTGGTACCGAGGCCGCCATCCACCCGCTGCCCATCGCCGCGTTCGGCAACATGATGGCGATGTCCAAGAACAACGACGACCCGCGGGGCGCCTCGCGTCCCTACGACGCCGGCCGGGACGGCTTCGTGCTCGGTGAGGGCGCCGGTGTGATCGTCCTGGAGTCCGAGGAGCACGCGAAGGCCCGCGGCGCCCGGATCTACGCCGAGGCGCTCGGACAGGGCATCTCCGCCGACGCGCACCACATCACGCAGCCGGAGCCGTCCGGCAACGGGATCGCGCACGCGCTGCAGAACCTGCTGGACAACACGGATCTGAAGCCGGCCGAGATCGTGCACGTGAACGCGCACGCCACCTCGACGCCGCAGGGTGACGTGGCCGAGATCAAGGCGCTGCGGAAGGTGTTCGGCGACGACGTCGACCACATGGCGATCTCCGCGACCAAGTCGATGACCGGTCACCTGCTGGGCGGTGCCGGTGGTGTGGAGACCGTCGCGTCGATCCTGGCGCTGGTGAACCGCACGGCCCCGCCGACCATCAACGTGGACAACCTCGACCCCGAGGTCAACGCGGACGTGGTCGTCGGTGCGGCGCGGGCCCTGCCCGAGGGCCGTATCGCCGCGCTGAACGACTCGTTCGGCTTCGGCGGGCACAACGTGGTCCTGGCGTTCCGGACGCTCTGAGAAACCGAGCAACCGAGAAACGTGGAGAAGGGCCCTCACCGGAAGGTGAGGGCCCTTCAGCCGTGTCCGCCGCGGGCGCCGGCGGGCTCCGTCACGTGCGCGACGTCACACCACCTGGTGCAGCCAGCGGACCGGGGCGCCCTCGCCGGCGTAGCGGAACGGCTCCAGTTCGTCGTCCCAGGGCTTGCCCAGGAGCTTGGCGATCTCCGCCTCCAGGTCGGTCTCCCCCTGCTGGGACCGCGTCAGCGCGGCGCGCAGGCGGTCCTCGGGGATCAGGATGTCGCCGTGGATGCCGGTGACGGCGTGGAAGATGCCGAGGTCGGGGGTGCAGCTGTAGCGCTCGCCCTCGGCGGTCGCGCAGGGCTCGGCGGTGACCTCGAAGCGCAGCAGGTGCCAGCCGCGCAGCGCCGAGGCGAGTTTGGAGGCGGTGCCGGCCTGGCCCTGCCAGGAGAACTCCGAGCGCCAGGTGCCAGGCGCCGCGGGCTGCCGGATCCAGTCGAGGTTGACGCGCGTGCCGAGCACCCCGGCGACGGCCCACTCGACGTGCGGGCACAGCGCGCGCGGCGCGGAGTGCACGTACAGAACTCCACGTGTCGTCACCGGAACCTCCGGGCAGAGCGGGACATCTTGCGGACTGGCTGGGCGGCAGTGGCGCGACGGCCGCGTTGATGGCGAGGCTACCCTGCGGCGGGGCAAGGAGTGTGACGTACGGTCGGTCCCGGTGCCAGGAAACCGCCGCCATTCACCCAGGGGGACGCTTGTGCGGGGGTGCGCCGTTCCCGGGGAGCCGGGCCGGGAACCCTCGCACGTTGTCAGGGGAGGGGGATGCCTACCGTCGAACGAGGGGAACAGCAGGGATGCGGAAGCGAAGCCACCGTGTACGGGCCGTTCTCGCCGTCGTGGCGACCGTGCTGCTGGGCGCCGCCGGATGTGACGACGGGGCGGGGAGCGCGCCGGCGCCGGCGGGCACCGAGGCGGGCGCGGCCCGGCCCCCGGTGTGGGACCGCAGCCCCGACTCGATCGCCGCGGTGGGCGACTCCATCACGCGCGGCTTCGACGCGTGCACGGTGCTGTCGGACTGCCCGGAGGTGTCGTGGGCGACGGGCAGCGACGCCGCGGTGGACAGCCTGGCGGTGCGGCTGCTGGGCGTGACGGGGGCGGCGGAGCGCAGCTGGAACTACGCGGTGACGGGCGCCCGGATGGCGGACCTGCCCGGGCAGATGGAGCAGGCGGTCTCCCACGCCCCGCAGTTGGTGACGGTGATGGTGGGGGCGAACGACGCCTGCCGGGCCTCGGCGTCGGCGATGACCCCGGTGGCCGGCTTCCGCGCGGACTTCGAGGAGGCGCTGCGCACGCTGCGTTCGGCGCTGCCGAAGACGCAGGTGTACGTGGCGAGCGTGCCGAACCTGAAGCGGCTGTGGTCGCAGGGCCGGACGAACCCGCTGGGCAAGCAGGTGTGGAAGCTGGGCATCTGCCCGTCGATGCTGGGCGACGCGGACGACCTGACCAGCGCGGCGACGCTGCGCCGGGACGCCGTGCAGCGGCGGGTGGAGGAGTACAACCGGGTGCTGAGGGAGGTCTGCGCCAAGGACCGGCGCTGCCGCTTCGACGGCGACGCGGTGTACGACTACCGCTTCGGCACGGACCAGCTCAGCCACTGGGACTGGTTCCACCCCAGCAAGGACGGCCAGGCGCGGCTGGCGGAGATCGCGTACCGGAGGGTCACGGCGGCACAGCCGTGACCGGGCCCGTCCGGTGAGCGGGTCGAACGGGCGGTGCGGCTTCAGCGGTGGCCGCGCTTCCGCTGCTCGGTCCGGATGATCAGTACGCTCACGATCAGCGCGGCGGACAGGATGCCCAGGAACCAGGCCGGAGGGCCGACGAAGATCGACACGACAAAGCCCAGGAAGGTGGCCAGCAGGGCCGTACTCGCCCACAGCTCGCGATCACTCATGCGTCCCCCGCGCGTGATGAGTCCTCGTCCGCCCCGGCAGCGAGCGGGGCGGGGAGAAACACCACCAGACACACGACAGCCCGTCAAGTGCCGGCGCGGCACATGCGGTCGGCCGTCACCCGCAGCGGATCCGGCATCCGACGGCACTACTAGGGTTTCCCACATGAACGAACTTTTCGGCACACTCCCCGACGGCACGGCGGTGCACCGGTGGACGCTGGAGCGCGGCGGGGTGCGGGTGCGGGTGCTGTCGTACGGCGGGATCGTGCAGTCCGTGGAGGTACCGGACGGCGCCGGGCGGACGGTGGGCGTGGCGCTGGGCTTCCCGGACCTCGACGGTTACCTGGCGCATCCGGAGCCGTACCTGGGTGCCGTGGTCGGCCGGTACGCGAACCGCATCGCGGGCGGCCGGTTCCCGCTGGACGGCCGGACGTACACGCTGGCCCGCAACAACGGCCCGAACTCGCTGCACGGCGGTGAACGCGGGTTCGACAAGCGGGTGTGGGAGGTGACGCCGGTCCCGCACGGCGTCCGCCTCGGCCGGGTCAGCCCGCACGGCGAGGAGGGCTTCCCGGGCCGGCTGGAGGTGGCGGTGACGTACACGCTCGACGCGTCGGGCGCGCTGCGGATCGCCTACGAGGCGGTCACGGACGCGCCGACGGTGGTCAACCTGACCAGTCACACGTACTGGAACCTGCGCGGTTCCGGTGACGCGGGCGGGCACGAGCTGCGGCTGGCCGCGTCCCGGTACACGCCGGTGGACGCGGACCTGATCCCGGCCGGCGCGCCGGCGGACGTGACGGGCTCCCGCTTCGACTTCCGCACGGCCCGCAGGACCGGCTCGGGCTACGACCACAACTTCGTGCTGGACAAGGGGGTGACCGGCGCGGCGGAGGAGGTGGCCGAGCTGTCCGACCCGGTGTCCGGGCGGACCCTGACGGTGGCAACGACCGAGCCGGGCCTCCAGCTCTACACCGCCGACACGTTGTCCGGGCCGCTCGGCCCCGGCGCCGGGATCGCCCTGGAGACGCAGCACTTCCCGGACTCCCCCAACCGGCCGGACTTCCCGAGCACGGTGCTGCGGCCCGGCGAGGTCTTCCGCTCCGAGACGGTGTACGGCTTCGGCGTCCGGGGCCGGTAGCCCCTCGGCCCGGCGCCGTGAAGCCCCGGTCCGGGGGTCAGGTTCCCGGACCGGGGCTGCGCGGGAGACACGCGTCCCCGGGCGGGGGACTTGTCCCGGATCAGACGTTAATCGTCGTGATGACGCGGCGGTCCTCGATCGAGCGTCCGGCGGAGATCCCGTACGAACCCTTCACACTTGGCCACGTCCTCGCCGCCCCCGCCCCGGCCCGCCGGCGCCGCCCGCACCATGGCGCGGGTCACGTCCGTCACGCGATACTGCGGCCGTCCACCGCACCACGCGCCCCACAGCGACGGAAGGACCCGAACTCCCTTGATGCGTCTACGTACCGGCCTCCTCGGGCTGGCCCTGCTGACCGGCCTGTCCGGGCCCGCCACCACGGCGTGCGCCGCCACCGCTCCGTCCTCCCCCACCGTCGAGGAACAGCGGCTGGACAAGGCCGTGCCGCAAGAGATCCTGCGGCGCTCCGGATTCGCCGACGCGGCACCGGAGTTCGGCCGTGCCCTGCACCGGGCGCACTCCTACGCGCAGGCCCGCCGCGTCGTCGTCCGCGAGGGGTCCGCGCTGTGGCGGCGGGCCGTGGAGCGCGCGCAGGGGCGCGGGCCGGCCGGTGGTGACCTGAGCCGGGACGACGACCGGCCGCTGTACTGGGCCCGGCTGGGGATGACCCGGGAAGTGCGCACCTGGGAGCCGGACTTCGGGCTGTCCGACGGGCAGCGGGACGCGCTCCTCGGGTGGCTGGAGCGGACCTCGCGCGGGCAGACCGACATCCGCTACCCGGGGAAGGGGCACCTGCGGCGCGTCCTGCTCACCGGGTTCGACCCCTTCACGCTCGACCGGGACATCCGCATCTCCAACCCCTCGGGGGCGACGGCGCTCGCGCTGGACGGCACGGTCGTCGAGACGGCGCGGGGACCGGCGCGCGTCGAGACGGCCGTGTTCCCGGTGCGCTGGCGGGACTTCGCCGAGGGCACGGTGGAGCGGACGCTGCGGCCGTACCTGCCGCGGGTGGACCTGTTCACGACCGTGAGCCAGGGCCGGGCCGGCCGGTTCGACGTCGAGCGCACCAACGGCGCGTGGCGGGGCGGCTTCGCGGACAACGACGGCGTGGGCGTGACCGGGCCGATCCCGGTCGCGGACCCGGCGTCGCAGCCGCAGTGGACGAGCACCACCCTGCCGTACGCCGCTGTCGTGGCCGCGCGGACGGGCCGCTTCCCCGTGTACGACCACACGGAGGTGACCGAGATACCGGCCGGCGGCTCCGCGCCCGTCGTGAGGCCGGACGGGCCGACCCCCGGCTCCACCGCCCGTGCCGGGGCCGGCGGCGACTACCTCTCCAACGAGATCGCCTACCGGGCCACCCTGCTGCGGGACCGGCTCGGGCTGCGCGGCACGCTGCCGGGCGGGCACGTGCACACGCCCGTGCTGGAGTTCGGGGCCGGGAACACCACCGAGGTGACGGACCCGGAGTTCGTGCGCAACCGGCTGGACATCATCGCGCAGGTCCGGTCGATCGTCGCCGTGTCCGTCGGTGCGGCGGAGCGGGGGCGGGGCTGAGGCCGGGACCGGCCGGGACGGGGCCTGCGGCGAGCGCCTCGGTCAGGGGCTGACGTCCTGCGTCCTGGGCGCGTCGGCGCCGTCCCCGCCGCTCTCCTCTCCCAGCAGGTCGCGGGCGAGGAGCGTGGCGCCCGCGACCGCGCCCGGCATCAGGAACACCGCGACGAACGGAACCAGGAAGGCCAGGCCCAGAGGCGTGCCGAAGCCCCAGACGAGGGTCTTGCGGGAGCGGAGCAGGGTGAGCCGGGCGCGCAGGTCGACGCCCCGGCGCTGCATCGCCACGGCGGCCAGTTCCTCGGTGAGGAAGAAGCCGGTGACGAAGAAGCCGATCACGGGGACGACGGTCTGCCCGGCGAACGGCAGGAACCCGAGGGCGAAGAGCAGGAGGCCCCACAGGCCGGCCCGCACCAGCACGCGCAGGCTGTCCCGGGCGGAGATCCACAGCTCGCGCCAGAGCGGCAGCTCCGAGCGCGGGGCGGTGCCGTCGGGCGAGGCGTCGGCGTCGACCCGCTCCGAGAGGTTCTCGTAGAAGGGCTGGCCGACCAGCAGGGTGACGGCGGTGAACGTCAGCACGGCCAGCAGCAGGCCGAGGGCGAAGAGGACGGCCGTCAGGAAGCCGCGGAACAGGCCCTGCCAGGGGCTGGACCAGTCGTCCGCGAACGGGGTCGCCCAGGTGACCGCGTCCGCGCCCCACACGGCGAGCGCGACCAGCGCGGCGGCGTACAGCACGAGCGTGATCAGTCCGGGCAGCAGCCCGAAGCCGTAGCTCCGTCCGTGCCGGGCCACCCATCGCTGGCCTTTCAGCAGATACCCGAAACCCACCCCGAGATCGCGCATGGCGAGGACTCTACTGGCTGGGTGTGACGGCGCGGGCGGCCGGTGGCGGCAGGGGCCGGCCGGGCCGGGTCTCAGGCGTCGAGCATGCGGCGCAGCAGGTCGCGCAGGGAGCGGCGCTGGTCGTCGGTGAGCGCGGCGAGCGGCTCGCGGGCGAAGTGCAGGCCCTCGCGCAGGTCCCGGGCCACCCGGCGGCCCTCGTCGGTGGCGGCGGCGACCTTGACCCGGCGGTCGGCCGGGTCGGGGCGGCGCTCCACCAGGCCGCGGGACTCGAGCCGGTCCACGATCCCGGTGACGTTCGACGGTTCGCACTTGAGCTTCTGGGCCAGCTTGCGCATGGGCAGCGGCTCCAGCGAGAGCAGGCTGAGCAGCCTGGCCTGCGGGCCGGTCAGCGTGTGCTCGCCCGCCGCCTCCTCGTAGTCCGCGTAGAAGCGGGCCACGACGTCACCGATCAGCTCGACCACTTCCATGGTCAGGGGGTCGGGGCGGTGGGTCTTCGATGGGTGGGACATGCCGTCCAGGATACCCGCTTACTTGACATCATGAAATATTCGGGCATCGTTGTTTCAGGTACTGAAGTAATTGCGCGTGACACGAAAGGCTCCGTCATGATCAACCGCGAGTGGCACCTGCTCAGCCGACCCGTCGGCTGGCCGAAGCCCGAGGACTTCGCCCTCGTCGAGGCGCCGGTCCCGACCCCGGGCGAGGGTCAGGTGCTGGTGCGGAACAAGTACCTCTCCGTCGACCCCTATATGCGCGGAAGGATGAGCGCGGCCAAGTCCTACGCCGCCCCCTTCGAGCTGGGCAAGGTCATGCAGGGCGGCGCGGTCGGCGAGGTGGTCGAGTCGCGCGCCGAGGGCCTCTCCGCCGGCGACCACGTCCTGCACTTCTCCGGCTGGCGCGAGTACGCGGCCGTGGACGCGAGGAACGCCGTGAAGGTCGACCCGGAGGCCGCCCCCCTGTCGACGTACCTCGGCGTCCTCGGCATGACCGGGCTGACCGCCTACGCCGGCCTGCTGCGCACCGCCTCCTTCAAGGAGGGCGACAGCGTGTTCGTGTCGGGCGCCGCCGGGGCCGTGGGCAGCCAGGTGGGCCAGATCGCCAGGCTCAAGGGCGCCTCCCGGGTCATCGGCTCGGCCGGGTCCGACGAGAAGGTCAAACTGCTCCTGGAGGAGTACGGCTTCGACGCCGCCTTCAACTACAGGAACGGCCCGGTCGCCGAGCAGCTGCGCGAGGCGGCGCCCGACGGCATCGACGTCTACTTCGACAACGTCGGCGGGGAGCACCTGGAGGCCGCGATCGGCTCGCTGAACCAGGGCGGCCGGATCGCCGTCTGCGGCATGATCTCGGTCTACAACAACACCGAGCCCGCGCCCGGCCCGAAGAACCTGGCCCGGCTGATCCAGACCCGCGGCCGGATCGAGGGCTTCCTGGTCGGCGACCACTACGACCTCCAGCCGCAGTTCGTCCAGGAGGTCGGCCCCTGGGTCGCCTCGGGCGCGCTGAAGTACCGGGAGACCGTGGTCGAGGGCATCGAGAACAACCTGGAGGCGTTCCTCGGGGTCCTGCGCGGCGACAACATCGGCAAGATGGTCGTCAAGCTCTAGACTTCCCGTGGTTTCCGGCATGCGGTAGCTTCTTTCCGAAATCTGTCGCGATCGTGGGCGCGAGTCGCGGCCGCCGAGGAGGAAGACAACCGCATGCCCATCACGCAGTCCGACGTCCTGTACACCGCCGTCGCCACCGCCGAGAACGGCCGCGACGGGCGGGTCGCCACGGACGACGGCCGACTCGACGTCGTCGTCAACCCGCCGAAGGAGATGGGCGGCAGCGGGTCCGGGACCAACCCGGAGCAGCTGTTCGCCGCCGGTTACAGCGCGTGCTTCCAGGGGGCGCTGGGGGTCGTCGCCCGGCAGGAGGGCGTCGACGTGTCCGGGTCCACCGTCACGGCCAGGGTCGGCATCGGCAGGAACGACGAGGGTTTCGGGATCATCGTGGAGATCTCGGCGAGCATCCCCGACGCCGACGAGGCCACCGCGCGGAAGCTGCTGGAGAAGGCCCACCAGGTCTGCCCCTACTCGAAGGCGACACGCGGGAACATCACCGTGACGCTGGCCTGACCTCCGTCGTTCCTCACATCGGCAGCCGCATCCTTGGACGTGGGGTGCGGCTGCTCATCGCCGGGAGGCGTCCGCGCGTCTTCGGGGAACTCCTCAGCCGGCCAGCGCCGCCTTGTGGACCTCCGCCGCGAACCTGTCGTTCTCGGGTGCCGCCCCGCCCGGGAACGCGAACCGGCGCCGCGTGTAGCCGTAGGCGATGCCCGCGTGCGGGTCCGCGAAGGCCTGGACCCCGCCGGCGCCGCTGTGGCCCAGCGCGCCCGCGCCGAGGAACGGGTGCCAGGTGTCGGCGATCGCCTGGAAGCCGAGGCCGAACGACGTGTGGACGCGGGTCACCAGGTCGTACCCCGTGGAGTGGATCTGGGCGAACTCCGCCAGTGTGTCGCCCTTCAGCAGCGGGCTCCGGCCGTCCACCTCGCTGATCATCGCCGCGTACATGGCCGCGAGACCCCGTGCCGAGCCGGTCCCGCCCACCGAGGCGGGTCCCTGGGCGCGGATCAGCCGCCGGTTCGGCAGGCTCTCCAGGTCGGTGGGCTCCGCGCCGTGCCGGTTGAAGGCGATCGACGCGAGGGTGTGCGGGCCGGTCGGCACGGCTTCGAGCTGCGCCCGCTGCGCGGGCGTCGGCAGCATCGGCCGGACGGTGCGGAAGCGCGGCTCGTGCGCCTCCGGCAGACCCAGGCGCAGGTCGAGGCCGTGGGGAGCGCGGACCCGCTCCTCGTACGCCTCCTGGAGCGTACGGCCCGTCGCCCGGCGGACGACTTCGCCGGTCAACGCGCCGATGACCAGCGCGTGGTAGCCGAACGCCGTGCCCGGCCGCCAGAACGGCCGCTGGTCGGCGAGGCGTTCGGCGATCATCCGGTCGTCGGCCAGCTCGTCGGCACTTAACCCGGTGTCGGTGCCGACCAGCCCCGCGCGGTGCGCCAGCAGGTCCCGCAGCGTCAGAGCGCCCTTGCCCTCGGCGGCGAACTCCGGCCAGTAGTAGGTGACTTTGCGGTCCAGCTCCAGGGTGCCGTCCTGCACGAGCAGCGCCGCCACCAGGTGGGCCGCGCCCTTCGTGGCCGAGTGCAGGGCGTACAGCGAGTCACCCGTCACCCCGGCGCCCGCCCACAGGTCCACGACCCGCCGTCCGTGGACGTACGCGCACAACTGGCCCTCGTAGTCGTCCCGTTCCCCGGCGACGAAGGCGGCGAACTCCTCGCGCACCGACTCGAAGCCCTCGGCTACCGTGCCCTGGACGGTGATCTCCTGCGTCATCCGCTCTCCTCGGCCGATCCGCTGCTCGCTGCTCCCCCTCGGCACGACGCCCTCCTCCGGCGTCGTGCGTTCCCGAGACCGGTACGGCGAGACGTGCCCGTTCGACTCAACCCCCGTAGAGGCCGGGGGGTGTCGTGGATACCCCGGATGGCCGATGGCGCGGGGTGGCGGGGATGCGCCGGGCGTGCTTCACGTCCACACGGACGGAGCCGGACGGCGGGCGGGGGCACTCACATGCCCGCGACCGTCCTCAGCTGCACCACCACAGGAAGCGGTCGCAGGTCTTCGTGGGCGACGGCTCGGGCGGGGGCGCGGAGGTGGTCGGGGCCTCGGTCGGGGCGGCGGACGACTGGCTGGGGGCCGGGGCGGCCGGGGTCACCGGGGTCCCCGGGGTCGCACCGGAACTCGTCGTGGCCGACTGCTGTGCCGTGCCGCTCCGTGTGGCGGAGGGGGAAGCGGAATCCTTGTCCCCGGGGGACTGCGACGGGGAGGCGGAGGCCGAGGCGTCCGGGGAGGCCGACCCGCCCGCCCGGGGGGTGGCGCCGGACGTGGCGCCTGCCGGGCCGGCGGTGCGGTCCGGCGCGACGGAGGCGGCGCCGCCGTCCGCCGAGGTGTCCCCGGCCGGGGCCGGGGCCTCGCTGGAGAAGGGTGAGAAGGGCGCGTCCGTGCCCAGTTCGGCGAGACTGAGCCCGCCCGCCGCGAGGACGAACCCGACGGCGACCAGGACGGTGCGGCGGCGTCTTCGGCGGTGTGCGGCGGCCTTGCGGTCGCGGCGGCTGCCCTCGGCCCCGCCCCGGGCCCGCCGGCCGGCCGGGGCGCCCCCGTCGTCACCGGCGTCTTCGGCCTCCGCCTCCGCCGGTTCCGGTTCTTCCGCCCGCCCCGGCTCCCCGGGGGCGTCCGGAGCGTCTGGCGCCCGCTCGTGCCGCTGCTCGTACGGCTCGTACGGCTGCTCGTGCGCCGTCGGTGTCCCCGCGTGCCCGCGCCCGTCCCCCTGCTCGTGCGCGGGCGCGTCCGGCGCCGCCGTGGGGGCAGCGAGCCGGTCGGCCGGAGTACCGCACCCCGGGCAGGCCAGGGCGCCATTGAGGTGCCGTCGGCACGGGAGGCAGTAGTTCATGACGCGGGAAGACTAGAGTCCGCGAGGTTCCGGTTCCAGGCACCGCTGTGAAGGTTTGGTGCGAGGTCGAAAGAGTTCTCGAAAGCCGTGCCGAAACCGTTACCTGTTCGACCCATTGACACCCCCGCCGGACCGTCCTTACTGTCACGCCAACATTTCGAACGTGTGACGAAATCTCGAACAGCTGAGGGGCAACTGCCGTGCGCATCACCGGAATCAGCACGCACGTGGTCGGCACGCCGTGGCGCAACCTGACCTACGTCCAGGTGCACACCGACGAGGGCATCACGGGAGTCGGCGAGACCCGGATGCTCGGGCACACCGACGCGCTGATCGGCTATCTGCGGGAGGCCGAGGCCAACCACATTCTCGGATCGGACCCGTTCGCTGTCGAGGACCTCGTGCGCCGGATGAAGTACGGCGACTACGGCCGCGCCGGGGAGATCGTCATGTCCGGCATCGCCGTGGTCGAGATGGCCTGCTGGGACATCAAGGGCAAGGCGCTGGGCGTGCCGGTGTGGCAGTTGCTCGGCGGGAAGGTGACCGACAAGGTCAAGGCGTACGCCAACGGCTGGTACACCACCGAGCGCACCCCGGAGGCGTACCACAAGGCCGCGCGGGGGGTCATGGAGCGCGGCTACAAGGCACTGAAGATCGACCCCTTCGGCACCGGGCACTTCGAGCTGGACCACCAGGAGACGGTGTACGCGGTCTCGCTCATCGAGGCCGTGCGGGACGCCATCGGCACGGAGGCGGAGCTGATGCTGGAAATGCACGGCCGCTTCTCCCCCGCCACCGCCGTCCGGCTGGCCAAGGAGATGGCGCCCTTCAAGCCGGCCTGGCTGGAGGAGCCGGTGCCGCCGGAGAACCTGAAGGCGCTGGAGAAGGTCGCGGCCAAGGTGGACATCCCGGTGGCCACCGGGGAGCGCATCCACGACCGGATCGAGTTCCGCGAGCTGTTCGACAGCCAGGCGGTCGACATCATCCAGCCCGACGTCGGCCACATCGGCGGCATCTGGGAGACCCGGAAGCTGGCCGCGACCGCCGAGACCCACTACATGCTCGTCGCCCCGCACAACGTGGGCGGGTCGGTGCTCACCGCCGCCTCCCTCCAGGTCGGGTTCACCTCCCCGAACTTCAAGATCCTTGAGCACTTCAACGACTTCGCGGACGCGGAGATCAAGAAGGTGGTCAAGGGCGCCCCGCAGGTGAACCCGGAGGACGGCTGCTTCCATCTCTCCGACGCGCCGGGGCTCGGCGTCGAGCTGGACGTCGACGCGGCGGCGGAGTTCCCGCAGCAGCAGGCCCGGTTCGACCTGTGGGCCGAGGGCTGGGAGCAGCGCAAGCCCAAGGGCACGAAGTGAGCTCCCAGGTCCTGGTCGAGGCGCCGGGGGTGCACCGGGTCGAGGCCCACACGCCCCGGCGGCCCGGTCCCGGCGAGGCGCTGGTCGCGGTGCACGCGGCGGGCATCTGCGGCAGCGACCGCGAGGTGTACCAGGGCAACCGGCCCGAGGGGTACGTGCGCTATCCGCTCATCCCCGGGCACGAGTGGTCGGGGACGGTCACGGAGGTGGGCGCCGGAGTGCCCGGCTCGCTCGTCGGCCGCAAGGTCGTGGGCGAGGGCTTCCGCAACTGCCAGGTGTGCGAACGCTGTCACGCGGGCGAGACCACGCTGTGCTCGGCCGGGTACGAGGAGACCGGCTTCACCCAGCCGGGCGCCATGGCCGCCACGCTGACCCTGCCCGCCCGGCTGCTGCACGTCCTGCCGGACGACGCCGACCTCACCGCCGCCGCCCTGCTGGAGCCGGCCGCCTGCATCGCGGCCGCCGCGCTGAAGGCGAACGCCCGGCCGGGCGAGCGGGTCGCGGTGGTCGGCACGGGCACGCTGGGCATGTTCGCCGTGCAGTTCCTGAAGGCGGTCTCGCCGGCGGAACTGCTCGTGGTGGGCACGCGGAACGACCGGGAGGCGCTGTCCCGGCGGTTCGGGGCGAGCGACTTCCGGCTGAAGGACGCCGAAGACCCGGCGCTGCCCGGCGACTTCGACGTGGTGATCGAGACCGCCGGGTCGGCGTCCGCCGCGCGCACCGCCGCCGCGCTGCCGCGGCGCGGCGGCCGGCTGGTCCTCACCGGGATCCCGGCGCCGGGCGCGGACGGGCTCGACCCGACCGACCTCGTCGTACGGCAGCTGGAGGTGCACACCGTCTTCGGGGCGCCGCCGGACGCCTGGTCCCACGCCGTGCGGGTCTTCGGGGCCGGGCTGCTGGACCCGCTGCCGCTGGTCACCCACGAGTTGCCGCTGACCGAGTTCCCGCAGGCCATCGAGCTGGTCGGGGCCGGCGATCCCAAGGTGGGCAAGGTGCTGCTCCGCCCCTGACCGTGCGCCGGTCGGGGCGTGACCTGACGACGCCCCGACCGGCGTACGCCCCGCGCTGTTCCCTACCCAGAGCCGCGAACCTTGTCCGAAATACCGAACACTCAGGACCTTAAGGACAGCTTGTGACCGACGCTTCCGCCCCGGCAGCCCGCAGGCCCGGCGAGCAGGTGCTCGCCGCGCTCGGCCTCGGCGCGCCCGCCCTCGACCCCGCCGACGCCTCCGCCCGTACCTTCCCGGGCGGCGGCCGCTGGCGCACCGAGATCCCCTCGTGCGAGGGTCCCGAAGCGCTGGCGGTCGTGCTGAAGGAGGCCTCGCGCCTCGATGTGCCGATCCACCGGATCAGCCAGGGCAGCGGCGTGTGGATGCTCACCGACGCCGAGATCACCGAGATGGTCGACGCCACGAACGAGCGCGACATCGAGCTCTGCCTGTTCACCGGCCCGCGCGGCACCTGGGACATCGGCGGCTCGGTGCGGTCCGACTCGCGGGGGGCCGGACTGCGCGCCCGGGGCCACGACGCCGTCGCCGGCTGCGTCGAGGACGCCGTGCGGGCCACCGAACTGGGCGTGAAGTGCCTGCTGGTCGCCGACGAGGGCGTGCTGTGGACCCTGCACCGGGCCCGCCAGGCCGGGATCATCCCGGCCGACACCACGCTGAAGGTGTCGGCGCTCATCGGCCCGGTCAACCCGGCCTCGTACGCCGTCTACGAGCGGCTCGGCGCCGACTCCGTCAACGTGCCCAGCGATCTGACGCTGGACCACCTCACCGAGATCCGCCGGGTCTCCGGCGCCCCCATGGACATGTACATCGAGGCCCCCGACGACCTCGGCGGCTACATCCGGATGTACGAGGTCGCCGAGCTGATCCGGCGCGGCGCGCCCCTGTACCTGAAGTTCGGCCTGTCCAAGGCCCCCGGCATCTACCCGTGGGGCACCCACCTGCGGGACGTGACCCTGGACACCGCCCGGGAGCGGGTGCGGCGCGGCCGGCTCGCCCTGGACCTGCTCGCCCGGCACGGCGCGGACGGCGACATGGCGCCGCTCGGCTCCCGACTGCCCGGGACGCTCCACCGCTTCCCCGTGGAAGCACCCGCACCGCTCACCTCCGCTCCTCTCAACGACGAGAACGACAAGGACTGATCCCAGATGCGCAACCGCAGAGCCGCACTCGCCGCCATGGCCGGAGCCGCCTCGCTCGCCCTCACCCTCACCGCCTGCGGTCAGAGCGGCGAGGGCGGCAGCAAGGAGAAGTCGGGCGACGTCAAGGGCGGCACCATCGGCATCGCCATGCCGACCAAGTCCTCCGAGCGCTGGATCTCCGACGGCAAGAACGTCGTCAAGGACCTCCAGGCCAAGGGCTACAAGACCAAGCTGGTCTACGGCGAGGACGACCCGGAGACCCAGGTCTCGCAGATCGAGAACCTGATCACGCAGGGCGTCAAGGGCCTGATCATCGCGGCGATCGACAACAAGTCCCTGGACCACGTCCTGCAGGAGGCCGCGGACGCGCACATCCCGGTCATCTCCTACGACCGGCTGATCCTCGGCACCAAGAACGTCGACTACTACGCCTCGTTCGACAACGAGAAGGTCGGCAAGCTCCAGGGCCAGTACATCGTCGACAAGCTCGGGCTGAGCAAGGGCAAGAAGGGCCCCTTCAACATCGAGCTGTTCGCGGGCTCCAACGACGACAACAACACCAAGTACTTCTTCGGCGGCGCCATGAGCGTCCTCCAGCCGTACATCGACAAGAAGCAGCTGGTGGTCAAGTCCGGGCAGACCAAGCTGACCCAGGTCGTCACCCTGCGCTGGGACGGCACCACCGCGCAGAAGCGCATGGAGGACGTCCTCACCTCGGCCTACAAGAGCGGCCGGGTCGACGCGGTCCTCTCGCCGTACGACGGCATCTCCATCGGCATCCTGTCCGCCCTCAAGTCGGACGGCTACGGCTCGGGCAGCAAGCCGCTGCCGGTCATCACCGGCCAGGACGCCGAGCTGGCCTCGGTGAAGTCGATCATCTCCGGTCAGCAGACGCAGACCGTCTACAAGGACCTCCGCAAGCTCGCCGAGGTCGCCGCCACGATGATGGACGACTCCCTGAAGGGCAAGAAGCCCGAGGTCAACGACACCAAGACGTACGACAACGGGACGAAGGTCGTGCCCGCCTACCTGCTCCAGCCGGTGAGCGTCGACAAGAGCAACTACAAGCAGGTGCTGGTCGACGGCGGTTACTACACCGAGGCCGACCTCAAGTAACCCGCCCACCTCCTACGGATTGGAAGGCACGACCATGGCGGGACCCGTCCTGGAAATGCGCTCGATCGTCAAGACCTTTCCCGGTGTCAAGGCGCTGTCGGACGTCACCCTGACCGTCCGGCAGGGCGAGGTCCACGCCATCTGCGGGGAGAACGGCGCCGGCAAGTCCACCCTGATGAAGGTGCTCTCCGGCGTCCACCCGTACGGCAGTTACGAGGGGGACATCCTCTTCGAGTCGCAGACCTGCCAGTTCAAGGACATCCGGGCGAGCGAGCAGCACGGCATCGTCATCATCCACCAGGAACTGGCGCTGGTGCCGCATCTGTCCATCGCGGAGAACCTCTTCCTCGGCAACGAGCACGCCACGCGCGGACTCATCAACTGGCGCGAGACCCTGCGCCACGCCACCGCGCTGCTGCGCCGGGTCGGTCTGGACGAGCACCCGGAGACCCGGGTCGCCGACATCGGCGTGGGCAAGCAGCAGCTCGTCGAGATCGCCAAGGCGCTGTCCAAGCAGGTCAAGCTGCTGATCCTGGACGAGCCGACGGCGGCCCTGAACGACGAGGACAGCGACAAGCTCCTCGACCTGATCCTGGAACTGAAGAACCAGGGCATCACCTCGATCATCATCTCCCACAAGCTCAACGAGATCCGCAAGGTCGCCGACTCGGTGACGATCATCCGGGACGGGCGGTCCATCGAGACCCTCGATGTGAAGGCGCCGGAGACGACCGAGGAGCGGATCATCGCCGGCATGGTCGGCCGCGACCTCGACCACCGCTTCCCCGAGCGCACCCCGCACCAGCCGGAGGAGGGCGCGGCGCCGGCGCTGGAGATCCGCGGCTGGACCGTGTTCCACCCGATCGACCAGCAGCGCAAGGTCGTGGACGACGTGTCCCTGAGCGTGCGCCGCGGCGAGATCGTCGGCATCGCGGGCCTGATGGGCGCGGGCCGCACCGAACTCGCGATGAGCGTCTTCGGGCGGACCTACGGCCGGTACGCGGCCGGCACGGTCCTGAAGGACGGCTCGGAGATCCGTACGAAGACCGTGGCGGAGGCGATCGGGCACGGCATCGCGTACGTCACCGAGGACCGCAAGCACTACGGCCTGAACCTCATCGACACCATCAACCGGAACATCTCGCTGACCGCGCTGGACAAGGTCGCCAAGCGGGGCGTGGTGGACGAGCACGAGGAACGGCAGGTCGCCGAGGGCTTCCGGAAGTCCATGAACATCAAGGCGCCCACGGTCTTCGAGCCGGTCGGCAAGCTCTCCGGCGGCAACCAGCAGAAGGTCGTCCTCAGCAAGTGGATCTTCGCGGGTCCCGACGTGCTGATCCTCGACGAACCGACCCGCGGCATCGACGTGGGCGCCAAGTACGAGATCTACACGGTCATCGACCAGCTCGCCGCCCAGGGCAAGGCGGTGGTCTTCATCTCCTCCGAGCTTCCCGAGCTGCTCGGCATGTGCGACCGCATCTACACGATGGCCGCCGGGCGGCTGACCGGTGAGGTGCCGCGGGCCGAGGCCACGCAGGAAGTGCTGATGCGCCATATGACGAAGGACAAAGAGGTAACGCGATGAGCACGGATGTGACCGCCAAGAGCCCGGCCCCCGCGCCGCCGGGCAGGAGCGGACCGGCCGCCGACGGGGGGCTGCTCGGCCTGGTACTGGCCGGTCTGCGCCGCAACATGCGCCAGTACGGCATGCTGATCGCGCTCGGCCTGATCGTGGTCCTCTTCGCCATCTGGACCGACGGGGACCTGCTGCTGCCGCGCAACGTCTCCAACCTGGTGCTCCAGAACAGCTACATCCTGATCCTCGCGATCGGCATGATGCTGGTGATCATCGCCGGGCACATCGACCTGTCGGTCGGCTCGCTCACCGCGTTCGTCGGCGCCTTCGCGGCCGTGCTGACCGTGCAGCACGGGATCTCCTGGCCCGTCGCGCTGGTGCTGTGCCTGGTGGTCGGCGCCGTCGCCGGCTCGGTCCAGGGCTATCTGATCGCCTATCTCGGCATACCGTCGTTCATCGTCACCCTCGCCGGGATGCTCCTCTTCCGCGGCCTCACCGAGATCCTGCTCAAGGGCCAGACCCTCGGCCCGTTCCCGGAGGGTCTGCAGAAGCTCGGCAACGGCTTCCTGCCCGAGGTCGGCCCGGACACCAACTACCACAACCTCACCGTGCTGCTCGGGCTCGTCCTGATCGCGGCCGTGGTGTGGCAGGAGTTCCGGGACCGCCGCCGCCAGCAGGAGTTCTCCCTGGACGTGCTGCCGACCCGGCTGTTCCTGCTGAAGCTGACCGCGCTGGTCGCCGCGGTCCTCGTCCTCACCCTGCTGCTCGCCAGCTACAAGGGCGCCCCGATCGTGCTGATCATCCTCGGCGCGCTGGTCGTCGGCTACGGCTACGTCATGCGCAACGCGGTCTTCGGCCGGCACATCTACGCGATCGGCGGCAACCTGCCGGCGGCCAAGCTGTCCGGCGTGAAGGACAAGAAGGTCACCTTCTACGTCTTCCTGAACATGGGCGTGCTCGCGGCCCTGGCGGGTCTGGTGGTCGCCGCCCGGCTGAACGCGGCCTCGCCGAAGGCGGGCGTCAACTTCGAACTGGAGGCCATCGCCTCCTCGTTCATCGGCGGCGCGTCCATGAGCGGCGGTGTCGGCACCGTCCTCGGCGCCATCATCGGCGGTCTCGTCCTCGGCGTGCTGAACAACGGCATGAACCTCCTCAGCGTCGGCACCGACTGGCAGCAGGTCATCAAGGGCCTCGCCCTGCTGGTGGCGGTCGGGTTCGACGTGTGGAACAAGCGCAAGTCCGGTTCGTAAGCGCCCAGACAACGGAGCCGCACCCATGGAACTGAACAGACGCACGGTCATCGCGGGAGCAGCCGCGGCGGGCATCGCCGCCACCACCCTCGGCGGCACCGCCGAGGCCGCCTCGGGAAGGAAGCCGGTGAAGGAGCTCTTCGGCACCCTCGCCGACGGCACGAAGGTGTACCGCTGGTCGCTGGAGAACGGCGGCACCCGGCTGAGGGTGCTGTCCTACGGCGGCATCGTCCAGAGCCTGGAACTGCCCGACCGGCACGGCCGGTACGCCAACGTCGTGGCCGGCTTCGACGACATCGCCGACTACGCGGCCAAGAGCCCGTACTTCGGCGCGCTGATCGGCCGGTACGGCAACCGCATCGGCAAGGGCCAGTTCACGCTGGACGGCACGGCGTACCAGCTCTCCGTGAACGACGGCGCCAACCACCTGCACGGCGGCGCCCAGGGCTTCGACAAGCACGTGTGGGACGTCGAGCCGTTCGCCAAGGGCTCCGACGTCGGACTGCGCCTGCACTACACCAGCGTCGACGGCGAGATGGGCTACCCGGGCACGCTGCGGGCGACGGTCACGTACACCCTCACCCGGCACGGCGACTGGCGCATCGACTACGCGGCCACCACCGACAAGGCCACCGTCGTCAACCTCACCAGCCACGTCTACTGGAACCTGGCCGGCGAGGGCAGCGGCACGATCGAGGACCACGAACTCACGATCGCCGCCTCCCGCTACACCCCGACCGACTCCGGCCTGATCCCCACCGGCGAGCTGGCCGGGGTCGCGGGCACCCCGTTCGACTTCCGGCGCGCCAAGCCCGTCGGCCGGGGCATCCGGGCGGGTCACGAGCAGCAGGTGCTGGCCAAGGGGTACGACCACAACTGGGTGCTGGACAAGGGGATCACCGCGAGGCCGGAGCACGTCGCCACCCTGCGCGACCCGCGCTCCGGGCGCACCCTGAAGATCGCCACCGACCAGCCGGGCCTGCAGTTCTACTCCGGCAACTTCCTCGACGGGACGCTCACCGGCACCGGCGGCCGCACCTACCGGCAGGGCGACGCCCTGTGCCTGGAGACGCAGCACTTCCCGGACTCGCCGAACCACGCGGACTTCCCGTCGACGGTGCTGCGGCCGGGGCAGACGTACCGGACGTCGACCCTGCACACCTTCGGGGCGTGAACCGGCTCACACCGGCGGTGAGTTGAACGCCACTGCCGTCCCCTCCGTATCGAAGGGCGGCCCGTGCTCCCCCGCACGGGCCGCCCTTCGACGGAGGTTCCCTTGGCCGGCAACGTCACCTCGTTGTTCCGCGGCACCGCCGCGCACAGCCCCTCCATGGCGGCGCTGACGCGGGAGAGCGGCGACGGGACCGGCCCGGTGGACTTCTGCATTCCGTGCAATCCGTACTTCCCGACGCCCGCCATGTTCGAGGAGCTGGCGGGCCGGCTGCGCGAGATCGTCACGTACTACCCGAGCAGCGCCGACACCGTCACCGCGGAGCTGTGCGACCTGCTCCGGCTCCCGCCGCAGTGCGTGGCGATGGGCAACGGCTCCACGGAGCTGATCACCTGGATCGACCACCTGCTGGTCCGCGAGTCCCTGGCCGTCCCCGTGCCCGCCTTCGGCCGCTGGACCGACCAGCCGATGGAGACTGGCAAGCGGGTCGACATGTTCCCCCTCCAGGAGGCGAACGACTTCGCCCTGGACCTCGGCCGGTACGCCGAGTTCATCCGCGCCCGCGGCACCCGGGTGGCCGTGGTCTGCAACCCCAACAACCCCGACGGCGGCTTTCTGCGCCGGCAGCAGATCGTGCAGTTCATGGACGCCATGGCGGACCTCGACCTGGTGATCGTGGACGAGTCCTTCCTGGAGTTCGCCGACGCGGAGGCCGAGCCGAGCGTCGTCCAGGAGGCCATGCTCCGCCCCAACGTGATCGTCCTGCGCAGCCTCGGCAAGAACTTCGGCCTGCACGGCATCCGCTTCGGCTACCTCGTCGCGAACCCGGCGCTCGCGGGCAAGGTCCGCTCCATGCTGCCGAAGTGGAACCTCAACTCCTTCGCCGAGCACGTGGTGTTCATGCTGAAGGAGCACGGCGCCGAGTACGCGCGGAGCCTGACGCAGGTCCGCCGCGACCGCCTGGAGATGGCCAGCCGCCTCTCCGCGCTCCCCGGCCTCACCGTCTACCCCTCCCAGGGCAACTTCCTCTTCGTGCGCCTGCCCCTCGGCGCCGAGGGCACGGTGGTGCGGGACCGGATGCTCACCGAGCACCGGATCCTGGTCCGCGAGTGCGGCAACAAGATCGGATCCTCCAGCCGCTTCCTGCGGCTCGTGGTGCGCCCCCAGGTCGACGTGCGTCGCCTGGTGTCCGGCCTGGAACAGGTGCTCTACGGGTCCAGGAGGGGAGCCGCCGTACCCGAGCCGGGCACCGGGACCGGCTACAGCTCGGGTACGGCGGCGGTCGACCGGCTGGTCAGCGAGACCAACGGGGCCGGGATGCGGCTGACCGCGTCCGGCCCCGCACCGGCCGCCGGCACCGGCATGCCGCTCCCCGCCGCCGTGGCCCCGCCCGGCGGCGGGATGCCGATGCCGGCGGCAGCCCCGCCACCGGCCCCGGCCGCTCCGGCGGCGGCCGTGCTGCCCGCACCGGCTGCCGTACCGCCGGTCCCCACCCCGCTACCGGCTCCCGTGCCGGCACCGATGGTCCCCGCGCCCGCGCCGCTCGCGCCCGCCGCGCCCACCCCGCCCGGGGTCCCGGCCCGGGGCGGGCTCACCGCCGCCCAGGTCCGCGGGATGACGGCTCCGGCCCCGGCGGCCGGCCTGACCCCTGCCCCCGCGACGGGCTGGCCCAACGCGCAGAGCTGGCCGAACGCGGCGGGGGCGGGCCAGGCGGCCGTCTGACACACAGGGAGCCCCGTCCGGCCGGGAGAGTGGACTCCGGCCGTTCACCTCGGGGTTCTCACGTCCTCCCGCCGTGCGCGCGGCGCGCGGTGGCCGTGTCGTTCACTCGCCCCGGACACCCGTGGGGAGGACCGTCTTGAGGGACGTGACCGGGTGGCCGATCTCCAGGGAGCCGAGGATGCCATTGAGGAGGGAGGCGCCGGGGACAGCGGCGGGCGGCGCGGGACGCGTGCCGGCCTCGGCGGTGGCAGCGGAGGCCAGCAGGGCGGCCGTCAGGGCGGTGACACAGGCGAGTTTCTTGATCATGCCCGCCCTAACGACGGAAGCGGGCGGGGGAAACCCGCCGGTGCGCCGGCCGGGGGACCGGCGTTCCGCCTAACGGGTTCCCATGCGGGAACGTGTGCGGGAGCTCTGGCACGGTGGCGATTTCTCCAGCCTTCACGGGGCCGTTACCCTGCCGTACGGCCAGCTCCCGCACCGCCCGTACCGCGTAGTCCGCCCGCGCCGCGATCCTCATGGGTCCGTCGCGGGGGTGGGTCCGTGGGGAGAATGGCCGGACCGCGCCCCCGTAAGTACCGCCCGGGAGGACCCACCTTGGCGCTCAGCAGACGTACCTTCAGTGCCCTGGCCGGCTCCGCCGCGCTCGGTCTCGCCCTGGGCGGCAGCGGCGGCCCCGGGGCGCCGTCCGCGTACGCGGGCAGCAGCGCGCCGACCGGTCCGGCGCCGCTGCCGCCGAGCGTTGACGGCGAGCGGCACACCATCGGGTACGACCGGTACTCGCTGCTCGTGGACGGGCGGCGGCTGGCGGTGTGGTCCGGCGAGATGCATCCGTTCCGGCTGCCGAGCCCGTCCCTGTGGCGGGACGTGCTGCAGAAGATGCGGGCGCACGGCTACAACGCCGTGAGCGTCTACGTGGCCTGGAACTACCACTCCCCCGCGCCCGGCGTGTACGACTTCAGCGGCGTCCGGGACCTGGACCTGTTCCTGCGCACGGCCGCCGAGACCGGGCTGTACGTCATCCTGCGCCCCGGCCCTTACATCAACGCCGAGGTCGACGGCGGGGGCTTCCCCGGCTGGCTGACGGCGACGAAGGGCACGGCACGGACCGACGACCCGGACTACCTGGCGCACGTGGACGAGTGGCTGACCCGGGTGAACCGGATCGCCCGCCGGCACCTGTTCACACAGGGCAACGGAACGGTCCTGCTGTACCAGATCGAGAACGAGTACGACGCCCATGTGGACGAGGCCACCGGGCGGAACTACATGTCCCACCTGTACCGGAAGGTGCGCGGCGACGGGATCGACGTCCCGTTGTTCCACAACGACAAGGGGCGCAACGGGTACTGGGCGCCGGGGTCGTTCGACACCGGCGGGGAGAGGGGCGGCTGGCTGTACGGGTTCGACGGGTATCCGTCGCCGAAGCAGACCCCGCCGGACTGGGGGCACTACGGTCCCGGCGGGGCAAAGGGCGGGGCCACCGCCTCCCCCGACACGCCCGGCTTCGTGCCCGAGTTCGGGGGCGGCTGGTTCGATCCGTGGGGCGGGGCGTGGTTCGACGGCAAGGGGTACGCCGAGTCGCGGCGCACCCGGGACGCCGCGTACGAGCGGCGCTTCTACCTGACCAACCTCGCCAACGGGCTCACCCTGCACAACGTGTACATGACGTTCGGGGGGACGTCATGGGGCTGGCTGCCCGCTCCGGTCGTCTACACGTCGTACGACTACGGCGCCGCCATCGACGAGGGCCGGAACGTCACGGACAAGATCGCGCCGATGCACCAGCTCGGCCATCTGCTCCAGCGCGTGCCCGACTTCGCGAAGCTGGACCGCGCTGCGGACGTGCGGGCCGACGGGCTGAAGGTCTACCACCTGACCAACCCGGACACCGGCGCCCACGTGTACGTCGCCCGCAACGACGGCGCAGACCCGGTCACCACCGAACTGCCCACCGACGCCGGCACGCTGCGGATCACCGTGCCCGGCAAGGACGCCAAGCTGCTCACCACCGGGCTGCCACTGGGCAGGCGGACCCTGAAGTACGCCACCGTCGCGCCCATGACGGTCCTGACGGCGGGCCGGCAGGACATCGCCGTGTTCGCCGGGCGGCGCGAGGAGATGGCCGAGCTGGTGCTGAAGTGCCCGGAAGAGCCCTCCGTGCAGCGGCTGGACCCGGAGGCAGGCTGGGCCTACGACCGGAACGAACTGCATGTGAACGCCCCCCTCGGCCAGGACGGGCTGACCCGGGTGCTGGTGCGCAAGGGCGAGACGGACACCCCGCTGCTGCTGCTCTTCGCCGACGACGCCACCGCCGTACGCCTCTTCCCCTACGACACCCCGTCCGGGACCCTCCTCGTCTACGGCCCGGCGCTGCTGCGGCACGCGGAGCTGCGCGGCTCCGAGGTCCACCTGACCGGTGACGTCGTCGAGCGGACCGGCATGGAGGTGTGGGGCCCGCGCGGGATCGACACCCTGGTCTGGAACGGGCGGAAGCTGCCCACCCGGGCCACGCTCTCCGGCAGCCTGCTGACCACCGGGATGCTGCCGGACGTGCCCGAGGTGCGGCTGCCGGAGCTGGGCGGCTGGCGGATGCGCAGGGAGAACCCGGAAGCGGGCCCGAACTTCGACGACTCGTCGTGGAAGGCGGCGGACAGGACGTCGTCGTACAGCACCACGGCGGTCCCAGACGGACAGCCGGTCCTCTTCGCGGACGACTACGGCTTCCACTACGGGGACGTCTGGTACCGGGGCGAACTGACCGGCACCACCGGTGTCGAGGAGGTCTCGCTCGCCTACAGCACCGGCACGCAGGGCCTGCTGATGGCCTGGCTGGACGGCGAGCCGCTGGGCACGCACCGGATGCCGGTACCGGACAAGGACGTGACCATCCGCAAGGGCAGCTGGGCGCAGACGGCGGTCTTCCCGGTGCGGGAGCGGCTGCGCTCCCCCGGCCGGCACGTCCTGTCGGTCCTCGTCCGGCGGATGGCGCACGACCAGGACGGCAAGGCGCTCGACACCCACAAGGCGGCGCGGGGCCTGACGGCGGTCACCTTCAAGGGGGCCTCGCCGAAGGTGCGGTGGCGCATCCAGGGCGCCGGCCCCGCCGACCCCGTGCGCGGGCCGATGAACAACGGCGGCCTGTACGGCGAGCGGGAGGGCTGGCACCTGCCCGGCTTCCGGGACCGGGACTGGGAGCGGGTGACCTTGCCGCGCGCGGCGCGGTACCAGGGCGTGACCTGGTATCGGACGACGTTCCGGCTGTCGGTGCCGGCCGGCGTCGACGCGTCGGTCGGCCTGACCCTGGACGACGACCCGTACCGCGCCTACCGCGCGCAGATCTTCCTCAACGGCTGGAACCTGGGCCAGTACATCAACAACGTCGGCCCGCAGCACACCTTCGTCCTGCCGAACGGCATCCTGCGCACCCGGGGCGCCAACACCCTGGCGCTGGCGGTCCTTACGGAGTTCACCACGCTGTCGGGCCCCGGATCGGTGCGGCTGACCCTGCTCGGCAGGGCGTCGGGCGGTGTGCCGGTCACGCCGGTGTGACCACGTTCCAGGACGGCGGTTCCCGTACGGCGATCGAGGTGGTTCCTTGTTGAACGACGGCCGCCGGATCGCATGACGCGGACACATCCAGGCGCGTACGCTCGGACCAGCCGTAATCGGCGGTGGGAAGGGAGACAGATGAGTTTCGGGGGCGCGCGGGAGCGGGCGGCACGCCTGGCCTCACGACTGCGCCGCCGGCGCTCCGGCCCGGCCCGCACACGGCTCCCCGGCTCCGGCGCGGCGATGCGCGCCCTGGCCGGCGACCTCGCCGCCGCCGTCCGCGCCCGGCCCGAAGCACCCGCCGGGACACGGGCGTTGTGCCGGGCGCTGTGCGAGGAGATGAGCGCGCTGCGGGGCGGCCGTCCGGTGGAGCTGCGCTTCGAACGCTTCCCGGACGAGATCGAAGTCACCGGTCTGTGGGTCGAGTTCGCCGACTTCGACCTGGTCATCGTGGAGGAGCGGGCCGAGGCCGTGCAGCAACTGGTCATCCTCGGGCACGAGCTGTGGCACCTGCACGCCGGGCACCGGCACCACCACCCGGCCGGGGCCGCCGCCGCCCGGGCCCTCACCGACACGCCCGGCTGGCGGGAGGCGGCCCTGACCGTGGCCGCCCGCGACGGCTCCCGGGAGACCGACGAGGCCGAGGCCGACGACTTCGGGCACCGCCTGGCCACCCTGTTCCGGGGCCACCTCGAAGGGACCCGCACCGGCCCGCCGGACCCGGTGCAGCGGTCCCTCGGATACCGAGGACGCGGAGGCACGGCACGGTGACCCGGCTGGCGCTGAACCCCTCGGGATTCCTCGGCGAGTTCTACATCTCCTTCTGGATCCCCACCGCCGTGCTCACCGCCGCCCTGGTGATCAAGCTGCCCAGCATCATCCGGCTGTGGCGGGACCCGCTGCTGCGCGCGGTCGGCGGACTGCTGCTGCTGGCCTGCGCGGTGTTCGTGTTCTGCACGCCGTCCACCATCGCCTGGGTCAACCGGCTGACCGGCGTGCCCAACATCTCGGCGCCCTGGTGCTACTCGCTGATCACCGCGTTCTGCGGCTCCTGCCTGCTGCTCATCATCACCTGGCGCAACGGCCTGTCCGACCGCTCGGCCGCCACCCGCCGCGCCATGCGCTGGGTGATCTCGGTGTACTCGGGGGTGATCGTCGCCCTGTGGGTGCTGTTCCTGCTCGCCGACGCCCCCGAGGAGCGGCTGCGGGACCTGGACACCCACTACGCCACCACCCCGTTCATGCGCGAGGAGATCCTGCTCTACCTCGTCGCGCACGCCGTGGCCTGCCTGATCACCTCCCGGCTCATCTGGAACTGGGTGCGC
This sequence comes from Streptomyces sp. NPDC031445, assembly GCF_055581365.1. Classification (NCBI taxonomy): domain Bacteria; kingdom Bacillati; phylum Actinomycetota; class Actinomycetes; order Kitasatosporales; family Streptomycetaceae; genus Streptomyces; species Streptomyces sp. NPDC031445. The sequence goes on from NZ_JBVIJO010000002.1 coordinate 266,319, forward strand.
ACCGAGGGCCTGGACGCCTGGCTGCGCTGGGGCCTGAAGCTGCTGGGCGCCGGCTACGTGCTGAACCTGATCTTCGACGCGGTGAAGCTGATCGCCGTCGTCGCCCGCTGGTTCGGCCGGGACCTGGACTGGCTGAGCACCAATCTGGCCCCGCCCGTGGCCGCGCTCTCCGCCATCCTCATCGCCGTCGGCTTCATCCTGCCGCACGCCGGCCAGTACCTGCACGACCGCTGGCGCCTCCGGCTCGCCCACCGCGAACTGCGGCCCCTGTACCAGCTGATGCGCGCCGCGAACGGCGAAGGGGTGCCGTTCGTGCTGCGCGCCACGCCCGAACTGCGGCTCACCCGGCGCGAGACGTTCATCCGGGACGTGCTGCTGCCGCTGGCCCGGCACATCGACACCGGGCTCGGCCGGCGCGCCCACGACGCCGCGCTGGGCCTCGGCCACCCGCCGCAGCGGGCCCGCGCGCTGGCGGCCGCGGTGTGCATCCTCGACGCCGTCGAGACCAGGGCCCGTACGCCGGAGCCGCCCGAGCCGGCCGCCGGGCCGGACACCACGAACCTGCTCCAGGAGATCGGGGCCGTCTCCCGGGCCCTCCGCCGTCCCGACGACATCGCGGCGGTGCGTGCGCGTGCGGCCGTCCCAGCGGAGAGCGTCGCCGTTCATGAATGAGGACAGAGCCACCGCCGTCGTCCTCGGCGGCTCCCTCGCCGGCCTGCTCACGGCCCGCGCCCTGGCGGCCGTCGGCGCCCGGGTGACGGTGGTCGAGCGGGACGCGCTGCCCGACGGGCCCGCGCCCCGCAAGGGGCTGCCGCAGGCCCGGCATGTGCACCAGCTGTGGTCGGGCGGGGCGCGGGCGCTGGAGGAACTGCTGCCCGGGGCGATCGGGCGATTGGGCGCGGCCGGGGTGAGCCGGGCGCCGATGACCACGGACATGGTGGCGCTGTCCCCGTACGGCTGGTACCGGCGCTGGGCCGAGTCCGCGTTCATGCTGCCGGCGAGCCGGGACCTGCTGGACTGGGTGGTACGGGAGCTGGTGCTGGCCGACGGGCGGATCTCGCTGGTGGAGCGGGCCGAGGCGGTGGGGCTCACCGGTACGGGCGGCGCGGTGACGGGGGTGCGCATCCGCGCCCACGACAGCGCGGAGCGGACGCTGACGGCCGGCCTGGTCGTGGACGCGACCGGGCGCGGCTCGCGGGCGGCGCGGTGGCTGACCGGGCTGGGGCTGCCCGCGGCCGAGCGGCGGGAGGTCGACTCCGGGCTGGTGTACGCCAGCCGGCTGTACCGGGCGCCGGCGGCGGCGCGGTCCGGCTTCCCGGTGGTCAACATCGAGCCCGATCCGCGGGGTTCCGGGACCGGGCGCGGGGGCGTGCTGATGCCGGTGGAGGACGGCAAGTGGATCGTCACGCTGTTCGGGGGCCGCGGTGACGAACCGCCCTCGTGCGCCGCGGACTTCGAGCGCTACGCCCGTGACGGGCTGCGGCATCCGCTGATCGGGGAGCTGCTGGGCGGGGGCGCGGAGCCGCTCGGCGGGGTCGCGGTCACGCGGACCACGGCGAACCGGCGCCACTTCTTCGAGCGGATGCCGGTGTGGCCGGAGAACTTCGTGGTCGTCGGCGACGCGGTGTGCGCGCTGAACCCGGTGTACGGGCACGGCATGGCGGTGGCCGCCCGCTCGGCGCTGGCCGTGCGGGACGTGGTAGGGCGTCGGGGGCTGGGGAGCGCGGGACTGGCCCGGCAGGCGCAGCGGGCGGTCGGGCGGACCGTCCGGGCGGCATGGGATCTCGCCGTCGGCGCGGACGTGTTCTATCCCGGCGCGACCGAGGAGGGGCCGACGCTGCGGGACCGGGTGCTGGCCGCGTACGTCGGCCGTCTGCTGCGGACCGCCACGGGGAACGGGCGCGTGGCCCGGCGGGTGACGGACGTGACGGCGCTGGAGCGCGGGGCGGAGGTGCTGCTGGCGCCGAGTGTGGTGCTGGCGGCGGTGGCGGGGCCCCTGAGACCGGCGCTCGCCGCTCCGCCGTTGACTGCGGAGGAGCGCCGGTCCGCGGGGTTGTAGGGCGCGGTGGGGGATGCGGTCAGCCGCGCGTGGGGCTCAGCCCTCGAACGCCGGTTGGGGCAGGCCCTTTCCGGCGTCGGGCACCACGAGCAGGGAGCCCGACAGGGGGTCCGAGGACGGCAGGCCCGTGCGGGCCGTGGTGATGTAGAGGTCGGTCAGGGCGGTGCCGCCGAACGCGCAGGCCGTGGTGCGGGGGGCCGGCAAGGTGATCACCCGGTCCAGCTCGCCGGCGGGCGTGTAGCGGCGGACCGCTCCCCCGTCCCACAGCGCCACCCACACGCAGCCCTCCGCGTCGACGGTCAGCCCGTCCGGGAAGCCCGCGCCCTCCTCGATCTCCACCAGCGTGCGGCGCTCATGGATGCCGTCCGCGTCGTGGTCGAAGACGTCGACGCGCCGGGTGGGGGTGTCGACGTAGTACATCAGGCGGCCGTCGGGGCTCCAGCCGGTGCCGTTGCTGACCGTGACGTCCGGCAGCACCGTGCGCACGGCGCCGTCCCCCGTCAGCCGGGACAGCGTGCCCCCGCCGGGCGCCTCGTCGTACCGCATCGTGCCCGCCCACAGCGACCCGTCGGGCGCCACCGCCGCGTCGTTCGCGCGGCGCCCGGCGACCGGCTCGTGGTGCAGCCAGCGGAACGTGTCGTCGGGGTCCAGCAGGCCCACGCCGTCCCGCAGGTTGAGCACCAGGCCGCCGCCCGCCCGGGGCTTGGCCGCGCCGATGTGCTGCGGTGCCGTACGGATCGTGCGCCGGCCGGAGGAGGGGTCGTAGGTGTGCAGGCGCGCGCCCAGGATGTCCAGCCAGAGCAGCCGGCCCGTCGCCGGGTCCCAGGTGGGTCCCTCGCCGAGTGCGGCCTCCGCCCGCACCGCGACCTCGTACGCCGTCATGCCGCGCTCCGGTGGCCCAGCCGCTCCGACAGTTCCGCCGCGCCCTTCGCGGCCAGTTGCTCCAGCTCGGCCCGGCGCTCGTCGCTCCAGCGGATCATCGGCACGGAGATGGACAGCGCGGCCACGACCTGTCCGGTGCGGTCGCGGACCGGCGCGGCCACGCAGGAGACGTCCGGGTTGGACTCGCGGTTCTCCACGGCGATCCCGCGCTGCCGGATGTCCGCGAGGACCTCGCGCAGGACGGCCGGGTCGGTGATGCTGTTCGGGGTCATCCCGGCCAGTTCGGTGCCGTCGGGGATCCGCGCGGTCAGCTCCGGCTCGGGCAGCGAGGCCAGCAGCATCTTGCCGACGGAGGTGCAGTGGGCGGGCAGCCGGCGGCCGGCGGCGGAGACCATGCGGACCGCGTGCGTGGAGTCGACCTTGGCGATGTAGATGACGTCGGTGCCCTCCAGGATGGCGACGTGCACCGTCTCGTCGCAGGTCTCGGCGACGGAGCGGGCCACCTGCTGGCCCTCGGCGGCGAGGTCGAGCTGCTCGGCGTAGCGGCTGCCGAGCTGGTACGGGCGTACGCCGAGCCGGTACCGTCCGGGCTGTCCGGGCACCTGCACGATGTACGACCGGGCGGCGAGCGTGGTGACCAGCTCGTGCACGGTGGTGCGGGGCAACTGGAGCCTGCGCACGATGTCGGGGGCGGAGAGCGTCCCGTCCCCGTCGAGGAACAGCTCAAGAATGTCGAGAGCCCGGGTCACGGCAGGCACGAGGCGTCCCACGTCCGGCCCCCTCCCTTGGTGTGGCGTCTGCGTTCGAGATTTCAACAGACGATCGGCATGACGAACACAGGCTAGTCATGGTGGGGGGCGCGGGCAATGGGTCGGGAACGACCCCTGTGATCACGGGCACCATGGACACCATGGATCTCGACTTCCAGCTGGTCCTGCTGCGCCGCATGGCCGACCACAACCCGGACCTCGTGGAGGACGCCCGGCGCCGGCTGGGCGCCTCGATCGCGGACATGCGGGAGGCCAACAAGCGGTGGCAGGCCATGGTCCGCTCACCGCGGTCCCGGGGCGCGGCCGCCCGTTACCGCTCCGTCCTCGGCGCACCGGAGTCCGTGGTGCCCCGCCGGCTGGGCGACGCCGACTGCGAGGCCCGGCGGTGGGCCCTGCCGCTCTGGCCCGCCCTGCGCTTCGAGGTGCTCGTCGGGCCGGACGGCGGGGTCTGGAACGAGTGGCTGGTGCGGGCGCCGGGCGCGCCGTCACCGCAGCTGCGCACGCTGGAGGACCTGGCCCCCTGGTCCTGCACGGTGGACGAGGCCGCCCGTGCCTTCGCCCCCGCCCGTCCGCTGGAGGGCACCGCCCCCACCCGGTGGGGGCTGGCCCTCACCGCCCCCGACCGCGACGGCGTACGGCGGCAGGTGGTCGCCGAGTTCACCTGGGGGCTGCTCCAGCGGACGGCCGTCCTTCCGTGAGCGCCGAGCGTGCGGGGTCAGGCGATCGCCGGGGCGGCCGGGGCCGCACCCCCGGCCGCCGCGAGGACCGCCCGCGCCACGCGCGGCAGCGAGTCCGGGTGCAGCCACAGGAACAAGTTCGGCTCCACCAGCTCCAGTTCCATCAGACGGGGCTCGCCGTCCTCGCCGTCCACCAGGTCCACGCGCGCGTACAGCAGCCCGTGCGCACCGGGCACGGCCGCCAACGCCTTGCCGGCGACGTCGAGTTCGGCCTCCGTGGACTGCCAGCGCTCCAGGTCGGGGTGGGCCACCTTGTCGGCGTCGTACGGGGTGCCGGGTGAGAGCACGGCTCCCTTGCGGCTGGCGTGCAGCAGCCGCCCGCCGAAGAACTGCAGCGCCCGCTCACCGCGCACGTCGATGCCCGGCATGTACGGCTGCACCATCGCGGTGAAGCCCTCCGCGTGCATCCGCGCCAGGTGCCGTACCGCCGTGTCGTGCTCGGCGGGCGTGTAGCGGGCCGCGAACCGGGCGCCCGCGCCCGAGGTCGGCTTGATCACGAACTCGTGCCCGGCCGGCAGGTCGGCCGGCTCGCCGGGGGCCAGGTAGCGGGTGGGGACGGTGGGCACGCCGGCCGCCGCCAGCTCCCCGAGGTACCGCTTGTCGGCGTTCCAGCGCACCACCGGGGCCGGGTTGGCCAGCCGGGTCAGCGCGCCGACCCGCTCCGCCCAGGCGGCGAACTCGGTGGCCCGCCAGCTGTAGTCCCAGGTGGAGCGGATGACGACCAGGTCGTACCGGCCCCAGTCCACCGCCGGGTCGTCCCAGTGCCGGGCCTCCGCCTCGGCACCGGCGTCCGCGAGCGCCCGCACCAGCGCCGGCAGGTCGGTGTCCTTGCTCGGCCCGGCTCCCGGGTCGTAGGTGGCGAGGGCTATGCGGGGCACGGCGGACTCCCTGTCGTACGCGGGTTCGACGGTCGGTGCGGCTGTGAGGCTAACAAGCGCCGCGGGAACCGGGACACCCCTGTTGACCTTCCCCTTCGGTCAGGCCCCAGCATCGGTGCCGGACGACGAGACGCGCGAGGTGCGCATGGAACTGCTGACCATCGGGGCGTTCGCGAAGGCGAGCCGGCTGTCACCGAAGGCCCTGCGCCTGTACGACGAACTGGACCTGCTGCCGCCCGCCCGGGTCGACCCGGACACCGGCTACCGCTACTACGCCCTCGCCCAGCTGGAACGGGCCCGGCTCGTGGCCTGGCTGCGCCGCCTGGGCATGCCCCTGACGCAGATACGGGCGGTGTGCGCGCTGGACGCGGCGGACGCGGCCCGGGAGATCCGGGCGTACTGGGCGCGGGTGGAAGCGGAGACGGCCGTGCGCCGGGACCTCGCCGCGTTCCTCGTCGAGGAGTTGACCGGCGAGTCGAGAGGGAGACACACCATGCTGGAACTGCGTTACGCGGCCCGTTCGGACCGCGGGCACGTCCGCCCGGCCAACCAGGACACCGTGTACGCCGGCCGCAGGCTGCTGGCCGTCGCCGACGGCTGCGGCCCGGCGGGGGCGCCCGCGAGCCATGCCGCCGTGGCGGCCCTGAGGTTCCTGGACGAGGCGGAGGAACCGGCCGCCGGCAGTGTGCTGAACCTGCTGGAGGAGGCGGTGCGCGGGGCGGACGAGGCCGTGAAGGCCCTCGCACGGGCCGGGGACGGGGACGGCGGGGAGAGCGGGACCACGCTGACCGCGCTGCTGTGGACGGGCTCGAAGCTGGCCCTCGTGCACATCGGGGACTCGCGGGCGTATCTGCTGCGGGACGGCGGGCTGTTCCGCATCACCCACGACCACAGCGTGGTCCAGTCGCTGATCGACGAGGGACGGCTGACGGAGGAGGAGGCCGAGAGCCATCCGCAGCGGGCCCTGCTGCTGAAGGCGCTGGGCGCCCCCGGTGCGCCTGCGGTGCCGGACCTGCGGGTGCGGGAGGCCCGGGACGGTGACCGGTACCTGGTGTGCTCGGACGGGCTGACCCGGGTCGTCCCCGACGCGCTGATCAAGGAGCTGCTGGCCGCCGGGTCCGGCCCGGAGGCCGTCGTACGTACCCTGGTCGACGCGGCCAACGCGGCGGGCGGCCCCGACAACGTCAGCTGTGTCGTGGCCGATGTGGTGGTGGCCGCCCGCCCGTCCGCCCCCGTCGGCTAGCACGGGCCGTACGGCACGGCACGGTACGGACACGGGTCCTGGTGTAGGAAGGGTGCTGTCGTCCCCGGCAGTCGGCACCGCCCGACAGTAAGGAGTGCGCCGCGTGTCCTCCCTCTTCCCCGCCCTGACGGACGGTCCAGGCGAGCGCAGCGAGAGGGGGGTCCCCCCGGACGACGTCCGGGGGAGGGTCGCCCTGCGGTTCGGGCCACGGACCCTGACGTACGGCGGGCTGGCGGGCGCCGCGGGTGCCCTCGCCGCGCGGATCGAGGGCTCCGGCCGGGTCGCCGTGTGGGCCACCGCGGAGCTGGAGACCGCCGTCGCGGTGACCGGCGCGCTGCTCGCCGGGGTGGCCGCCGTGCCGCTCAACCCCAAGTCGGGCGAGAAGGAGCTGGCGCACATCCTCTCCGACAGCGCGCCGTCGCTCGTGCTCGCCGCGCCCGGCACGCACCTGCCGTCCGTGTTCGGCGACGTGCCGCGGATCGACGTCGACGCGTCCGCCACCGGTGCCGTCCCCAAGGAGCGCGCCGAGGACGGCGACCCGGCGCTGGTCGTCTACACCTCCGGCACCACCGGCCCGCCCAAGGGCGCGGTCCTCCCCCGCCGGGCCCTCGCCGCCACCCTGGACGCGCTCGCCGACGCCTGGCGGTGGACCGGCGACGACGTGCTGGTGCACGGGCTGCCGCTGTTCCATGTGCACGGGCTGGTGCTGGGCGTCCTGGGCCCGCTGCGGCGCGGCGGCTCCGTGCGGCACCTGGGGCGGTTCTCCCCCGAGGGCGTGGCCCGGGAGCTGACCGCGGGCGCGACCATGGTGTTCGGGGTGCCGACGATGTACCACCGGATCGCGGAGGCGCTGCCCGGCGACCCGGAGCTGGCCGGGGCGCTCGCCGGGGCCCGGCTGCTGGTCTCGGGCTCGGCCGCGCTGCCGGTCCACGACCACGAGCGGATCGCGGCGGCGACCGGACGCCGGGTGATCGAGCGGTACGGCATGACGGAGACGCTCATGAACACCGCCGTGCGGGCCGACGGGGAGGCCCGGCCCGGGACGGTCGGGGTGCCGCTGCCGGGCGTGGAGCTGCGGCTGGTGGAGGAGGACGGTACGGAGATCACCGCGTACGACGGGGAGAGCGTCGGGGAGATCCAGGTGCGCGGCCCGAACCTGTTCACCGAGTACCTGAACCGGCCCGACGCCACCGCCGCCGCGTTCACCGCCGACGGCTGGTTCCGCACCGGGGACATGGCCGTGCGCGAGGGCGACGGCTACGTCCGCATCGTCGGCCGCAAGGCCACCGACCTGATCAAGAGCGGCGGGTACAAGATCGGGGCCGGTGAGATCGAGAACGCGTTGCTGGAGCACCCGGGGGTGCGGGAGGCGGCGGTCACCGGGGAGCCGGACGCCGACCTGGGCGAGCGGATCGTGGCCTGGATCGTCCCGGCGGACGCGGCGAGTCCGCCGGGAGCCGAGGAACTGGCGGACCACGTGGCCCGGCGGCTGGCCCCGCACAAGCGCCCCCGGGTCGTCCGCTACCTCCGGGCGCTGCCCCGCAACGACATGGGGAAGATCATGAAGCGGGCCCTGGCCGATGCCTGAGCGGCTCACGGCACGGGACACGGTGGCGCTGACGGCGGACCCGGACAGTTTCCGCGAACTCGCCGCGCCGCCCCGTCAGTCACCGCAGGACGGCCCCCTCGGCTGGGAGGGCTACGACGCCTCCCGCGCCCGTGCCGCCGCCCGCACCGGCGAGCGGGAGTCGGTGGTCTGCGGCACCGCGCGCGTCGCGGGCACCCGGGCCGTCCTGATCGCCTTCGAGTTCGGCTTCCTGGGCGGCTCGCTGGGCGAGCGCACCGGGGACCTGCTGGAGGCGGCGTACACCCATGCCCGCGCGCACCGGCTGCCCGTCGTGCCGTTGATCGCGACCGGGGGCAGCCGGATGCAGGAGGGCATGGTCGCGCTCACCCAGCTCCAGCGGGTGGCCCGGCAGTCCGCGCTCACCCGTGCGGCCGGCCTGCCGCAGATCGCGGTCCTGCGGGACCCGACGACCGGCGGCGGCTGGGCCACCCTCGGCGCGGGCGCGGACGTCGTCCTCGCCCTCCCCGGCGCCCAGGTCGGCTTCGCCGGCTCCCGGGTCCGCCCGCCGGACGCCGACCCGTCCGCGTACACGGCGGAGTCCCAGCTGGCGGCGGGCTCGGCGGACGCGATCGTCGCACCGGCCGAGCTGAAGGGGGTGCTGGGGAGGTGGCTGCGGCTGCTGGCCGGCCGCGGGGCGGGGGCCACGCCGCCGGAGCCCGCCCCCGTGCCGGACGCGCTCGGACCGGGTGGGCCGGCCGCGACCGGGTGGGAGGCCGTCGAGCGGGCCCGGGCCGTCGGACGGCCGCGGGCGCGGGCCTATCTGGACGCCTACTTCGACGACCGGCTGCCGATCAGCGGTGACCGGTGCGGGGGCACCGACCCCGGCGGGATGCTGTGCGGGTTCGGTGAGCGGGACGGCCGTACCGTGGCGTACGCGGCGCAGACCGGCACGGCGACCCGCCCGGCCGGGTACCGCACCGCCGCCCGGCTGATCCGGCTGGCGGACCGGCTCGGCGTCCCCGTGCTGACGCTGGTGGACACCCCGGGTGCCGCGAACGACGCGGAGGCCGAGCGGCAGGGCGTCGGCGCGGCCGTCGCCGAGGTGTTCGGCGCGGTGGCCGCCGCCCTGGTGCCGATCACCACCCTCGTCATCGGCGAGGGCGGCTCCGGCGGCGCCCTCGCACTGGCCGCGCCCGGCAACACCTGGGCGACGCCGGACAGTTACTTCTCGGTGATCGCGCCGGAACTGGCGGCCGCCATCCTGAAGCGCCCGCCGGAGCGGGTCCGCTCGACCGCGGACCAACTCCGCGTGCGTCCCCGGGACCTGGTGGAGCTGGGCGTGGTCCGGGGCGTCGTCGGCACGTCCGCGCCCGGGAGCGTCACCGGACCGCCACCGCCCGAATGATCTCCTGCGTCACCGCCGACCCCTTGTCGTCCCGGGCCGAGGCCCGCAGCGAGACGGAGGACGCGCCGCGCGGCACGGTGAGCGTGCCGCGCCAGGAGGTGTCCCGGCCGGTGCTCAGGGGGACCGTCCGCCAGGTCGTGCCGTCGTCGTACGACACCTCGAGCCGGCCGCCGCCGAGCCTGCCGGTGCCCGAGGCGTGCGCCACGTACGCGGCGCCGATCCCGACCGGTACCCGCCGCCCGCCGCGCACGGCACCGGCGAGGTCGGTGTCGAGGTCGTAGGCGAGGTTGATCAGCGGCAGGTACGTCCAGTGGTCCTCCGGGGTGGCCGCCGAGCGGAAGGTCCACTCGGTGCGGCCCCGGGTGGCGAGCGGCCACCGGCCGGCGTCGAGGGCGGTGTCGGTGACGACCTGGTACGTGTGCTCGTCGGCGGGCGCGTCCCAGACGTAGGCGGCGGAGCCGGTGTTCTCGTCGACCGGGCGGCCGTCGAGCCGGACGGAGGTGGTCTGGCGCATGCCGCTGTCCTCGCTCCACGCGTCGCCGAAGCCGGTGTGGTCGGGCCCGGAGTCGCCCCAGCCGGGCACGTTCACCTGGATCCGGTTCCCGGCGCGCTGCTGTCCCCAGCCGAGTCCGGTGCCCAGCCAGGGGTGCCATACCGGGCGGAACCAGTGCAGCTCCGGCCGGGTCCCGCCGTCGTAGCGGACGAGCCCGCCGCGCTCCTCCAGGGCGCCGCCGCCGGCGGTGACGGACTCGTGCCACAGCTGGCCGGGGCCGGTGGAGACGTAGTCGGTGCGCTCGGCGGGCAGGGCGACGCGCTCCGGGAAGCCGAGGCCGACCGGGAAGGCGCCGGTGATCGAGTACCGGAACTCGTCGCCGTCCTGCGGCCCCGGGGCGTGGAACGTGACGTGCACGGCGGCCAGTCGCCGGGCGCCGGGCGCGTACGTGAGGTCCCGGTCGGGGATGGCTCCGCGGTGGCCCTCGGAGAGGTCGTACACGTACGGCGAGTCGGTGGTGCCGGTCATGTCCGCCCGGCCCGCCGCCCTGAGGCGCGCCGCGTCCGCCTGATCGACGGTGGCGATCAGCAGGGGCCGGTCGGCGTTGTCGTCGGTGCCCCACCAGGCCATCAGCCGGCCGGGCGCGTCGTCCGTGACGAACAGGGCCCGGGCGCCCGCGTCCTGCGCGGCCCGCGCGAGCGCGGCGGGGTCGGCGCCGGGGGCGAGGCGGGCGAGGACGGCCTTGCCGGACACCCCGGTGACGGGCCCGTCGCCGACGTCCACCAGCGGCAGCCGGGTGCGGCCCGCGGTGAGGGTGCCGCCCGGCTGGACGGTGGCCTCGCCGACGCCCTCGACCTCCAGCCGCGGCTTGGCCAGCCGCCACACGGTCCGGTACTCGAAGGTGCCCTGGGTGACCTTCGGGGTGGGCGCGGCGAAGACGCTGTCGTAGGCGAGGGGCACCTGGACCGCGCCGAACAGATCGGCGCCGTTCGCGTTCCGGTCGTACTCCATGACGAGCTGGCGGGTCTCGGTGCGCCGGTCCACGTCCGCGCGGACCTCCCGCAGGGTGCGGCCGTCCAGGGTGACGTCGCGGTCCCGGTCGAGGGTGATCTCGGGGACGGTGAGGAAGCCGAGGCCGAGGGAGTCGGCGCCGTGGCCGCCGGGCACGTCGAGGAAGGTGGCGAGGGAGTAGGTGCCGGGTTCCAGACGCAGCCGGAGCGTGCCCGAGTCGCCGACGCGGGCGGGTTCGGCGTCCGCGCCCTCGGCGAGCCGCTGCACGGTGAGGTCGGCGGCGGCCGGCGCGCCCGACCGGTCCTTGACGTGGACGGTGAGCGTGTACCGCTCCTCCTCCTTGACCAGCCCGAACACGGTGTGCGCGACCGTGGCGCCGGCCGGGTCGGTGGCCACGATCTGCCCGCTGGTGTCGCCGACCGGTGCCGTGGCGGCGTCGCCGGTGACGGTGGTGGAGGCCGTGCCGTGGGCGGGCACGGTGAGACGGTCGTCGGCGAGGCGGGCGACGCCGTCCGGGGCGCCCCGCACCGACAGCCGCAACTCGACGGGCGTGCCGGTGGAGTTGGTGTAGGTGACGGTCCGGGTGACCGGCTGGTCCGTCTCGTACGGCCAGCGGTGGAAGCCGAGGTCGGCGCTGCCGGTGGCGGTCACCGTCGCGCGCACCGCGTCCGGCACGCTCACCCGGCCCGCGCCCAGTGTGTAGGCGGAGACGTCGAGCTGTGCCGAGCTGGACATCAGCGCGTCCTTCAGCCGCGCGCCGGTCCAGTCCGGGTGCCGCTCGGCGAGCAGTGCCGCGACCCCCGCGACCTGCGGGGTGGCCATGGAGGTACCGCTCATGGAGGTGTAGGGGCCGGTGCCGCCGGTGAGCCCGGAACGGGCGGCGAGGATGTCCACGCCGGGAGCGGCGAGATCGGGTTTGAGCGCGTTGTCGCCGTACCGGGGTCCGGCGGAGCTGAACCAGGCGGCCTGGTCGGCGGAGTCGACGGCGCCGACGGTCAGCGCGGCGTCGGCGGCGCCCGGTGAGCCGATGGAGGAGGGGGCGCCGGTGTTGCCGGCGGCGACGACGAACAGCGCGCCGGTCTCCCGGGAGAGGGTGTCCACCGCCTGCGCCATGGGGTCGGTGCCGTCGCTCGCCTCCGTGGTGCCGAGGCTCATGGAGACGATCCGGGCGTGCACGTCCCGTGCCGCCCACTCCATCCCGGCGATGATCTGGGACTCGCTGCCCGAGCCCTGGTCACCGAGCACCTTGCCGACGGCGAGGGCCGCGCCCGGCGCCACCCCCTTCTCCTTGCCGTCGGAGGCGGCGCCGCTGCCGCCGACGGTGGAGGTGACGTGGGTGCCGTGGCCGTTGCGGTCGGCGACGTCCTGGCCGTCGACGAAGCTCTTGGCGGCGCTCACCCGGTCCACGAGGTCGGGGTGGCCGAGGTCGGCGCCGGTGTCCAGGACGGCGACGGTGACGCCCTTGCCGGTCAGCCCCGCGTCCCAGGCCGCCGCCGTGCCGATCTGGGCGTTGCTCTCGGCGAGTTCGGCCTTCACCCGCCCGTCGAGCCACACCTTGTCGATGCCGGGCGTCCGGGTGAACGACCGCCAGAAGGCGCGCCCCCTGCCGGCCTCCACGGCGGCGCCGCGCAGGCTGGGCAGCGCACGGGTCCGCTCGGCGCCGGCCGGGGTCGCGGCCCGCGCGTTCCGGTCGTAGGTGACGATCAGCGGCAGGGCGTCGCTCCCGGCGTCGGTGAGCCCCTGCCGGATCAGCCCGCTGACGTCGAACAGCCGCCGGTCCAGGGTGCCGGCCCGCAGGTACGGCAGCGCCTCGTCCGGTACGACGGTGAGGTGGCCGTCGCCGCGCTGTGTCCGCACGGCGCCGGTGGCGCCCACGGGCCGGCGCACGGTGACGGTCTGTCTGCCGTGCCCGAGACCGGTGACGGTCACCTTGTCGCCGGTGACGAGGGTGACGGTGGTGGCGGCGCTCGCCCCGGGGCCCTGGGGGCGCGGCGCCGCGACCGCCGGGCCGGCCGGGAGCACGGCGCTCACCAGCGCCGCGGCGAGCAGGGCGGCCCCGCGTCTGACTGGTCCTGTCCTCATCCACGCCTCTTCTCGTGTGCGCCGAGTGCGTCGCGTGCTGGGACGAGTGTGATGTGCCGCTTGCCGTAAGGGAGTTGGCCGGTACTGACGGAAAGGCGCCCTGGCGGGTTCTCGCCGGCCCCGGAACACGTCGCGCCCTTCGGCGCCGTGTGTGTGACTCCCGCTGCACCGTCCGTAACATGGGGTGGTCACTGGTCGGGTACGACGGGGGAGCGAGCGTCACCGTGGACGAATTGGTGGAGTTCAGGACCGAGGACGGCGCGCTCGTCGTGGTGGAGGGCGCCGCGGGCACCCGGTCGGGAGCCCGCCTCGTCTCGCGCGGCGACGGACCGGCGCAGGCCGCGCGCACCTTCGAGGGAGCGCTCGACGGCGTACGAGCGGCCGCCGCGTCCGCGCTGCGGGTCTTCCGGGACGGCAGCCTGTGCCCGGACGCGGTGGAGATCGAGTTCGGTGTGCGGCTGTCCGCCGAGGCCGGGGCCGTCATCGCGAAGGGGTCGGCGGAGGGCCACCTCGTCGTCAAGCTCAGCTGGTCCCCCGGGCAGGTGCCGGACCAGGCCGCCGCGGCACAGAACCCGCCCGCGCGGGCCGCGTCCGCGCAGCACGCGGCACCGCCGGCCCTGCCCGGCCAGGCCACACCCGACCGGACCGTGCCCGGCCCGGAGTCCGCCGACCGGTGATGCGCACTGCTGCCTGGCAGGCCCGGATCGCCTGCGGCGACGCGGTCGGGGCGGGCTTCCTGGTCACCGGCCGCCGGCTGCTCACCTGCGCCCACGTCGTCAGGCGCAGCGGGGCGACGGCGGTGACCGTCACCTTCCCGCACGCCAGGGAGCTGGGCGTGCTGTCCGCCTCGGTCGTCGCCCACGGCGGCTGGGCGGGCGGGGTCACCGACCCCGGCGACGTCGCCGTGCTCGAACTGGACCGTGACGTCCCGCTCGCCCCGGCCGGCTTCGCCCCGCCCGACGCCGCGTACACCGAGCCGTACCCGCGGCTGGTCGCGTACGGCTTCCCCGAGGGCTACGACGAGGGCACGCTCGCCGAGTGCCAGGCCGTCTCCGGCCAGTTGATCGCCGGGGAGTGGCTGGAGCTGGTGGCGTGGCAGGGGCACGGGCAGCCGCTCGTGGACGGGTTCAGCGGGGCGGCGGCGACGCTCCCGGACGGCAGGGTGGCGGGGATGGTCACCGCGGCCGTGGGGTCGTCCCCGGACGTGCGCAAGGGCCGGATGCTGCCACCGGACGTGCTGGCCCGGTACTGGCCGGAGCTCGGCGAACTGGTGCCCGCGCCCGGCTCGGACGACGCCCGCCGGCGGCTGTACGCCCTGCTGCGCCGGGCCGTGGCCGCCGCCGGCCGGGTGGGCGACCCGAACCGGCTGTACGTGGACGCGGTGGGCGCCTTCGGGCCGCCGCTGCCCCCGGGCGGCTTCCCCTCGCTGTGGGCCGCCGCCGCCTACGTGCAGTGGGAGGTCCCCGATCCGCGGGCGGTGGGCAGGTTCGCCGACCGGCTGCTCGAACTGCTGGACGCGGAGGCGGCGTTACGGACCCCGGCGGCCCCGGCGGCCCCGGGCCCGGACGCCCCGGCCCCGGCCGGCACGCCGGCGGCTCCCGCCTGGTCCCCGGTCGTCGTGGAGATCGACCACAGCGGCGCCGGTCCCGACCAGGTGACCGTGGAGGTGTCCGCGTACCGCGACGGGCGGCGCCGGCCGGTGGGCGCCCGCAGGCTGCCGCGCACCGGGGTGCGGGCCTACGTCCAGAGCCGCATCGACGAGGCCGTCGCCCACCTAGCCCCCGACGCCGACGAGCTGGTGACGTTCGTCCTGCCGCGCGAGTGGCTCAACGAGGCGGTGGCGCACTGGGAGTGCGGCGCGGACGACAGCACGCCGCTCGGCTGCGCCTACCCCCTCGTGGTGACCGACCGGGCGCGCCACCACAGCGGCCGGCTGCGCCACCAGCTGCGCAAGAAGTGGCAGAAGCTGGACGCCGGCGGCGGGGTCGAGGTGCACCGGGTCGAGTGCGGCACCCGGGAGCGGCCGCCGGGCCTGCGCAAACGGCTCTGGGACGGCGACGCCGGGGTGGCGGGTTACGCGGCCCCGCCCGCGGCGGCACGGCAGCACTTCGAGGTCGGTCTCACCGTGCCCGTCCCGATCCTGCTGTGGCCGCGCACCGGTTCCCCGTGCGCCGCGCACGAGGACGCGCCCTGCTCGCGCGCCGGGTCCGCCGCTCCCCCCGGCCCCGGCGCCGCGGATCCGCCCCGCGCGGACACCGCCCCCGCGGATGCGCCCTGCCCCGGCACCGCCTTCCTCGACCGGCTCGCCGCCTCGGTCGCCGGGGTGCCGCCCGCCGAACTCCCGCGCCACGTGCTGTCGTTGCGGCTGACCGCGGACGCCGCCGACGAGCCGGAGCTGCACTGGGCGAGAGACCTCCAGCTGCTCTGGGACGACCCGCGCTGCTTCCCCGGGACCACCGCGAGCCTGCACTCGCCCGTCGCCTGAGCCACCATCCGACCGGACCGCCCCCCACGGAGAAGAAGAGCCCATGCCCCTGTGGCCCGTCTACACCGGTACGAACGCGCCGCACGACGGCATCACCGAGCTGCCCCCGCCGCCGCCCTGGCGGGACTTCGACGGCGGGCCGGCGCTCCCGGCGCCGGACGCGTCCGCCGACGCCGCCGCCGTCTCCCCCGACCGCACGCACCGCGCCGAGACGTACCAGGCGACCGCGGAGACGGTCCAGCTGGTCAACGCGGCCCTGTATCTGCGCCGCCCGCTGCTGGTCACCGGCCCGCCCGGCACCGGCAAGTCCTCGCTCGCGTACGCGGTCGCCCGTGAGCTGCGGCTCGGCCCGGTGCTGCGCTGGAACATCACCAGCCGCAGCACGCTCCATGACGGCCTCTACCAGTACGACCCGCTCTCGCGGCTGTACGCGGCCCGGCAGGAGGCCGCCCGGCAGGGCGGGGCCGAGGGCGCGGACGACCGGTCGGGCATCGAGGACCATCTGCGCCTGGGGCCGCTCGGCACCGCCCTCCTGCCGTACGCCCGGCCCCGCGCGCTGCTCATCGACGAGATCGACAAGAGCGACCTCGACCTGCCCAACGACCTGCTGAACGTGATGGAGGAGGGCCAGTACGAGATCCCCGAGCTGGTGCGTGCAGCGCGGCACGCGCCGGACGGCGTCGCCGAGGTGCTGGCCGACGGCACCGACGAGCGGGTCCCGGTGGCCCGCGGGCGGGTCCGCTGCCGGGCCTTCCCCTTCGTCGTCCTCACCAGCAACGGCGAGCGCGAGTTCCCGCCCGCCTTCCTGCGCCGCTGCGTCACCCTGCGCCTGCGGCAGCCCGACGACCGCCGGCTCGCCGAGATCGTCCGCGCCCATCTGGGCGAACTCGACGCCCACGCGCGCACCCTGATCGACCGGTTCCTGTCCCGCGCGGGCACCGGCGACCTGGCCACGGACCAGCTCCTCAACGCGATCTACCTGGCCCGTTCCGCCGACCTGGACGCCGATTCCCTCGACCGGCTGGCCGAACAGCTGATGCCGTACCTGGGGCAGACCGCGCCGTCCGACGTCTTCTGACGGCTCCTGATGGCCTCCGCATCCTCCCGGGCCGCCGAACGCCCCGGTCCCACGGACCCCTTCGTCCGCCTGGCCGACATCCTGGCCGAGGCGTCCCACGGGGTGCGCCCCACCCCGCTGGAACTGGCCGAACTGCTGTGGCTGGCCCGGCAGATGACACCCGCCACCGGCGACGAAGCACCCGCCGGTCCCGGGGCCCCGGAGCGGGAAGCCCCACCCCCGGCCCCCGCCCCGCCCCCTCCGCCGGGGGAGCCGGCGGGAAAGCCGGAGCCCGCCGCCGAGCCGCCCTCCCGCGTCCCCCTGCACCTGCCCGCCCGCCGCCCCGCCCCGGCGGCGGAGCGGTCCCATACCCCGCTCCTGGCCCCGGCGCCCCCGATGCTGCGTCACCCGCTCGCGCTGCAACGCGCGCTGCGCCCCCTGGGACGCCGGGTGGAGGCACCCGTGGGCCTGGAGCTGGACGAGCCGGCGACCGCCGACCGCATCGCCCGCCTCGGCGCCGACCCCGCGTGGTGGCTGCCGGTGCTGCGCCCCGCACGGGAACGCTGGCTGCGCCTGGACCTGGTCCACGACACCGGCCCCACCATGCCGGTCTGGCGGCCCCTGATCCGCGAACTGCACACGGTCCTCGCCCAGTCCGGCGCCTTCCGCACGGTCGCCCTGCACCGCGCCGCCGCCGACGGCACCGTGCACGGCCCCGGCCCGCACGCCCCCGCCGACGGCCGTACGGTCACCCTCCTGATCAGTGACTGCATGGGCCCGCAGTGGCGGGAGGGGCCCGCCGGCACCCGCTGGTTCGCCACCCTGCACCGCTGGGCGCGCCGGACGCCCCTGGCCGTCGTCCAACCGCTCCCGGAACACCTGTGGCGCGACACCGCCCTGCCCACCGTCCCGGGCACCCTGTCGGCCCCGCACCCCGCCGCCCCCACGGCGACGCTCGCGTTCACCCCGTACGAGCCGCCCGAGCCCGCCGTGTCCGGCGGCGCGGTCCCGCTCCCCGTGCTGGAGCCGGAGCCGCGGTGGCTCGCGCACTGGGCCGGGCTGCTCGCGGCCCCGGGTGGCGGGGGATTCCCGGGCGCCGCCGCCCGGTTGGGGCGCCCGCTGCCGGCGGACGCCGAGGACCGTACGGACGTCGGGCTGCTGTCCGCCGAGGAACTCGTCCTGCGGTTCCGGGCGACCGCCTCCCCGGAGGCGGTCCGGCTGGCCGGCCATCTCGCGGTGGGCCGCCCCGACCTGCCGGTGATGCGCCTGGTCCAGGCCGCCGTCGAACCCGATCCGCGCCCCCGGCACCTGGCCGAGGTGATCGTCAGCGGGATGCTCACCACCGTCCCGGACGGTCCGCCCGGCTCCTACGCCTTCCGGGACGGCGTACGCGAGCTGCTGCTGCTCGGCATGCCCCGCACCGACCGCCACCGCACCACCGGACTCCTGCGCAGCGTGGGCGAGTTCATCGACCGCAGGGCGGGCCGGGCACCGGGCGAGTTCCGGGCGTCGGTCCCGGCCGCGCCGGGCGCGGGGACGGCCGCGGCGGGCGATCCGTTCGCCACGGTCAGCGAGGACAGCGTCCGGCGGCTGACCGCGGACGGCGCCGGGGAGCTGTTCGCGGGGCGGTACCGGCTGCTGCGGCAGGCCGAGGACACGGGCGGCACGGGCTGGTTCGCTCGGGACACGCGGGACGGTGACACCCTCGTCGTGCTGCGCCGGTATCCGCCGGGCCCCTCCCCCGCCGCCTTCCTCGACCTCGGCCGGCGCCTCGGCGAGGTGCGCCACCCCGGGATCGCACCGGTGCGGGACCACGGCGTCGCCGGTGGAACCCCGTACCTGGTCCGCGAGTCCGTCGCCGGCCCGACCCTGCGCCGGCGCCTCCGGGACGCCCCGGACGGCCTGCCCGCCGAAGAGGTCCGCACGCTGCTCCCGCCGCTGGCCGAGGCGGTCCTCGCCCTGCACGCGCAGGACGGGCCGCGCGGCGTGCTGACCCCCCGCTCCGTCGTGCTCACCACCGGCGGGCCGGTGCTGACCTGCCTGGACTCCGCGCCGCTGGCCCACGGGGACCGGGAGGAGGCGCTCCGGGCGCTCGGGGGCATCGCGCGCGCCCTGTACCCCGACGCCTCCGACGCGCTCGGGACGGAGCTGGCCCCGGCCGTCGCCGCGCTCCTCTCCGGCAGCCCGGAGGAACAGCGGCGCGGCGCCGAGCGGCTGCTGCGGCTGGGCCGGGGGCCGCGGAGCGAGCCGGCCGCGGCGGCCGCCGGCCGGGGAGAGATCCACTTCACCGCCGACGGGCTCACCGGCCGCCCGGAAGCCCGCATCACGCTCGAAGCCACCGTGCACGAGATCCTCGCCCGCGGCTCCCTCGGCCCCCGGCGGTACGAGGCGGAGGTCCGCCCGGACGGCTACCTGGTGCGCACCGCGCCCGGCGCCTACCTCCTGCCGGTCCTCGTCGCCGTGCTGCGCGAACTCCCCCAGGCGCTCGCCCGGCTGGCCGACCCGCCGCGGCTGCGGGTGACGTTCGGCCGCCCGCCCGTCCGGCCGCCGGAGGAAGCGGCGGGCGTGGTGGTCGTCGTACCGCCCGCCCTGTACGACGACTTCGCCGCCAGCTCCGCCGCACGGCGCTCGCAGCGGTTCCGGCCGCTGTTTCGCGACAGCGCCCCGGACAGCCCGCCGGCCGCCTGGTACTGCCCGCTCGGGCCCGGGTCCGCCGAGCCCGGGGAGCGGGATCTGGTGCTGGGCCCGTTCATCACGGCCGACCTGCGCGAGCTGGGCGTCCCCACGCCGGGGCGCACGGCCGTCGTCCACACCCGGCCCGGCGGCCCGCTGGCGCTGCTCGACCCGATCCGCCCCTACGGCACGCGCCCGCCCCGCCCGGAGACGTACTACACGGTCGACCTCACCCCGCACGAGACCCGGGAGATCGTGTCCCTGCCGAGTTCCGGCAGGGGCGCGTTCACCGCCGCGGTGAAACTGTCCTGGCGGGTCGACGACCCGGTGGCGTTCGTCCGCGCCGAGGCCACCGGTGTCTCCGGCATCCTGCTGGAGCACCTGCGCGGCGCGGCGGCCCCCGTCACGCGCCGCTACCCGCCGCGCCGGGCGGGCGCGGCCCAGCGGGCGGTGAACGCCGGGGTGGACGACTGGCCGGTACCGGGGCTGGCGGTGTCGTACGCCGTGCAGCTGGTCCCCGAGTGGGCGCCCGCGCCGGCGGCGGAGCCACCGGTCCCGTCCCGGCGGCGGCTGGCGGCGCTGCTCTCGGGCGCCGGGACGGTGCTGGTCGGCTTCGACGGGCCCCTCGCCCGGCTGTTCCCGGGGCAGACGGCCCGGGAGGCCGTCCTCGACCTGCTGTCCGTCGTCGCCGACCACCGCGATCCGCCGGACGCGCTCACGGGCCGGCCGCTGCCCGTCGCGGGCGCACTGGGCCGGGAGGCGTTCACGCACCCGCTGGACCTGCTGCGCGCCTACGCCCACGACGGGCTCGGCCCGCTGCTGCGGGCACGGCTCGACGAGCTGGAGCTGCGGGCCGTGCCGGACGCGCCCACGACCCACCGCTCCCTCGCGCTCGTCCGTGCCCTGCACCGCTCCGGCCGCCGGGTCTGCGTGGTGACGGACGTGTCCACCCAGGCCGTCCACCGCTGTCTGGAGCCCCACCGGCTGCCCCTCGCGGGCGTCCACGGCCGCCGCGCCGACCTCAGCCTGCTCACGCCGCACCCCGACTGTCTGCTGCGCGCCCTGGGCGCCGTCGGCACGCCGGCCCGCTCCTGTGTGCTGATCAGCTCCTCGGTCGCCGAGCTCACCGCCGCCCAGCAGCTCGGCCTCCGCTTCGTCGGCTACGCGCCCACCGCCGCCGGCCGGCGCCTCCTGCGCGAGGGCGGCAGCGAGGTCACGGTCTCCTGCCTCGAACCGCTGGAGGAGGCCCTCCGCGCCCGCTGACACGCCGACACTCCGCAGCGGCCCGGAAAGACACCCGTTCGGCGGCACCCCGCCCGGCGGCCCAGGAAAGGCGCCCGCTCCCGGGGCCGCGCAGGATTCCAGTGAGCCCGCCGGACAGGCGGGGACCTCAAGGCCCGCGCACTCGGGAGGATCCGCCGTGACCGTCGACCTGGAGCGGCTGCGCCGCTGTCACTTCGCCGTCGACCTCGGGGCGGCCCGCACCCGGGTGTATGTGAAGGGCGCCGGTCTGGTCGTGGACCAGCCCTCGGTCGCCGCCGTGAACACCCGCACCGGCGCGCTGATCGCCGTGGGCGAGTTCGCGGAGAGGATGACGGGGCGCACCCCGGACTACATCAGGGTCGTACGGCCCATCGCCGGGGGCACGGTGGTGGACATCGAGATGGCCCAGCGGATGCTGCGGCACCTGCTCGGCGACAAGATGCGCCGGGCGCTGCGCCGCAAGCCCCGGCTGCGGGCGGCGGCCTGCGCCCCGTACGACGCCGATCCGCTGGCCCAGCGCGCCACGACGGAGACGCTGGTCGGGCTGGGGGCCAGGCGGGTGGAGCTGGTCGACACGCTGATCGCCGCCGCGGTGGGGTGCGGGCTGCCGGTGGAGCGGCCCGAGGCCACCATGGTGATGGTGTGCGGGGCGGCGGCGACCCAGGTCGCGGTGCTCTCGCTGGGCTCCATCGTCACCGCCGAGCGGATCCCGGTGGGCGGCGAGGCCGTGGACCACGCGATCGTGCAGCACCTGCGGCACGCGCACGCGCTGATGCTGCCCAGCCAGGCGGTGCGGCCGCTGCAACTGGCCCTGTCGGGCAACGGGCTGACCCCGCACGGTCCGGCGTCGACCGAGATCCACGGCCGGGACGTGGCGACGGGGCTGGCCCGCAGTGTGCGGGTGGACACCGCCGCCGTGCGCGACGCGATCCAGACGCCGCTGACGGCCGTCCTGGACGCCATCGGCAAGGTGCTGCGCGAGTGCCCGCCGGACCTGGTGGCCGACCTCGCCGACCGCGGGATCGTGATGGTCGGCGGCTCGGCGCTGCTGCCCGGGTTCGACCAGATGCTGCGGCGGGCCACCGGGATGCCGGTGCACATCGCCGAGCGGCCCGACGTGTGCGCGGCGCAGGGCCTGGGCGCCATGCTGGAGGGCCGGATCGAACCGCTGGTCCTGGACCCGCTCGCCGCCTGAGCCCGCCCGGGGCGTGCGGTCAGCGGGGGAGGTAGGCGCGGATCGCCGTGCCCTCCGGTCCGGTGTGCGTGCGGACCAGGTCCGCCACCAGGTTGACCAGCAGCAGTCCGCGTCCGCCCCGCTGGTCGCGGGTGGCGGGGCGGCGGCCGGCCAGCGGGTCGGCGAGGCGGCCCCGGTCGCGGACCTCGCACAGCACGTACCCGTCCTCCGGCCACACGGTGAGGACGCCGGTGCCGCCGCCGTGGACGACGCTGTTCGTGGTCAGCTCGGCGGTGATCAGCGCCACGTTCTCCAGGTCCAGGCCGGTCAGGCCCAGCCGGGCGCCGTGGTCGGTGGCCAGGTGCCGTACGGCGGACAGGGAGTCCTCGTCGAAGGAGAGGCGCAGCACGCCGGGGCCGTCGTCGGGGGCGGGGGGCAGCGGCTCGTTGTAGCGGGAGACCACGCCGTCGGGGTCGTAGGCCGCGCTGGCCTTCTCGGTGCCGGAGCCTTCCGGGATGACGACGGGGTGGGTGGCGTGCGCGTCGGCGAGCGCCCGCTCGTCCAGGCGGGCGGTGTCGTACGGGCACAGGATGGTGACCTCGCGGCCCTGGAAGGCGGCGTTGATGAGCGCCTCGTGCTGGGCGCAGGCCGGGTACTCGGCCGGGCTGCGGTCCGCCCAGACCGGCTCGCCGATGATGTGGACCCGGCGGCCGGGCTGCTGGGCGTCGGCGAAGGCGCGCAGGACACCGGGGATGATCCGGCCGGGGTTGCGTCCGGCCTCGCGCATGTCCAGGAAGCGCACGGCGGCGCCGTCGGCGCCCAGCTCGTCCTTGATCAGCCGCAGGTTCTCGCCGGGGACGGCGACCGCGACGGGCTCGCCGGCCGTCAGCGCGGCCCGGACGAACGGCACGGTGCCGGCGACGTACTCCCCCGCGTCGGCGTAGAAGAACGCGGGATGCACGAAGGGGTCCACGGGGTCGGTCGTGGCGGTCATGACGTCCGCACCTCGATCCCCGGCAGACCGGGCCACAGCAGGTCCAGTATCCGTGGCAGGGCGTCCGGGGGCCGGTCCAGCACCAGACGCCGGTGGCCGCCGAGGCCGCGGGCGGCGGCCGCGAGTGCGCCGGCGCCCGCGGCGTCGACGAAGGTCAGCGCGGAAAGCTCCAAGTAAGACACGTCCTCGCCCTCGCGAACGGCCCGCTCCAGCGCGCGCTCCCAGATGCCGCGCGTGGGCAGGCTCACCTCCCCCGCCGCCCGGAATCCGCTCCGCCCGGTCAACGGTGACACGTCGAGCCGCGGCGCCGCGGGCGCCGGCCTCGGCACGACGGCCCGCCGGGGCCGCGCCGGTTCAGCTGCGTTCACGCCGTCTCCCAGCCGCACGGTTCCATGAGTGCCCAGTATGCGCCTCGGCTCCCCTGGACGGGGGTGCAGGTCCGCGCACGGGGGGGGCGGGCGAGGTGTGCGCGGCCCTCGACGGAACGGGACGGCGGGCTTTCCCGCCCGTGCGGCCCCGGCGGTCAGTACGGGAGGATGCGCCCCGAGGGCGTCCTGCGGTCGATCTCCTGCCCGCGCGGCGCGGCGGGCCGCCGGCTGACACGTACCCGGATGCGACGGTCCATGACGCCCTCCTGCTGCCGACACCGCCCGGCTGCACGCCGGTAGGAGGTCCGTGCCCAGGACGTGACCGGTTCAAGCCTGGGCCGGCTCAAGTCTTCTCGCCGGCGCGGCGGTTGACGGTAGCCGACCCCGGGCGAGAGCGTCGTCGGTTGACGGCCTTTCAGCTCGGCGGTACCCGTCCTCCCGGCTCAGCAGTACCTGTCCTCGGCCCGCGCGTACCCGTCGGAGTAGCCGTCGGCGTAACCACGCGCGAAGGAGCCGTTGTTCCGGGCGAAGTTGTTGTAGCCGCCACTCTTGTGGCAGTCGTCCTTGGCGTCGGCCCACCCGGCGCGGAACCCGGACTTGTACCCCTGCCGGTAGCTGTCGTCGCGCTCGACCGTGGCGGTGGCGCCGGCGTGTGTCGCGTTCGGCGACGCCGCGGACGCCTGCTGGATGCCGACAGGGCTCAGGGCGAGGGTGGCGGCGATGACGGCGGTACCCAGGACGGCGGATCGCTTGCAGTGGCTGGCACGCATGACCTGCCCCCTTTGATCTCTAGGTCACTTTGGGTCACTTTCCACCCTAATCACCCTGGTAACTCTCGCAACTGGCCGCACTCCAGTTGCACGGAGCGACCGGCCGTGCCCGAGTTCCGTTCCGGCCGGGACTCGTCGACGGGGCCGCCGCCTCCGACGGGCGGGGGCTGTCGCTTTCCCGCAGCGGAAAACGTTCCCGATGCGCCATGCTTGGAGGCCCGTACGGCGCAGCGCGTCCCGCCCAGCCTGCCGGCGCGAAGCGTGGCGTTCCCCTCGACGAGGTGCACTGATCAGTGAAGTCCAGTAAGTCGACCCTCCCAGCCTGGCTCCACCGCCTCGACGCCCATGACTTGGAGCAGGTACTCGCGGCACGGTCGGATGCCGTGTCCCCGCCGGAGCCCCGCTCGGTGAGCGAACTGGCCGAACGCCTGCAGCGGCCGGGCTCGGTCGCCCTCGCGCTGCCCCGACTCACGCTGCCCGCCCTGCAGGCAGCCGAGGCACTGGCGGCACTGGGTGCGCCGGCCTCTCGGGAGGTCCTGGCGGACCTGCTGGACGCGACGGATGACGAGACCGCGCGCGGCCTGGAAGCGGCGCTCCAGACGCTGTCCACGTATGCGCTGGTCTGGCCGGACGACGAGGGAACACTGCGGATGGCCGCGCCCCTGCGGCAGGCGTGGGACACGCCGCTCGGACTGGACCAGCCGCTGGCGACGCTGTTGAAGGACACGGCCTCCGAGGAGTTGCGCCGCATGCTCACGTCTCTGGGCGTGCGGCCTCCCGGCACCAAGCCGCAGCGCCTCGCGTCGCTCGTGGAGCACCACAGCGACCCGGCACGCGTCACCGCGGTGGTCGCACGGGCACCGGCCGAGACCCGGAAACTGCTGGAACGCAAGGCGGACCCCGCGTACCGACCGCAGGCTTTCGTTCTCTTCGGGGGGCAGTCCGCCCCCGATCCGGGTGCTCGCTGGGCGCTGGAGCGGGGACTGCTGGTCCAGGGTCGATACGACTACGGCCCTGTACGGATGCCCGCCGAGGTGACGCTTGCGCTGCGCGGGCCAGGCTGGCACGCCCCGTTCGACGCCACGCCGCCCGTCGCACCTCTGGTACGCGTCTCCCCGGCGGAGGTCGACGGTGAGGCGTCCGCCGCAGCCACGGCCTTCGCCGCCCACGCCGCCTCGGTCCTGTCGGTGTGTGCGACGACTCCACCCGCCCGGTTGAAGTCCGGCGGTGTCGGGACCCGCGAACTGGCCAGGATCGGCAAGGCGGCCCGATGCGAGGAGCCCGTCGTACGCCTCACCCTTGAGACGGCGTACAAGGCCGGTCTCATGGCCCGCGACGGGGATCGGGTAGCGATGACGGACGCCTACGACACCTGGGCGGAATCGGAGCCCGCAGAGCGACTTCCGGTACTGCTGCACGCTTGGTGGACACTTGGGCTCACCCCCTCGCGGGCCCGGGACGACGACGACAAAGCGCTGCCCGCGCTGGCCGGGGCCCCGCCCTGCACCGGCTGTCTCCAGGCCCGGAAGGGGCTGCTCACCGCCGTCTCCCGGCTTCCGGCCGGGCAAGGCGCGAAGAACGCAGCCGAACTGGGTCCTTCGGCCCACTGGTCACGGCCGCTCGCCGAGGTGCTGCCACAGGACGCGACGCCGTTCGCCACCGTGATCCGGGTGGGGGAGCTGCTCGGTGTCCTCGCTCGCGGTGCGCTGTCCCCGATCGGCGCCGCTCTGCTGGCCGACAGCACCGAGGAACTGGCCGACGCCTGCCACCGCTTGCTTCCCGCCGCCACCGCGACGGCCCGCTTCGGCAGCGACCTGACCGCCGTCGTCACCGGCACGCCCGCCGCTCGGCTGGTCACGCTGCTGGACTCGGTCGCCGACCGGGAGACCAGCGGCACGGCCTCGCTGTGGCGGTTCAGCCCGGCGAGCCTCCGCCGCGCCCTGGACGCCGGCCATAGCCCGGACTCCATCGAGGCCGACTTGGCTGCCGTCGCCGCGGGCCCGCTGCCCCAGCCCCTGTCCTACCTGATCACGGACACGGCACGCGGCCACGGCCGGATCCGCATCGCCTCGGCCGCCTGCGTCATCCACGGCGAGGAACCCACCCTCCTCACCGAGATCGCTGCCCACCGCAAACTCTCCGCACTGGGCCTGCGGCACCTTGCCCCGACCGTCCTCGTCAGCCGTACCCCTGTGGAGAGAACCCTCGCCGCACTGCGGACGGAGGGATACGCGCCGGTCGCGGAGACAGCCGACGGAACCGTGCGCGTCGAACGACTCCGCAGCCCCCGGGCGACCGCGCCGGTCCCGCCTCCGCGCAGAGCGGCAAGCAGGCCCAGCACCTCATCCTGTACGACCGCCACCCCGAAGCAGGCCGAGCTGGCCGAGCTGGCCACCCGACTCGCGGGCGCCCCACTGGCCCATCCCGCCCCCGACCCCGGCAATGGCATCCCCTTCGCCACCGATACCGAAGAAATCATCGCCGGACACGCGACCCGCATCCCCCATGCCGATGTCCGTCAACTCGCCCACGCCGTCGACAGTGGAACGGCGGTCACCATCGAGTACGTCGCCACCACGGGCAACCGCACGATCCGCACCATCAGCGGCCTCGACCTCGACCCTCCGTATCTGTACGCCTGGTGTCATCTACGCGACGCGGAGCGGATGTTCACCCTGTCGCGGATCCACGGGGTGATGCCCCCGGCATAACGCCCGGACAGTGGGCAAGGACGTGCGAGGCGGCCGTGCCCGCCCCGGAGGACCGTCAAGGTAGTAACCCCGGTGGCCCGGGTCGTACCGATAAGCGACACCGACCTGCCCGACCTCGGCCTGCCCGATCTCACCGACGACGAGATCGAGGACACGCTCAAGGGGATGGGCGCGTGACCCTGGTCGCCATCGCCGACACCAACGGCCTGTACCGCCTGCTCGACCCGAACCTCACCGGACACCAGGAGCACAGGAAGGCACTGCCAGCGACCAGCCACCTGGTCATCTCCCCCCTGGTTCTGGCCGAGCCGGACCACCTGATCGCGACACGCGCCGGAGCCCGCAAAGCCCTGGCGACGGCCCGGTTCATCGAGCGCAACGTGGCGACGCGCCGATTCGAGGTGCCGCCTGTCAGCACGCACCTGAGTGCGGCGATCGCGGTCGCGGAAGGGTACGCCGACGGCGGCAAGGGCATCGGACTGACCGACGCCATGAACGTCGCCCTGGCCGCCGCCTACCGCACCGACGCCCTGCTCACCACCGACGATCACTTCCGCATGGTCCGCCCCCTGACCGGCCATCCCGCCTTCCGGCTCCTACCCGACGACCTGTAGCCCGCACCGCCTCCACGTCACCCGCCGCGGTGCCCGCCCCGCGACAGCCGCTCAGGCCAGGCCGTCCGGGACGCCGTCAGCAGCCGCTGGGCGGTCAGCGCTGTCCACAACACCCCATCGCCACCGCCCTGGTGCGCCGCCTGGGTGGCACCCGGCCTGCATGGCGCTCGAAAGCCGACGCGGGGTTCATGATCTCCCTGCCAAGAAGAGACGTGCCGCGGCTCGGAGGCCTGCGTTGGTGGGGCGGGTGGGACTCGAACCCACGGCCGACGGATTATGAGTCCGCTGCTCTAACCGGCTGAGCTACCGCCCCATAGCGGCGTGTCGCGTACAAGTGTGCGCGCCGTCTGCCGCAGCATAGCCGCTCATACGATCTCCTGCCTCGGCTGGTCGGCTACCGCACCGCTCATGACCGTGAGGACAGCGCCGCAGGCCGCGGCGGTTCCCGGAGACATGAAAAAGGACCCCGGAGGGGTCCTCGTTCAGCGCTCCCCCGACTGGACTCGAACCAGTAACCTGCCGGTTAACAGCCGGCTGCTCTGCCAATTGAGCTACGGAGGACCGAAGCTCCCCCGACTGGACTCGAACCAGTAACCTGCCGGTTAACAGCCGGCTGCTCTGCCAATTGAGCTACGGAGGATCGCCTCGTTGCATCGAACGCACCTACCTGGGTATTCGCCAGGGGGCGGGCGCTCGCTGCGACACATACATTAGCGCAAGCAGGGGGGTGCTCTGCCAATCGGTATCCCCGACGCCAGCGCGGTACCAGAAACCTACGCACGGGAAGGGTGGCAGCCATGCGCTACCGGCTCACGTTCCTCGCCGGACTGGCTCTCGGTTACGTACTCGGCACGAGGGCCGGTCGTGAGCGCTACGAGCAGCTGAAGAAGTCGGCCCGCCGGATCGCGCAGAACCCCGCGGTGCGCAACACCGCCGAGACGGCCGCCCAGCAGGGGCGCGTCTACGCGGGCAAGGCCCTGCACACGGTCAGCGACAAGGTCGGCGACCGGGTCCCGGAGTCGGTGGCCCACCCGGTGCGCTCCCTGCGCGACCGCAACAGCGACGGCAGGACCGAGGACGACTGGGGCACGAGCGACACGTGAGGGCCACTCCCGGGAATGCGGCAAAATTCTCCGCATGGG
This sequence comes from Streptomyces sp. NPDC031445, assembly GCF_055581365.1. Classification (NCBI taxonomy): domain Bacteria; kingdom Bacillati; phylum Actinomycetota; class Actinomycetes; order Kitasatosporales; family Streptomycetaceae; genus Streptomyces; species Streptomyces sp. NPDC031445. The sequence goes on from NZ_JBVIJO010000002.1 coordinate 294,697, forward strand.
GATAGTCGCCGGCTTGGACAGCTCACCGGACTTCACACGCATCGTGGTCTGCGACACGGACAGCGGTGCCGTACTACGGCAGGGGTACGCCCCGCACCCGGCCGAGGGCCGGCCCAGTGACGTCGACCCGCAGGCCTGGCTGCTCTCACTCGGTGAGGCGGCCGGCGGCGGGTTGCTGGAGGGCGTACAGGCCATCGGCGTGTCGTCCCAGCAGAACGCGGTGGTCCCGCTGGACGCCCAGGGCAACACCGTGCGTCCCGCGATGGCCGGCGGCGACAAGCGCGCCCAGGTCGCGGCCGCCGACCTCGTGGACGCGCTCGGCGGCCGGGAGGCCTGGGCGCAGGCGGTCGGATCCGTCCCGCAGGCGGCCCAGCCGGTCACCAAGCTGCGCTGGCTCGCGAAGAACGAGCCCGAGAACGCCCTGCGCACGGCCGTCCTGCTCCAGGCCCACGACTGGCTGGTGTGGCAGCTGCTCGGGCGCCCCGTGCGGCGGACCACCGACCGCGGCGGGGCCTCCGGCACCGGCTACTGGTCGGCCGCCACCGGCGCCTACCGGCCCGACCTGGTCGAGCTGGCCCTCGGTCACCAGGCGGTGCTGCCGGAGGTGATCGGCCCGTCCGACGCGGCCGGTACGACCCCGGAGGGCCTGCTGATCTCCGCCGGCACCGGGGAGACCATGGCCGCCGCGTTCGGGCTCGGCATCGGGCTGGGGGACGCGGTCGTGTCCCTCGGGGCGTCCGGCTCCGTGATGGCCGTGCACCCCGAGGCGCTCACCGACCAGTCGGGGATGATCACCTCTCTCGCCGACGCCACCGGCATGCACCTTCCGGTCGTCACCACCCTGAACGCCGTACGCGCCCTGCGCGGCGCCGCCGAACTGCTCGGCCTGCCGGATCTGGAGAGCCTGTCCGAGCTGGCGATGAAGTCCACGCCGGGCGCGCACGGGCTGGTGCTGCTGCCGTACCTGGAGGGTGAGCGGACACCGAACCTGCCGCACACCGCGGGGACCCTCGCCGGGCTGCGGCGCGAGTCGATGAAGCCGGAGCACCTGGCGCGGGCCGCGTTCGAGGGCATGCTGTGCGGGCTGGCCGACGCGCTGGACGTGCTGCGCGGTCGGGGCGTGGACGTGCGCCGGATCTTCCTGCTCGGCCCGGCCGCCGAGCTGTCCGCCGTACAGGCGTCGGCGCCGTCGCTGTTCGGCGCGCAGGTCGTCGTACCGCAGCCCGCGGACTACACGGCGATCGGCGCGGCCCGGCAGGCGGCCTGGGCGCTCGGCGTGTCGCAGGGCACACTCGACCCGCGCACCCCGCCGGCCTGGCAGGGCGCGGCGGCGCAGGTGCTGGAGCCCGGCGAGGAGCTGGCAGTGGGGCAGGCGGTGCGTCAGCAGTACACGGCCGTGCGGGAGCAGACCCATCCGGGGGCGTTCCGCCCGTGAGGACCGGCGGCGCGTTAATCGGTTGAGGTAACGCCGGTGGAGTGTCCGACGATAGGGGCCAAGGGCAACCGACCAGCCCCTGTCGCCGACTCCGAGAGACGTAGCGTGCTCATACGACTTCTGCGGACCTATCTCAGGCCCTACAAGAAACCCATCGCCCTGCTGGTGGCGCTGCAGTTCCTGCAGACCTGCGCCACCCTCTACCTGCCCACTCTGAACGCGGACATCATCGACAACGGTGTCGTGAAGGGTGACACCGGTTACATCCTGTCCTTCGGTGCCCTGATGATCGGCATCTCGCTGGTGCAGGTGGTGTGCAACATCGGTGCCGTGTACTACGGCGCCCGGACCGCCTCCGCGCTCGGCAAGGACGTGCGCGGTGCCGTCTTCGACCGGGTGCAGTCGTTCTCCGCGCGTGAGGTGGGTCACTTCGGGGCGCCCTCGCTCATCACCCGTACGACGAACGACGTGCAGCAGGTCCAGATGCTGGTCCTGCTGTCGTTCACCCTGATGGTGTCGGCGCCCATCATGTGCGTGGGCGGCATCGTGCTGGCCCTCGGTCTGGACGTGCCGCTGTCCGGGGTACTGGTCGCGGTGGTGCCGGTGCTCGGCATCTCGGTGACGCTCATCGTGCGCCGGCTGCGTCCGCTGTTCCGCGCGATGCAGGTCCGGCTGGACACGGTGAACCGGGTGCTGCGCGAGCAGATCACCGGCAACCGGGTGATCCGCGCCTTCGTCCGGGACGAGTACGAACAGGGCCGGTTCGGGGAGGCCAACGGCGAGCTGACCGACATGCAGCTGGCCACCGGCCGGCTGCTGGCCCTGATGTTCCCGATCGTCATGACGGTGGTGAACCTGTCGTCCATCGCGGTCGTGTGGTTCGGCGCCCACCGGATCGACAGCGGCGGGATGGCCATCGGTGACCTCACCGCGTTCCTCGCCTACCTGATGCAGATCGTGATGTCCGTGATGATGGCCACCTTCATGTTCATGATGGTGCCGCGCGCGGAGGTGTGCGCCGAGCGCATCCAGGACGTCCTGGGGACCGATTCGAGCGTCGTACCGCCGGCGGCCCCGGTCACCGAGCTGCGGGCGCACGGGCACCTGGAGATCCGGGGCGCGGGCTTCCGCTACCCGGGTGCCGAGGAGCCGGTGCTGAAGTCCATCGACCTGGTGGCCCGGCCGGGGCAGACGACCGCCGTGATCGGCTCCACCGGCAGCGGCAAGTCGACCCTGCTGGGTCTGGTGCCCCGGCTGTTCGACGCCACCGAGGGCGAGGTCCTGGTGGACGGCGTGGACGTCCGCGAGGTCGAGCAGCACCTGCTCGCCCGGACGGTGGGGCTCGTGCCGCAGAAGCCGTACCTGTTCGCGGGCACCGTCGCGACCAACCTGCGGTACGGCAACCCGGACGCCACCGACGAGGAGCTGTGGCACGCGCTGGAGGTGGCGCAGGCCGCTGACTTCGTGCGGAAGCTGGAGGGCGGTCTGGACGCGCCGATCGCGCAGGGGGGCACCAACGTCTCCGGTGGCCAGCGGCAGCGCCTCGCCATCGCCCGCACGCTGGTGCAGCGCCCGGAGATCTACCTCTTCGACGACTCCTTCTCCGCGCTGGACTACGCCACGGACGCGGCCCTGCGCGCCGCGCTCGCCCGGGAGACCGCCGAGGCGACCGTCGTGATCGTCGCCCAGCGGGTGGCGACCATCCGGGACGCGGACCTGATCATCGTGCTGGACGAGGGCCGGGTGGTCGGTTCCGGCCGGCACGCCGAGCTGATGGCATCCAATGAGACCTACCGGGAGATCGTGCTCTCCCAGCTGACGGAAGCGGAGGCCGCCTGATGGCCGGGCCCATGGGACGCATGATGGCCGGGGGCGGCCCCGACCAGCGCTCGATGGACTTCAAGGGGTCGGGCAAACGGCTCGTCGCCCAGTTCAGACCGGAACGCCTCACGATCTACGGCCTGCTGCTGTGCGTGGTCGTCAGCGTGAGCCTGAGCGTGATCGGCCCGAAGATCCTCGGCCGGGCCACCGACCTGGTGTTCGCGGGCATCGTGGGCCGGCGGTTCCCGGCCGGCGCCACCAAGGAGCAGGTCCTCGACTCCCTGCGCGAGCGTGGCCAGGGCCGCATCGCGGACGTGCTCAGGAGCACCGACTTCACGCCCGGCAAGGGCATCGACTTCGACGCCGTCGGGCACGTCCTGCTGCTCGCGCTCGGTGTGTTCCTGGTCGCCGGCCTGCTGATGGCGGTCGCGACGCGGCTGGTCAACCGGGCCGTGAACCGCACGATGTACCGGCTGCGCAGGGACGTGCAGGCGAAGCTGTCGCGGCTGCCGCTGTCGTACTTCGACAAGCGCCAGCGCGGTGAGGTGCTGTCCCGGGCGACCAACGACATCGACAACATCGGGCAGACGCTCCAGCAGTCGATGGGCCAGCTGATCAACTCGGTGCTGACCATCGTCGGCGTGCTCGTGGTGATGTTCTGGGTGTCCTGGCTGCTGGCGCTGGTGGCGCTGGTGACCGTGCCGCTGTCGTTCGTGGTCGCCACCCGGGTCGGCAAGCGGTCGCAGCCGCACTTCGTGCAGCAGTGGCGCTCCACCGGCCAACTGAACGCGCACATCGAGGAGATGTACACCGGGCACACCCTGGTGAAGGTGTTCGGGCGGCAGGAGGAGTCGGCCCGGCAGTTCGCCGAGCAGAACGAGGCGCTGTACCAGGCCGCGTTCAAGGCGCAGTTCCACAGCGGTGTGATGCAGCCGCTGATGATGTTCGTGTCGAACCTGAACTACGTGCTGGTGGCGGTCGTCGGCGGTCTGCGGGTCGCGTCCGGCGCCCTGTCCATCGGCGATGTGCAGGCCTTCATCCAGTACTCGCGGCAGTTCTCGATGCCGCTGACGCAGGTCGCGTCGATGGCGAACCTGGTGCAGTCCGGTGTCGCCTCGGCCGAGCGGGTCTTCGAACTCCTGGACGCGGAGGAGCAGGAGGCGGATCCGGTGCGCGGCGAGCGGCCCGAGGAGCTGCGCGGGCGGGTGCGCCTGGAGCACGTGTCGTTCCGGTACGACCCCGAGAAGCCGCTGATCGAGGACCTGTCGCTCACGGTGGAGCCGGGGCACACGGTGGCGATCGTCGGCCCGACCGGCGCGGGCAAGACCACGCTGGTCAACCTGCTGATGCGGTTCTACGACGTCTCCGGCGGCCGGATCACCCTGGACGGGGTCGACATCCGCGGCATGACCCGGGACGAGCTGCGGGCCGGGATCGGCATGGTGCTCCAGGACACCTGGCTGTTCGGCGGCACCATCGCGGAGAACATCGCCTACGGCGCCTCCCGCGAGGTCACGCGCGGGGAGATCGAGGAGGCGGCCCGGGCGGCCCACGCGGACCGCTTCATCCGCACCCTGCCCGACGGCTACGACACCGTGATCGACGACGAGGGCACGGGTGTCAGCGCCGGTGAGAAGCAGCTGATCACCATCGCGCGGGCGTTCCTGTCCAACCCGGTGATCCTGGTGCTGGACGAGGCGACGAGTTCCGTGGACACGCGGACGGAGGTGCTGATCCAGAAGGCGATGGCCAAGCTGGCGGCCGGCCGTACGTCGTTCGTGATCGCGCACCGGCTGTCGACCATCCGGGACGCGGACACCATCCTCGTGATGGAGAACGGGTCCATCGTCGAACAGGGCGCGCACGCGGAGCTGCTGGCGGCGGACGGCGCCTACGCCCGGCTGTACAAGGCGCAGTTCGCGCAGGCGGTGGCCGAGGTCGACTAGGCGCGCGGGGGGGCCGCTGCGCGGCGGCGGCCCCCTCAGTCCAGGTAGCCCCGCAGCTGGTCCGCGAACGCGTGGTCCCGGAGCTTGTTCAGCGTCTTGGACTCGATCTGCCGTATCCGTTCGCGGGTCACGCCGAAGATGCGGCCTATCTCCTCCAGGGTGCGCGGGCGGCCGTCGGCCAGGCCGTAGCGGAGCTGGACGACCTTCCGCTCGCGCTCCCCCAGCGTGGACAGCACCGCTTCCAGGTGCTCGCGCAGCAGCAGGAAGGCGGCGGACTCGACGGGGCTCGCCGCGTCGCCGTCCTCGATGAGGTCGCCGAGGGCGACGTCGTCCTCCTCGCCGACCGGGGCGTGCAGCGACACCGGCTCCTGGGCGAGCCGCAGCACCTCGCCGACCCGCTCGGGCGGCAGGTCCAGATGGGCGCCGACCTCCTCCGCCGTCGGCTCGTAGCCGCGCTCCTGGAGCATGCGCCGCTGGACCCGCACGACCCGGTTGATCAGCTCCACGACGTGGACCGGGACCCGGATGGTGCGGGCCTGGTCGGCGAGCGCGCGGGACATGGCCTGCCGGATCCACCAGGTGGCGTAGGTGGAGAACTTGTAGCCGCGCGCGTAGTCGAACTTCTCCACGGCCCGGATGAGCCCGAGGTTGCCCTCCTGGACGAGGTCGAGCATGGTCAGGCCGCGGCCGACGTACCTCTTGGCCACGGAGACGACGAGCCGCAGGTTCGCCTCGATGAGCCGGCGCTTGGCCATGCGGCCCATGACGACGAGTCGGTCCAGGTCCTGCGCGAGTTCGCTGTCCAGATCGGGGGTGGTGCCGAGCTTCTCCTCCGCGAACAGGCCGGCCTCCACCCGGCGGGCCAGTTCCACCTCCTCGGCGGCGGTGAGCAGCGGGATGCGGCCGATCTCGCGCAGGTACTGGCGGAACAGGTCGGCGGAGGGCCCGCCGGATTCGACCCGGGCGACGGCGGGGACCTCGACGGGCTCCCCGGGTTCGTCCGCGAGCGCCTCGGCGGGCGGCTCCGTCTCGGGGTGCAGGCCGGCACGGCTCTGCGGGGGCACGGCCGCGAGGACGTCCTCCTCCGCGTCCGGGTCGTCGTCCGCGGCGATGACGGTGGCGCTGGTGCTGCTGTCGGTCTGGGTGAGGGTCTGGGTCTGCACGGGGGCGACCTCCAGGATGATCGCTGCTGAAGGTGTGCGGCAGCGTGCGCTCCGAGGCTCGGGCACCGCCCCCAGTGTGGAGTACGACACAAGCCCGCCACGAGGGGCGTGCGGTGACTTTTTGCGTCCGGTCCGTCACCGGCCGGTTACTCGTCTCGCAGGACTATGCGGCTGGCAACCCCGCGGAGGGCCGGCCCCGCGTCACAGCGCCTCCGCGCCCCGTTCGCGCAGCGCCTGGTCGTACTGCTGGAGGATCCAGAGTTCGTTCTGTACGGCGGCCAGCTGGGCCGGGTCGCCGGCGGTGGACAGGCGGGTCATCTGGGACTGGATGTCGCGGATGCGGCGTTCCACGGCGCGGCGGCGGATCTGGACGAGGACCGTGCCGGCGTACGTCTCGTCCACCGTGCGCCGCAGGATCGGCTCGACGGCCAGCTCCGTGACCATCGCGCGCACGGTGTCGTCGGGCGCCGCCTCACGGACGCGGACCAGGTACTCCTGCGGGTCGGGCACGCCGTACTCGGCGCCGCCCGCCTCCGCGACGGCCTGGCGCACGGCGGCGTACGGCGGGGCGGTGAACTCGTCCACGCCGTAGGCGTCGAAGGCCGGGGAGACCAGTTCGGGGCGCTGGAGGGCGAGTTTGAGCAGTTCGCGTTCGGCGGCGAAGACCGGGTTGCGCAGGGTCAGGGCAGGCCCGGAGCCGGCCGGGCGGGGCGCCTGTGTCCACTGCTGGTCGGCCGGGCGGCGCCGGTCCTGCTGCTGGGGGCCCTTGCCGTCGCGCGCCCAGCGGGCCAGCTGGGCCACCCGGCGGACCACGAACTGGGTGTCGAGGATGCCGAGCATGCCGGCCAGTTCGACGGCGACCTCGTGCTGGGCGCCGCTGTTCTTGATCCGGGCGACGATCGGCGCGGCCTCGTCCAGCGCCGCGGCGCGGCCCGCCGGGGTGTCGAGGTCGTAGCGGCTCACGACCTGGCGGAGCGCGAACTCGAAGAGGGGCGTGCGCGGTTCGACGAGGTCCGCCACGGCCTCGTCGCCCTTGGCGAGGCGCAGATCGCAGGGGTCCATGCCGTCCGGAGCGACGGCGATGTACGTCTCGGCGGCGAACTTCTGGTCGTCCTCGAAGGCGCGCAGGGCGGCCTTCTGCCCGGCCGCGTCACCGTCGAAGGTGAAGATCACCCGGGCCGAGCCGTTGTCCATCAGCAGCCGGCGCAGGATCTTGATGTGGTCGCCGCCGAAGGCCGTGCCGCAGGTCGCGATGGCCGTGGTCACACCGGCGAGGTGGCAGGCCATGACGTCGGTGTAGCCCTCGACCACCACCGCGCGGCTGCTCTTCGCGATCTCCTTCTTCGCCAGGTCGATGCCGTACAGCACCTGGCTCTTGCGGTAGATCGGCGTGTCGGGGGTGTTGAGGTACTTCGGGCCGTTGTCGGCCTCGTACAGCTTGCGGGCGCCGAAGCCGACGACGTCGCCGCCGATGTCCCGGATCGGCCACATCAGCCGGCCCCGGAACCGGTCGATGGGTCCCCGGCGGCCCTCCTGGGCGAGGCCGGAGAGGACCAGCTCCTTGTCGGTGAAGCCCTTGCCGCGCAGGAAGCGGGTCAGGTGGTCCCAGCCCTGGGGGCTGTAGCCGACGCCGAAGTGGACGGCGGCGGCCTGGTCGAAGCCGCGCTCGGCGAGGAAGACCCGGCCGGTCTCGGCCTCGGGGCTGGTGGCGAGCTGCTCGGCGTACCACTGGGCGGCGATCTTGTGCGCCTCGACCAGGCGGATGCGCTCCCCGCGCTGGTGGGCCGGGTTGTACCCGCCCTCCTCGTACCGCAGCGTGATGCCGGCCTGCGCGGCCAGCCGCTCCACCGCCTCCGAGAAGGAGAGGTGGTCCACCTTCATCACGAAGGTGATGGTGTCGCCGCCCTCCTGGCAGCCGAAGCAGTGGAAGAGACCCTTGCTGGGGCTGACCTGGAAGGACGGCGACTTCTCGTCGTGGAACGGGCACAGGCCCTTGAGGTTGCCGCCGCCCGCGTTGCGCAGCTGGAGGTACTCGGAGACCACGGCGTCGATCGGGACCGCGTCCCGTACCGCCTTCACGTCCTCGTCGTTGATCCGTCCTGCCACGCGTGAATTCTACGGGGGCGCGGTGACAGTCCCGGCGCTCGCGGAGGTCACGGGGTGAGGCTGTCGAGGGGGACGTGCGGGTCGGAGAGCGCCTCGACGTTCACCTGGGCCCGGGAACGGATGAGCCTCTGGATGGGCTCTGTGACATCCCACACGTTCACGTTCATCCCGGCCAGCACGCGTCCCTCCTTCACCCAGAACGCGATGAACTCCCGCTTCCCCGCGTCGCCCCGGATCACCACCTCGTCGTACGACCCCGGCGGCGCCCAGCCGCTGTACTCCATGCCCAGGTCGTACTGGTCGGTGAAGAAGTACGGCACCCGGTCGTAGACCGCCTCCTCGCCCAGCATCGCGCGTGCCGCCGCCGGGCCGCCGTTCAGCGCGTTCGCCCAGTGCTCGACGCGCAGCCGGGTGCCGAACAGGGCGAGCGGGAAGGACGCCACGTCGCCGGCCGCGTGGATGTCGGGGTCGGACGTGCGCAGCCGTTCGTCGACGACGATGCCGCCGCCGTGCGCCCGGTCGGCGATCTCCAGGCCGGCCGCCTCCGCGAGGGCGACCCGGGGTGCCGCGCCGATCGCCGCGAGGACGGCGTGCGCCGGGTGCTCCTCGCCGTCGTCCGTGCGGGCCGCGAGGACCACGCCGTCCTGGCCGACGATCTCGGTGAGGCGCGCCCCGAAGCGGAAGCGGACGCCGTGCTCGCGGTGCAGCGCGGCGAAGACGTTGCCCAGCTCGGGGCCGAGCACGCCGTGCAGCGGGGTCGGCGCCGGTTCGATCACCGTGACCTCCGCGCCGTAGCCCCGGGCCGCCGCCGCGATCTCCAGGCCGATCCAGCCGGCGCCGGCGATCACCAGGTGCCCGTTGTCCCGGCCGAGGTGCTGCAGGACGCCCTTGAGGCGCTCGGCGTGCGCGAGGCGGCGCAGGTGGTGGACGCCCGCCAGGTCGGTGCCGGGGATGTCCAGGCGGCGCGGTTCGGCGCCGGTGACCAGCAGCAGCTTGTCGTAGCGGACGATCGTGCCGTCGTCACCGAAGCGGACCGTCTTCGCCGTACGGTCGATCCGGTCCACGGTCTGGCCGAGGTGCAGCTCGACGTCGTTGCGGGCGTACCAGGCGGGCTCGTGCACGAAGACGCTGTCCCGCTCCTCCTTGCCCAGCAGGTAGCCCTTGGACAGCGGCGGGCGCTCGTAGGGGTGGTCGCGTTCGTCGCAGATCAGTATCACCCGGCCGGTGAAGCCCTCCGCCCGGAGCGTCTCGGCCGCCTTGGCGCCGGCGAGACCGCCTCCCACGATGACGAACGTCTGATCCGCGTCGACCACTTGATGCCTCCTCGTAAGGGTGCCGCCACATGCGAGCGTCCCGCACGCGGCGTGCTGCGGGAAGAGGGTGTGACCCGATCAGGCCATGGCGGGTCATGTTCCCCTCACATATGCCCCGTAAGTCTCGCGTGCAGGGAGAGCGCCGAGGCGTCGGTCAGGGAGGCGATCTGGTCCACGATCACCCGCTTGCGCGCCTTGTCGTCGTCCGCCGCGTCGAACAGCGCCCGGAACTGGGGGTCCAGGCCCTCGGGCGCGCGGGCGGTCAGCGCCCCGGCCAGCTCCGCGACGATGACCCGCTGGTCGGCGCGGAGCCGCTCCTGTTCCGCGCGCTGCATCACGAACCGGTCGGCGACCGCCTTGAGCACCGCGCACTCCATGCGGGTCCCCCGGGGTACGACGAGTTCGGCGTCGTAGCGGGTGAGCGGCCCGGTGCCCCACGCGGCGCGGGTGGCGGCCTCGGCGGCCAGGCAGAACCGGCCGATGAGCTGACTGGTGGCGTCCTTCAGCCGGGCCTGGGCGACCGCCGTGCCGTCGTAGCCGTGCGGCCACCACTCCTCGTCCTGGAGGCGGTCGAGGGCGGCGGCGAGTTCGGCGGGGTCGGTGTCCGCGGGGACGTACCGGCCGAGGGCGGCCTCGAACACCGCCTGCCGTTCCGGCTCGGCGCGCAGGCAGCCGGGGTCGACGTGGCCGGCGTGCAGGCCGTCCTCGACGTCGTGGACCGAGTAGGCGACGTCGTCCGACCAGTCCATGACCTGTGCCTCGAAGCAGGTGCGGGTGCCGGGGGCGTGCCGTCTCACCCAGTCGAACACCGGGCGGTCGTCCTCGTACACGCCGAACTTCCGTGACGCCGGGTCGGTGGGGTGGGCGCCGCGCTGCCAGGGGTACTTGGTGGCCGCGTCCAGGGTGGCGCGGGTCAGGTTGAGGCCGACGGAGCCCTCGGGGGTGAACCGTTTGGGCTCGATGCGGGTGAGGAGCCTGAGGGACTGGGCGTTGCCCTCGAAGCCGCCGCAGTCGTCGGCGAACTCGTTCAGCGCGGTCTCGCCGTTGTGGCCGAAGGGCGGGTGACCGAGGTCGTGGGCGAGGCAGGCCGCCTCGACCAGGTCGGGGTCACAGCCGAGTGCGGCGCCCAGTTCCCGGCCGACCTGGGCGCATTCGAGGGAGTGGGTGAGGCGGGTGCGGGGGCTGGCGTCCCAGACCTGGCTCCTGGTGCCCGGGGTCACCACCTGCGTCTTGCCGGCGAGCCGCCGCAGGGCGGCGGAGTGCAGGATGCGGGCGCGGTCGCGTTGGAAGGCCGTGCGGCCCGGGCGTTTGTCGGGTTCGGGCGCCCAGCGCTCGACCGACGTGGGGTCGTATGCCGTGGGGTCGTATGCCGTGGGGAGTGCGGTGCCTTCCATGGGTCGACAGTAAGCCCCGTCGGGCGCCGGGTCGGCTTCCGCCGGCGGGCGCGGGTGCGGTGTGGCCTGTCAGGCGGCTGCCGTGGACGTTTCCGTCAGGCTCTGGTCGTAGCGGTGCAGGACCAGACGCGCCATCGCCTCGTGGGCTCCCAGGGGGGCCGACGCGATCCAGGGGGCCTGGGCCGCGCACCGGGTGGCGAAGCGGCCCGGGGCCATGAAGGACGACGCCACCGCCACCTGGCGCCGGCCGCGTGCCGCCAGTGCGCGCAGAGCCGCGGGAACCGTCGGCGTCGCCGCCGAGGCGTACGCGGGGAGCACCGGGACGCCCAGGCGGGCGGAGAGGAGCCGGGCCGTGTGCCGGGTGTCCGCGGCCGAGTCGGGGTCGCGGGAGCCGGCCGCGGCGAGGACGACCGCGGCCTCGCGGCGGGTGGTGCCGTCCGGGGCCGCGGGCCAGCCGGCCTGGAGGAGGCGGGCGTGCAGGGCCTCGGCGAGGAGCGGGTGGGGGCCGAGCGGGGCGGCCACGCGTGCGCGTACCGGTGCGGCCGCCGCCGTCTCGGGGATGTCCCGCTTCACGTGGTAGCCCCTGCCGAGGAGGAGCGGGACGAGGACGGCCGGGGTGTCACCGAGGGCGGCGAGGGTGCCGGGGAGCAGGGGCTCGTTCAGCTCGATGTGGCCCAGGTGGACGGGGAGGCCGGGGCGCAGCGCGCGGACCCGGTCCAGCAGGGCCCGCACGGTGGTGAGCGCCCGGGGGTCCCGGCTGCCGTGGGCGACCAGCACGAGGGCCGGCGGGGCGAGGAGCCGGCTGCCGGTGCGCAGGGGGGTGGACGCCGTCATGGAATCGATCCTGACCGGGAGACGTTGCGTGCCCGTTGCACGGCCGTCACCGGTGTTTTCCTCGGGTTCACGGCGTACGGATGCGCGGTGTGAGGCGAACCGGGACGGCGCCTGCGGCGTCCTCCTGGTCGGGAGCGAGCACAGGGGGCCGTATGAGGATGCGCCGACCGCGGTGGCCGCGCACGCGGACCGGGCAGCGGCGGCTGGTGCGGGCCGTGATGGCCGGGTGCGTGCTGGCGCTGCTCCCGTCGGCCTGGCTGTACGTGTCGACGGCGGACCGGCTGCGGACGACGGCGGACGTGCCGCGCACCGAGGTCGCGGTGGTGTTCGGGGCGGGGCTGTGGAAGCAGGGGCAGCCCTCGCCGTACCTCGCGCACCGGCTGGACGCGGCGGCCGCGCTGTACCGGGCCGGGCGGATCGAGGTGGTGCTGGTCACCGGGGACAACAGCCGGAAGGACTACGACGAGCCCGACGCCATGCGCGCCTACCTCACCAAGCACGGGGTGCCCGACGCGCGGATCGTCAGCGACTACGCCGGGTTCGACACCTGGGACTCCTGCGTCCGGGCCAAGAAGATCTTCGGGGTGGACCGGGCGGTGCTGATCAGCCAGGGCTTCCACATCCGGCGGGCGGTGGCCCTGTGCGAGGCGGCGGGGGTCGCCTCGTACGGGGTCGGGGTCGACGCCGAGCACGACGCGACCTGGTACTACGGCGGGACGCGGGAGGTGTTCGCGGCGGGCAAGGCGGTGCTGGACGCCGTCTTCCAGCCGGACCCGACGTTCCTCGGGCCGAGGGAGCCGGGGGTGGCGCGGGCGCTGGCCGCCGGCCGGTGACCGCGGCCTCACGGCCCGCCGACCGGCGCGGGGAGGCCGCCGTGCCGGGCGTGTAACCGGGGGCGGCCCGGGGCCGTAACACAGGCGACGCACGCTGGGCGGCATGGAGAACACCTCGACGCCCACCCACTGCCCGTACTGCGCCCTGCAGTGCGGGATGAACATCACGCCCCTGCCCCGGGGAGGCGTCGAGGTCACCGGGCGCGCCGGCTTCCCGGTGAACCGGGGCGCGCTGTGCGGCAAGGGCCGTACGGCGGCCGAGGTGCTGTCGCCCGCGGTACGGCTGACCGCGCCGCTGGTGCGCGACGGCGGCCGGCTGGTGGAGGCGGGCTGGCCCGAGGCGCTGGACCGGATCGCCGAGCGGCTCGGGGCGACGCGCGACCGGTACGGCGCCGACGCGCTGGGGGTGTTCGGCGGGGGCGGGCTCACCAACGAGAAGGCGTACGCGCTCGGCAAGTTCGCCCGGGTGGTGCTGGGCACCTCGCAGATCGACTACAACGGCCGGTTCTGCATGTCGTCGGCGGCGGCGGCCGGTACGAAGGCGTTCGGCCTGGACCGGGGGCTGCCGTTCCCGCTGGAGGACGTCCCGAGGACCGGGTGCGTGATCCTCGTCGGGTCCAACCTCGCCGAGACCATGCCGCCGGCGCTGCGGTTCTTCACGGAGCTGCGGGAGAACGGCGGCACGCTGATCGTCGTCGACCCGCGCCGGACGCGGACCGCCGAGCAGGCGGACCTGCACCTCGCGCCCCGGCCCGGGACCGATCTCGCCCTCGCGCTGGGGCTGCTGCACCTGGTGGTGGCCGAGGGGCGCACGGACGAGGAGTACGTCCGGGCGCGGACCACCGGGTGGGAGGAGGCCCGGGCCGCGGCGATGGCGCACTGGCCGGAGTACGTGGAGCGGATCACCGGGGTGCCGGTGCCGCGACTGCGTGAGGCGGTGCGGATGTTCTGCGAGCCGGAGGCGGCGATGGTGCTCACCGCGCGCGGGCCGGAGCAGCAGTCCAAGGGCACGGACACGGTGGGCGCCTGGATCAACCTGTGCCTGGCGACCGGCCGCGCGGGCCGCCCCTTCTCCGGGTACGGCTGTCTGACCGGGCAGGGCAACGGGCAGGGCGGACGCGAACACGGGCAGAAGGCCGACCAGTTGCCCGGTTACCGCAAGCTGGACGACCCGGCGGCGCGGCGGCACGTGGCCGGGGTGTGGGGCGTGGACCCGGACAGCCTGCCGGGTCCCGGGCGCAGCGCGTACGAACTCCTCGACGCGCTCGGCACGGACGTCCGGGCGCTGCTGCTGATGGGGTCCAACCCGGTGGTGTCGGCCCCGCGCGCGGCCCACGTCGAGCGGCGCCTGCGCTCGCTGGACTTCCTGGCGGTGGCCGACGTCGTCCTGTCGGAGACGGCGGAGCTGGCGGACGTGGTGCTGCCGGTGACCCAGTGGGCGGAGGAGACGGGCACGACGACCAGCCTGGAGGGCCGTGTGCTGCTGCGCCGCCAGGCCGTCGCTCCCCCGCCCGGCGTCCGCAGCGACCTGTACGTCCTGCGTGAACTGGCCGACCGGCTCGGGGTGGAGAAGGGATTCCCGGCCGACCCGGAGGAGGTCTTCGAGGAACTCCGCCGTGCGAGCGCCGGCGGCCCGGCGGACTACTCCGGCATCACCTACCGCCGCCTGGCCGAGGAGAACGGCGTCTTCTGGCCGTGCCCGGAGGTTCCGGGTGCGACGGGGGGTACGGGGGTGGCGGACGGCGAGGACGCGGTCCCGGACCCGCTGCCGGACGACCCGGCGGCGGACCCCGGTCCGGCCGTCGTGCACCCCGGCACCCCGCGCCTGTTCCTCGACCGTTTCGCCACTCCGGACGGCCGGGCCCGGTTCGTGCCCGTGGTGCACCGGGCCACGGCCGAGGAGCCGGACGCCGAGTACCCGCTGCTGCTGACCACCGGGCGGGTGGTCTCGCAGTACCAGTCGGGGGCGCAGACCCGGCGCGTGGCGGAGCTGAACGCGGCGGCGCCCGGCCCGTTCGTGGAGCTGCACCCGCGGCTCGCGGCCCGGCTGGGGGCGGCCGACGGCGACCGGGTGGCGGTGGTGTCCCGGCGCGGCCGGGCCGTCGCGCCCGCGCGGATCACCGGTGCCATCCGTCCGGACACGGTCTTCATGCCCTTCCACTGGCCGGGCGAGGGCCGCGCCAACACGCTCACCAACCCGGCCCTGGACCCGACGTCCCGGATGCCGGAGTTCAAGTCGTGCGCGGTGCGGGTGGAGGTTCTGGGTCCGGCGGACCAGTGAGGCCCGGTCCGCCGGCCGAGGCGCGCGGGGTGGCGTTCGCATAGGTTCGGGGTATGTCCGACACCGACCTGAGCGAGCCGTACGACCTCGACGCCTATCTCGACCGCATCGGCTGGAAGGGCGAGCGGCGGGCCTGCCTGGCCACCCTGCGCGGGGTGCACCTGGCGCACGCGCTGTCGCTGCCCTTCGAGAACCTGGACCCGGTGCGGGGCAGGGCTCCCTCCCTCGCGCCCGCCGACCTGATGGCCAAGATGGTCCGCGGCCGGCGCGGCGGCTACTGCTACGAGCACGGCATCCTGCTCCGGCTGGCGCTGGAGGCGCTCGGTTTCCGGGTGGTCCAGCTGGCCGCCCGGGTCGTGGTGGGCGCGCGGACACCGGAGAGCCGGCCCCGGACGCACGCGATGCTCCGGGTCGAGGTGCCCGGCGAGCCGCTGCCCTACCTCGCGGACGTCGGTTTCGGTGCGCCCGGCGCGCTGCTGCTGCCGGTGCCGCTGGTGACCGGCACCGAGTTCGAGGGCGCCGGCCGCCGGCACCGGCTGGTGCGGCTGCCGCACGACGGGCCGCTGGAGCTGTGGGAGTTGCAGGCCCACGACCCCCGCGGCGGCCCGGGAGAAGGAGCGTGGGCCGGTCAGTACGCGTTCACCCAGGAGCCGTTCGCCGCGTCCGACCTGGAGGTGTTCAACTGGTTCGTCGGCACCCACCCCCGGTCCCCGTTCACCCGCCGTCCCTACCTCCAGCGGACCACCGCGGACCGCCATCTCGCGCTGGACGGCGCCCGGTTCACCGAGACGCGCGCCGACGGCACGGTGAGCGGGCGCACGCTGGCCGGGGAGGCGGAGGCGCGGCGCCTGGTGGAGGAGGAGTTCGGCATCGAGGTGCCCGAGGGGGTCACCCTGCTGTCCTGACTCAGCGGCGGGAGAGCCAGTCGCCGTCCGTGATGCGGGTGCCGGTGGCGCGCAGCCGGGCGGCGACGCGCGGGGCGGCCAGGTAGACCCAGGCCCGGACGGTGCCGCCGGCGGTGCGCACGACGTCCCGGGCGAGGCGTTCGTAGAGGTTGCGGGGGCCGTCCGGCTCGTACTCCTCCAGCCGGTCCAGGGCGGCCAGCAGGTCCGCGTACGCCTCGGGCCGGGCGGTCACCAGTTCCCCGCGCACGGTGCCGCCGGGCTCCTCGACGGCGTAGGGGTAGCCGGGGCCGTCGTACAGCACGGCGCCGGTGAGGCGGGCGGGTTCCTCGGCGAGGGTGCGGCCGCGCAGGTAGAGGTCGTGGTTGGCCTCGCCGGGGCGGAGGGTGCCGTAGACGAAGAAGGGCAAGGGTCGGGGGTCCTCGGCGGTCACGCGAACGATTCTGGACCCTCGCCGGCTCCCCACACATCTCCCCGAAGTTCCATGAACGCGCTATGGACATGACATGTCATGCCCTCTTAAATCTCGGTGACACGTCAGCGCCACCCCCACTCCCAGCCTGGCGCCTCCCCGAGGAGACAGATGAGCCGGATACGGCAGCACGTCCGAGGAAACCGCCGCACAGCCACCGCCGGTGTCGCCCTGACCACCGCGACCCTGCTGGCCGTCGCCCTCTCCCCCGCCGCCCACGCCGATGCCAGACCGACCCGGGCCACCGCGGTCCAGAACGCGGCCTCGGCCCTCCTGGCCCACGCGACGGCCCTGGGCCTCACCGCGCCCCAGGACACCAGCGTCCGGGACGTGGTCGTGGACAAGGACGGCACCCAGCACGTCCGCTACGACCGCACCTACCGTCAGCTCCCCGTCCTGGGCGGCGACTTCGTCGTCCACCTCGCCCCCGACGGCGCCTACCGCGGCGCCGACCGCGCCACCCGGCAGGCGATCTCCGTGCCCTCCGTCACCCCACGGGTCTCCGGCCCCAAGGCCGCCGGCCTCGCGGTGAGCGCCCTGCGCGCGGCCCACCACGGCACGACGCTGAAGCAGGCCAAGGCCAAGCCGGTGCTGGTGGTCGACGCCCTGCACGGCAGCCCGAAGCTGGCCTGGCGCACCGACGCGGCCGGCCTGGACTCGCTCGGCAACCCCGTCGCCCGCACCGTGCTGACCGACGCGCGCACCGGCGCGCAGATCGACGCCTGGGACAGCATCGAGACGGCCACCGGCGACGGCAACGGCCTCTACAGCGGCACGGTCGCGCTGGAGACCACCCAGTCGGGGACCTCGTACCAGCTCAAGGACCCGACGCGGGGCAACACCTACACCGGTGACGCCGAGAACAAGACCGATCTGTGCGTCTTCGGCATCTGCTTCAGCCGGGCCCCCGCGACCCTGTTCACGGACGCCGACAACCACTGGGGCTCGGGCACCACCGCGGACCGCGCCTCGGCCGCCGTCGACGCCCAGTACGGCACGAACGAGACCTGGGACTACTACAAGAACGTCCACGGCCGCAACGGCATCGCCGGCGACGGCAAGGGCTCGTACAACCGCGTCCACTACGGCAGCAACTACAACAACGCCTTCTGGGACGACAGTTGCTTCTGCATGACCTACGGCGACGGTGACGGCACCACCTTCGGGCCGCTGGTCGCCCTGGACGTCGCCGGGCACGAGATGACCCACGGCGTGACGTCCAAGACCGCCGCGCTGACCTACTCGGGCGAGTCCGGCGGGCTGAACGAGGCCACCTCCGACATCCTCGGCACGATGGTGGAGTGGTACGCGAACAACTCCTCCGACACCGGTGACTACCTCATCGGCGAGAAGATCGTGAAGCCCGGCTTCGGCAAGGCGGCCCTGCGCTTCATGGACAAGCCGTCCAAGGACGGCAGTTCGGCCGACTACTGGAGCTCGTCGGTCGGGAACCTGGACGTCCACTACTCCTCGGGCGTCGCCAACCACTTCGCCTACCTGCTCGCCGAGGGCAGCGGAGCCAAGACCGTCAACGGCGTCAGCTACGACTCGCCGACGTACAACGGCTCCACGGTCACCGGCATCGGCCGGGACAAGGTCGGCAAGATCTGGTACCGGGCGCTGACGGTCTACATGACCTCCTCGACCAACTACGCGGGCGCGCGCACGGCCACCCTCAACGCGGCCAAGGACCTCTACGGCGCGGGCAGCACCGAGTACAACGCGGTGGCCGCCGCCTGGAGCGCGGTCAACGTGAACTGAACCGGCGCGGCCCCCCGGCGGGTGGGGGCCAATCGTGTGCTCTTCGCACCCGGCCCCTCACACGGCCCTGACCTGCCGGAACACACTCCGGCTAGGCCGTGTGGGGGGCCTTTCGCGCCACCCGTTCACCGCATTCCCGGCGCCGCCTCGGGAAGCGGATCCCCGCGACTGCGACTTACCTCGGTAGGGCAGGGGCCCACCCCTGGACGAGTCGGACAAGCCCTGGGGAGCACCATGCGACGCACTGCCCGTCTGCTGGCCGGTACCGCGCTCGCCGTGACCGCCGCGGCACCCGCCCACGCGGCCGGGACCGGCCGTCTCGACCTGTACCCGGCGACCGTGGCGCCCGGTGACCAGGTCACGGTGAACACGGCCGCGTGCGGGGACACCGGACCCGCGACCGGCGACGCGGGCGCGGTCGGCGCCGGCACGTTCATGCTGGCGCCCACCACGCACGAGGGCGAGGCGATCGGGCAGTTCCGGGTGCCGTCCAGCGCGCAGCCGGGGACGTACGAGATCGTCGCCCGGTGCGCCGTGGGCGACCGGCAGGTGGCGGGCGACCTGGTGGTGGCCCTGAGCGCGGTGCACCAGGAGGTGCTGCCGCGAGGAAGCGTCAAGACGGGGGTCGGCGGCGGACTCGGCCCCGACCCCGTGCAGACCGCGGCGGGCGTGGCGGCACTGGCCGTCGCCGCCGCGGGCGGTACCTGGCTCCTGCATCGCCGGGCGAGAGGCGACGGGATCTGACGGACACCCTCCGCTGTCCGTCCGCCGGTACCGCACATCCCGCCCCCTCCGGGTCCGACGCCCCTCGCGGCCCGGAGGGGGAAGGGGCCCTTCGGGGGCACGCCCCCGGGAGAGGGGATTGGCATGCGCAAGGCCGCCGGAAACCGCAAGGCCGCCGGGAACCGCGGGACCGCTCGCGGCGCCAGGGCCGCCCGGCTCGGCGACACCGCCATAGCCGCCGTCACCGTCGCCGCCCTCGGCTCGGGCGTGTGGCTGCTGGGCGGCGGCGCCGTCCCGCACACCCCGCCGCAGCCGTCCGCCGCCGAGGGCCGCCCCGACCCGGGCGGTACGCGGGTCGCGGCGCCCGGCCTCGCGCCGTCCCCGCCCCTGCGCATCCGCATCCCCGCGATCCGGGTGGACGCGCCCCTCACGGGCCTGGCCCTGACCCGCTCCGGCAGCCTGGACGCGCCGCCCGCCAAGGAGAAGAACCTGGCCGGCTGGTACGAGGCCGGCACCACCCCCGGCGAGACCGGCACCGCGATCGTCGCCGGCCACGTCGACAACACCGAGGGCCCCGCCGTCTTCTACGACCTGGGCGCGCTGAAGCGGGGCGCCCGCATCGAGGTGGACCGCCGGGACGGCTCGGTGGCCGTGTTCACCGTGGACGCGGTGGAGGTGTACTCGGCCCGCGCCTTCCCCGACGAGAAGGTGTACGGCGCCGCCCACCGCCCCGAACTGCGCGTCATCACCTGCGGCGGCGGCTACTCGAGGACCACCGGCTACCAGGGCAACGTGGTGGTGTTCGCCCATCTGACCGGCAGCCGCTGAGGGCATCGCCCCCAGGCGGCTCAGTGCGGCGCCGGCGCCCCGCCCAGTACGTGCCTTCTGCCCCAGCTGCCGAGCGGCTCCAGCGCCTCGTTCAGCTGGAGGCCGCTCGGGGTCAGCGTGTACTCCACGCGGGGCGGCACCTCGTCGTACTCCTCGCGGTGCACGACGCCGTCGGCCTCCAGTTCGCGCAGCTGCGCGGCGAGCACCTTCTCCGTGACGCCCGGCAGCCGCCGGCGCAGCTCACCGAAGCGGCACGTACCGCGTTCGCCCAGCACCCACAGGATCGACACCTTCCACTTGCCGTCGATGATGTCCATCGCCGCGTCGGTCCCGCACAGGTACGCCCCCGGCCGCCGTCCCACCGGCATGGTCCTCCCCCTTCCGGCCCGCATGCTTTCCCGCTGGTAACCACCCACTCGGAAGTACGTACTTCTGCGCGGCGGCTCCACGGGCGAGCCTAGTCGCCATGACCGACACCTCCCCTTCCGCCGCGTCCCCCACTCCCCTGACCCTGCTCGGCACCGGTGCGATGGGCACCGCGCTCGGGCGGGCCTGGCTCGCCGCCGGACACCCCTTGACCGTGTGGAACCGCACGCCCGGGCGGACGGCCGCGCTGACCGCCGCGGGCGCGGTGGCGGCGGGGAGCGCGGCCGAGGCGGTGGCCGCCAACCGGCTCGTCGTGACCTGTCTGCTGGACGACGCCTCGGTGGGCGCCGCCCTGGACTCCGCCGAGCTGGCCGGCCGGGACCTGGTGAACCTCACCACCGGCACCCCCGCCGACGCCCGGGAGCGCGCCGCCTGGGCGGAGAAGCGGGGCGCCCGGTTCCTGGACGGCGGGATCATGGCCGTACCGCCGATGATCGGCGCGCCCGGCGCCTTCGTCCTCTACAGCGGCGACCCGGAGCTGTTCGAGGAGCACCGCGCCGCCCTCGCCGTCCCGGCCGCCACCGAGTACGTCGGTGCCGACCCCTCTCTCGCCGCGCTGCACGACGTGGCGCTGCTGAGCGCGATGTACGGCATGTTCGCCGGGGTCACCCACGCGTTCGCGCTGCTGCGCGGGACGGAGGTGGCGCCCGGGGACTTCGCCGCGCTGCTCGTGCCCTGGCTGACCGCGATGGCCGGCACGGCCGAGGAGACGGCCGGCCGGCTGGCGTCCGGTGACTACACCACCGGGGTCGTCTCCCACCTGGGCATGCAGGTCGCCGGCAGCGGGACGCTGCTGCGCACGGCCGCGGAACAGGGCGTGAGCGCGCACCTGCTCACCCCGTTCCTGGACCTGATGCGCGCACGGGCGGCGGCGGGCCACGCCACGGAGGACACCACCGGCCTGGTGGACCTGCTGCGCACCCGCTGACCCGCGGCTTCGCGGCCGCCGGGCCGGCCCCCGGGCCCCCGGCGGCCCCCGCCTCACACCCCTCCCCCGGCCCCGCGCACCCCCCTCACACCCCCCGCCCCGGCCCGCTGAGGGCAGCGTTCCGCCCGGGAAACAGACGTGATGCCGCCGGGTAACGTCGGGGACGCACGCTCGGGACATGACCTCGAATACGCGTGTGGTGGTGATCGGCGCCGGCCTCGCGGGCGTACGGCTCGCCCGGCGGCTCGGCGAGCTGGGCACGCCCCCGCTGCTCGTCGGCGAGGAGGAGCACGCGCCGTACAACCGGGTGCTGCTGGCCGAGGTGCTGGCCGGCCGGTACGCCCCTGAGGTGATCGCCCTCCCGCCGCCCGCCGGCCTGCTGCGCACCCGGGTCACCGGCATCGACCG
This sequence comes from Streptomyces sp. NPDC031445, assembly GCF_055581365.1. NCBI lineage: Bacteria > Bacillati > Actinomycetota > Actinomycetes > Kitasatosporales > Streptomycetaceae > Streptomyces > Streptomyces sp. NPDC031445. The sequence continues at coordinate 316,271 of NZ_JBVIJO010000002.1, forward strand.
GGCCGCCCGGACCGTCACCTGCGCCGACGGCACGCGCATCGCGTACGACGCGCTGGTGCTGGCCACCGGCTCCAACCCGGTGCTGCCCCCGCTGCGCGGCCTGTTCGGGCCCGGCCACCGGCTGCCCGCGGGCGTCCACGCGTTCCGCACCATGGACGACTGCCTGGGCCTCGCCGGGGCCGTGCGGCCCGGCGTACGGGCGGTCGTCATCGGCGGCGGGCTGCTCGGCGTCTCCGCGGCCCGCGCGCTCGCCGTGCGCGGCGCCCAGGTGGTGCTCGCGCAGCAGGCCGAGCGGCTCATGGAACGCCAGCTCGACCCGGACGCCTCCCGGCTGGTGCTGCGGCACCTGACCGGGCTGGGCGTCGAGGTGCACACCGAGTGCCGGGTGCGGGACGTGCGCTGCGTCGCCGGCCAGGTCCGCTCGGTGGAGCTGGCCGACGGGTACGCGCTCGGCGCCGACCTCGTGGTCCTCGCCTGCGGGGTACGGCCCCGCACGGGTCTCGCCGAGCAGGCGGGCCTCGCCGTCCGCGAGGGCATCCTCGTCGACGACCAGCTGCGCACCTCCGACCCGCGCGTGCACGCCGTCGGCGACTGCGCCCAGCACGACGGCACGGTCTACGGACTGGCCGCCCCGGCCCTGGAACAGGCCGACGCGCTCGCCGAGCTGCTCGCGGGCGACGCCCGTGCCCGCTACACCGGCACCCGCTCGCTGACCCGGCTGACCCTCACCGGTCCCGGCTCCCCCTTCGACCTCGCCGCGTTCGGCGAGACCGAGCCGCACCCGGGTGACGACGTCGTGCGGATCGCCGACGCCACCCGCGGCACCTACCGCAAGGTCGTCGTCCGCGACGACCGCCTGGTCGGCGGGGTCCTCGTCGGCGAACTCGGCACCGTGGGCGCGCTCGCCCGCGCCTGGGAGGGAGCGGATCCGCTCCCCGGCGACGGCCCCCTGCTCCACCTGCTCACCAACGACGGAGGCTCCTGAATGACCGCCACCCCGGGGGCCACCCCCACGATCGTGCTCGTCGGCCACGGCATGGTCGGCCAGCGCTTCCTCGAGGCGCTCGCCGAGCGCGGCCTGACCGCCACGCACCGCGTGGTCGTGCTGTGCGAGGAGCCGCGTCCGGCGTACGACCGCGTCCAGCTGACCTCGTACTTCTCCGGCAGGACGGCCGAGGAGCTCTCCCTGACCGACATGGGGTTCATCGAGGACCACGGCATCGAGCTGCACCTCGGCGACCCGGCGGAGACGATCGACCGCGAGGCGCGCACGGTGACCGCCCGCTCGGGCCTGGCCGTGGACTACGACGTCCTCGTCCTGGCCACCGGCTCCTGCCCGTTCGTGCCGCCGGTGCCGAACAAGGACGCCACGGGCTGCTTCGTGTACCGGACCATCGAGGACCTGCTGGCGATCGAGGAGTACGCGAGGACCCGGGCGGCCACGGGTGCCGTGGTCGGCGGCGGTCTGCTCGGCCTGGAGGCCGCCGGCGCGCTCAAGGGGCTCGGACTCGACGCGCACATCGTGGAGTTCGCGCCGCGCCTGATGCCGGTGCAGGTGGACGACGGGGGCGGCGCGGCCCTGCTGCGGACCATCCGGGACATGGGCCTGACCGTCCACACCGGTGTGGGCACCCAGGAGATCGTCACGGACGACTCCGGTGCCGTCACCGGCATGAGGCTGTCCGACGGCTCCGAACTCGCCACCGACCTGGTGGTGTTCAGCGCCGGTGTCCGCCCTCGCGACCAGCTGGCCCGCGACGCGGGCCTCACGGTCGGCGAGCGCGGCGGCATCGCGGTGGACGAGCAGTGCCGGACCGTCTCCGACCCGCACGTGTTCGCGATCGGGGAGTGCGCGCTGGCCGCCGACGGCCGGGTCTACGGCCTGGTGGCACCGGGCTACGAGCAGGCGGAGACGGCCGCCGCGACCATCGCGGCCGACGAGGCCTCCTTCACCGGCGCCGACCTGTCCACCAAGCTGAAGCTGCTCGGCGTCGACGTGGCCTCCTTCGGCGACGCGCACGGCACCACCGAGAACTGCCTGGACGTCGTCTACTCCGACTCCCGCGCGGGCCTGTACAAGAAGCTGGTCATCGGCGCGGACGGCACGCTGCTCGGCGGCATCCTGGTCGGCGACGCGGAGGCGTACGGCACCCTGCGCGCGCTCACCGGCTCGGTGCCGCCCGTCTCCCCCGAGTCGCTCGTGCTGCCCGCCGGAGCCGATTCGGGGGCGCAGCTGGGCGCGGCCGCGCTGCCGGACGACGCGATCATCTGCTCCTGCAACAACGTCCGCAAGGGCACGATCCGCGCGGCGGTCACCGAGCACCGGTGCACCACGGTGCCCGAGGTGAAGAAGTGCACCAAGGCCGGTACCACGTGCGGCAGTTGCGTGAAGGTGCTGGGCGGGCTGGTCGACGCCGAGCTGGAGGCGTCCGGCGTCGAGGTCGACAAGGGCCTGTGCGGCTGCTTCGCCCAGACCCGCGAGGAGCTGTACGAGATCGTCCTGGCCCTGCGCATCACGTCGTACCGGGAACTGCTGGACCGCCACGGCCGCGAGGGCGCCCGGGGCGGGGACGGCTGCGAGGTGTGCAAGCCGGCCGTCGGCTCGATCATCGCCTCCCTCGCCCCGGTGATCGGCGCGAGCGGTTACGTCCTGGACGGCGAGCAGGCCGCGCTCCAGGACACCAACGACCACTTCCTCGCCAACCTCCAGAAGAACGGCTCGTACTCGGTGGTGCCGCGCATCCCCGGCGGGGAGATCGCACCGGAGAAGCTGATCGTGATCGGCGAGATCGCCCGGGACTTCGGCCTCTACACGAAGATCACCGGTGGTCAGCGGATCGACATGTTCGGTGCCCGTGTCGAGCAGCTCCCGCTGATCTGGGCCCGGCTGGTGGACGCCGGCTTCGAGTCCGGCCACGCCTACGGCAAGTCGCTGCGCACGGTGAAGTCCTGCGTGGGCTCCGCCTGGTGCCGCTACGGCGTGCAGGACTCGGTCCGGATGGCGATCGACCTGGAGCTGCGCTACCGGGGCCTCAGGTCCCCGCACAAGCTGAAGTCGGCGGTGTCCGGGTGCGCCCGGGAGTGCGCCGAGGCCCAGTCCAAGGACTTCGGGGTGATCGCCACCTCGGGCGGCTGGAACCTGTACGTCGGCGGCAACGGCGGCGCCAGCCCGCGCCACGCCGACCTGCTGGCCCAGGACCTGTCCGACGCCGAACTGGTCCGGCTGATCGACCGGTTCCTCATGTTCTACATCCGTACGGCCGACCGTCTGGAGCGCACCAGCACCTGGCTGGAGCGCCTCCCGGGGGGCCTGGAGCACGTACGGGACGTGGTGGTGCACGACTCGCTCGGCATCTGCGACGAGCTGGAGGAGCTGATGCGGGCGCACGTCGCGAACTACCGCGACGAGTGGGCGGAGACGGTCGGGGACCCCGAGAAGCTGGCCCGGTTCGTGTCCTTCGTGAACGCCCCGGACACCCCGGACCCGGTCGTCTCCTTCGTTCCCGAGCGCGACCAGATCAAGCCCGACCTGCCGCTGCTGGCCATCGGCCTGCGGCCCGCCGACGACGTCCTGGAAGGAAGCGCCCAGCGATGACCCTGGCAGTTGAGACGACCGACCTGAAGGTACGGCTCCGGCTGGCGGACGACTGGTTCACGGTCTGCGACCTGAGCCTGCTGGTCCCGGGCCGCGGAGTGGCGGCCCTGCTGCCGGACGGCCGCCAGGCGGCCCTCTTCCGCGACCGCGCGGACCGGCTGTACGCCGTCGACAACCGCGACCCCTTCACCGGCGCCGCCGTCCTCTCCCGCGGCCTGACCGGCACCCACCGGGGCCGCCCGTTCGTGGCGTCCCCGCTGCTGAAGCAGCGCTTCGACCTGGTCACCGGGGAGTGCCTGGACGACGAGTCGGCGCGGGTGACCGCGTACGAGGTGCGGGCGCTGTAGCGGTGGCGCGGGCCGGCGGGGCCCGCGGACCGGGTCCGTGCGCGGCACGACCCGGCGGCCCCGCGGTTCCCCCCGCGCGTGCGCCTCGGCGGCGAGCCCGACGGTCGTCGCGCGCGAGATGAGATGCGGGCGCGGGCACTGCAGCCCGGGGCGGAGGCGGCGGAGCGCACGGACCGCGCGGCGCGATGAAGCGCGGGCGCCGTAGACGACGGGGCGCACGGACCGGACCAGGTCAGGCCAGGTCCGTGCGCAGGACCACCCGGCGGCCCCGCAGTTCCCCCCGCTCCATCCGCGCGTGCGCCTCGGCGGCGGCGCCCAGCGGGAGCAACTCCAGGCTCCGGGGGCGCAGCAGACCCTGCCCCAGCAGGTCGTTGACGGCTCGCGCGGCGGCGGCGAGTTCGGCCGTCGTCGCGTGCGAGATGACGAAGCCCACGACGGAGCCGCCGTTCATGTACAGCGGTCCGGCGGGCAGCACGGGACGGGTCCCCGCCCCGGCGAGCAGCACCACCCGGCCACGGCGGGCGAGCAGACCGACCGAGGTCTCCAGGTCGTTCACGCCCGCCGTGTCCAGGTACACGTCGACACCGGCCGGCGCCGCCCGGCGGATCTTTTCGGTCAGCTCCGGGTCGCGGTAGTCGAACACCTCGGCCGCGCCGGACTCGGCGCAGTACGCGGCGTCCCGGGCGCCGGCCGTGGCGAGGACCCGGGCCCCCGCCCGCGCGGCGAACGTCACCAGGGCGCTGCCGACGTTGCCCGCGGCGCCCGCGACCAGCACCGTCTCGCCGAGGCGGAGGCGGCCGTGGACGAACAGGGCGAGGTACGCGGTGGCGGCCGGGTGCAGGGCGGCCACGGCGAGGTCCGGGTCGACGCCGCCGGGCAGGGGGTAGAGCCGGTCGGCCGCCACCACCGCCTGCTCGGCGGCCGCGCCCTGCCGCCCCTCGTGTCCGAGGCTGTCGCACCACACGCGGTCACCGGCCCGGAAGCCGGTCACACCGGGTCCGGTCTCCGCGACCGTCCCCACCAGATCCCGGCCGATGACGAACGGGAACTCCACGGCCGTACGGAAGACCCCCGACCGGACGAGGGCGTCCACCGGGTCCACGGCGGTGGCGAGCACGTCCACCAGGACGTCGGTCGGGCCGGGGCGGGGCGCGGGCAGCTCGCCGTACCGGATGACGTCCGGGGGACCCAGCTGCTCGATGTACGCGGCGCGCATGGCCCTCCATGCTGCCACCGGTGGCCAGCACGCGCGCGGCGCCCTCGCGAGCCCCTCGTCGCCACGGCTGTTTCTTGACCGACCGGTTCAGATGGGCCTAGCCTGCCTCCATGCCCCGACCCAAGGAATTCGACCCCGACGCGGCGCTCCAGTCGGCCCTGGAGCTGTTCTGGCGGCGCGGCTACGAGGCGACGTCGATGGCCGATCTGGTCGGGCACCTGGGCATCGGCAAGGCCAGCCTGTACGCCACCTTCGGCAGCAAGCACGAGCTGTACCTGCGGGCGCTGGACCGGTACGGGCGGGCACAGGACCCGGTGCTGACGCGGGAGCTGTCCCGGCCCGGCCCGGTGCTGCCGGCCGTGCGCGCGCTGGTCCGGCGGTTCGCCGCCGAGGCCACCGCCGAGGCGACCCGGGAGCAGGGCTGCCTGGTCACCAACACGGCGGTCGAGCTGGCCCCGCACGACCGGGAGGCCGCCCGCCGGGTGGAGCGCAGCTGGGACACCGTCGAGACCCTGCTGCACTCCGCCCTCGTCCGCGCCCAGGCCCAGGGCGAGCTGGCCGGGGACCGCGACCCGCTGACCCTCGCGCGCATGCTGCTGGTCCTGCTCCAGGGCCTGCGGGTGGTGGGCAAGGCCTCGACGGACCCGGCCAGGGTCCGGGACGCGGCGGAGCAGGCCCTGGCACTGCTGGACGCCTGAACGGGACCACGGAGAACGCGCCCCCTGGACGCGCCCCCTGGACGCGCTCCTTGCGGGGGCGCGTTCCCGATGCGCCTTTTTCTCCCCCTCATACTGAACCGCTCGGTCTAGAAAAGGGAACCTCATATGACGCACCGCTTCTCCGGCCGGACCGCCCTCGTCACCGGCGCCGGCTCCGGCATCGGCCGCGGGGTGGCCCTCGCCCTGGCCCGGGAGGGCGCCCGGGTCGTCGTCGCCGGCCGGCGCCGGGAGCCGCTGGACGAGACCGTGGCACTGATCGAGGCCGAGGGCGGCAAGGGGCTCGCCGTCACCGCCGACGTCTCCCGCGCCGACGACCTGCGCGCCCTGGTGGACACCACCGTGGACCGGTTCGGCTCCCTGGACGTCGCCGTGAACAACGCCGGGGTGCTTCAGGGCAAGGGGCGGTCCGTGGGCGACCTGGCCGAGGAGGACTGGCGCCGGATGCTCGACATCAACGTCACCGGTGTCTTCCTCGCCCTCCAGGCCGAGATCGCGCGGATGCGCACCCAGCCGGACGGCGGCGCCATCGTGAACATCGCCTCCCGGATCGGCGTGCACAGCAGGCGGCCCGGCACCGGCGGCTACGCCGTCAGCAAGGCGGCCGTGTCCGTCCTCACCCGCGCCGCCGCCCTGGACCACATCGCCGACGGTGTGCGCGTCAACGCCGTCAGCCCCGGCCCCACCGCCACGGACATGTCGTTCCGGGACGGGGAGACCGAGGCCGGCCGGGCCGCGCGCATGCGCGAGGAGGTGCCCCTCGGCCGGGTCTCCACCGTCGCGGAGGTGGCCGCCGCCGTGCTGTACCTGGCCTCGGACGACGCGGCCTCGGTGGTCGGCGCCGACCTGGTGATCGACGGCGGCTCCACGGCCTGACCCCGGCCGCGTCAGTCGATCCCGGACCGCTCCACCCCGGCCACGATCCACCGCTGGAAGCACAGGAACACCAGGAGCAGCGGCAGGATCGACACGGCCGCCGCGACGAACAGTTCGTGCAGCCGCACGACCTGGGCGGTGGTGAACGAGGACAGGGCCACCTGCACCGTCCAGGCGCTCTGGTCCTGCCCGATCACCAGCGGCCACAGGAAGGAGTTCCACGCGCCGAGGAACACGATCGTCCCGACGGCCGCGAACACCGGACGGGCGTTGGGTACGACGACGAGCCAGTACGTCCGCCAGTACCCGAGCCCGTCCACCTGTGCCGCGTCCTCCAGCTCCCGGGGGAAGCCCAGGAAGTACTGCCGGAAGACGAAGCAGGCGAAGGCCGGGAACAGGGTCGGCACGATCAGTCCGCGCAGCGTGGAGACCCAGCCCAGCGTCGACACCAGCACGAAGCTGGGCACGAAGGTGACGGCCGCCGGGACGAGCAGGGTGCCCAGCACGGCGTAGAAGACCTTGTTCGCGTGGCGGTAGGGGATGCGGGCGAGGCCGTACCCCGCGAGGGAGGTGAGGAGCAGGGTGCCGAGGGTGGTGGCGACGGCGATCAGCGCGGAGTTGAGCAGGGACCGGGCGAACGGCACGGACGGGTCGCCGAACAGTTCGCGGGCGTTGCCCCACCGCACGTGGCGGGGGAAGAAGGTCCACTCGGGGGAGGTGATGTCCTTCTCGTCGGCCAGTCCGTTGCGCACGAGCAGGTAGAAGGGGAGCAGGAAGAGCAGGGCGAGCGCGATCAGCAGCACCAGCCGCAGCGCCCGTCCGGCCCGTACCAGGGCGTCATCCATCGCCGTCCGTCCTCCCCAGCCGCAGCCAGCGCGCCTGCCCCACCGTGACGACGCCGATGACCAGTGCGAGGATCACCGCGCCCGCGCTGCCGAGCCCGAGGTTCTGCCCCTGTCCGAGGGCGGTGTAGTAGAGGTAGACCAGCGGCGGCCGGGCGTACGGCGGATAGCCCCGGGCGTCGGACAGCAGGTTGTAGAACTCGTCGAAGGCCTGGAAGGCGCCCACGACGAGCAGCAGCACCACCGCGGCCGACGTGGCCCGCAGCTGGGGCAGGGTGATGTGCCGCAGCACCGTCCAGCCGGGCCGGGCCCCGTCCACCGCCGCCGCCTCGTACAGCGCCGGGTCGATCCGCTGGAGCCCGGCGAGGAACAGGATCATGTAGAACCCGGCCTGGAGCCACAGCCGTACGGTGACGACGACCAGCCAGTACCAGGGCGGATCGGTGGTGGACAGCCAGGCCACGGGATCGCCGCCGAACCATCCCAGCACGGTGTTGGCGAGCCCGAACCGCACCCCGCTGAACAGCGACATCTTCCAGATGAGCGCGGCCACGACGTAACTGCACGCGGCCGGCAGGAAGAACACGGACCGGAAGAAGGCCCGGGCGGCCCTGAGGCGGTTGACCATCAGGGCGAGGGAGAGGGAGAAGGCGTAGGTGACGGGCACGATGAAGGCCGTGAAGACGGCGAAGGTCTTCAGGCTGTCCACGAACGCCCCGTCCCGCAGCATGGCCGTGTAGTTGTCCAGCCCGACGAAGCGCGTCGGCGTGACCGTGTTGTGCGCGTCGAAGAGGCTGAGCGCCACGCTCCACAGCAGCGGGACGTACGTGAACAGCGCGAGCCCGAGCGCGAACGGCCCGACGAACACCCAGAACCAGAGCACCCCGCGCCGCCTCACGACGCCTTCTTCACACGGTCGAGTTCGGCCGACACCTTCCGTACGACGGCCCGCAGTTCCCGCTCCGGCTCGGCCCCGTCCTTGATGATCCGGCTGAGCGCGTCCTGGTAGGCGGTCTGGCTCGCCGGGGTCCACAGCAGCGGCTGGGCGTAGCCGTGGTCGGTGGTGAAGCGGACGGCGTCGGCGGCGGGACCGTCCTTCAGCGCGGTGGCCTTCTCGGCGAGGGAGATCCGGGCGGGGATGTGGAACCCGTAGGAGAGCGCGAAGTCCTCCTGGTGGTCGGTGCGGTCGACCCAGAGCCACTTCACGTACTCCCTGGCCGGTTCCTTGTGCCGGCTGCGGGCGCTGACGGCGGCGCCGTACGCCCCGACGGGCACGGCGGGCCGTCCGTGGCTCCCGTCCCGAGGGAAGGGCAGCACCCCGAAATCGTCACCGAGTTCCTTGCGGACCTGCGGCAGCGCCCACAGCCCGGTCCACTGCATCGCGGTCAGCCCCTGGACGAAGGCGGACGGGTCCGACCAGTCGCTGGGCGCGCCGAGGAGCAGGGACTTGTCGGCGTACAGCCGGTGCAGCTTGCCGAGGGTGCGGGCGGCGGCGGGGTCGTCGAAGCCGACCTTGCCGTCGTCGCCGACGAACCGGAATCCGGCCGCGTACAGGGGGGTCCCGCCGAGCACGCCCGCTCCGCCGTCGTTGCCGAGGAAGAGCCCCTTCACCTTGCCGGTGGTGAGCCGGTGCGCGGCGTCCACCAGGGCGTCCAGGGTGGCGGGCGGCTCGACACCGGCGTCCTCCAGCAGGCTCTTGCGGTAGTAGAGCATCTGCGTGTCGATGACCTGCGGAATGCCGTAGACCCTGCCGTCGTGGGTCTTCGGCGTGAGCACGGCCGGATTGAAGTCGTCCTTCACCTCCCGCACCAGGTCGGTGAGGTCGAGCACCTGCCCGCCCCGGATCTGGTCCAGGGTGGGCCCGTTGACCTCGAAGACGTCGGGCCCGGAGTCGGTGAGCAGCGCGGCGGCGATCTGCTGGTCGTAGTTCCCGGGCCGCCACTGCACCGACACGCGCGCCTTGCCGAAGCCGGCGGCGTAGCGCCGCACGGCCCGCTCGGTGCCGGGCTCGCCGTACTGGTGGTACCACTGCGTCAGCTGCGGCCCCGAACCACCGCCGCCCCGGCCGGTGTTGGATCCGCAAGCCGTGAGCGCTCCGGCGCCCACCCCCGCGGCCAGCAGCTCCCTACGGCTGATCGTCATCGTGTGCCCCCTGACGTCCGTCATCGATGCACGGCCCAACGATCAACCATGCGCCCCGATTACGAAAGACGAGTTGCGGCCGTGTGTCATCGGTCCCGCGAGAGGTCCCACAGCCGGGCGGTCCCGCTCTCGTCCGACGCCACCAGGTGACGTCCGTCCGGGCTGAAGCTGATCTTCGAGACGTCGTCTTCGCAGCCTTCGAGCAGAGCGGTCTCCTCGCGCAGACGCATGTTCCACAGGCGGACGGTCCTGTCACGGCCCCCGACGGCCAGGAGGGAGTCGTCCGCGCTGAACGCCACCGCCTCCAGCGCGTCCTCGTCCTCGGGCAGGAGGGGGGTTGCCCGTGCACAGGACGGCGACCCTCTCGGCCCGGTCCATGTCCCAGACCGCGATGTCCGGACCGTGTCCCACCGCGGCCGTCAGGCGGCCGTCGGAGGTGAAGGCGAAGCGGGACGGCACCGTTCCGTGGCTTTCCGTGGCGATCCGCTGGAACCGGTCGCCGATGTGGAGGTTCCAGCTGCGCTTCTTCCCCGACCGCCTGCCGTAACACGCCACCGGCACCCCCTGGGGGGATATGCCCCACGAGACGAGCCCGTCGGTCATGCCGTTCACGCCGGGAAGCCGGAGTGGAGGCTGCCGTTCGCCCGTGAGCACGGACCAGCGGTCCGGCCCGTCGTGCCCGAACACGGTGACCACCTGGCCACCGCACTCCACCCGGCGCACATAGGCCATGCCGGGTCGCCCGTGCCGCGGACGCTCCCCGACGGTCCGCAGGACGGTGTCGGCTCGGACGTCCCAGAGCACCGTCTCGTCGAGGAACGGGAAGTGGACCGCCAGCAGCGCGGGGGCGACGAATTCCAGACCGAGTACCTCGCTGTCCTCGGTGAAGGTGGCGACCTCCGCGCGGCTGGGCCACTCCTCGACGCGCACGGAGGTGAGCGTGTCCTTGTAGGCGATCATCGAGCCGTCCGGGCTGAACTCCGCGTAGTCGCCGTCCAGGAAGACCGGCTCGGTGAACCTCCGCACCGTGCGCGGGGGACCCTCCTCCCCCGCTTCCGCGGGCCGGTGCGCGCGCTGCATCAGTTCCCGCGCGGAGGCGTTGCGGGAGGTGACCTCGCCATCGGACGGCGAGTACTGGAAGCAGCGGACACCGAGATCGTCCGCGCACTCCAGGGCCGCCTTCGTGTACCCGGAGTTCGAGAAGAAGAGCAGCTCCCCCTCCCGGCGGCCCCGCGCACCGAACAGTTGCTGGATCAGGTTCGGTGCGATGGCCCGGCCGTGGAACTTGACCTGCCCGTACACGCCGGGCCCGTCGATGTCGAGTCCCCTGTCCGCGCCGCCCGGCGTCCGCCGCGCTCCGGCGAAACCCAGCCACCGGGCCCACTCCAGGGCGTTCTCCTCGGCGTCCTCCCAGTCCGCCACGGGACGCGGCCGGGGACGCGGCGGTACCCGCGTGACCTTGTCGTTCATCGTCGTTCTCCCGGCTCTCTCGGACCCCGCCCTTGAATGATCGACTGATCATAGGAAGCGGGAGGTGGTCCGGCCGCGCAGAGGGGCGGCACCCCCCGCACCGGGGTGCCGCCCCTCCTCTTTCGTGCGCCGGAGCCGCCGCCGATCGGTGAGGGTCGGGGACCGACGGCGGCTCCGGGGACCGGGTGGGTCAGCGGTGGTCGCTGCCCGCCGACTGGGTGGCCGCGCGGCCCGCCTCCAGGCGGGCGACCGGGATGCGGAACGGGGAGCAGGAGACGTAGTCCAGGCCGGCCTCGTGGAAGAAGTGGACCGACTCCGGGTCACCGCCGTGCTCGCCGCAGACGCCGAGCTTGAGGTCGGGGCGGGTACGACGGCCCGCTTCGGCGGCCGCCTTCACCAGGGAGCCGACGCCGTCCTTGTCGATCGTCTCGAACGGGCTGACGCCGAAGATGCCCTTCTCCAGGTACGCCGTGAAGAACGAGGCCTCCACGTCGTCCCGGCTGAAGCCCCACACCGTCTGCGTCAGGTCGTTCGTGCCGAAGGAGAAGAACTCCGCAGCCTCGGCGATCTGGCCGGCCGTGAGGGCGGCCCGCGGCAGCTCGATCATCGTGCCGATCGCCAGCTTCAGCCGCGTACCGGTCGCCGCCTCGACCTCGGCGACCACCTGGTCCGCCTCCTCGCGGACGATCTCCAGCTCCTGGACCGTACCGACGAGCGGGATCATGATCTCCGCGCGCGGGTCGCCCTTGGCCGCCTTGCGCTCGGCCGCCGCTTCCGCGATGGCCCGGACCTGCATGGTGAACAGGCCGGGGATGACCAGGCCCAGGCGTACGCCGCGCAGGCCCAGCATCGGGTTCTGCTCGTGCAGCCGGTGCACGGCCTGGAGCAGGCGCAGCTCGTTCTCGTGCGGCTCCTGGCGGGACTCCGCGAGGGCCACGCGGACGGAGAGTTCCGTGATGTCGGGCAGGAACTCGTGCAGCGGCGGGTCCAGCAGACGGATCGTCACCGGAAGGCCGTCCATCGCCTCGAAGAGTTCGACGAAGTCCTTCTTCTGCAGGGGCAGCAGGGCCTTCAGGGACTCCTCGCGCTCCTCCTCCGTGTCGGCGAGGATGAGGCGTTCGACCAGCTCACGGCGGTCGCCGAGGAACATGTGCTCCGTGCGGCACAGGCCGATGCCCTGGGCGCCGAAGCGGCGCGCCCGCAGCGCGTCCTCGGCGTTGTCCGCGTTGGCGCGCACCCGCAAGCGGCGCTTGCGGTCGGCGAAGGCCATCATGCGGTGGACCGCCTCGACCAGCTCGTCGGCGTCGTCGGCGCCCGGGTGCATGCGGCCCTCGAAGTACTCCACCACCGGGGAGGGCACGACCGGGACCTCGCCCAGGTAGACCTTGCCGGACGAGCCGTCGATGGAGATCAGGTCGCCCTCCTCCACGACGCGTCCGCCGGGCACCGTCATCCGGCGGCGCTTGGTGTCGACCTCCAGCTCCTCCGCGCCGCAGACACAGGTCTTGCCCATGCCGCGGGCGACGACGGCCGCGTGGGAGGTCTTGCCGCCGCGGGAGGTGAGGATGCCCTCGGCCGCGATCATGCCGTCCAGGTCGTCGGGATTGGTCTCCCGGCGGACCAGGATCACCTTCTCGCCCGAACGGGACCACTTCACCGCGGTGTACGAGTCGAAGACCGCCTTGCCGACCGCCGCGCCCGGCGAGGCCGCGATGCCCCGGGCGACCTGCTCGACCTTCGCCTGCTCGTCGAAGCGCGGGAACATCAGCTGCGCGAGCTGGGCCCCGGTGACGCGCTGGAGCGCCTCCGTCTCGTCGATGAGGCCCTGGTCCACCAGCTGGGTGGCGATGCGGAAGGCCGCGCCCGCCGTGCGCTTGCCGACGCGCGTCTGGAGCATCCAGAGCTGGCCGCGCTCGATGGTGAACTCGATGTCGCAGAGGTCCTTGTAGTGGTTCTCCAGGGTCTCCATGATCCGCATGAGCTGGTCGTACGACTTCTTGTCGATCTGCTCCAGCTCGGCGAGCGGCACGGTGTTGCGGATGCCCGCGACCACGTCCTCGCCCTGGGCGTTCTGCAGGTAGTCGCCGTAGACGCCCTGGTGGCCGGAGGCGGGGTCGCGGGTGAAGGCGACACCGGTGCCGGAGTCGGGGCCGAGGTTGCCGAAGACCATCGAGCAGACGTTGACGGCCGTGCCCAGGTCGTGCGGGATGCGCTCCTGGCGCCGGTACAGCTTGGCGCGGTCGCCGTTCCAGGAGTCGAAGACCGCCTTGATGGCGAGGTCCATCTGCTCGCGCGGGTCCTGCGGGAAGTCGCGGCCGGCCTCCTTCTTGACGATCTTCTTGAAGGTGGCGACCAGCTTCTTGAGGTCCGCGGCCTCCAGGTCGGTGTCGACCGCGACCTTCTTGGCCGCCTTCGCCTTGTCGAGGGCCTCCTCGAAGAGGTCGCCGTCGACACCGAGGACGGTCTTGCCGAACATCTGGATGAGGCGGCGGTAGGAGTCCCAGGCGAACCGCTCGTCGCCGGCCTGGGCCGCCAGGCCCTGCACCGACGTGTCGGACAGGCCGATGTTCAGGACCGTGTCCATCATGCCGGGCATGGAGAACTTCGCGCCGGAGCGGACGGAGACGAGCAGCGGGTCGTCGGCCTGGCCGAGCTTCTTGCCCATCTTCGCTTCGAGGGCTTCGAGGTGCGCGCTGACCTCGTCACGGAGTGCCGCGGGCTCCTCGCCGCTCTCCAGGTAGACCTTGCAGGCCTCCGTGGTGATCGTGAAGCCGGGAGGGACCGGGAGACCCAGGTTGGTCATCTCGGCGAGATTGGCACCCTTGCCGCCGAGCAGGTCCTTGAGGTCCTTGTTGCCCTCGGTGAAGTCGTAAACGAACTTCGCTGCCTGGGGTTCTTTGTTTTCCGACACGGGTCTCGACTCCTTGAGGCCACGGTGGCTGCCCTGATGGCGAGGAACATACCCAGATCGAAGGTGCCTGGGTACGTCCACTTGCGCGTCATGCGCCTGTAACCACCCGTCCGCCAGCGGATCGAAAGTCAAGGCTTGGCAAGCGAGGCCAGCCATATGTTTTCACTTCTTGAAGACAGCAGTCTCCACAGGTGCAGTTTTCTGCTCATGTGAGCGGACCCTGGCACGACTGATTTCGATCGATGAACGATCAAGGGGTGGCACGGAGTGCCACCCCTTGAGGAAGTGCAGCCGCGCATGATCCGCTCATCTGAGCGCAACCCTTATCAAGGGTGGCGAGAATCACGCTGCCACAGACCGCTCCGTTCCACCATGCGGACCGCTCGGCGGACGCCGGCCAGGAGTGGCGGCAGCCCCGTCACACACCCAGCTCCGACAGCCGCTGCTCGACCCGGTCCGGGGCGTACAGGTGCTCCACCACCAGCGCGCCCGCGCCGATCAGCCCGGCCCGGTCGCCGAGCCGCGAGGTGACGACGTCCAGGTGACCCGTGGATCGGGGCAGCGCCCGCTGGTAGAGCAGCTCGCGCACACCGGTCAGGAAGGGGGTTCCGGCCAGGTCGCCCGCGATCATCAGCACACCCGGGTTGAGCAGGGTCACGACCGTCGCCAGCACGTCCCCGACCTGCCGCCCGGCCTCCCGGGCCAGCGCGGCGGCCTCCGGGTGCCCGGCGGCCAGCAGATCCCGCACGTCCGAGCCGGAGGCGGCCGGCACCCCCGCGGCGGCCAGCCGGCGGGCCACGGCACCGCCGCTCGCCACCGCCGCGAGACAGCCGTACGAGCCGCACCGGCACAGCGCGTCGGCGCCGACCCGGATGTGCCCGATGTCGCCCGCGCCGCCGTCGACGCCCCGGTAGAGCGCACCGTCCACGACCACCCCGGCACCGATGCCCGTCGACACCTTGACCAGCACGAAGGCCCTGCAGTCGGGGTGTCCGGTGCGCTGTTCGCCGTACGCCATGAGGTTGGCGTCGTTGTCGACCAGGACCGGCACCGCGGGGGCCCCGGTGCGGTCGGTGAGGGCGCGGGAGAGCCGGCCCGGTATGTCGTAGCCGTCCCAGCCCGGCATGATCGGCGGCTGGACCACCCGGCCGGTCTCGCTGTCCACCGGGCCCGGCACCGCCAGCCCGATCCCGCACACCTCCTCCGCGCTCCGCCCCGCCTTGGCCAGCAGCCCGGCGAACCGGTGGCCCAGCTCGCCCAGGACCGCGTCCGGGCCGTCCTCGACCACCAGCGTGCCGGCCTGCTCGGCGAGGATGCGGCCGGTCAGGGTGAGGACGGCGGCGCGGGCGTGCCGGGTGTCCAGGTCGGCGACGAGGACCACCGCGTGGGAGTCGTCGAACTCCAGGGTGATGGAGGGGCGTCCGCCGAGCGGCGAGTCCACCGGGCCGCCGGCGCCCTCGCGCAGCCAGCCCGCCCGGAACAGCCGGTCCAGGCGCTGGCCGACGGTGGCCCGGGACAGTCCGGTCGCCCGCTGGAGCGCGCCGCGCGTCACGGCCCGTCCGCTGCGCACCAGTTCGAGCAGATCGCCGGCGCCCGCCTGGCTCCCGCTCTTGCCGGTCCTTCCCGGACGTCCGGTCATGCGCGCCCCCTTGTGCTTCTCAAGTCTGCCTTACATATTGAGTTTTGCATGTTGAATAGGCGTAACCCTACGGTGGCCGGGGCGGAACCGCGTCGGCCGGACGTCTCCGGGGAGCCCCGAGTGGATCGCACCGCCCAGCTCACTGCCCGTTCCACCCCGTACGAGACGGCATACGATCCACCGGCCACGGCCGCCACCCCGGTCACGGCGTCCCTGCCCGCGAGGGCCGCCGGGGTGCTGGAGGCGAACTGGACCGGCGCGTCGACGGTGCCCTCCCGCGCCCTGTACCCGCACCAGTGGTCCTGGGACTCGGCGTTCATCGCCATCGGGCTGCGGCACGTCTCGCCGCGGCGGGCCCAGACGGAGCTGGAGACGCTGCTCGCGGCCCAGTGGGGCGACGGTCGCGTCCCGCACATCGTGTTCAACCCCTCCGTACCGCTCGACGCGTACTTCCCGAGCCCCGACTTCTGGCGCTCCGCCACCGCCGGACGCACGGCGGGCGCCCCGCGCACGCTACAGACCTCCGGCATCGTGCAGCCACCGGTGCACGCGCTGGCGGCCTGGCTGGTGCACCGCGCCGACCCCCGGCTGTCCCGGGCCCGCGGCTTCCTGGCCCGCGTCCACCCGCGACTGGCCGCCTGGCACCGGTACCTGCTGCACCGCCGGGACCTGGGCGGCGCCGGACTGGTGTCCGTGGTCCATCCCTGGGAGCAGGGCATGGACAACAGCCCCTGCTGGGACGCCCCGCTGGCCCGGATCACCCCGGCCCCGGCCCGCTCCTTCCACCGCGCCGACCTCCGGCACGGCGCGGCCGGGGACCGGCCGACGGACCTGGACTACGGGCGGTACGTGCGGCTGGCCGCGGACTACCGGGACGCCGGGTATGCGGACGGGGGCGGCGGGTTCGCCGTGGAGGACCCGGCCTTCAACGCCCTCCTCATCGCCTCCGAGCTCGCGCTGGCCCGGATCGCCGAGGAACTGGGGGCGTCCGGCTCCGCCCGCCGGGCCCGCGCGCACCGGCTGACGGCGACGCTGGTGGAGCGGCTGTGGGACGCGGAGGCGGAGATGTTCCTGTGCCGGGACCTGCGGGACGAGGGCGCCGCCCCCGGGCGGGGCGCCGCCGGTTCCGGGCCGGGTTCGTCCGGTGCCGGCCCCGCCCTCCTGCCCTCCCGCACGCACGGCGGCCCGGGGCGTTCCCGCCTCCTCCCCGAGCGCGCCGTCTCCGGTCTGGTGCCGTTGCTCCTGCCCGGCCTCCCCCGCGACATCGCCGCCGGCCTGGTCCGCACCCTGCGCGGGCCGCACTTCTCGGTCGGTGACCGCACCCGGCTCGTGCCCAGTTACGACCTGCTCGGCGCGGCCTTCGACCCGCACCGCTACTGGCGCGGACCGGCCTGGTTCAACACCGGCTGGCTGCTGGAGCGGGGCCTGCGCACGCACGGCGAGACGGCGGCGGCCGAGGCCCTGCGCCGGGCGGTGCTGGACCTCGCCGGCGCCACCGGCTTCGCGGAGTACGTCGACCCGTACACGGGCGCGCCCTGCGGGGCCACCGGCTTCAGCTGGACGGCGGCCCTCGCACTCGACCTGTGCCACCGGCCGGCCGCCCCTCACGAGCGTCAACATCTGGACAAGAGCGGACAAAGAGTCGTACCCCCCACGGACACCGGAACGTTCGACAGGAGTGACAGAGGAGGGGACCGGGGATGACGGACCGGCATCATCTGCTCGTGCACGGCGCCACCTTCGCCGCCGTGGGCGACCGTGGCGACATCAGCGGAGTGCGGGGCGGCAGCTCCCCGGACGGGTTGTTCGTCCGGGACGCCCGGCACCTCAGCCGCTGGCAGCTCACCCTCGACGGCGCGGTGCCCGAGGTGCTCACACCGGTCACGGACGGGGACGAGGCCCGCTGTGCACTGGTCCCGCGCGGCGGCCGGCAGGAGCCCCCGGCATACACCGTCTTCCGTGAACAGGCCGTCGGGGACAGCTCGTTCGTGGAGTCCGTGAAGGTCACCGGCAACCGCCCGGTGCCCACCACCGTACGGCTCGCGCTCACCGTCGACGCCGACTTCACCGACCAGTTCGAGCTCCGCTCCGACCACCGCACCTACGCCAAGCCCGGCGCCCTGCGCTCCCGCGACGTCCTGCCCGACGGCATCGAGTTCACCTACCGGCGCGCCGAGTGGCGGTCCTGTACGACCATCACGGCCGACCCGGCCCCCGACGCCGTGGAGGAGACCGGCACCGGCGCCCGCCGCCTGGTGTGGACCCTCGACCTCGCACCCCACGGCACGACCGAGCTGCTGCTTCGGGTGACCGCCCGCCCGCACGGCGAGAAGCGCGCCCTGCGCGTGCCCCGCGATCCCGCCGCCGTACGGGAACACCTCCTCGCGGAGGAAGCCCGCTTCATGGAGGGCGTGGCCTTCCCGACCGGCTGGCCGGAGCTGGCCGCCGCCTGCGCCCGGGGCCTCGCCGACCTGGCGGCGCTCCAGGTCCCGGCCACCGGGCCGGACGGCGAGGACCTGCGCGTACCGGCGGCCGGCGCCCCCTGGTTCCTCACCCTGCTCGGCCGCGACGCGCTCCTCACCTCCCTGTTCGTCCTGCCGTACCACCCCCGGTCCGCCGCCGCCACGCTCCTCGCCCTGGCCGCCGCCCAGGCCACCGGCACCGGCCGGTCCCCGGTCGCCCAGCCCGGCAAGATCGTGCACGAGGTACGCCACGGTGAGCTGGCCCACTTCGGCCAGGTGCCGTTCGGCCGCTACTACGGCTCGGTCGACGCCACCCCGCTCTTCCTGATCCTGCTCGGCGCGTACGTCGAGCGGACGGGGGAAACGGAGCCGGCCCGGCGCCTGGAGCCGCACGCCCGGGCCGCCGTCGGCTGGATGCTCGACCACGGCGGCCTGACCTCGCGCGGCTACCTCGTCTACCGCGCCGACGAGGGCGGCCTCGCCAACCAGAACTGGAAGGACTCCCCCGGCGCGATCTGCTGTGCCGACGGCACCCGGCCCACCGGCGCGGTGATGGCGGCGGGCGCCCAGGGCTACGCCTACGACGCGCTGCGCCGCACGGCCGGGGTGGCGCGGACGGTGTGGGGGGACGAGACGTACGCCGCGCTGCTGGAACAGGCGGCGGCCGACCTCCGGGACCGGTTCCAGCGGGACTTCTGGATGCGGGAGAAGTCCTTCCCGGCGCTGGCCCTGGACGGGCGGGGCCGGCAGATCGACGCGCTGGCCTCCGACGCCGGGCACCTGCTGTGGTCGGGGCTGCTGGACAAGGAGTACGGCGAGGTGGTGGGCCGGCGGCTGCTGGAGCCGGACTTCTTCTCGGGCTGGGGCGTGCGCACGCTGGCCGCCGGCCAGGCCGCGTACCACCCGCTGTCCCACCACCGGGGATCCGTCTGGCCCCACGACAACGCGCTGATCGCCCTCGGCCTGGCGCGGTACGGGCTGCACGACGAGGCCCGCACGGTCGCCCACGCCCTGATCGACGCGGCGACGGCGGGCGGGCACCGGTTGCCGGAGGTGCTGGCCGGGTACGGGCGGGCGCCGGACGCCGCGCCGGTGCCGTATCCGCACGCGTGCGGGCGGGGGGCCCGGTCCGCCGCCGCGCCGCTCGCCCTGCTGACGGCTGTCGGGGGCGCCTGAGGGGGTGGGGTCCGGCTGTGGGGCGTGCGGGGGTCGTGGGCGCGGCTCCGCGCGCCCCTTCGGGGGAGCTGACGTTCCGTCGGCTGTGTTGACCAGGTGTTTGCCCGGCTGTCCTGAACGGTGCTACCCCGCGGGCCGTACGGGAGGGCATGAGCGCGCTCCAGCCTGCCTCTGCCGCTGCCACTGCCGATTCCTCCGCCGAGGGCGTGGCCGCGGAGGTCACCGAACCCGCCGTCCGCACGTTCCGCCGTCCCTGGGCCGCGTGGTCGGCCCGGCGCAGGCGCTGGCGGGAGGGGCATCCCGAAGCCGCGCGGGCCCTGTCCGTCACCGTCACCGTGCTCGCCGCGGCGCTGGTCGTCGCCGCGCTGGTGATGCCGAACACGGTCGTGCGGCTGGGGCCCGCGAAGTTCTTCCGCATACCCGCCGAGGCCGTCATCGGGGCGGCCGTGCTGCTCGCGCTGCCGCGGCGGCCCCGGGTGGTGCTGGCGGCGGTGTCCGGGGTGCTGCTCGGGGCCATGACCGTGCTCAACGCGCTGGACATGGGGTTCCACGAGTACCTCGGCCGCGACTTCAACGTCGTACTGGACTGGGCCCTGTTCGGGGACGCGGAGTCGTATCTGGAGGACTCCCTCGGGCGGACGGCCACCCTCGCCGCCGTGGCCGGGCTGATCGTGGCCGTCCTGCTGCTCTTCGTGCTGCCGGCCCTGGCGATGGTCCGGCTGGGCAACCTCCTCGCCCGGCACCCCGGCACCGCGACCCGCGGCACCCTGGTCGCCGGGGTCGTCTGGATCACCTGTTCCTCGCTCGGGCTCCAGGTGGCGGGCGTGCCGCTCGCCTCGTCCCGCACCGCGAACGCGCTGAAGGTCCAGGCCCGCCGGGTGTCCGACACGCTGAAGGACGAGGCGGAGTTCCGGAAGGTGGCCCGGGTCGACGCGTTCGGGAACACGCCGGGCAGCCAGCTGGTCCCCGACCTGCGCGGCAAGGACGTGATCTTCACCTTCATCGAGAGCTACGGCCGCAGCGCGATCGAGGACCCGATCATGGCGCCCGGCGTGGACCGGACCCTCGACGTCCGCACCAAGGCGCTGGCCAGGGCGGGCTTCCACGCCAAGAGCGGCTGGCTGACCTCGGCCACGTACGGGGGCAGCAGCTGGCTCGGCCACTCCACCACCATGTCGGGCCTGTGGATCAGCAACCAGCAGCGCTACCGCACGGTGATGGCCAGTGACCACCTCAGCCTGACGGAGGCGTTCCGCAAGACCGGCGCGTTCGACACGGTGGGGGTCATGCCGGGGGTGCAGAAGGGGTGGCCGGAGCAGAAGTGGTACGGCCTGGACAAGGTCTACAACGCCTTCCAGCTCGGTTACCGGGGGCCGAAGTTCAGCTGGTCGACCATGCCCGACCAGTACGCCCTCCAGCAGTACCAGGAGCGGGTGCACAGCAAGCCGCCGGCCGCCGGCAAGGCACGGATGTCCCTGCTCATCCTGACGTCGAGCCATCAGCCCTGGGCGCCCATCCCGAAGAGGGTGGGCTGGGACCAGCTCGGCGACGGCTCGGTCTTCAAGGACATCCAGGCGGCCGGGAACAAGCCGGCCGACGTCATCGCCGACACCGCCAAGTCCCGCGAGGAGTACGGCAAGTCGGTCCAGTACTCGGTGACCGCGCTGACCGAGTGGCTGGAGCGGTACGGCACCGAGGACACCGTGCTGGTCTTCCTCGGCGACCACCAGCCCATCGCCCGGGTCAGCGGCAACCACGCCAGCCGAGACGTGCCGGTGTCGATCGTCGCCAAGGACCCCAGGATGCTGGACAAGATCGCCGACTGGAACTGGACGGACGGGCTCCGCCCCGCCCACGACGCCCCGGTGTGGAAGATGAGCTCCTTCCGCGACCGCTTCCTGACGGCCTACGGCTCGACACCCCACCCGAAGAACGGCTGACGCCTGATCCGCGGACACGGAACCGTCCAGCCGACCGAGTCGGGCGGCGGGTGGGCGAGGCCGGGGTCCAGGGGCGGAGCCCCGGGTGGGGGCGTTCACCCACCCGACGTGTCGAGCTCCGCTTCCTCGGTGATCCCGGCACAGTCGTACGGATCCCTCAGCCACCCGTCCGGCAGCACCACCCGGTTGTTCCCGGACGTCCGCCCCCGAGGCCCCTCCGCACCGGCCGGCCAGGCCTGGTCCAGATCCAGCTCGTCCAGCCCCGCCCGCAGCTCCTGGAGCGACGACGTGATCGCGAGCCGCTTGCGCATCTCGGACCCGACCGCGAACCCCTTCAGGTACCAGGCGACGTGCTTGCGGAAGTCGACCACGCCCTTGGACTCGTCCCCGAGCCACTCCCCGAGCAGGGTCGCGTGCCGCACCATGACGTCGGCGACCTCCCGCAACGTGGGCCGCAGGAAGTCGTCCCGCCCCTCGAACGCGGCGACGAGGTCCGCGAACAGCCAGGGCCGCCCCAGGCATCCGCGGCCCACGACCACGCCGTCGCACCCGGTCTCCCGGACCATCCGCAGCGCGTCCCCGGCCGACCAGATGTCACCGTTGCCGAGCACGGGGATCTCCGGCACGTGCTCCTTCAGCCGCGCGATGGCGTCCCAGTCGGCGGTGCCGCCGTAGTGCTGGGCGGCGGTGCGGCCGTGCAGGGCGATGGCCGTCACGCCCTCCTCGACGGCGATGCGGCCGGCGTCGAGGTAGGTGATGTGGTCGTCGTCGATGCCCTTGCGCATCTTCATGGTCACCGGCAGGTCACCGGCTCCGGACACCGCCTCCCGCAGGATCGCCCGCAGCAGGTTCCGCTTGTACGGCAGCGCGGACCCGCCGCCCTTGCGCGTCACCTTCGGCACCGGGCAGCCGAAGTTCAGGTCGATGTGATCGGCCAGGCCCTCCTCCGCGATCATGCGGACGGCCTTGCCGACGGTCGCGGGGTCGACGCCGTACAGCTGGATCGAGCGCGGCTGCTCGCTCGGGTCGAACCTGATCAGCTGCATGGTCTTCTCGTTGCGCTCGACCAGCGCCCGAGTGGTGATCATCTCGCTGACGAACAGCCCCTTGCCGCCGCTGAACTCCCTGCACAGGGTACGGAAGGGCGCATTGGTGATCCCCGCCATGGGTGCGAGCACGACGGGCGGTGTCACGGCGTGCGGGCCGATGGAGAGCGGGTGGGTCATCGTCAGGACTCCGGGACGGATCTACGGCACAGGACGGACACGGGAACACTGGGCAAGCACCCATTGTCCCTCACCCGCCGGGCGGCTCGTCCGCGGGCACCACCGGCCGACACCCAGAGACCATGCATGACTCATTAGTTAGACGCACTATCGAGTTGGGCGTACGATGGGGCCCATGCCAGAGCTGAGCCCTCGCCGACGCCTGCTCGTGCTCCTGATCTGCTGCATGAGCCTGCTGATCGTGAGCCTCGACAACACCGCGCTGAACGTGGCCCTCCCCTCCATGCAGCGCGACCTGCACGCCACCACCTCCGGCCTGCAGTGGACGATCGACGCCTACACACTGGTCCTGGCCTCGCTGCTGATGCTGGCCGGCTCCACGGCCGACCGGATCGGCCGCAAACGCGTCTTCATGGCGGGCCTGGTGGTGTTCACCGCCGGCTCCGCGCTGTGCTCCGTCGCCCCGAACCTGGAACTGCTGATCGTGTTCCGCATGGTCCAGGCGGTGGGCGGCTCGATGCTCAACCCGGTCGCCATGTCGATCATCACCAACACCTTCACCGACGCCCGCGAACGCGCCCGCGCGATCGGGGTGTGGGGCGCGGTGGTCGGCATCTCCATGGCGGCGGGTCCGCTGGTCGGCGGGCTGCTGGTGCAGTCGGTGAGCTGGCGCTCGATCTTCTGGGTCAACCTCCCGGTCGGCCTCGCGGCCCTGCTGCTCACCCTCCGCTTCGTCCCGGAGTCGCGCGCGCCCAAGGCCCGCCGTCCCGACCCGGTCGGACAGCTGCTGGTGATCGCCCTGTTCGGCTCGCTGACGTACGCGATCATCGAGGCGCCGGAGTCGGGCGCCGGCCCGGTGGCGCCGTTCGCCGTGGTCGCCGTGGCCGCGCTGCTGGCTCTCCTGTGGTACGAGCCCCGCCGCGACGAACCCCTCATCGACCTGCGTTTCTTCCGCTCGGCTCCGTTCAGCGGCGCCACCGTGATCGCGATCAGCGCGTTCGCGGCCCTCGGCGGCTTCCTGTTCCTGTCCACCCTGTACCTGCAGAACGTGCGCGGCCTCGACGCCCTGCACGCGGGCCTGTGGATGCTCCCGATGGCCCTGCCGACGTTCCTGTGCGCCCCGCTGTCCGGCCGCCTGGTGGGCAGCCGCGGCCCACGCCTGCCGCTGCTGGTGGCGGGTACGGCGATGACCGCGAGCGCTGTCCTGTTCGCCGCGTTCGAGGCGGAGACCTCCGACACCACCCTCCTGCTCGGCTACGTCCTCTTCGGCATCGGCTTCGGCTTCGTGAACGCGCCGATCACCAACACGGCCGTCTCCGGCATGCCGCGCACCCAGGCCGGGGTCGCCGCCGCCGTCGCCTCCACCAGCCGCCAGCTGGGCCAGACGCTCGGCGTCGCGGTCATCGGCGCCGTCCTGGCCTCCGGCATCGGCTCGTCCCCGTACCGGCAGGTGTTCGTCTCGGCGGCCCGCCCCGGCTGGTGGATCCTCACCGCCTGCGGCCTGGCCGTCCTGGCCCTCGGCTTCCTGACCAGCGGCCACTGGGCCCGCCGCACCGCCGACCGCACGGCGGAGAGCCTGCGGTCACCGGAGGTGCGCCAGGTCGTGGAAACCGCGAAGCGGGCGTAGCGGCGAGGCCCGGCAGGCCGCCGGCCGGCGCGGCCCGCACCGCCACCCGGGGGGTGCGGCCGGGCACCGGGGCGGACGGCCGGCCGGGGGTCAGCGGGCGCAGGCGATCTCGTACAGCTTCTCCAGGCGCTTCCTGGTTTCCTCGTTCCTCGGTGTGTACGTGACCATCCGGGCGCCCACCTCGGGGGCGAGCCACAGGTCCGTGTGCTCCAGGCTGAGGAGGCCCACCTGGGGGTTGAGGAACTCCTTGGACTTGGAGCGGGTGTCGACCACCTCGTAGCGCCGCCAGTTCTCGCGGAAGGCGGGTGACTCGTCCAGCCGCTTCAGGAGCACCTTCCAGGCGGGCTCGCCGAGATGGCCGGCCAGCGCGGCGCGCAGCCGGGCGGCCATCAGGCGCTGGGTCTTCTCCAGGTGGACGACCGCCGCCTGCCACTCCTTGTTCGTGTGGACGAGGAGCATGCAGTTGCGGTCCTCGGGCGGGATCGCGTCCAGGTCGCCCAGGAGGCGGGCGTAGGTGCGGTTGTAGGCGAGGATGTCGTACCGGCTGTTCTGGATGCAGGCCGGGATCGGCTCCAGCCCGGTCAGCATCTCGCGCAGCGCGGGGGTGACGCTCGGGCAGTTCGCGGCCGGGGTCGGGTCCGTCGCGCCGGCCAGCTGGAAGAGGTGGGCGCGTTCGCTGGCGTCCAGGCGCAGGGCGCGCGCGAGGGCGTCGAGGACCTGGACGGAGACCTGGATGTCACGGGCCTGTTCGAGCCAGGTGTACCAGGTGACGCCGACCGCGGAGAGGTGGGCGACCTCCTCGCGGCGCAGCCCGGGAGTGCGCCGGCGGGCCCCGCGCGGCAGGCCCACCTGCTCCGGCGTGATGCGCTCCCGTCTGCTGCGCAGGAACGCGGCCAGCTCGTGCCGGCGGATCTCCGCTCCCCGGGCGGGCGCCCGGGTTTCCTGGACCGAGGTCGTCATGCGTCCAGGGTGCCGGTCCGGCCAGCCTGTTTCCAGGTGCTCCGAGTACCAGGACAAGGGCCGCCGAGCACCAGCATGACCCGGAGCCGGGCCCGGAGACCGGCCCGGCCCGCGGGTGGTTCCGGGTAGTCCGGCTACCAGGATGAGGAGACTCTGGTACCAGCCTGGGCGGTCTTCCAGGCTCGGGAGCATGAGTGAAACCGTCACCGCCCCCGCCGTCCGGCCGACGGCGGCGCCGCCCGCGCTCACCGGGCCCGGGCTGTTCACCGTCCTGCTGGCCGCGGCGCTGCCGCTGGTCGACTTCTTCATCGTCAACGTCGCGCTGCCGACCATCGGCGCCGATCTCGCCGCGGGCGAGGCCGTGCTGGAGCTGGTCGTCGCCGGGTACGGGGTCGCGTACGCCGTGCTGCTCGTGCTCGGCGGGCGGCTCGGGGACCTGTTCGGCAGGCGCCGGCTGTTCCTCGCCGGGATGGCCGCCTTCGGGCTCACCTCACTGGCCTGCGGGCTGGCGCCCGGCGCCTGGAGCCTGGTCGCGGCCCGGGTCGCGCAGGGCGCCTCGGCCGCCGCGATGCTGCCGCAGGTGCTCGCCACCATCCAGTCCGCCACGAGCGGCACGCGCCGGGCCAAGGCGATGAGCCTCTACGGCGCCACGGCCGGGCTGTCCATGGTCGCCGGGCAGATCCTCGGCGGGGTGCTGGTCGCCGCCGACATCGCCGGGACCGGGTGGCGGGCCATCTTCCTCGTCAATGTGCCGGTGGTCGTGCTGGGGCTCGTCCTCGCCGCCCGGTTCGTGCCGGAGACCCGGTCGCAGCACCCCGAGCCCGTGGACGGGCCGGGCACCGTGCTGCTCGCGGTCTCCCTGCTGACGCTGCTCGCGCCGCTCACCGAGGGGCGGGCGGCCGGCTGGCCGCTGTGGACGTGGCTGTCGCTGGCCGCGTTCCCGTTCGCGGCGGGCGCGTTCTGGGTGGTGGAGCGGCGGGCGGACCGGTCGGGGCGGACGCCGCTGGTGCCGCCGAGCCTGTTCCGGGTGCCGTCGATGCGGCGCGGTCTGGAGCTGATGGTGCCGTTCTCCATCGGCTTCAGCGGGTTCATGTTCATGATCGCGCTGGCGTTGCAGCAGGGTGCCGGGCTCGGTCCGGTGCCGGCCGGGCTGGCGCTGGCGCCGATGGCCGTGGCGTTCCTGCTCGTCTCGCTCGCCGGGCCCCGGCTGATCGCCCGCTTCGGCACGCGGGTGGTCACGGCCGGGTCCGTGCTCCAGGGGGCGGGCGTGCTGCTGATCGTGCTGGCCGCGTGGCGGGACTGGCCGCGGCTGGACATCGTCTCCCTGCTGCCGGGCGCGGCGGTGGCCGGCGCGGGTCAGGCGCTGCAACTGCCCAACATCATGCGGCTGGTGATGTCGGAGGTGCCGCCCGCGCGGGCCGGGGTCGGCAGCGGGGTGATGGTGACCACGCAGCAGTCGGCGCTGGCGCTGGGCGTGGCGACACTGGGCACGCTGTTCCTGACCCTGGTGCCGCACGTCGGCATGCGGGACGCGCTGGTCAGCACGCTGCTGGTGCAGCTGGCCGGGATCGTGCTGACGGGGCTCCTGAGCCTGCGGCTCCCGCGCACGGTGGGCTGAGCGGGAGCCGGCCCGGCCGGTTCGCTCCTGCCCGTCGGCCATACCCAGCCCCCGGGAAGACACCCGCCGGCGACACCGGGCACACTGCCGTCCGGACAGCGGAGCCCGCGGCTCCCCCGCACGGTGGGCTGAGCGGGAGCCGGCCCGGCCGGTTCGCTCCTGCCCGTCGGCCATACCCAGCCCCCGGGAAGACGCCCGCCGGCGACGCCGGGCACACCGCCGTCCGGACAGCGGAGCCCGCGGCTCCCACGGGCGGTGGGCTGAGCGGTTCGCCCCGGCTCAGCCCTGCCCGTCGGCCGTGCGCAACCCCCGTACCAGCAAATCCACGACCGCCTCGAACTCCTCGTCGATACCGGGGGCCGTCCACTCCCGGGCGTAACCGGGGTCGTGGAACCGGCCGGTGGCGTGGAAGACGGCGCGAGCCGCGGTGGCCGGGTCGGACGCGCGGAAGACGCCCGCTTCGGCACCCGCGGCGACGATCCGGGTCAGCTGGCCGGTGAGGTCGGCTATGTGCTCCCGGACCACGCCGCCGAGTTCCCCGGCCAGCACGGTGTAGGTGGCGAACAGCTCGGGATCGTCGCCCGCCTTGTGCCGCTTGGCGGCGAACAGGGCGGCGAGCCAGTCCCGCAGCCGCTGCTCCGGTGACCGGTCGTCGGCACCGGCGATCCCGGCGAGCCGCTGCGAGGTCCGGTCCAGCCAGCGCTTGGTGACCGCTTCGCGCAGCGCCGCCTTGGTGCGGAAGTGCCGGTAGACGCTGCCGTGGCTGACGCCGAGCGCGCGGGCCACGTCGACCACGGTGGCCTTGGCGGGCCCGTGGCGGCGCAGCACCTCCTCGGTGGCTTCGAGGATGCGCTCGGCGGTCAGGGTCTCGCTGGTCGGTGGCATGCCTAGACCGTACCCGGCGTCCCGGTCACCGCTCGCTGTCGAGCTGGGCCATCTGTTCCGAGGCGTACCGCTCGCCGGCCGCCGCGTCCGCCGGTACGGCGCGTTCGATGGCGGCGAGGTCGTCCGCGTCCAGCGTCACGTCCAGCGCGCCCAGCGCTTCGCCGAGCCGCTCGCGGGTGCGGGCGCCGACCAGCGGCACGACGTCCTCGCCGCGCGACAGCACCCAGGCGATGGCGATCTGCGCGACCGTGACGCCCTTCTGCTCAGCGATCTTGCGCAGGGACTCGACGAGGGTCAGGTTGTGCTGGAGGTTGTCGCCCTGGAAGCGGGGCGAGTGGGCGCGGAAGTCGTTCGCGGCGAACTGCCGGCCGGCCGTGACGTGACCGGAGAGCAGCCCCCGCGAGAGCACGCCGTACGCGGTGACGGCGATGCCCAGTTCGCGCAGGACGGGCAGGATCTCCCGCTCGGGGCCTCGGGAGATGAGCGCGTACTCGATCTGGAGGTCGGCGATCGGGGCGGTGGCGGCGGCCCGGCGGATGGTATCCGCGCCGACCTCGCTGAGGCCGATGTGCCGGACCCAGCCCTTCTCGACCAGTTCGGCGATCGCGCCGACGGTCTCCTCGATCGGCACGCCCGGGTCGAGCCGGGCCGGGCGGTAGACGTCGATGTGGTCGACACCGAGGCGCTGGAGGGAGTACGCGGCGAAGTTCTTCACGGCGGCCGGGCGGCCGTCGGAGCCGGACCAGCCGCCGTCCGGGTCGCGCAGGGCGCCGAACTTCACGCTCAGCAGCGCGTTGTCGCGCAGGCCGGCCGGGGCGGAGCGCAGCGCCTCGGCGATCAGCAGCTCGTTGTGGCCCATGCCGTAGAAGTCGCCGGTGTCGAGCAGGGTCACTCCGGCGTCCAGGGCGGCGTGGAGGGTGGCGATCGACTCGGCGCGGTCCGCCTCGCCGTACATGCCGGACATGCCCATGCAGCCGAGGCCGAGGGCGGAGACCTGGGGGCCGGTGGTGCCGAGGGTTCGGGTTCGCATCGTCATGACCCCACTGTCGCATGACAGGTGACAGATTTCAATATCTGTCACTCCAATCCTGTCAGCGGCTCTCGTGCCACCCCCGGCACCACCCGCGATCGATTGGTCCAGACCTATTGACGAGAGGTCTGGACCAGCCGCACTGTCATGACTACGACACCTCACCGCACCCCCACCGGGAGGCCCCGCATGATCAGACGACTGCTCGCCACCGCGCTCACCGCGGCGTTCCTCGTCCCGCTCGGCATCGCCACCGCGCCCGCCGCCTCCGCCGCCGACACCTGCGCGGTGAAGCCGAAGCCGGCGGGCAAGGTGCTCCAGGGGTACTGGGAGAACTGGGACGGCGCCGCCAACGGGGTCCACCCGCCCTTCGGCTGGACCCCGATCACCGACTCCCGCATCGCCGCGCACGGCTACAACGTGATCAACGCGGCCTTCCCGGTGATCCGTTCCGACGGCACGGCCCTGTGGGAGGACGGCATGGACGCCGGCGTGAAGGTGGCCACCCCGGCGGAGATGTGCGCGGCCAAGGCGTCCGGCCAGACGATCCTGCTGTCCATCGGCGGCGCGGCGGCCGGGATCGACCTCAGCTCCTCCGCCGTGGCCGACCGCTTCGTGGCGACGATCGTGCCCATCCTGAAGAAGTACAACTTCGACGGCATCGACATCGACATCGAGACGGGCCTGGTCGGCAGCGGGAACATCGGCCAGCTGTCCACCTCCCAGGCCAACCTGATCCGCATCATCGACGGGATCCTCGCGCAGATGCCGTCCGGCTTCGGCCTGACGATGGCCCCGGAGACGGCGTACGTCACCGGCGGCAGCGTCACCTACGGCTCCATCTGGGGCGCGTACCTGCCCATCGTCAAGAAGTACGCGGACAACGGCCGCCTGTGGTGGCTGAACATGCAGTACTACAACGGCAGCATGTACGGCTGCTCCGGCGACTCCTACGCGGCCGGCACCGTGCAGGGCTTCACCGCCCAGACCGACTGCCTGAACAAGGGCCTGGTGGTGCAGGGCACCACGGTCAGGGTGCCGTACGACAAGCAGGTGCCCGGCCTGCCCGCCCAGTCCGGCGCGGGCGGCGGCTACATGTCCCCGTCGCTGGTCTCCCAGGCGTGGCGGCACTACGGCACGTCGCTCAAGGGCCTGATGACGTGGTCGGTCAACTGGGACGGCGCGAAGAACTGGACCTTCGGCGACAACGTCAAGGCGCTCCAGGGCCGCTGAGCCGGGGGCGGACGCACGGATGCCGGGCGGCCCGCGTCGGCGGGCCGCCCGGCATCCGGTGGTGTGACTAGGCGCCGACGAGACGCTGGGCCAGGTAGCCCTCGATCTGGTCGAGCGACACGCGCTCCTGCTTCATGGAGTCACGCTCGCGGACGGTGACCGCGTTGTCCTCGAGGGTGTCGAAGTCGACGGTCACGCAGTACGGCGTACCGATCTCGTCCTGGCGGCGGTAGCGGCGGCCGATGGCACCGGCGTCGTCGAACTCGATGTTCCAGTTCTGCCGCAGCGCCTGGGCGAGGCCCTTGGCCTTCGGGGACAGCTCGGGGTTGCGCGACAGGGGCAGCACGGCGACCTTCACCGGGGCCAGGCGGTGGTCCAGGCGCAGCACCGTGCGCTTCTCCATCTTGCCCTTGGCGTTGGGCGCCTCGTCCTCGACGTAGGCGTCGAGCAGGAAGGCCAGCATGGTGCGGCCGACACCCGCCGCCGGCTCGATGACGTACGGCGTCCAGCGCTCGCCGGCCTCCTGGTCGAAGTAGGAGAGGTCCTGGCCGGAGGCCTTGGAGTGCGCCGAGAGGTCGTAGTCGGTGCGGTTGGCGACACCCTCCAGCTCGCCCCACTCCGAGCCGCCGAACTGGAAGCGGTACTCGATGTCGGCGGTGCGCTTGGAGTAGTGGGAGAGCTTCTCCTTCGGGTGCTCGTACCAGCGCATGTTCTCCTCACGCAGGCCCAGGCCGGTGTACCAGTTCCAGCGCTGCTCCATCCAGTACTCCTGCCACTGCTCGTCCTCGCCCGGCTTGACGAAGAACTCCATCTCCATCTGCTCGAACTCGCGGGTGCGGAAGATGAAGTTGCCCGGCGTGATCTCGTTGCGGAAGGACTTGCCCATCTGGGCGATGCCGAACGGCGGCTTGCGGCGCGAGGTGGTCTGCACCTGGCCGAAGTTGGTGAAGATGCCCTGGGCGGTCTCGGGGCGCAGGTACGCGACCGAGCCGGAGTCCTGGGTCGGGCCGAGGTGCGTGGAGAGCAGACCCGAGAACTGCTTGGGCTCGGTGAACTGGCCCTTGTTGCCGCAGTTCGGGCAGTTGACGTCCGCGAGGCCGTTCGCCGGGGCGTGGCCCTTCTTCTCCTCGTACGCCTCCTCCAGGTGGTCGGCGCGGAACCGCTTGTGACACGCGGTGCACTCGGTCAGCGGGTCCGTGAAGGTGGCGACGTGGCCGGAGGCCACCCAGACCTCGGGGGCCAGGATGACGGACGAGTCGATACCGACGACGTCCTCGCGCGACGTCACCATGTAGCGCCACCACTGGCGCTTGATGTTCTCCTTCAGCTCGACACCGAGCGGTCCGTAGTCCCAGGCGGCACGCTGTCCGCCGTAGATCTCACTGCAGGGGAAAACGAAGCCACGGCGCTTGCTCAGGCTGACGATGGTGTCGATCTTGTCGGCGGCCACGGTGCTCTCTTCATTACGACGACGGGCGTTGAAGCGAGATGCTTCCAGCGAATGATTCAGGTTACCGGCGCATGCTCCCCCACGACCAAATCGGCCCCTGCCCAGACCGCCTGACGAGCGTTGTTGACAACGGTTTCCATCTTTGTTGAAAATGACTGTCATGAACGTACGACGTCACACCCGGTCCCGCGCGCAGCGCCTCATACCCGCCGCCGCGGTCGCCGCGGTCACCGCACTCGGGATCGGCTCGCTGTCCGCCTGCTCCGGCGACAAGGCGGTCGCGTCCAACACGGGCAAGTTCGACGTCGTCGCGTCCTTCTACCCGATGGCCTTCCTCGCCGAGCGGATCGGCGGCGGCCACGTCCACGTCACCACCCTCACCTCGCCCGGCCAGGAGCCCCACGACCTGGAGATCAGCCCCCGGCAGATCGCCTCGCTGGAGGAGTCCGACGCGGTGCTGTACCTGAAGAACCTCCAGCCGTCCGTCGACGACGCGGTGGCCCAGTCCCCGGTCGCGACGAAGATCGACGCGGCCTCCCTGACCACGCTGGAGGAGCACGGCAGCGAGGTCGGCGGCCACGCGGCCGGGCACGACCACGAGGGCGGGGAATCCACCGGCAAGGACCCGCACATCTGGCTCGACCCGGTGCGCTACGCCCAGGTCGCCGAAGGCGTCGGCAAGGCCTTCGAGAAGGGCGACCCGAAGCACGCCGCCGACTACAGGAAGAACACCGCGGCCCTGGTGAAACAGCTGAACGGCCTGAACACGGAGTTCGAGGACGGCCTCGGCCACACCAGGAGCAAGGTCTTCATCACCACGCACGCCGCCTTCGGCTACCTCGCCGAGCGCTACGGCCTCACCGAGGAGGCCGTCACCGGCCTCGACCCCGAGTCCGAGCCGAGCGCCGCCCGCGTCCGGGACCTGGAGAGGATGGCCAGGGCCGACGGCGTGTCCACGGTCTTCTACGAGACGCTCGTCAGCGACAAGACCGCCAAGACCATCGCGAAGGACGCGGGCCTGAAGACCGACGTCCTCGACCCGATCGAGGGCATCACCGGCAAGTCCCGCGGCAAGGACTACTTCGCCGTCCAGCGGGCCAACCTCAAGGCGCTCCAGCAGTCGCTGGGCGCCAAGTGACAGGAGACGAGATGACCAGCGAGCCTGTCATAGCCCTGCGCGGCGTGACCGCCGAACTCGGCGCGCGCCCCGTACTGCGCGGCATCGACCTCACCGTCGGCCGCGGCGAGGTCGTCGCGCTGCTCGGCGCGAACGGTTCCGGCAAGTCCACGGCGATCCGCACGATCATCGGCCAGGTGCCGGTGAGCGGCGGCACGGTCGAGCTGTTCGGCACCCCGCGCCGGTCCTTCCGGGACTGGGCGCGCGTGGGCTACGTACCGCAGCGGACGACGGCCGCGGGCGGGGTGCCGGCGACGGTCACCGAGATCGTCTCCTCGGGCCGCCTGTCCCGCACCCGCTTCGGCGTCTTCCGCAGGAGCGACCGGGAGGCCGTGCGCCGCGCCCTGGAGCTGGTCGGCATGGCGGACCGCGCCAAGGACTCCGCGGGCGCCCTCTCCGGCGGCCAGCACCAGCGAGTGCTGATCGCCCGCGCGCTGGTCGCCGAGCCCGAGCTGCTGATCATGGACGAGCCGATGGCGGGCGTCGACCTGGCCAGCCAGGAGATCCTGGCGCGCACCCTGGAGCAGCAGGTCGAGGCCGGTACGACGGTCCTGCTCGTGCTGCACGAACTGGGCCCGCTGGAGCCCCTGATCGACCGGGCGGTCGTCCTGCGCGACGGCTGCGTGCTGCACGACGGCCCGCCCCCGCGCGCGGTCGGCCAGCACGCCCTGCCCGGCCACGACCACGTACACCCGCACGCGCCCGCGGGCGCCGAACCGATCCGCACGGGACTGCTGAGCTGATGGACTTCCTGAACTACGCCTTCATGCAGCGGGCGCTGCTGGCCGCCGTGCTGGTCGGCATCACCGCGCCCGCGATCGGCATCTACCTGGTCCAGCGCCGCCAGGCCCTGATGGGCGACGGCATCGGGCACGTGGCCATGACGGGCGTCGGCCTCGGCTTCCTGCTGTCCACGTCGCCCGTGTGGATGGCGACGGCCGTCTCCGTCCTGGGCGCGGTCCTGATGGAACTGATCCGCTGGTACGGCAGGACCCGCGGCGACATCGCCCTGGCCATGCTGTTCTACGGCGGTATGGCCGGCGGCGTCATGCTGATCAACCTGGCGCCGGGCGGCTCCACCGCCAACCTGACGTCGTACCTGTTCGGCTCCCTGTCGACGGTGTCCGAGTCCGACGTGACCGCGATCTGCGTGCTCGCCGCGTTCGTCCTGCTGGTCACGCTGGGCGTGCGCCGCCAGCTGTTCGCGGTCAGCCAGGACGAGGAGTTCGCGCGGGTCACGGGCCTGCCGGTGCGCGCGCTGAACCTGCTGACGGCGGTCACCGCGGCCGTCACCGTGACGGTCGCCATGCGGGTCGTCGGCCTGCTGCTGGTGTCCGCCCTGATGGTCGTCCCCGTGGCGGCGGCGCAGCAGCTCGCCCGCAGCTTCACCGTCACCTTCGTCACCGCGGTGGCGATCGGGGTGGTGGTGGCCGTCGGCGGCACGGTCACGTCGTACTACCAGGACGTCCCGCCCGGCGCCACGATCGTCCTGCTCACCATCGCCGCGTTCCTCGCGCTGACCGCGCTGGCCGGTCCGCTGGCCCGGCGACGCGCCCGCGCGGCCGCCGCGGCCCGGCCCGCCGGGGACCCCGCGGAGTGCGCGATTCCGGCCGCGCGGGGGGCCGGAGACGAAGTCGGCGTCTGACCGCCGACGGCCCGGACTGGCACAATGGCCCGGGCAGCAGCAGACGTGAGGAGGCAACGGTGACGACCGCTGGACCGCCCGTGAAGGGCCGCGCGACCCGCCAGCGTGCAGCCGTGGCGGCGGCCCTGGACGAGGTCGACGAGTTCCGCAGCGCGCAGGAACTGCACGACATGCTCAAGCACAAGGGCGACTCCGTCGGCCTGACCACGGTCTACCGCACCCTCCAGTCCCTCGCCGAGGCCGGCGAGGTCGACGTCCTGCGCACGTCCGACGGCGAGTCCGTCTACCGCCGCTGCTCCAGCGGCGAACACCACCACCACCTGGTCTGCCGCGCCTGCGGCAAGGCGGTGGAGGTGGAGGGCCCGGCGGTGGAGAAGTGGGCCGAGGCGATCGCCGCCGAGCACGGTTACGTCAACGTGGCCCATACGGTGGAGATCTTCGGCACGTGTGCCGACTGCGCCGGCTGCGCCCAGGGCTGACCGCCCGGGCGCCCGCCCCGGCTCAGCCGCGCCCGAAGCAGCGCTCCAGCTCGTCCAGGTCGTAGAAGGCGCTGCCCTTCGCGACCGGGCGGCAGCCCTCCTTGAACGCCGTCTCCTTCTCGTTGTAGAGCATCCGCACCAGCCAGCGGCCGCCCCCTCGGTAGACGTCCCATTGGATGTTCGCGCCCAGCGGGGAGACGGCGGCGCCCCGCCACGGGTTGTCCGCGTAGGTGTACGGCTCCTCCGGCGTCGCCGGCTTCGTGCTGCCCGGCAGACCCATCAGCGCGGCCAGCGGGATGATCTCCTCGGCGTGGGTGAAGCGCAGCTCGGCGCCGAGCCGGCTGGTGCCGGCGCGCTTGGCCTCCACCTGCCGGAACAGGTCGTCCAGCAGGACGTCCGCCATCTTGTAGGTGATGTCGCTGCCGGCGAAGCCGGGGCCCTTCTCGTAGAAGTCCTCCGCGTCCCCGAGGTACCCGAACCAGGCCGCGTCCGCGGGGGAGACGAAGCGCTCCATGCCCCAGCCCGCGCCGCCCGGGCTCTCCTCGGTCATCGCGGGGGCGATGGCGTACAGGTTGTAGACGGCCTCCGCGGCACCCGTCTGGTCGGTGATCCGCTCCACGAAGGCGTCCTTGAAGATCTTCCGCAGCACGCTGCGGGCGGCCTGCCGCGTCCGTGCCTGCCCGGTGATCCGGCCCAGGGTGTCCTTGAGGCGCTGGTCGCCCGCGATGTAGTCGCGGTAGGCGGCGCCGCCCGCCGCCTTGTGGAAGTACAGCAGGTCCTTGTCGGTGCGGGCCGGCCCGATGAGCGGCTCCAGCGCCGGGTCGGTCCCGGCGAGGGCGTCCGTGAACGCGGTGCCGCTGTCCACGGCCCGCCCCTGCCCCGAGGTGACGACGTCGATCCGCTCCCCGTCGTCCGCGATCTCCTTGAACAGGGCGGGCAGCCGCCGCTGCATGCGGACGGCCGTGTCCGCCAGCTCCCGCTTGCCGCGCCCGCTGAGGTTGCCGTAGCCGACCTCGGCCATGGCGGCTTCCAGGGCGCGGACCGCCGGGCCGAACTCCTCACCCCTGCGCGTGAGTTGTCCCTCCGCCTCGGCCTGGTCCCACAGCGCGAGGACCAGATCCCCGTCCGCGCTGTCCGTGGCCGCGCGGGAGCCGTGCCGGGACACGTTCTCGGTGAAGACCGGCTCGAACCCGGCCGGGGGCCGCTGGTACCCGTGCGGGTCCCGGAGCGGCGCGTAGGGCGCCTTGGTGCCGTAACTCCCGCGGTGCGCGGGCCCTTCCGCCGCGTGCGCGGGCAGGGCGGCGAGCAGCAGGGCGCCGAGGGCGAGGACAGGAGTCAGACGTCTCATGAGTCCCGTATCCTCGGCGGCCCGCGTGAACCCGCGGTGGCTATGAGGTGGAATCGCCCTTCATGGCGGCTTCCATGGCGAGCAGTTCCTCGTTCGGGACGGCGCCGCCGAAGCGGCGGTCGCGGGAGGCGAACTCGACGCACGCCCGCCACAGGTCACGGCGGTCGAAGTCGGGCCACAGCACGTCCTGGAAGACCATCTCGGCGTACGCGCTCTGCCAGAGCAGGTAGTTGGACGTGCGCTGCTCACCGCTCGGCCGCAGGAACAGGTCGACGTCCGGCATGTCCGGGTAGTACAGGTACTTCTGGAGGGTCTTCTCGTTGACCTTGGACGGGTCGAGCCGGCCCGCCTTCACGTCCTCCGCGAGCCGCTGCGCCGCGTCGGCGATCTCCGCACGGCCGCCGTAGTTCATGCAGAAGTACAGGGTGAGCAGGTCGTTGCCCTTGGTCTGCTCCTGGGCGACCTGGAGCTCCTTCGCCACCGACTTCCACAGCTTCGGCATCCGGCCCACCCAGCGCACCCGGACGCCCAGTTCGTCGAGCTGGTCGCGGGTCTTGCGGATGAAGTCCCGGTTGAAGTTCATCAGGAAGCGGACCTCATCCGGCGACCGCTTCCAGTTCTCGGTGGAGAAGGCGTACAGGGAGATGTTGCGGACGCCGATCTCGATGGAGCCCTGGAGCACGTCCAGCACCCGCTCGGCGCCGACCTTGTGCCCCTCGGTGCGCGGCAGCCCCCGCTCCTTGGCCCACCGCCCGTTGCCGTCCATGACGATCGCCACGTGCTCCGGGACCAGCTCACCCGGGAGCTTGGGCGCGCGGGCACCGGAGGGGTGCGGCTCCGGCGCCCTGTACTCGCGCCGCTGGCGCCCCAGGATCCCGCGTACGACCATGTGCTTCTCGTCTCCTCGAACGTGCCGTGGTTACTTCTCTACGTACCGCAGGGAGCGCAGCCCGCGCTCCAGGTGCCAGTGCAGGTAGGCGGACACCAGCCCGCTGCCCTCGCGGACGTACCGTGCCTCGCACGCGTCCGCCGTCTCCCAGTCTCCCGTAAGCAGCGCCCCCAGCAGCACCAGGGTCTGCGGGGACGGTACGACACTGCCGGGCACCCGGCAGTCGGCGCAGACGGAGCCGCCGGAGGCCACGGAGAAGAACCGGTTGGGGCCGGGCATCCCGCACTTCGCGCAGTCGCCGAAGCTGGGCGCGTAGCCGTTGACGGCGAGGGAGCGCAGCAGGAAGGCGTCGAGGACGAGGTGCGGCGCGTGCTCGCCCCGGGCGAGCGTCCGCAGGGCCCCGACCAGCAGCAGGTACTGCTGGACGGCCGGCTCGCCCTCGTGGTCCGTGAACCGCTCGGCCGTCTCCAGCATGGCGGTCCCGGCGGTGTAGCGCGCGTAGTCGGTGACGATGCCGCCGCCGTACGGCGCGATGGTCTCGCTCTGCGTGCACAGCGGCAGTCCGCGTCCGACCAGCTCGCTCCCCCGCGCGAAGAACTGCACGTCGACGTGGGAGAAGGGTTCGAGCCGGGCGCCGAACTTGGACTTCGTACGCCGCACGCCCCGGGCGACGGCCCGCACCCGGCCGTGGCCGCGGGTGAGCAGCGTGATGATCCGGTCCGCCTCACCCAGCTTCTGGGTGCGCAGCACGATGCCGTCGTCGCGGAACAGACTCATGGCCCCATTCTCGCCCATGCCGGGGGCGGCGCCGTCGCCCGTCGGACGGCTCGGCCGGGGCCGGACCGGAGGGCTCGGAGCCGACGGCGCGACGGCGCGTGCGCGCCGGTGCGCGGTCGCTCGGTTCGTGTGTGCCGTCTTGACCGGTTCCGGGGGCGCTCCTATGGTCGCGCTACCGGTCGGACGTAGGACGTAGGACGTCGTATCACCTCCCTCCCTCACCCCTCCCCCACCCACCTGCTGGAGGACCCGTGCGCGACGACGACGTGAACCCCGGCGGACCGGCACCGCTTCGCCGGCAGTTCCTGAAGTACTCCGGCGCGCTCGGCGCCGCCGCCCTGACCCCCGCGCTGGCCGCCTGTTCCGCCGGTCCGGAGTCGACGAACGACACCGGAGGCGGTGGCAGCGGCAAGGACCGGACGCTGACCGCCGTGATCGGGTACGGCAACGACGGCAGCTGGGACCCCACGCAGACCGCGTCGGCGTTCGCGATGGCCGCCAACAACCACATCTACGAGGGGCTGCTGGACACGGACCCGATCAGCCGGGAGCCGTATCCGGCGCTGGCCACCGCGATCCCCCGCGACCCGTCCGCCACCACCTGGCGGTTCTCGCTGCGCCCCGGCGCCACCTTCCACGACGGCAAGCCCGTCACCGCCGACGACGTCCTGTTCGTCTTCGACCGGATCCTCGACCCGGACACCCAGACGCTCGCCAAGGGCTTCTTCGCCCCCTGGCTGGACTCCGTGCGGAAGATCGACGCCCGGACGGTCGAGCTCGTCCTCAAGTTCCCCTTCCCGGACGGTCTGTCCCGGCTCACCCTCGCCAAGGTCATGCCCCGGCACGTCTTCTCCCGGCCCGGCGCCTGGGACGACGCGGTCAAGGGGCTGGCCGTGGGCTCGGGACCGTACCGGCAGACCGCGCACCACCCGAAGTCGAACACCGCCTTCGAGGCGTTCGCCGCCTACAACGGTCCCCGCAGGCCCGCCTTCCGGAGGATGAACTGGCTGACCATCGTGGACGCGGCACCCCGCGTCGCGAAGATCTCCGGTACCGGCGCCGGCGCGCAGATCGCCGACAACATCCCCTACGCCAACATCCCCCGGCTGGAACAGGGCGGGCTGAAGGTGG
This sequence comes from Streptomyces sp. NPDC031445, assembly GCF_055581365.1. Lineage (NCBI taxonomy): Bacteria > Bacillati > Actinomycetota > Actinomycetes > Kitasatosporales > Streptomycetaceae > Streptomyces > Streptomyces sp. NPDC031445. The sequence goes on from NZ_JBVIJO010000002.1 coordinate 355,078, forward strand.
CCGGCGGCGCCGGGATGAACAACCTCTTCCTGATGTTCAACACCCGGCACAAGCCCTTCGACGACGTCCGCGTCCGCCAGGCGCTGCACTACGCCATCGACACCGAGAAGATGGTGCGGGTCGCGCTGAAGGGCCACGGCAGGCCCGCGTCCTCGTTCCTCAACGAGGGCAATCCCGGCTACCGCCGGGCCGGCACCGTCTACGACCACGACCCCGGCAAGGCCAAGGCCCTGCTGAGGGCCGCCGGAGTCACCGGCCTCACCGTCGAGATCCTCGCCGTCAACGTCAGCTGGATCGTGGACTGCCTGCCGACCATCAAGTCCTCCTGGGACGCGATCGGCGTGCGGACCACCCTGGCGCCGCAGGAGACCACGGCCGTCTTCACCAAGATGGACCAGAGGCAGGACTACCAGGTGGTCGCTGCGGCCTCCAACCCCAACCAGTTCGGGCGCGACGCCGACCTGATCATGCACTACAACTACGGGCCCGGGAACCTGTGGATGCGATACACGCGGTGGGAGGGCCACCCCGTCGCGCAACGGCTCTTCCGGGACATGGACCGGGCGGCCCGGGAGCCGGACCCCGCGCGGAAGAAGGCGATGATCCAGGACTACGTCGACGTCGTCGCCGAGCAGGCCGTGCTCTACCCGGTCGTCCACAACGAGCTGATGACCGCCTGGGACCCGCGCGAGCTCAGCGGGATACGGGCCCAGCCGTACCCGGGGATCAACGTGCTCCAGGCCAAGTGGACCTGACGGCATGACGGCCGTCGTACGGATCCTGCTGCGCCGCGTCGCCCTGCTCGTGCCCCTGCTCCTCGGCATCGTCCTCTTCGTGTTCCTGGTGATGCGGTTCTCGGACGCCGACCCGGCGTCCGCGTTCTTCCAGGGCGCCAACCCGACCCCCGGGCAGCTGCACGAGTTCCGGGAGCGCAACGGGCTGCTGGACCCGCTGCCCCTGCGGTACGTCCACTTCGTCGGCGACCTGCTCCACGGCGACCTCGGCACCAGCGCCCTCACCCGCGCGCCCGTGGCCGGCCAGGTCACCACCGCGCTGCCGCTCACCCTCCAGCTGACCTTCCTCGGTCTCGCGCTCGCGGTCGTGCTGGCGCTGGCGGGCGGGGTGACGGCGGCGGTGTACCGGGACCGGCTGCCGGACCAGGTCATCCGGGTCGTCTCACTGGTCGGGGTGGCCGCGCCCGGCTTCTGGCTGGCGCTGCTGATGATCCAGTACCTGGCCGTGGACCGGGGCTGGTTCCCGACCGGCGGCTACGTCAACCCCGCCGACTCCCTCACCGGCTGGCTGAGGACCATGGCCCTGCCCGCGTTCGCGCTGTCCCTGCCGGTCGCCGCCCAGCTCACCCGGATCGTGCGGACCTCCGTGGTGGAGGAGCTGGACAAGGACTACGTCCGGACGGCGATCGGCAACGGGCTGCCGCCCCGGGTCGTCGTCGGCCGCAACGTGCTGCGCAACGCGCTCGTCAATCCGCTCACCGTGCTCGGGCTGCGGGTCGGCTACCTCCTCGGCGGCGCCGTCGTCATCGAGACGATCTTCTCGCTGCCCGGCATGGGGAAGCTGATGATCGACGCCGTGCAGAACGGCGACCCGGCCGTCGTGCAGGGGGTCGTGCTGACCACCGCGACCGGGTTCGTCGTCGTCAACCTCGTCATCGACATCCTGTATCTGCTGGTCAACCCACGCTTGAGGGCGGCTTGATGATCACGCGCGCGCAGCTCGGCAAGCGGTTGTCCCGGCCCGGCGGTGCCCGGCCGCGCGGCCGGCGCCGGCTGCCGCCGCTGTCCCGGGCCGCCGTCTGCTTCCTGGCCGTCGTCATCGTCGTCGCCGTCCTCGCCCCCCTCCTCGCCCCGCACGACCCGCTCGACCAGCAGGACCCGGACGGCGGGACCGGGGCGCCGTCGGCCGCGCACTGGCTGGGGCAGGACAGCCTCGGCCGGGACGTCCTGAGCCGGCTGATGTACGGCGCCCGCTGGTCCCTCGCCATCGGGCTGGGCGCGACCGCGCTCGCGCTCGCCGTCGGCGCCGTCGTCGGGGCGCTGGCCGCCACCTCCCGCAAGGCGGTGGACGAGACGCTGATGCGCTGCCTGGACGTGGTGATGGCGTTCCCGGGCATCGCGCTCGCGGCCGTGCTGGTGGCCGTGTTCGGCGGCGGCATCGGCGTGCTGATCGGTGCGATCGCGTTCCTCTTCACCCCGCCCGTGGCACGGGTCGTACGGGCCAACGTGCTGGACCAGTACGGCGAGGACTACGTCACCGCCGAGCGGGTCATCGGTGCCCGCACCCCGCACATCGTGCTGCGGCACGTGGCCGTCAACTGTGCCGCGCCGGTCCTGGTGTTCTGCACGGTCCAGGTCGCCGAGGCCATCGTGTTCGAGGCGTCGCTGTCCTTCATCGGCGCGGGCGTGCGGCCCCCGGACCCGTCCTGGGGCAGTGTCATCGCCGACGGCAAGAACATGGTGCTGACCGGCGGCTGGTGGGCGACCGTCTTCCCCGGGCTGCTGATCCTGCTCACCGTGCTGGCGCTGAACATCCTCTCCGAGGGCGTCTCGGACGCGTGGGCGGCGCCCGCGCCCCGCGAGGTGGACGCGCCCCCGGCGGACCGCCTGGAGACCCCGGAGCCCGGCGCCGGCGAGGTGCTGGCGCTGCCCGGTCTCACCGAGGCCGCCCGGCGGCTGCGCGCCCGGGCCCGGCCGCTGCCGGACCGCGGCGGACAGCCGGTGCTCGCCGTGGAGGACCTCGCCATCGGCTTCCCGGACCGGCACCGGGGCGTGGACATCGTGGCCGGGGTCGGCTTCGAGGTGTACCCCGGTGAAGTGCTGGGGCTGGTGGGCGAGTCGGGCTGCGGGAAGTCGCTGACCGCGCTGACCGTGATGGGGCTCCAGCCGAAGGGCGCCCGGGTCGGCGGCCGGATCCGGTTCCGGCAGCGGGACCTGCTGACCGAGCCGGCGCGGGCGCGGCGGCGGCTCCTCGGCCACGAGATGGCCATGGTGTACCAGGACGCCCTGTCCTCCCTGAACCCGGCCATGACCGTCCGGGCCCAGCTGAAGCAGCTCGTCCGGCGCGGCGGCAGGCGCGGTCCGCGCGAGCTCGTGGAGCTGGTCGGCCTGGACCCCGACCGCACCCTGCGCAGCTATCCGCACGAGCTGTCCGGCGGGCAGCGCCAGCGGGTGCTCATCGCGATGGTCCTCTCCCGCGACCCCGCGCTGATCGTCGCCGACGAGCCGACCACCGCCCTGGACGTCACCGTGCAGGCCCAGGTCATGGAGCTGCTGCTGCGGCTGCGGGCCGAGCTGGGCTTCGCGCTGATCCTGGTCTCGCACGACCTGGCGCTGGTCGCGGACGTCACCGACCGGGTGGTGGTGATGTACGGCGGGCAGATCGTGGAGACCGGGGTGACCGCCGGCCTGGTGGCGGCGCCGGCCCACCACTACACGCGCGGGCTGCTCGGCAGCGTGCTCTCGCTGGAGTCGGCCGCGGAGCGCATGACCCAGATCAAGGGGGTCGTACCGGCCCCCGCCGACTTCCCGGCGGGCTGCCGGTTCGCCGACCGCTGCCCGCTCGCCACCGAGGTCTGCCACACCACCGCCCCGGTCCTGACGGGCACCCCAGCCCACGCGGCCGCCTGCCACCACCCGGCGGTCGGCCTGTCGTCGGCGCAGAGCGAGGAGGCCCTGTGGTGAGCGCTGTCGTGGAGGTGCGGGAGGCGCACGTCGTCCACCGGGCGCGCAGCGGCGGCCTGTTCCGCCGGGACCGGGTGTACGCCCTGACCGGCGCGGATCTGCGTGTCGCGCCCGGTGAGACGGTCGGGGTGGTCGGCGAGTCGGGGTGCGGGAAGTCGACGCTGGCGAAGGTGCTGGTGGGCATCGAGCGGCCGGTGTCCGGGACGGTGGCGTTCCGGGGCCGGGACCTGTGGGCGATGCCGGCCGCCGAGCGCAGGGCCACGGTCGGCGCGGGCACCGGCATGATCTTCCAGGACCCGTCGACCGCGCTGAACCGCCGGCTGACGGTCCGCCGTATCCTGCGCGACCCGCTGGACGTCCACCGGCGCGGCACGCGGGCCGGGCGCGAGGAACGGGTGCGGGAGCTGATGGCCCTCGTGGGCCTGCCCCGGGCGCTCGCCGGCGCCCTGCCCGGGCAGCTCTCCGGCGGACAGCGGCAGCGGGTCGCCATCGCCCGCGCGCTCGCCCTCGACCCGGACCTGGTCGTCGCCGACGAGCCGACCAGCGCCCTGGACGTCTCGGTCCGCGCGCAGATCCTCAACCTGCTGCTCGACCTGAAGGAGCGCCTCGGTCTCGCCCTGGTGTTCGTCTCGCACGACATCCAGACCGTACGGCGGATGAGCGACCGGGTGATCACCATGTACCTCGGCCGGATCGTGGAGGAGACCCCGGCGGACCGGGTCACCGGCGCGGCGCGGCACCCGTACACCCGCGCCCTGTTCTCGGCCACGCCGGGCCTGCTGGACCCCGTCGAACCGATCCCGCTGACCGGGCCCGTCCCCTCGGCGGCCCGCCCGCCGAGCGGCTGCCCGTTCCGCACCCGCTGCTGGAGGGCCGACGAGGTCTGCGCCGCGTCGATGCCGGACTTCTCGGCCGCGTCACGGCCCGGACACCGCTACCGGTGCCACCATCCTGTGCAGGAGGACCAGCCGGTCCGACACCCAGCGCCCCAGGAGCCGTGAATGACCCTTCCGACCCCGCTCACCGGTGTCGTCCCGCCCGTCTGCACGCCCCTGACACCGGAACGCGAGGTGGACGTGCCCTCGTTGCTGCGCCTGGTGGACTTCCTGGTGGAGGCCGGGGTGCACGGGCTGTTCCTGCTGGGCTCGACGTCGGAGGCGGCCTTCCTGACGGACGCGCAGCGCGAGCGGGTGGTGGCGGCCGTGACCGCGCACGTGGGCGGTCAGCTGCCCGTGCTCGCCGGGGCCATCGACATGACCACCCCGCGCGTCCTGGACCACGTGGCGGCGGTCACCTCGGCGGGCGCGCGGGCCGTCGTCGTCACCGCGCCGTTCTACGCCCGCACCCACCCGGCGGAGATCGTCCACCACTACCGCCGGATCGCCGCCGCCAGTCCGGTCCCGGTGATCGCCTACGACATCCCCGTCGCCGTGCACGCCAAACTCCCCGCCGACCTGCTGCTGGGGCTCGCCGGGGACGGCGTACTGGCCGGGGTCAAGGACTCCAGCGGGGACCTGGCTGCGTTCCGGGAGGTGGTCACCGGCGCCCGCGCCCACCCCGGGTTCAGCGTGCTGACCGGCTCGGAGCTGATCACCGACGCGGCACTGGCGCTGGGCGCCGACGGGGCCGTGCCGGGCCTGGCCAACGTCGACCCGCACGGCTACGTGCGCCTGTACCGCCAGTGCCGGGCGGGCGACGCGGAGGGGGCGCGGGTCGAACAGGAGCGGTTGTGCGCGTTGTTCGGGATCACCGGTGTCGGCGACCCCGCGCGGATGGGCGGCAGTTCGGCGGCGCTGGGCGCGTTCAAGGCGGCGCTGCATCTGCGCGGGATCATCGACTGCCCGGTGACCGCCGAGCCGCAGGTCCCGCTGACCGGCGCGGAGGTCGAGCGGATCGGCAAGCTGATGGCGGCGGCGGGCCTGCTCGGCCTCGACGGCTAGTTCGTGCCGCGGGCCCCGCCGGCGGGTTCCGGAGCGTCCAGGCGGAGTCTGCGGAACCGAAGGGACTCGTACGGGCCGCGGACGCCGGTCTCGTAGAGGACGCCGATCGTGCCGGGGGCGAGCTGGACCAGGTCGGAGTAGGCGGCCGGGTGGTCGGAGAGGGTGAGCAGCCTGCGGAAGGTGCGGCCGGCGTCCGTGCTCGCCCACAGGGCCAGGGCGCGCCGTGCGGTCGGCACGGAGGGCGCGGAGAACAGCAGGGGCGCGCCCGGCCCGCGCGGCTGGAGGACGCTGCCCTGGACCACCGGGACGGCGTCCAGGGCGGGCTGGACGGCGTAGGGGCGGTCCAGGGTCAGGCCGCCGTCGCCGGAGTAGGTGTCGAGGCGGTTGCCGGGAGCGGTGCCGTTCTGGTCGCGGGAGCTGAAGTAGACGCGGCCGTCGGGGAGCTGCGCGGCGCTGGTCTCGTTGGCGTTGGTCACGCCGTCGTATCCGGCGTCCACGGCCCCCAGCTGCCAGGTGCGGCCGGAGTCGTCGCTGTAGAGGACGTGTGCGCCGTAGTACCTGGCCTCCTGGCCGGTGTCCCGGGAGCCGGCGGGCGGGGCGGCGGAGTGGTCGGCGGGCACCAGCAGGCGGCTGGGGGCGCCCCCTGCGGGGGAGTGCGGGCCGCGGGTGAGGGCGACGGCGTGGCCGGGACCGGTGGCGTACCAGCGCCAGCCGGGCCGGGTCACCCGGGCCGTGATGTCCCGGGGGGCAGTGAAACGGCGGCCGTCGTCCGAGCTGCGCTGCACGAAGACCCGGCGGCCCTGTTCCGGGGTGACCTCGCCGCGCATGATCCGCGCCTCCGTCACGCTCCCGCCGTTGGCGCAGGTGACCAGGACCACCGCGCCGGTGCGCGGGTCGACCACGGGCGCCGGGTTGCCCCGGGTGCGGCCCCGCCCGGCGGCCACCACGGTCAGCGGGCCCCAGGTGCAGCCGCCGTCGGTGGAGCGGCGCAGGACGACGTCGATGTCACCGGTGTCTCCCGCGCCGTCGCGCCGGCCCTCGGCGAAGGCCAGGACGGTGCCGCGCCGGGTCGTCACCACGGCCGGGATGCGGTAGGCGGCGTACCCGCCCCGCCCGGACGCGTACGGCACCGAGGAGGCGCAGCCGGCGGGCGTCGCGTGGGCGGGCAGCCCGGTGGTGAGCGGGGCGAGGAGTGCCAGGCTGGTGAGCAGGGAGCGGCTGCGCGGGGTCACGCCCTGATGCTCCCCAGGATCACCGGGGCGGTCTTACTCCGTCCGGGTGATCAGGGGCGGGGGGCCGGGGCGGGCGGCCGGTCACCGCGGTGGTCAGGACGGGGTCCGGGCCGCGGCCAGGAGGCGGGTCACGTCGTCGGAGCAGATGGTGAGGGCCGCGCCGACGGTGGCGAGGGCGTCGCGCTCGGCGGGGGTGTAGGGGCCGTCGGCGAGGGCGATGCGGGCGGCCTGGAGCAGCAGCGACTCGCGTCCGGCCGGCGCCAGGTGCGGGGCGAGCGGGTCCAGGGACTCGTGCAGCTCTATGGTCAGCCCGGCCCCGCACGGCTGCTCGAAGTACCGGCCGGTGTCGGCGGCGAGGGCGTCGACCAGGGCGGCCAGCCGGTCCTCGGTGCACTCGGCGAAGCCGGCCGCGCGGACCGTGGCGGCGGCCGTCTCCAGGGCCGTACGGGAACAGGTGCCGCCCGCGGCGAGCACGGCCAGGGCGACGGTGTGCACGGCGTCCCGGAGCATCGCGGAGAACCGGCGGGTGGTGGGGTGGTCCAGCACCTCGGTGCCGAAGTGGTGCTCGCAGGCCGCGCACTCCACGACCGGTCCGGCCGTCCCGCGCGGCAGCACGGGCACGCCGAGCAGGGTGAGCCGGCGTCGTCCGGTGAGCCGCTGGTAGTTGCGGTCGCCGCCGCAGCCGGGGCAGAAGAACTCGCCGTCGCCCACGGCCGTCCACGCGGTGCGGGTGCCCAGGAAGCGCGCAGCCCTGGCGGCTTGGCCGTCTCGTCCCCGTACTGGCAGCACGTCGCACCTCCGTAACCGCACGGCAACATCGCCGCGCTGGCGTGATGTTAGCCACATCACCGAGGCGGAGTCAGTACCCCGTAAGAGACCTTTCTGTGACCTGGGGGGCGCGTTGGCCGGAAACAGACGATCCCCGCCCACCGGTGCACGGCGGGCGGGGACCTGTGAACGCCGGGGCGGGACAGCGTCTTGGCCCGCTGCCCGGCGACGCGCTAGCGCGTCGCGCGGTTCACCGCGGAGACGACCGCCTTCAGCGACGCACGCGTCGTGTTCGCGTCGATGCCGATGCCCCACAGGACCTTGTCGTCGATCGCGCACTCGATGTAGGAGGCGGCCTGCGCGGAGGCTCCCTCGCTCATCGTGTGCTCCTGGTAGTCCAGCAGGCGTACGTCGATGCCGATGGACTGCAGGGCGTCGAAGAAGGCCGAGATCGGACCGTTGCCGGAGCCGGTCAGGACCCGGTCCTCGCCGTCGACGGTGGCCTCGACGGTGAGGGTGTCCACACCGTCGGTGTCGGTGGTCGACTGGCCGGTCCTGACCTGGACGCGGCCCCACGGGTTCGCGGGGTTCGGCAGGTACTCGTCCTGGAAGACCTCCCAGATCTCCTTCGGCGTGATCTCGCCGCCCTGGGCGTCGGTCTTCGCCTGGATGATCTTCGAGAACTCGATCTGCATCCGGCGCGGCAGGTCGAGCTTGTGGTCGTTCTTCAGGACGTAGGAGATACCGCCCTTGCCCGACTGCGAGTTGACGCGGATGACGGCCTCGTAGGAGCGGCCGACGTCCTTCGGGTCGATCGGCAGGTACGGCACCGCCCACTCCAGGTCGTCCACGGTGACCCCGCGGGCCGCCGCGTCGGCCTCCATGGCGTCGAAGCCCTTCTTGATGGCGTCCTGGTGGGAGCCGGAGAAGGACGTGTAGACCAGGTCGCCCACGTACGGGTGGCGCGGGTGGACCTCCATCTGGTTGCAGTACTCCCACGTACGACGGATCTCGTCGATGTCGGAGAAGTCGATCTGCGGGTCGACGCCCTGGGAGAACAGGTTCATGCCCAGGGTGACCAGGTCGACGTTGCCGGTGCGCTCGCCCTGCCCGAACAGGCAGCCCTCGACGCGGTCGGCGCCGGCCATCAGCGCCAGCTCGGCGGCGGCCACGGCCGTGCCGCGGTCGTTGTGCGGGTGGACGGACAGGCAGACGTACTCGCGGCGGCTCAGGTTGCGGTGCATCCACTCGAAGCGGTCCGCGTGCGTGGACGGCGTGGAACGCTCCACGGTGGCGGGCAGGTTGAGGATGATCTCGCGGCCCGGGCCCGGCTGGTAGACGTCCATCACCGCCTCGCAGACCTCCAGCGCGAAGTCCAGCTCGGTGTCGGTGAAGATCTCCGGGGAGTACTGGTAGCCGAACTCGGTCTCCGGGCCCAGCAGCTTCTCGGCGTACTCCATCACCAGGCGGGTGCCGTCGACGGCGATCTGCTTGATGTCGTCCTTGGAGCCGCGGAAGACGACCCGGCGGAAGACCGGGGCGGTGGCGTTGTACAGGTGCACGGTGGCGCGGCGCGCGCCCTTCAGGGACTCCACGGTCCGCTCGATCAGGTCCTCGCGGGCCTGGGTGAGGACGGAGATCGTCACGTCCTCGGGGATCGCGCCCTCTTCCTCGATGATCGAGCGCACGAAGTCGAAGTCGGTCTGGCCGGAGGCGGGGAAGCCGACCTCGATCTCCTTGTAGCCCATCTTGACCAGCTGGTCGAACATGCGCCGCTTGCGCTCGGGCGACATGGGGTCGATCAGGGCCTGGTTGCCGTCGCGCAGGTCGGTGGAGAGCCAGCGGGGCGCGGTGGTGATCCGCTTGTTCGGCCAGGTGCGGTCCGGGATGTCGACCTGCTCGTAGCGGCCGTACTTGTGGATCGGCATGGGGCTGGGCTGCTGGCGGTTGGCCATGATGGCGTGGGCTCCTCAGGATGTCCGGATATCCGAGTGGACGGCCGACGACGCAACGCCAAGCTCCGCGGGGAGGGAGTCGGCCTCGACTACAGGCCCTCGCCGCGGCAGCTAAGAAGAAGCAGCCAGGAACGCATGATGCTCCGCAGCCTAGCCGAGCCGTTCCGGGTGCGCGGGCCTGTCCCAGTATGCGGGACCGCACGGCAAAACGGGACAAAAAGTGCGACGTACCACATCGCCCTACCACACAGTCACGATCTGTCGCGGTTGGTGTCCTGGTATTTCACCAATCATGGTGGCAGGTAGTGACAGTGACATCACGCAGTGCAATGGTGCGGAACATGACGACCACCGGGGGCTTCCAGCCCGTCTTCTGCACGATCGTGCCGCCGCACGTCCTCGACCGGCTCGCCCGCAACGAGGACCCCGCGCTCTCCGGTCCGGCCCGCCGGTCGCTGGAGCACGACGCCTACCAGCGCACCAAGCGCCGCCTGACCACGGTGATCGGTGCCGCCTCCGCCGCCCCGCCCGCGGGCGCCGCCGCCGACAAGCCGCACCGCACCGTCTACGACGCCGGGCACTCCCAGGACCTGCCCGGCGCCAAGGTCCGCGAGGAGGGCTCCGAGCCCGGCTCCGACGCCACGGTGAACCGTGCCTACGCGGGCCTCGGCGCCACCTTCGAGCTGTACCTCAAGGCCTACGGCCGGCACTCCATCGACGACAACGGGATGCCGCTCGACGCCACCGTGCACTTCGGCGAGAACTACGACAACGCCTTCTGGAACGGCGAGCAGATGGTGTTCGGCGACGGCGACGACGAGATCTTCCTCGACTTCACCATCCCGGTCGACGTCATCGGGCACGAACTGACCCACGGCGTCACCCAGCACACCGCGAACCTGGAGTACTACGGCCAGTCGGGCGCCCTGAACGAGTCGGTGTCGGACGTCTTCGGCTCGCTGATCAAGCAGTACACCCTCGGCCAGACCGCCGCCGAGGCCGACTGGCTGATCGGCGCCGGGCTCCTCGCACCGCGCGTCACCGGCACCGCCCTGCGCTCGATGAAGGCCCCGGGCACGGCGTACGACGACGACGTCCTCGGCAAGGACCCGCAGCCGGCGAAGATGGAGGACTACGTCCGCACGGGCCGCGACAACGGCGGCGTGCACATCAACTCCGGCATCCCCAACCACGCCTTCTACCTGGCCGCAACCGCCCTCGGCGGCTACGCCTGGGAGAAGGCCGGGCAGATCTGGTACGACGTGCTGACCGGCGGCGAGCTGAAGGAGGACGCCCTCTTCGCCGACTTCGCCACGCTGACCGTGAAGGCGGCCAGGGAGCGGTACGGCACCCGGGACGAACTCCAGGCCGTGCAGAAGGCGTGGGGACAGGTCGGGGTGCGGACGCTGTAGTTCCGTACTACACAGAGACCCATGCGTATTCGAGTGCGGCGCACGGGCGGTTTCGCGGGGATCGAGCGCCGGGCCGAGGTGGACACCTCGGGCCGGCCCGACGCCCAGGAGTGGCGGTCCCTGGCCGAACGCGCCCTCGCGTCCGGCCGCGGCACCCCTCCGGCGGGCGTCCCGGACGGCTTCAGCTACGAGATCACGGTGGACGGCCGCACGGTGTACGCGGCGGATCCCCTGCTGACCGAGGCCCAGCGGGAACTTGTCTCGCGGATACTGAAGGAGGGCGCGTAACGGCCTTCCCGTGCACGGGCGTTGACTTCCGTTACCGCCGGTACGGATGATCCGGCCATGGCGACTGACACCGGCACGGCGATCCCCCGGTTCCCGCCCGGCTTCCTGTGGGGCGTGTCGACCTCCGCGCACCAGATCGAGGGCGCGGCCGAGGAGCGGGAGCCGTCCGTCTGGGACGTGTTCACGGCCGGGCCCGGACGGGTGAAGGACGGCTCGACGGCGGCGGTGGCCTGCGACCACTACCACCGCTACCGGGAGGACGTGTCCCTCCTCGCCGGTCTCGGCGTGGACGCCTACCGCTTCTCCGTCTCCTGGCCCCGGGTGAACTCCCCCGGCGGCGCGGACTTCTACGACCGCCTGGTGGACGAGCTGTGCGCGGCCGGCGTCCGGCCGGTCCCGACCCTCTTCCACTGGGACCTGCCGGCCCGCCTGGACTGGCTGGACCGGGACACGGCGGCCCGGTTCGCCGACCACGTGGCGGTGGTGGCGGACCGGCTCGGCGACCGGGTGCGCACGTGGATCACCCTCAACGAGCCCGCCGAACACACCCTCCTGGGGCACGCGATCGGCGCCCACGCCCCCGGCCGGCGACTGCTCTTCGACGCCCTCCCGGTCGCCCACCACCAGCTCCTCGCCCACGGCCTCGCGGTCCGGGCCCTGCGCGCGGCCGGCGCCACGGACATCGGCATCGCCAACTCCCACGGCCCGGCCTGGCCCGCCTCACCGGAGCCGGCGGACGTGGAGGCGGCCGGCTTCTACGACCTGCTGCTCAACCGGCTGTTCGCCGAGCCGGTCATCCTGGGCGCGTACCCGGAGGGCATGGGCGAGCTGATGCCGGGGGACGTCGAGGCCGACCTGGAGGTGATCGCCGATCCGGTCGACTGGTACGGCGTCAACTACTACGCCCCGACGCGGGTGGGCGCCCCGCAGGGCGCCGACACCGAGTTCGGCGGACTGACGGTGCCGGCCGGACTGCCCTTCTCCGTGCGGGAGATCGAGGGCCGGCCGGTGACCGACTTCGGCTGGCCGGTCGTACCGGAAGGGCTGACGGAACTGCTCACCGGGTTCCGTGAGCGCTACGGCGACCGGCTCCCGCCCGTCGTCATCACCGAGAACGGCTGCTCCTACGAGGGCGTCGACGACCAGGACCGCATCGCCTACCTGGACGCCCACGTCCGTGCCCTGCACCGGGCGATCGAGGCCGGCGTCGACGTACGCGGCTACTTCGTGTGGTCCCTCATGGACAACTTCGAGTGGGCCGAGGGCTACGCCCGCCGGTTCGGCCTGGTGCACGTGGACTTCGCGTCGCTGGAGCGCACGCCCAAGGCCTCCTACCACTGGTTCCGGGAGCTGCTGCGGGCGCAGCGCCTGCCCTCATAGGGCGCCGGCGTCCCGCGCGGCCCACAGGGTCGGGAAGTGGGGCCGGTACCCCAGTTCGCGGCGGACGCGGTCGGTGGAGGCGATGCCGTACCAGGGGTCCGGGTCGGGTCCGTCCGCCGGCGGTTCCGCACCGAGGAGCTGGTGGATCTCCAGCGCGGTGACGGGGGCGTCGTCGGCGATGTTGTAGACGCGACCGCCGGCGCCGGGGGCGTGCAGCAGGCGCAGCAGGCCCTGGGCGGTGTCGGCGACGTGCACCAGGTGGTGCCGCTTGGTGGCCGGCTGGGTCGCGGTCCAGCGGGTGATGCCCGGCAGGTGCGGGTCGCCCTCGCCGTAGACAAAGGCGAGGCGGCCGATCCGGACGTCCAGCCCCTCCAGCGCGAGCAGGCCGTGCTCGGCCTCCAGCTTGGTCTCCGGATACGTCATCCACATGGGGCCGCCCGGCACGGACGGGTCGTCCTCGACGTGCGGCCGGCCGCGTCCCGTGCCGTACACCAGGATGGTGCTGGCCTGCACGAACCGCCGTACCCCGGAGGCGACGGCCGCCCGGCCCAGCTCCACCGCGGCGTCCCGGTTGACCGCCCGCATCTCCTCGTCCGGCACGCCCCGGAAGGAGGCGGCGATGTTCACGACGGCGTCCGCTCCGGTGAGCGCCTTGCCGAGGACGTCGGTGTCGCGCAGGTCGCCGACGACGACCTCGGCGCCGCGCTCGGCGAGGGCGGCGGCGCGGGTCCCGTCGCGCACGATCACCCGCACCCGCTCGCCGGGCCGGGCCTGGGCGAGCAGCCGGGGGACGAAACCGCGGCCCACCTGTCCGGTGGCGCCGGTGACCAGGGTCAGCATGGTGGTGCTCCTTCTCGATCAAGTCTCGTTCGGTGCGCCCAGCCTCCGCGGTGGGCGGCGCCGCGGGGAGAGACCTCCTGATCGGGGGATCGGCAGTCCCTGGATAAGCCGGCCGGCCTGCCGCAGTCTGGAGAGGTGAACCGAGCCGAACTCGCCGACTTCCTGCGCCGTGGCCGCGCCCGTCTGGAACCGTCCGAGGTGGGCCTGGCGCCCGGCGCCCGCCGCCGCACGCCCGGACTGCGCCGGGAGGAGGTGGCGGCGCTGGCCGGGATGTCGGTCGACTACTACACGCGCCTGGAGCAGTCCCGGGGCCCGCGTCCGTCCCGTCAGATGCTCACGGCGCTGGGGCGGGCGCTGCGGCTGACGGACGACGAACGGGACCACCTGTTCCACCTGGTGGGCGAGGAGCCGCCGCGCCGTGACGCGGCCTCGGCCCATGTCCGGCCGGGGCTGCTGCTGGTCCTGGACCGGCTGTACGACTCACCGGCGCAGGTGGTCACGGACCTGGGGGCGGTGCTGGCACAGAACGCGCTGGCGAAGGCGCTGGTCGGGGACGCGCTCAGCCGTCCGCCGCGCGAGCGGAACCTCACCCGCCGGTTCTTCCTGGACCCCACGGCTCGCGCGCTGTTCCCGCCGGAGGACCTTCCGGCCCACGCCCGGGACCATGTGGCCAACCTCCGCGCGGTGGCCGCGGCCCGCCCCGACGACCCGGAACCGGCGGCCCTGGTGGCCGAACTCCGTGCGGGGAGCGAGGAGTTCGCCCGGCTCTGGGAGGAGCACGAGGTGTCCCTGCGCCGCCCGGGCACCAAGCGCTTCCTGCACCCGGTGGTGGGCCTGCTGGAACTGGACTGCGAGGTCATGCTGAGCCACCACAGCCACCATCACCTGATCATCCACACCGCTCGCCCCGGCACGGAGTCGCACGAGAGGCTGGAACTGCTGCGGGTGGTGGGGACGCAGGACATGACCCCCACGGGAACCGTCGGTTAGAAACCCAGCCGGCGCAGCTGCTTGGGGTCGCGCTGCCAGTCCTTGGCCACCTTCACGTGCAGGTCGAGGAAGACCGGCGTCCCGAGCAGTGCCTCGATGTGCTTGCGGGACTTGATGCCGACCTCCTTCAGGCGCTTGCCCTTGGGCCCGATGATGATGCCCTTCTGGCTGGGGCGCTCGATGTAGACGTTGGCGTGGATGTCCAGCAGCGGCCGGTCGGCGGGCCGGTCCTCGCGCGGCAGCATCTCCTCGACGACGACCGCGATGGAGTGCGGCAGCTCGTCCCGGACGCCCTCCAGCGCGGCCTCCCGGATCAGCTCGGCCACCATCACCTGCTCGGGCTCGTCCGTCAGGTCGCCCTCGGGGTAGAGCGCGGGTCCCTCCGGCAGCAGCGGTACCAGGAGGTCGGCCAGGAGGTCCACCTGCCTGGACCCGACCGCCGACACCGGGACGATCTCCGCCCACTCGATGCCCAGCTCCTTGCCCAGCTGGTCGACGGCGATGAGCTGTTCGGCGAGGGCCTTGGAGTCGACGAGGTCGGTCTTCGTCACGATGGCCACCTTCGGGGTCTTCCTGACCCCCGCCAGTTCCTTCGCGATGAACCGGTCACCCGGGCCGATCTTCTGGTCCGCCGGCAGGCAGAAGCCGATCACGTCGACCTCGGCCCAGGTGGTGCGGACCACGTCGTTGAGGCGTTCGCCGAGCAGCGTGCGCGGCTTGTGCAGCCCCGGGGTGTCGACCAGGATGAGCTGGGCGTCGGGCCGGTGCACGATGCCCCGTACCGTGTGCCGGGTGGTCTGGGGGCGGTTGGAGGTGATCGCCACCTTCTGCCCGACCAGAGCGTTCGTGAGGGTGGACTTGCCCGCGTTGGGGCGGCCCACGAAGCAGGCGAAGCCGGCGCGGTGGACGGTCTCGGCCGGCTGCTCGGAAGTCTGGGTACGAACGCTCATGCCGCCCATTCTCCCTGATCCACAGAGCGGCGCCGCACCACGGCCGCCGCGCACCCCGCGCGGTGAGCTTCCGGAAACCCGCACGCAACGAAACGTCACGGAAACACACCCGTACGCGACCGGAAACGCACACCGGTGACCCTCTGACGCAGCCCCCGCCCGTTGGAGACGCCCGTGACCCACGCCGCAGCCCACGTGAACACCGGCGACACCGCCTGGATGCTCGCCGCGACCGCCCTCGTCCTGCTGATGACCCCGGGCCTCGCCCTGTTCTACGGCGGCATGGTCCGCACGAAGAGCGTCCTCAACATGCTGATGATGAGCTTCGTGTCGATCGCCCTGGTCACGGTGGTGTGGCTGGCGGCCGGCTACTCCCTCGCCTTCGGCGACGACAGCGGCGGCGGGCTGATCGGCGGTCTCCAGCAGGCCGGGATGCGCGGGCTGGGCCCGGACAGCGTGCACGGCACGGTCCCGGCCGTCCTGTTCGCCACCTTCCAGCTGACCTTCGCGATCGTCACGGCCGCCCTGATCAGCGGCGCCGTCGCCGACCGCACGAAGTTCTCGGCGTGGCTGGTCTTCGTGCCCCTGTGGACGCTCCTCGTGTACGTCCCGGTCACCCACTGGGTGTGGGGCCCGGGTGGCTGGATCCTCGGCAGGCTGGGCGCCCTGGACTTCGCGGGCGGTCTGCCCGTCGAGATCACCTCCGGCGCCTCCGGGCTGGCGCTGTGCCTCGTCCTCGGCCCCCGCCTGGGCTTCAGGAGGGACGCCATGCGCCCGCACAACCTGCCGATGGTCGTCCTGGGCGCCGGCCTGCTCTGGTTCGGCTGGTTCGGCTTCAACGCCGGCTCCGCGCTCGGCGCGAACGGCCTGGCCGCCGCCGCGTTCCTCAACACGCTCGCCGCCGGCTGCACCGGCCTGCTCGGCTGGCTCTTCGTCGAGCAGCGGCGCGACGGCCACCCGACCACCCTGGGCGCCGCCTCCGGCGCGGTGGCCGGCCTGGTCGCCATCACCCCCTCCTGCGGCACGGTGTCCCTGCCCGGCGCCCTGGTCGTGGGCCTCGCCGCCGGCGTCGTCTGCTCCTACGCGGTGAGCTGGAAGTTCCGGCTGAACTACGACGACTCCCTGGACGTCGTCGGCGTCCACCTGGTCGGCGGCGTCATCGGCACCCTGCTGATCGGCCTGTTCGCCCAGAAGGCGATGACCGGCGGGACGGAGGGCCTGTTCTACGGCGGCGGACTCGCCCCGCTCGGCAAGCAGCTGCTCGCCGTGCTCGTCGTCGCGGGGTACGCCTTCTGCGTGACGTACGGCCTGGGCAGGCTGCTCGACAAGGCGCTGGGCCTGCGGGCGAGCGAGGAGCAGGAGCACACCGGCCTCGACCTCACGGTGCACGCCGAGACCGCATACGATCACGGCGTCCTGGGCCATGGCGCCCCGGTCGGCTCGTCCGTCCTCTCCCCCTCCGCCCAGAAGGTCGAGTAGCAGGCATGAAGCTCATCACCGCGATCGTCAAGCCGTACCGGCTGGACGAGGTCAAGACCGCCCTGCAGGAGCTGGGGGTGCACGGGCTGACCGTGACCGAGGCGAGCGGCTACGGCCGGCAGCGCGGCCACACCGAGGTGTACCGGGGGGCCGAGTACCGCGTCGACCTGGTGCCGAAGGTGCGCATCGAGGTCGTGGTGGAGGACACCGCCGCCGACGACGTGATCGACGCGGTCGTCAGGGCCGCGCGGACGGGGAAGATCGGGGACGGGAAGGTGTGGGCCGTTCCCGTGGAGACGGTCGTCCGGGTGCGGACCGGCGAACGCGGACCCGACGCGCTCTGACCGGCAGCGCCCCGGCCGGCACCCCGGCGGCGCACACCGGCGTCACCGGCAGCCGGGGCAGCGCGAGGAAGCCGGCGGACCGCTCAGCCGGCGGAGACGGTGACCCGCACGGCGCCGTCGGGTGCGGCCAGCAGCACCGGCGTCCCGGCGCCGCCCAGGTCGGCGACGGCGGCCAGGTCCTCCGCCGGCACGGACTCCGCTTCGCTCACCACGGCCGCCGCCTCCAGCGACCGGGCCCCCGAGGCCACGGCCATGGCGACCGCCGTACGCAGCGCGCTCAGCTTCAACGAGGCCAGCTCCACCGACCCGGCGACATAGGTGCGCCCGGTCTCGTCCCGCACGGCCGCCCCCTCCGGCACGCCGTTGCGGGCCCGCGCGGAACGGGCCAGGGTGACGATCTTGCGGTCCTCGGGATCCAGCGCGGTGCTCTCGGTCATGCCCCGAGCATACGAAGCCCCGGCGGGCCCGCCCGGCGCGGGTGCGCTCACGGACGGTCGAGCCGCAGCCGCTCGGCCCGCGGCAGACCGGCCACCACCAGGTCGTACGAATCCTCGACCAGCTCCCGGACCAGCCGGTCCGACAGCCCCCCGTCGACCCTCACGGTGTTCCAGTGCCGCTTGTTCATGTGCCAGCCGGGGACGATCAGCCCCTCGTGCTCCCCGCGCAGCCGAACGGCGTCCTCCGGGTCGCACTTGAGGTTGACCGTCAGGGGCCGCGCGTCCAGGTGGGTCAGGGCGAACATCTTGCCCAGCACCTTGAAGACCGAGATCTCGGGGCTGAACGGGAAGTCCTCCACGGCCGCGTTGAAGGACAGGCACAAGGCGCGCAGCTCCCGGGGCGTCACTCGGCCGTCTCCCCCTCGGCGACGGGCACGGGCACGGGCTCCACCAGCACCGTGACGATCTTGTTGCGGCGGCCGGCCGCGGCCTCCGCCGTCAGCTTCAGCCGGCGCTCGTCGGGCAGCTCGACCTCGGCGGACGCCCCGGCGATGGGGACGCGGCCGAGCGCCTTGGCGAGCAGCCCGCCGACGGTCTCCACGTCCTCGTCGTCGTACTCCTCCAGGCCGTACAGCTCGCCGAGGTCGGTGATGTCGAGGCGGGCGGTGACCCGGAAGCGGTCGTCGCCGAGGTCCTCCACGGGCGGCAGTTCCCGGTCGTACTCGTCGGTGATCTCGCCGACGATCTCCTCCAGGATGTCCTCGATGGTGACGATCCCGGCCGTGCCGCCGTACTCGTCGATGACGACGGCGACGTGGTTGCGTTCCTTCTGCATCTCGCGCAGCAGGTCGCCGGCGTTCTTGGTGTCGGGCACGAACATCGCCGGGCGCATCGCCGTGGACACCAGGTCGCCCTCGGCCTCGCGGCTGATGTGCGTCTTGCGGACCAGGTCCTTCAGGTACACGATCCCGACGACGTCGTCCTCGCTCTCGCCGGTGACCGGGATGCGGGAGAACCCGGAGCGCAGGGCGAGGGTGAGGGCCTGCCGGATGGTCTTGAAGCGCTCGATGGTGACCAGGTCGGTCCGCGGGACCATGACCTCGCGCACCAGCGTGTCGCCCAGCTCGAAGACCGAGTGCACCATCCGGCGCTCGTCGTCCTCGATCAGCGACTCCTTCTCGGCGAGGTCGACCAGCGCGCGCAGCTCCGCCTCGGAGGCGAAGGGCCCGCGCCGGAAGCCCTTGCCGGGCGTGAGCGCGTTGCCGATGAGGATCAGCAGGGAGGGGACGGGGCCCATGATCCGGGCCAGCGGCAGCAGCACGTAGGCCGCCGCGGTCGCGGTGTTGACCGGGTGCTGGCGGCCGATCGTGCGCGGGGACACCCCCACGGCGACGTACGACACGAGGACCATCACCCCGATGGCGACCAGCAGGGCCTGCCAGGTGGCGGCGAACTCCTGGAGGCAGGCGTACGTCACCAGGGCCGCGGCGGCCATCTCGCAGGCCACGCGGACCAGCAGGGCCACGTTCAGATAGCGGGTGGGGTCGGCGGCGACCTGGGCGAGCCGGGCGCTGCCCCGCCGGCCGGACTTCACGGCCTCCTCGGCGCGGAAGCTGGAGACGCGGGCGAGGCCCGCCTCCGCGCAGGCGGCGAGCCAGGCCACGACGACCAGCGCGATCGCGCCGATCACGATCTGCGGAGACATGCGGCCCCTACGAGACGGTCGGCGCCGGGGACGGCCCGGTCAGGCCGTGCTCGGCCCGCCATCCGTCCACGATGGCGGCCTGGAGCCCGAACATCTCGGCCTTCTCGTCGGGCTCCTCGTGGTCGTACCCGAGCAGGTGCAGCACCCCGTGGACGGTGAGCAGCTGGAGCTCCTCGTCCATGGAGTGCCGCGTCGGGGCCTCCGCCCCCTGCTTCGCGGCGACCTCCGGGCACAGCACGATGTCGCCGAGCAGGCCCTGCGGCGGCTCGTCGTCGTCCTTGGACGGCGGGCGCAGCTCGTCCATCGGGAACGACATGACATCGGTGGGGCCCGGCAGGTCCATCCACTGGATGTGCAGCTGCTCCATGGCGTCGGCGTCCACGACGATCACCGAGAGCTCGGAGAGCGGGTGGATGCGCATCCGCGCGAGCGCGTAGCGGGCGATGTCGAGGATCGCCTGCTCGTCTACCTCGGTGCCGGACTCGTTGTTGACGTCGATCGACATGGTCGTGCTGGTCTACTTCCCCTTGGTGCCCTTGACGGCGCCTGCCTTGCCACGGACGCCCTTGGGAGCGCCGTTCTCGGTGCCGTTCTTGCTGTCGTACTTCTCGTACGCGTCGACGATACGGCCCACCAGCTTGTGCCGGACGACATCGTGGGACGACAGCCGGGAGAAGTGGACGTCCTCGACGCCCTCCAGGATCTCCTGCACCTGCCTGAGGCCCGACTTCTGCCCGTTCGGCAGGTCGACCTGGGTGACGTCACCCGTGATCACGATCTTCGAGTCGAAGCCGAGGCGGGTGAGGAACATCTTCATCTGTTCGGGGCTCGTGTTCTGGGCCTCGTCCAGGATGATGAAGGCGTCGTTGAGCGTGCGGCCGCGCATGTAGGCGAGCGGCGCGACCTCGATCGTCCCGGCCGCCATCAGCCGCGGGATCGAGTCCGGGTCGATCATGTCGTGCAGCGCGTCGTACAGCGGGCGCAGGTACGGGTCGATCTTCTCGTAGAGCGTGCCGGGCAGGAAGCCGAGCCGCTCGCCCGCCTCCACCGCCGGACGGGTCAGGATGATCCGGTTGACCTGCTTGGACTGCAGGGCCTGCACGGCCTTGGCCATGGCCAGGTAGGTCTTGCCGGTACCGGCGGGGCCGATGCCGAAGACGATCGTGTGCTTGTCGATCGCGTCGACGTACCGCTTCTGGTTGAGGGTCTTCGGGCGGATCGTACGGCCGCGCGAGGACAGGATGTTCTGCGTCAGCACCTCGGCCGGGGTCTCCAGGCCGTCGCTCGTCCCTGCCTCGCTCGCCTTCAGCATGGCGATCGAGCGTTCCACTGCGTCCTCCGTCATCGGCTGCCCGGTGCGGAGCACCAGCATCATCTCTTCGAACACGCGCGAGATGAGGGCGACGTCGACCGGGTCGCCGACCGCGCTGATCTCGTTGCCCCGGACGTGGATGTCGGCCGCCGGGAAGGCCGTCTCGATCACGCGCAAGAGGGAGTCGCCGGAACCCAGCACGGTCACCATGGGGTGCTGGGCGGGGACGGTGAACTGCGCTCTCGCCTGCTCCTGCGCGGGGGTGCGAGCTGTGGGTGTCTGTGTCATGGGCCGGCTCTTAAGGCCTGCGCTTCCTCCTCGTCACGGCCGCGTAGCTGAGGGCGGCCTCGCACTGTCCAGAGTACGACGGGGGGCTGACAACACCGTAGGGCTTTTCATACGAGTCACACGCCGCAGTCTTCCCAGCCGCCCCAGCCCCGGGCCGCGCCGGCCGCCGAGCCCCACCAGTGCCCCCGGCCGATCGGGCTACCCACGGCCGCCCCCAGCCGCCCGTGCCACGCCCGCACGCCCCAGCCACGCGAGCCCGTCCCACCGGCCACCTCTCCGCCGACCGGGTCACGCCTCCCAAGCCTCGGCTCAGCCGGCCGAGCCATCCACCCCTGTCCCCCGCCACCCGACCACACCCCCGCGAGCCTCGGCTCAGCCGGCCGAGCGGGACGCCCGCGCGGTTCCCAGCTGTCGAGCCGCGCCCCCGTGGGGTACCTCTCAGCGGGCCGAGTCGGGGGGCGGGTGGGAAAGAACGGCGAACCCCGCGAAGCCCCCGGTCAGCCGGAGCGGCGGAAGCCGATCGTCGGGACGGCCCGCCGCAGCGGCCAGGGCCGGTCCAGTTCCTCCGGCACCAGCCCCTCGAGGAACTCGTACCGCCGGAGCGCCGCCGGCGACTGCCCCGGCAGGGACTGCACGCGCCGCCACCACGCCCCGATCTCCGACCACCCCGGCGCCGACAGGGACCCCCCGAACTCCTGCACCGACAGCGCGGCCGTGAGCCCGGCGAAGGCCAGCCGGTCGGCCAGCGGCCACCCCGCCAGGGACCCGGTCACGAACCCGGCGACGAACACGTCCCCCGCCCCGGTCGGATCCAGCGCCTCCACCTCGATGGCCGGCACCTCCGCCGTCTCCCCGGTCCGCCGGTCCACCGCGTAGGCGCCGTCCGAGCCCAGCGTGACCACGGCGACCGGCACGTACTCGGTCAGGGCGTGCGCGGCGAGCCGCGGACAGTCGGTGCCGGTGTACCGCTTGGCCTCCTCCGCGTTGGGCAGGAAGGCCTCGCAGTGCTCCAGGTCGGCCAGCCCGGCCAGATCCCACGCGCCCGTCTCGTCCCAGCCGACGTCGGCGAAGATGCGGGTCCCCGCGCGGGCGGCCTGCGCGATCCAGGGCGCGCTGCGGCCGGGCGTGAGGGAGGCGACGGCGGCCCGCGCGCGGGGCGGGCGGACCGTGGCGTCCTCCTGGAGGAGCACGGCCTCCGCCGGCGGCTCGTGCCCGTGGGAGACCATGGTCCGCTCGCCCTCGTAGGCCATGGAGACGGTCACCGGCGAGTGCCAGCCGGGCACGGTCCGCGAGGCGGACAGGTCGATGCCCTCCCCCTGTTCCAGCGCGTCCCAGCAGTACTCGCCGTAGTGGTCGTCGCCGAAGGCCGCCGCGAGCGCGGTCCGCAGGCCGAGCCGGGCCAGGGCGGCGGCCATGTTGGCGACCCCGCCGGGGCTGGAGCCCATGCCCCGGGCCCAGGACTCGGTGCCGCGCACCGGCGCCGACTCCAGGCCGGTGAAGATGATGTCGAGGAAGACCGTGCCGGTGAGGTAGACGTCCCAGGGCGGGTCACCGGGGGCGCGCAGCGCGGCGAGCGGGTCGACCTGGATCTGGCAGCGGGCTGCCTGGGTGAGGTGTTCCGGTTCCTCTCCGGTGAGGGTGTGCGACGGCGTCACGGTGCGCTCCCTGGCGTGGTGCGGTTTCGGCCAGTGTGCACCAGGCCACGCACCGGCATGCCGGGTGGCGCCGGGTCACCAGCGCGGCATCGCCGGTGTCCGCCAGTCCGGTTCGGCGGCGCGCATCGCCGCCGCGTCGTCGCGGTCGCGCAGCGAGCCGTCGTCCTCGGCCCACCGCCGGTGCAGCCGGGCCAGTTCGTCCCGGTCCAGTTCGACGCCGAGGCCCGGCGCGTCGGACACCGCGACCCGGCCGCCGTCGAAGACGATCCGTTCGGTGAGGACGTCCTCGGACTGCCAGGGGTAGTGGGAGTCGCAGGCGTGGTGGAGGTCGGGGACCGTGGCCGCCACCTGGGTCATCGCGGCGAGGCTGATGCCGAGGTGGGTGTTGGAGTGCATGGACACCCCGACCCCGAAGGCGGCGCAGATCGCGGCGAGGTGCCGGGTGTTGCGCAGTCCGCCCCAGTAGTGGTGGTCGGAGAGGACGACCTGGACGGCGTCCTTCGTGAACGCCTCCTTGATCTCGCCGAAGGTGGTGACGCACATGTTGGTGGCCAGCGGGACGTCCGTGCCGGCGGCCACCCGCGCCATGGCGGGTGTGCCGAGCGTCGGGTCCTCCAGGTACTCCAGGACGTCGCCGAGTTCCTGCGCGACCTTCAGCGAGGTCTCCACCGACCAGGCGCCGTTGGGGTCGAGCCGCAGCGGGCTTCCGGGGAAGGCGGCGGCGAGGGCGCGGACGGCGGCGATCTCCTCGTCGGGCGGGAACACCCCGCCCTTGAGCTTGAACGAGCCGAAGCCGTGCCGCTCCTGGAGCCTGCGCGCCTGTTCCACCACACCGGCCGGGTCGAGCGCGGCGCCCCACTCGTCCGGCTCGGCGGGGACGCCCGCCGGGTGCCGGTCCCACTTGTAGAAGAGGTAGGCGCTGTACTCGACCGCGTCCCGGACCCTGCCGCCGAGCAGCGCGTGCACCGGCAGGCCGAGCGCCTTGCCCTGGGCGTCGAGGCAGGCGACCTCGAAGGCGGACAGCACGGAGAGCCGGAGCTTGTCGGCGGTCTGCACCCCGCGCAGCCCGCCCGCGTCCGCCTGCCCCTCGACCCGGGAGGCGTCCACGGCGAGGTCGATCCCGAAGAGGCCGTTCACGTCCATGACCGACCGCCCGGTGAGCCGGTCGGCCAGCGGCCGGGCCAGCTCCAGGTACTTGGTGTCGCCGTAGGTCTCGCCGAGCCCGGTGGTCCCGTCGGCGGTGACGACCTCCACGATCAGCCGGGGGGTGTACGGCTGGTGCACGCCCTGGGTGTTGAGCAACGGCGGGTCGGCGACCAGGATCGGCGTCAGCCGCACCTCGGCGATGGTCAGGTCACGGGTCACAGGGGGCTCCTACGCGGTCGGGTCCGGCGGCGAGGAGGGCCTTCGGGCCGGCGAGCTTCCCTCCAACCATCTCCCCTTATGAATGGCATCCACATATGAGAACGGAGGCTAAGGCCTCCTACCCGCGCGCACCACCCGCAAACGCCATCGTGATCCAGATCACACGCGCCACCCTTCTTCGGAAACCACGTGCTTGATACAACTTGCTCGCGCGTTCCTGTCCGTCGACGGCCGCAGCCCTCCCCCCTTTTTCTTTCCGAGCCGTGCCGCTCGCCTGCCCTGGGAACGCCCGTGTCCGCCCCCCGCACCCTGCCCTGGCCCCTCGTCGCCCTGTTCGCGGCCGGGTACCTCGCCTCCTACCTGCTGCCCACGACCGTCGGCAGACTCGACAGCGGACTCCCGCTCAGCGCGACCCAGGCGGGGGCCGTCGGCAGCGCCCTGCTGCTGGGTTCGGCGACCGCCGGCTTCCTGCTGGCATCCCGGGTCGACCGGGCCGGCCCGCGTGTCCTCGCCCGCGCCGGCCTCGCGCTCGCCGCCCTCGGCTACGGCGGCGCCGCCCTCACCGGCGCCGTACCGGCCGTCGTCGCGGGCGCGGTCGTCGGGGGCCTCGGGTCCGGCACGGTGACGGCGGTGGCCGTGAGCGGCATCGCCGGTCAGCGTGACCCGCACCGGGTCACCACCCTCGGCCTGCTCGGCGTCTCCGCCCTCGCGGGCGCCCTGTACCTGACGATCCCTCACCTGGGCCCCGGCCACGGCCTCCCGCTCGCCGCCCTCGCGCTGACCGCGCTCGCCGTCTGGCCGCTCACCGGCCGCCTGTCCGGCCGGAGCGCCCCGGTCCGCCCGGCCGCCGGCTGCGACCGGCTCCCCCACCGGCGCTCCGGACTGCTGCTGGCCGTCGCGATGCCCTGCTGGTCCCTCGCCCAGAACGCCCTGTGGGGCGTCAGCGGCCGGATCGGCCTCGAACAGGCGCACCTCACCGAGGTCACCGTCGGCGTGGTCTTCGCGGTCGCGCTCGGCGCCGGACTCCTCGGCGTGGTGGGCGCGGGCGCGCTCGGCCCGCGGCTGGGCCGCGCCCTGCCCATCGGCGCCGGGACCGCCGTCATCGCGGGGTGCGTCGCCCTCGGCGCGGCGGCCACGGACCTGCCGGCCTTCGCGGCGGGCGAGATCGCCTGGAACCTGCTCTACCCGGTCGTGCTGTCCTACGTGATCGCCCTGGCCGCGTCCCTGGACCCGCGCGGCCGCTGGACGGTCCTGGTCGGCTCGGCGTCCTCGCTGGGGACGGCGGCGGGGCCGCTGGCGGGCAGTGCGCTGGCGGCCGGTGCGGGCTTCCCGGCGATGGGGCGGGTGCTCGGCGCCGGGCTGCTGCTGATCGCCGTGCCGATGACCGCGGTGGCACTGCGGACGGGCAGGCGCCCGCTGCCGGCCGTGGACGTACCGGTCACGGAGGTACCGGTCATGGGAGTGCCGCCCGTGGACGTGCCGGTCACCGGAGTCCCCGTCACCGAAGTCCCGCTCGCCGCCGTCCCGGTCGGGGACATCCCGGTCGTCGAGGTCCCGGTGCGGACGCCCGCCGTACCCGCCCGGCGTGCCTACGAGACGGCGTCACCGAACTCGTAGGCGTCCACCTCGGCGAGGTAACGGGCCCTGCGCTCCTCGTCGTCCTCCAGGAAGGAGGCGAGGAAGGAGTTGCGGGCCAGGTCGCGCAGCCGGTCCCGCGACAGCCCCAGGGCCTCGTGCACGGCCGCGAAGTTGTCGCCGGCGTACCCGCCGAAGTACGCGGGGTCGTCGGAGTTGACCGTGCACAGCAGACCGGCGTCGAGCATGGCGGGCAGGGGGTGGCCGGCGAGGGTGTCGACGGTCCGCAGCCGGACGTTGGACAGCGGGCACAGGGTGAGCGGGATCCGCTCCCGCACCAGCCGTTCGACCAGCGCCGGGTCCTCCACGCAGCGCAGGCCGTGGTCGACGCGCTCCACGCCGAGCACGTCCAGCGCCTCGGTGATGTACTCCGGCGGCCCCTCCTCGCCGGCGTGCGCGACCCGGCGCAGCCCGAGCGCGGCGGCGGCCTCGTAGACCTCCCGGAACTTCGCCGGCGGGTGCCCGACCTCGGCGGAGTCCAGGCCGACCCCGGTGATCCGGTCCAGGTAGGGCTTCGCGGCCTCCAGGGTGGCCAGCGCCGACTCTCCGGGCTCGTCCCGCAGGAAGCACATGATCAGCCTGGTGGAGACGCCGTGGGCGGTCTCGCTGCCGCCCAGCGCCCGCCACAGCCCCTCCACGACCGTGCCCATGGCCACGCCCCGGGCCAGGTGGGCCTGCGGGTCGAAGAAGATCTCCGCGTGCCGCACGCCCTGCGCCGCGGCCCGCGCGAGGTAGGCGTTCGCCAGGTCGGCGAAGTCCTGTTCGGTGCGCAGGACGGCCATCAGCTCGTAGTACAGGTCCAGGAAGGACTGGAGGTCCGCGAACCGGTAGGCCTCGCGGAGGGCCTCGGTGTCCGCGTACGGGAGGCTCACGCCGTTGCGGGCGGCGAGCTCGAAGGCAAGCTCCGGCTCCAGGGTGCCTTCGATGTGGAGGTGCAGTTCTGCTTTCGGGAGGGGCATCGAAGCATCGTACGGGGGTTTTACCGGCGTTTCGGAACCGGCACCCGCAGCAGGTCGTAGGCCACGGTCAGCTCTCCCGCGAACCCGGCCGCCCGCGCCTGCCGCTCGAACTCCCCGGGGTCGGTGTAGCGCTGGCTGAAGTGGGTGAGCACGAGGTGGCGCACCCCGGCGTCCCGGGCCACGGCGGCGGCCTGTCCGGCCGTCAGGTGCCCGTGCTCGACGGCGAGTTCGACGTCCTCGTCGAGGAAGGTGGACTCGATGACGAGCAGGTCGCAGCCCTCCGCGAGCGCGTGCACGCCGTCGCAGAGCCGGGTGTCCATGACGAACGCGAACCGCTGCCCGCGCCGCACCTCGCTGACGTCCTCGAGCGTCACGTCCCCGAGCCGGCCCTCGCGCTGGAGGCGGCCCACGTCCGGTCCCCTGACGCCGTGCGCGGCGAGCCGGTCGGGCAGCATCCGGCGGCCGTCGGGTTCGATCAGCCGGTAGCCGTAGGACTCGACCGGGTGCGAGAGCCGGCGGGCCTCCAGGGTGTACGACCGGGTCACCGCGAGAATGCCGTCGGCGGCGACCGGGGCCTCGGTGATGCCGACGGTCTCGCGGTAGGCGGTCGCGTAGCGCAGCCGGTCGAAGAAGCGCTGCCCCGAGCGCGGGTAGTGCGCGGTGACCTCGTGCGGCACCTGGTCGAGGTTGATCCGCTGGATGACCCCGGCGAGGCCGAGGCAGTGGTCACCGTGGAAGTGCGTGACGCAGATCCGGTTCAGGTCGTGGGCGGCGACCCCGGCGCGCAGCATCTGCCGCTGCGTGCCCTCGCCGGGGTCGAACAGGAGGCCCTCGCCGTCCCACCGCAGCAGGTAGCCGTTGTGGTTGCGGTGCCGGGTCGGGACCTGGCTGGCGGTGCCGAGGACCACCAGTTCACGGACGGACACGGCTGCCTATCCGGGCGGCCACTGCAGGCCGCGGCCGCCGAGGACGTGGGCGTGGGCGTGCCAGACGGTCTGGCCGGCGCCGCTGCCGGTGTTGAAGACGAGGCGGTAGCTGTCGAGCTTCTCCTCGTCGGCGACGGCCTTGGTCTCGGCGAGCACGTCGGCCGCGATCCGCGGGGCGCCCGCGGCGAGCTCGGCGGCGTTCTCGTAGTGGGCCTTGGGGATCACCAGGACGTGCGTCGGGGCCTGGGGATTTATGTCCCGGAAGGCGACGGTCGTCTCCGTCTCGCGGACGATCGTCGCCGGGATCTCGCCCGCGACGATCTTGCAGAACAGGCAGTCGTTCTGCGGCTCTCCGGCCATGGGTGTGCCTCCTGTGATCAATACCGTGGGCATCGTAGTCGGTCAGACGGGCATGTCAGGCGGTGTTTTCGCGGGACTGCCCGCCAGCGCCTCCAGCGCCAGCCGGATCGCCTCGTCCAGCTGGGCGTCCCGGCCGGCCACCCAGTCCTGCGGGCGCTGGACGACCTCCACGTCGGGGTCCACCCCGTGGTTCTCCACGTCCCAGCCCACGCCCTCCAGCCACATCGCGTACTTCGGCTGGGTGACCAGGGTGCCGTCGAGCAGGTGGTAGCGGCTGTCGATGCCGATGACGCCGCCCCAGGTGCGGGTGCCGACGACCGGGCCGATGCCCAGGGCCCTGATCGCCGCGTTGACGATGTCGCCGTCGGAGCCGGAGAACTCGTTGGCGACGGCGACGACCGGGCCGCGCGGGGCGTCCAGCGGATAGCTGGTGGGGCGCATGCCGCGCGGGAGGTCCCAGCCGATGATCCGGCGGGCCAGTTTCTCGACCACGAGCTGGGAGGTGTGGCCGCCCCGGTTCTCCCGGACGTCGACCACGAGGCCCTCGCGGGCGACCTCGACGCGCAGATCGCGGTGGATCTGCGCCCAGCCGGGGGCCTGCATGTCCGGGACGTGGAGGTAGCCGAGGCGGCCCGCGGAGGCCGTGTGGACGTGGGCGCGGCGATCGGCGACCCAGGCGTGGTAGCGCAGGGCCTCCTCGTCGGCGACGGGGACGACGACCGTGTGCCGGGGTTCGCCGCCGCCGGCCGGGGAGACGGTCAGTTCCACCGGCTGGCCGGCCGTGCCGACGAGCAGCGGGCCGGGGCCCGTGACCGGGTCGACCTGGTGGCCGGCGACCGCGATGATCGCGTCTCCGGGACGGACCGCGGCGCCGGGCGCGGCGAGCGGGGAGCGGGCCTCCGGGTCGGAGGTCTCCGAGGGCAGGATGCGGTCGATGCGCCAGCTGCCGTCCTCGTGGCGGGAGATGTCGGCGCCCAGCAGACCCTGCCGGGCGCGGCGGCCGGAACCGCCGCGCGGGATGACGTAGGCGTGCGAGGTGCCCAGTTCGCCGTGCACCTCCCAGAGCACGTCGACCAGGTCGCTGTGGGTGGCGAGGCGGGCCAGGAGCGGGCGGTAGCGGGCGAGGACTCCGTCCCAGTCGGCGCCGCCGAGGTCGGGGCGCCAGAAGTGGTCGCGCATGAGGCGGCCGGTCTCGTCGTACATCTGCCGCCACTCGGCGGCCGGGTCGACGGTCTGCCGGACCCGGGCCAGGTCGACGGTGACGCTCGTGTCGCCGTCGTCGTCGGTGCCGGTACGGCGGTCGCTCGGCACGACCCGGAGCCGGCCGTCGGCCCACAGCAGGACGCGTTTGCCGTCGCCGCTGACCTCGAAGTGGTCGGCGTCGGAGGCGAGGTGCTCCAGACGGCGCTGGGCGAGGTCGTAGCGCTCCAGCTCGGTGTGCGGGTCGGGGTCCTCGGGGTGGGCGCGGGTGGCGCCGAGGACACCCTGCACGGGGTGGCGCAGCCACAGGACGCCGTCCTTGGCGGCCCGGAGCGTGGAGTAGCGGCCGGCCTCGACCGGGAAGGGGACGATCCGGTCGGCCAGGCCGTCCAGGTCGATGCGGGTGGCCGGTGTGCCCTCGCCGTCGGGGGTCTCGTCCTTGTCGGAGGTCTCGAAGGGGCGGCCGTGGCGCTGCGGGCCGAACGGCGAGGGGGTGGTGGCGGCCAGCGTGATCAGGTGCGGGCGGGCCCCGACCACGAACGCGAGGTCGAAGACGTGCTCGTCGTAGACCGGGTCGAAGGCGCGGTTGGAGAGGAACGCGAGGTGCTTGCCGTCCAGGGTGAAGGCGGGCGCGTAGTCCTGGAAGCGCAGCGGGGTCGCCTCGGTCACCGACAGGTCGGTGGTGTGCGCGACGCGCAGCTGGGACAGCGGGCGGGGGCCGGGGTGGGACCAGGCGAGCCAGGCGGAGTCGGGTGAGAAGGCGAGGCCGGACACCTCGCCGTCGGCGCTGCGGTCGACCTCGCGGACCTCACCGGTCTCCCGTTCGACCATCAGCAGTCTGCCGTCGTGCGCGGCCACGGCGGCCCGGCTGCCGTCGGGGGCCATGGCCAGCTCCAGGACCCGGCCGAGCTGTCCGGCGGCGAGCCGGCGCGGCGGGGCTCCGGGCACGGTGCCGGTCGCGGGCGCGAACTCCAGGGCGTCGTCGCCCTCGGCGTCCGTCACCCACACCACCCACTCCTCGCCGTCGGCGCGGAAGACGCGCGGCGTCCGGGCGCGCACGCCGGGGGTGGCGGCCAGGGCGCGGGCGGGGCCGTTGCGGTGGGTGACCCAGTGGATGCCGCCGCGCACGCAGACGGCGCTGCCGCGCGCGGTGTGGTCGGGGGCCGCCTCGCCGAACCAGCGGGAGGCGTTGACGGGGTACGGCCGCAGGTCGACGCGGGGTCCGCCGAGCCGCACGTCCAGCCGGCGCGGTTCGGCGTCCTCCAGGTCGTCCAGCAGCCAGAGTTCGCCGGCCGAGCTGTAGACGACACGGGTGCCGTCACCGGCCGCGTGCCGGGCGTAGAAGCTGTCGAGCGGGGTGTGCCGGCGCAGGTCGGAGCCGTCGGCGAGGGAGGAGTAGAGCGCGCCGACGCCCTCGTGGTCGGAGAGGAAGGCGATGCGGTCCCCGGCCCACACCGGGCACTCGATGTTGCCGTCGATGTCCTCGTGCAGCCGGACGAACTCGCCGGCACCCTCCCCGCCTCCGGCGGCACGGTCGATCCACAACTTGCCCGCCGTGCCGCCCCGGTAGCGCTTCCAGTGCGCTGCCTCACGGCCCATCGGCGCGGACAGCAGCACGGTGGCCGGGCCGAGGGCCACGTCGCCGACCGGGCCGTACGGCAGGGCCTCGGCGGGTCCGCCGTCCAGCGGGACGGCGTGCGCCCAGGTCTGCCGGAGGCTGTGCCGGCCCTGCGCGCCGAGCGCGAGCACCCGGCCGTCCGGGGTCCAGCCGCGTACCTCGGTACGGCTGTTGCCCCAGTACGTCAGCCGCTCGGCGGGACCCCCGTCGACCGGGGCGACGTGCACCTCGGGGGCGCCGTCCCGGGTGGAGGTCCAGGCCAGGTGCCGGCCGTCCGGTGATATCCGGGGCCGGGTCACCGGCACGTTGTCGGCGCTGACCCGCCAGGCCCGGCCGCCGTCGACCGGCGCGAGCCAGACGTCGTCCTCGGCGACGAAGGTCACCAAGTCCCCGTGCGGATGGGGGAATCGGAGATAGGCGGAGTCTGCCGTGGTTCCCGTCGAAGCACCCTGAGTCACGCCGTCACTCTACGCAGCGACCGGGTGCCTCCGCTCGCGGTTTCGGATCACTTGCCCGGCACGGGCCGGACGGTGCGGGTGACGGTGACGGTCACGGTCGGCCGTCCCCCGGTGGGCGGCCGGTACGTCGGCCCGGCCGGGGCGGAGCAGTTGCCGAGCCCGTCGACGCGGAACAGCTGTCTGCCGTCGACCTTGGCGGTCAGGTCGCCGCGCACGCAGGCTCCGTCGACGGCCCTGGTCACCACGCCGGCGACGACGATCCTCCGCCCGTCGTCCGTCTCGCCCCGGCAGTCGACGGAGACGACGGTGGTCTCGCTCGGCGACGCGGGCGAGCCGCGGCGCGCGCCGTCGTCACCGCGGTGACCGCCGGTGCACGTGAGCCAGGCGACGTTCACGTGCCGGTGCTCCAGCGCGGCGGTCGCGGTCCGGTCGGTGGTGTAGGCGACGCTCGCGGAGCCGAGCCCCCCACCGGGCTGACAGGCCACGGCAGCCCCGCCGCCCACCGCGACGAGCCCCGCCACGGCCACCGCCCGCCGTCTCCGCCTCGAAGCCCCCATACAGGGCAGCGTCCCATCGGCCCCCACCGCGGGGAAGCCCGGATACGGCCACTCACCCGTTCGGGGGGGGCCGGCCGTCTGCGCCGGCCGCGTGCGCGGTCATCACAGGCTCAGACGGCTCGTGGTGGCGGACGGCACCGTCTCCTGGTGGGCCGTCCGGCACCCGCACGCGGACCGCGACGCCTGCCGGGAGCGGCTACCGGTACGCGGGCCGCGTGCTGGACGGCTGGGAGCTGTTCCGCCCGGTCGTCGAGGCCGTGGACGCCGTCGAAGGCGCCCGGGCCCCCACGGCGGCGGACGTCAGCCGCGCAGCAGCAGCCACTCCTGGAGTTCGACGAGGTTGCCCTCCGGGTCCTCGATGTGGGCCACGCGCATCCGGTCGGTCATGGGGGCCGGTCCGTGCAGCAGGGTCGCGCCCCGGGCGGTGATCCGCGCGCAGTAGGTGTTGAGGTCGTCGACGCGCAGGACGACCAGGGACCGGTGGCCGGTGGCGGTGTCGCCCAGCCCGGCCAGCACCCCGGCCATCATCGCGCGGTCCTGGAGCGCGATCCCGGCCGAGCCGGCGTGCGGGCCGAACTTCTCGTACGGCCCCTGCGCCGCGCCGGACTGCGGCTCGAGGCCGAGGACGTCGGCGTAGAAGCGGTAGCAGGCGGCGAAGTCGGTCACCAGGAGCCGGACCTGGACGAGTTCCACGGTGTCTCCAGGGGTCAGGACCAGCGGCCGGTGCGGCCCAGCAGCAGGGCCACGGCGGCGGTGCCGGCGGTGGAGGTGCGCAGGACGCTGGGGCCGAGGACGCAGGCCCTCGCGCCCGCCTCCTCGAAGAGCGCCAACTCGTCCCGTGACACACCGCCTTCGGGACCCACGACCAGGACGATCTCCCCCTCGGTGGGGAGTTCGGCGGTGGCCAGCGGCTCGCTGACGTGGTCGAAGTCGGAGTGGAGCACGGCGGCGAAGTCCGCCGCGGCGAGCAGCGCGGCGACCTGCTTGGTGGACGCCAGGTCCGCGACCTCGGGAAAGCGCAGCCGGCGGGACTGCTTGCCGGCCTCCCGCGCGGTGGCACGCCACTTGGCGAGCGCCTTCAGCCCCCGCTCGCCCTTCCACTGGGTGATGCACCGCGCGGCCTGCCAGGGCACGATCGCGTCGACGCCGGTCTCCGTCATCGTCTCCACGGCCAGCTCGCCCCGGTCGCCCTTGGGCAGCGCCTGGACGACGGTGATACGGGGGCGGGGCTCGGGCTCCACCGGGAACTCGAACGGCTCGACCACCAGGTGGTCCTTCCCCGACACGCCGACGACGACCCCGGCCGCGCCCCGGCCCCTGCCGTCGGTGAGCACCACGTTCTCGCCCGGCTGCAACCGCCGTACGGAGACCGCGTGCCGTCCCTCGGGGCCCTGGACGTCGACGACCGAGCCGGGGCCCACGCCCTCCAGGGTGTCGACGACGAACACCGGCGCGGTCATCGGGGGCCCCCGGCCGACAACGCTGTCCGGGCCTCGGCGAGTTCGGCCGCCAGCACCTCCACCAGCCGGCCCGCGGGCAGTTCCCGGGCCATCCGGTGGCCCTGCCCGGCCCACATCGCCATGCCCTGCGCGTCCTCGGCCTTGGCGGCGGCCTTGCGCAGCGGCGCGGTGAGGTGGTGGACCTCGGGGTAGGCGGCGGGGGCGTACCGGCCGTGCTCGCGCAGGAAGCGGTTGACCAGCGCGCGGGCCGGGCGGCCGGTGAAGGCGCGGGTCAGCTCGGTGCGCGGGAACAGCGGGTCGGTCAGCGCCCGCTTGTGCAGGGGGTGCGCGCCGGACTCGTGGGCGGCGACGAACGCGGTGCCCAGCTGGGCCGCGCTCGCGCCCGCGGCGAGGACGGCGGCGATCTGGCCGCCGCGCATGACGCCGCCGGCGGCGACGACCGGGATGCGCACGGCCTCGCGGACCTGCGCGAGCAGCGACAGCAGGCCGACGCCGGCGCCGTCGTTCTCGGGGAGGTCGCGGTGGGTGCCCTGGTGTCCGCCGGCCTCCACGCCCTGAGCGATCACCGCGTCGGCCCCGGCCCGCTCGACCGCGCGGGCCTCCTCGGCGGTGGTGGCGGTGACCAGGGTGAAGGTGCCGGCGCGGTGGAGCTTGTCGAACACCTCGCGCGGCGGCACCCCGAAGTGGAAGGAGACCACCGGCACCGGGTCGTCGAGCAGGACGGCGAGCTTGGCGTCGTAGCCGTCGTCCCGGCCGCTGTCCGGGTCGCCCAGCTCGGTCTCGTACCAGGCGGCCTCGCCGGCCAGCTGGTGCGCGTAGAGGTCGACGGCCCCGGACTCCGCGTGCTCGGGCTGCGGCATGAAGAGGTTCACGCCGAAGGGGCGGCTCGTGAGCCCGCGCAGCTGCTTGATGTCCTGGTACATGCCGTCGGCTGTCTTGTACCCGGCGGCGAGGAACCCGAGGCCGCCGGCCTCGGAGACGGCGGCGGCGAGCTGCGGGACGGAGACACCGCCCGCCATGGGGGCCTGCACGATCGGGTGGGGGAAGAGATCGGTCAGCGCGGAGGACATGAGCGCATGTTGTCACGTCCTTCGGACAAGTCCGAATCCGGGCATCCACCGGCACATGCCCACGGCATACGGGGTGCCGGGGCACCCCGTCCGTCACCGCTCAGCGCCCGTTGAACGCATCCTTCAGCCGCGAGAACAGCCCCTGCTGACCCGGCTGGAACTGGCCCTGGGGCCGTTCCTCGCCGCGCAGCTTGGCCAGCTCGCGCAACAGCCGCTCCTGCTCCGGGTCCAGCTTGGTCGGCGTCGTCACCTCGACGTGCACGACCAGGTCGCCCCGGCCGCCGCCGCGCAGATGCGTGACGCCCCGGCTGTGCAGCGGGATCGACTGGCCGGACTGGGTGCCGGGCCGGATGTCGACCTCCTCCAGGCCGTCCAGCGTCTCCAGCGGCACCTTCGTGCCGAGGGCCGCCGCCGTCATCGGGATCGTGACCGTGCAGTGCAGGTCGTCGCCGCGCCGCTGGAACCTCGGGTGCGGCAGCTCGTGGATCTCGACGTACAGGTCGCCGGCCGGGCCGCCGCCGGGGCCGACCTCGCCCTCGCCGGCGAGCTGGATGCGCGTGCCGTTGTCGACGCCGGCCGGGATCTTCACGGTCAGCGTCCGCCGCGAGCGCACCCGGCCGTCGCCGGCGCACTCCGGGCACGGCGTCGGGACGACCGTGCCGAAGCCCTGGCACTGCGGGCACGGCCGCGAGGTCATGACCTGGCCCAGGAAGGACCGGGTGACCTGGGAGACCTCGCCCCGGCCGCGGCACATGTCACACGTCTGGGCGGACGTGCCGGGCGCCGCGCCCTCGCCGTTGCAGGTGTTGCAGACGACGGCCGTGTCGACCTGGATGTCCTTGGTGGTCCCGAAGGCCGCCTCGTCCAGCTCGACCTCGATCCGGATCATCGCGTCCTGGCCGCGCCGGGTGCGCGAGCGCGGCCCGCGCTGCGACGCCGTACCGAAGAACGCGTCCATGATGTCGGAGAAGTTGCCGAAGCCGCCGGCCCCGAAGCCGCCCGCGCCCGCGCCGCCCGACTGGGAGAGCGGGTCGCCGCCGAGGTCGTAGACCTGCTTCTTCTGCGGGTCCGACAGCACCTCGTAAGCGGCGTTGATCTCCTTGAAC
This sequence comes from Streptomyces sp. NPDC031445, assembly GCF_055581365.1. Lineage (NCBI taxonomy): Bacteria > Bacillati > Actinomycetota > Actinomycetes > Kitasatosporales > Streptomycetaceae > Streptomyces > Streptomyces sp. NPDC031445. The sequence continues at coordinate 390,465 of NZ_JBVIJO010000002.1, forward strand.
CGCTCCTGGGTCTTCGGGTCCGGGTTGACGTCCGGGTGCAGCTCGCGCGCGAGCCTGCGGAACGCCTTCTTGATCTCATCCTGCGACGCGTCGCGGCGCACGCCGAGAACGGCGTAATAGTCCGTGGCCACTTACGACTCCGCCAGGATCTGTCCGACGTACCGTGCCACTGCGCGTACCGCTCCCATCGTTCCCGGGTAGTCCATGCGGGTCGGTCCGACCACGCCGAGCTTGGCAACCGCCTCGCCGCCCGAACCGTAGCCGACCGACACGACGGAGGTGGAGTTGAGTCCCTCATGGGCGTTCTCGTGCCCGATGCGCACGGTCACGCCCGGATCCTTCGCCTCGCCGAGGAGCTTGAGGAGCACGACCTGCTCCTCCAGGGCCTCCAGGACGGGCCGGATCGTGAGGGGGAAGTCATGGCCGAAGCGGGTCAGATTGGCGGTGCCGCCGATCATCAACCGCTCCTCGTTCTCTTCCACGAGTGTCTCCAGAAGAGTGGAGAGCACCGTGGAGACCGTACCGCGGTCCTCCGGCTCGAAGGCGTCCGGGAGGTCCTCGACCAGTTTCGGCACGTCCGTGAACCGGCGACCGGCGACCCGGCTGTTGAGCCGCGCCCGCAGGTCCGCCAGCGAGCCCTCGCCGAACGGCGCCGGGCAGTCGACCATCCGCTGCTCGACCCGGCCGGTGTCCGTGATCAGCACGAGCATCACGCGCGCGGGGGCCAACGACAGCAGCTCCACGTGCCGGACGGTGGACCGGGTCAGGGACGGGTACTGCACGACGGCGACCTGCCGGGTGAGCTGCGCGAGCAGCCGCACGGTCCGCGCCACGACGTCGTCGAGGTCGACGGCGCCCTCCAGGAAGTTCTGGATCGCCCGCCGCTCGGGCCCGCTCATCGGCTTGACGCCCGCGAGCTTGTCCACGAACAGCCGGTAGCCCTTGTCGGTGGGGATCCGTCCCGCGCTGGTGTGCGGCTGGGCGATGTACCCCTCGTCCTCCAGGGCCGCCATGTCGTTGCGGACGGTCGCCGGGGACACGCCGAGGTTGTGCCGCTCGGTGAGCGCCTTGGAACCGACCGGCTCCTCGGTGCCCACGTAGTCCTGGACGATGGCGCGCAGTACCTGAAGCCTGCGTTCACTCAGCATTCGCGCGCACCTCCAGCACGTCGTCCCCTCGTCCGCTCGGGTCGTCCGCCTGGCACTCCACCCATGCGAGTGCCAGCGTTCCCCGGCCAGTGTACGGCTGCCGGGTACACCCTGGGCAAGGTCGGGCCGCCGTACCGGCTCGTACCGCTAGCGTCGCGGGTATGACCGTGACTTGGGAAGAGCTGGGGTGGCAGCGGCTGGCCGCGGGGGTGGGCCGGTGCCGGCTGCCGGGCTGGGACTGCACGGCGGGGCTGGTCCTCGGGGAGGGTACGGCCCTGCTCGTGGACGCCGGTTCCAGCCTCGCGGAGGGGGTCCGGCTGCGCGGGCGGGCCGAGGCGCTGGCGGGCGGCCGTGTGACCCATCTCGCGCTCACCCATCCCCACTTCGACCACGTCTTCGGCGCCGCCGCCCTCGCCGGGGCGGAGGTGTACGGGGCGGTGGGACTGGACGCGGTGTTCGCGTACGAGCGCGCGGACCTGCGGCTGGACGCGATCCGCAACGGGCTGCCGGTGGCCGACGCCGACGAGGCGGTGGACGCGCTGGTCCCGCCCCGCCACGCGGTCTCCGGCGAGTGGACGCTGGACCTCGGCGGCGGCCGCCAGGCACTGCTGGCCAACGTGGGCCCCGGCCACACGGCGCACGACCTGGCCGTCCTGGTCCCGGGCGATCCGGAGGTGGTGTTCTGCGGCGACCTGGTGGAGGAGTCCGGCGAACCGCAGGCGGGCCCCGACGCGGTCCCGTCCCGCTGGCCGGACGCGCTCGACCGGCTGCTGGCGCTCGGCGGCGAGGACGCACTGTACGTGCCCGGTCACGGAGCGGTGGTGGACGCGGGGTTCGTCCGCCGTCAACGCGACGCCCTGGCAACGCGGTTCGGCGTGATCTGAGCGGCTCTTCGCGGCCGGCCCCGGCGTGTCGTACGCCTCACCGCACGGCTTCTCCTATCGTCATCCGAATGCGCCAGTACACCTCCGACCTGACCCCACCCTGGAAGAAGCCCAAGCCCGTGCCGGAGGTCCCGGCCGAGCCGGGTCTGGTGGTGGAGGAGCCCGGCACCGGGTTCTGCGGCGCGGTGATCCGCTGCGAGGCGGGCACGGTGACCCTGGAGGACCGCTTCGGCAAGCACCGCGTGTTCCCGCTGGAGCCGCGCGGCTTCCTGCTGGAGGGCCGCGTGGTGACGCTGGTCCGCCCCGCCTCCCCGGCGCCGGTACGCCCCGCCCGGACGGCGTCCGGCTCGGTCGCCGTCCCCCAGGCACGCGCGCGCGTGGCCCGCGCCGGACGCATCTACGTGGAGGGCCGGCACGACGCCGAGCTCGTCGAGAAGGTGTGGGGCGACGACCTGCGGATCGAGGGCGTGGTCGTGGAGTACCTGGAGGGCGTCGACGACCTCCCGTCGATCGTGGAGTCCTTCGCTCCCGGCCCGGACGCGCGCCTGGGCGTCCTGGTGGACCACCTGCTGCCCGGCACGAAGGAGTGGCGCATCGCGCAGTCGGTGACCAGCGAGCACGCGCTGGTGGTCGGCCACCCGTTCATCGACATCTGGCAGGCGGTGAAGCCGGCGTCGCTGGGCATCGGGGCGTGGCCGGCGGTGCCGAAGGGGCAGGACTGGAAGACGGGCGTGTGCCGGGCGCTGGGCTGGCCGGCGGAGAACACCGGGGCGGTGTGGCAGGCGATCCTGAAGCGGGTGGGGTCCTACAAGGACCTGGAGCCGGAGCTGCTGGGGCGCGTGGAGGAGCTGATCGACTTCGTCACGGGTAGCGGTGGGGCCTGACGTCGGGGAACGTCCCGAACTCGGTGGTGTCGAGTTCGAGTCCGAGAGCCTCCAACGGGACCGGATCGCCGAACTTCACGATCTCCTGGCTCAGATAGTCGGCGTCCTCTCCGTGGCCCGACGGCTTCGTCATGAGAACGCACTGGGCCATGATCGGGTCGACGACGAGGTAGGCGGGGATCCCCCCCGCCGCGTAGATCGAGCGCTTGACCACGTAATCCTGGTGGACGCTGTACTTGGAGACGACCTCCAGCACCATCGTGATCAGCCGACCGGGCAACAGCCGTCCCGAACTCGGCAGGACATCGGGTGAGAGGACCACCAGATCCGGCACCGGTTCGCTCGACTCACCGGCGATGTCGACGTCCTGGGTCTGGAGGGGGTACCACCGCTCAAGGGGCATCTGCCGCTGTGTGTGCAGCACGATCAGGTTGTGCACCAGATCGGGGCCGGCCGTCATCACGATGACTCCTCGGAGAAGCTCGGCCTTGACGCCCTCGGGAGGCTCGAACTCGTCGAGGTACCTGGCCATCCCACGCTCGTCCACAGCGGTCATCTCCGTGGCCTCCACATCCGCCGCGTCCTGTCGGCGGCAGCCTACGAACCAGGTTAGGGACCGAACCGGCGTTCCGGGTGGATTCACCCGCCGGGGTGATCAGTCCACCAGGTCCCGCACCACCGCGTCCGCCAGCAGCCGCCCGCGCAGGGTCAGCGCGGCCCGGCCCTGCTCGTACGGCCCCTCCTTCAGGAGCCCGTCCGCCAGCGCGCGCCGGGAGGCCGCGAGCCCCTCCTCCCTCAGCAGGGACAACGGGACCCCTTCCCGCAGCCGCAGCTCCAGCAGGACGCGCTCCACGCGCCGGTCCTCGTCGGACAGCAGCTCCCGGCCCGCGCCCGGCGACTTCCCCGACGCCAGCGCCGCCGCGTACGCGCCCGGATGCTTGACGTTCCACCAGCGGACCCCGCCCACGTGCGAGTGGGCCCCGGGGCCCGCGCCCCACCAGTCGGCGCCGCGCCAGTACAGCTCGTTGTGCAGGCAGCGGCCCGCCTCGGAAGTGGCCCAGTTGGAGACCTCGTACCAGTCGAAGCCCGCCGCGCTCAGCATCTCCTCGGCGATCAGGTACCGGTCGGCGTGGACGTCGTCGTCGGTCATCGGGATCTCGCCCCGGCGGATCCGGCGGGCGAGCTGGGTGCCCTCCTCCACGATGAGCGCGTAGGCGCTGATGTGGTCGGGTCCGGCGCCCAGGGCGGCCTCCAGGGACGCCCGCCAGTCGTCGTCGCTCTCGCCGGGCGTGCCGTAGATCAGGTCGAGGTTGACGTGCTCGAAGCCCGCCGCCCGCGCCTCCGCGACGCACCGCTCGGGGCGGCCGGGGGTGTGGGTGCGGTCCAGGATCCTCAGCACGTGCTGCTTGGCGCTCTGCATGCCGAAGGAGATCCGGTTGAAGCCGCCCTCGCGGAGCGTGGCGAGGTAGGCGGGGTCGACGGACTCCGGGTTCGCCTCCGTGGTGATCTCCGCGTCCGGTGCCAGCCCGAACTCGTCCCGGACGGTCCCGAGCATCCGTACGAGGTCGTCGGCGGCCAGCAGCGTCGGCGTACCGCCGCCGACGAACACCGTGCGGACCTCGCGCGGGTCGTCGCCCAGCACCTTCCGGGCCAGCCGGATCTCCTCGGCCAGCGTGTCCGCGTAGTTGTCGCGGGAGGCCAGCACCCCGCCCGTGCCGCGCAGCTCGGTCGCGGTGTAGGTGTTGAAGTCGCAGTAGCCGCAGCGGGTCGCGCAGTACGGGACGTGCAGGTAGAAGCCGAGCGGGCGGGCGGCGGCCCCGGCGAGCGCGTGCGCGGGCAGCGCGCCGTCGGTGGGGACGGGCTCGCCGTCGGGGAGTGCGGAAGGCATGCCCTCCATTGTCCAGCACCGTGGGCGTTACTCCGCCTGGAGCACCAGCAGGGCCAGGTCGTCCTCGGGCAGGCCGCCGCCGAAGTCGTGGACCAGGCGGCGGATCCTTTCAGCTATCAGCTCGGCGCCGAGCCCGGCGCAGCCGGACAGGGCGCGGGCGAGGCCGTCGCCGTCGTCGAACTGGCGGCTGCCGGAGCGCCGCTCGGTCACGCCGTCGGTGACGCAGAGCAGGCTGTCGCCGGGGCGCAGGTCGAGGGTCTCGCTGGTGTAGGTCTCGTCCTCGACCACGCCGAGCAGGGTCTGCGGGCGGGCGGCGGTGCGCACGGTGCCGTCGGGGCTGAGGACGAGCGGCAGCGGGTGGCCGGCGGAGGCGAGGGTGCAGCGGACCCCGCCGTCGTACGGCGTCAGCTCGCCGTAGAGGAGGGACAGGAAGCGGGTCTGCGGGCCCTCTCCGGTGGCCAGCGGCCGGCCGCCGACGGCGACCAGGGCGCGGGCGGCGGCGTCGGCGGCCTCGGTGGCGTCGTCCAGGAGGAGCTGGTTGAGGCGGTCCAGGACGTCGGCGACCCGGTAGCCCTCGCGGGCCAGCAGGCGCAGCCAGGGGCGGGCGAGGCCGATCACCACGGCGGCCTCCGGGCCCTTGCCCTGGACGTCGCCGACGGCGAAGCACCAGCGGCCGTCGCCCGCCGGGAACAGGTCGTAGAAGTCGCCGCTGGGGCCGCCCTTGTCGCAGGGTTCGTAAACGAGCGCGCTGCGCACGCCGGGGATCTCGGCGACGGCGCCGGGCAGCAGGCCGCGCTGGAGGACGGCGCTGATGGTGGCCTGGCGGGCGTACTGGCGGGCCGCGCCGATGGCCAGGGCCACCCTGCGGCCGAGGTCCTCGACCAGCCCGGTGATCTCGTCCGGGAAGCCGGTCAGTCCGCACCGGCCGATGACCAGCGTGCCGAGCGGCCGGCCGCCCGCGATGAGCCGGTACGACAGCGCCGTCCCGTCGGCGCCCTGCGGGCCGAGCGCGTGGCCGGGCCAGGGGTAGGGCTCGGGGCCGGAGCGCAGCCCGCCCGGCGGGCCCGGCGGTTCCTTCTCCAGGGCGCACCGCAGCTCCTCGATCCGGGCCTCGCTGGCGTGCCAGACCCGGGCGGGTCCGCCGCCGGCGCCGCCCCGGACGGTCGCCTCGTCCTCCAGCCAGACCGCGCACCAGTCGGCGAGCCGGGGCACGATCAGCTGTCCGGTGAGCGCGGCGACCAGGTTCTCGTCCAGCTGTCCGGCGAGCAGGTCGGAGGCCTCGGCGAGGAAGGACAGGGCGCCCCGGCCGAGCCAGTCCCGGTCGCCCTCGGCGCGGTGCGGCTGCGGGGCGAGGTCCTCGGCGACCTCCAGGGCGGGCTCGGGGCCGGGTCCGTCCAGGGCCTCGCTGCCGCCCGGGGGCAGCCGCGCCCAGACGGTCTTGGCGCCGGTGCGGTAGGTCACGCCCCACGACTCGGCGAGCGTGGCGACGAGCCGTAGGCCGCGCCCGTACTCGGGTGTGTCGTACGGCCCCTCGCCGCTCGTGGCGTCCCGTGGGGCGCGGGACGGGTGCTGGTCGCGCACCTCGACCACGAGCGCGCCGGTGTCCTCCAGCCGCCACTCGACCTGCACCTCGGTGCCGGCGTGCACGACGGCGTTGGTGACCAGCTCGCTGACGACGGCCATGGCGTCGTCGGCGAGCCGCGCGCAGACCCCGGGCATCCCGTCCAGCGCGGCCCGCACGAGCGCGCGGGCCGAGCCCGGGGCCAGAGGGCTCCCGGGCAGCGTGGCCCGCCCGCGCGTCTCACCGGGCTGGGTGCCGCTCTCCCGCTGCGTGGGTATGGCCGCCATATCCATGCGGCCAGGGTGACAGACGGGGGGCGGCTATAAGCGGCGAGTTACCGAAGTGGCCAGAAGACGGAACGTTTCGGGCGCGCGTGAGCAGGAAAAGGGGCCCAGGGCCCGTCGACGGGGACCGCGCTACGCCTCCTTCGTCCCCGCGTACATCTCCTCGATGAGGTGCTTGTACTCCCGCTCCACCACCGGCCGCTTCAGCTTCAGGCTCGGCGTGATCTCCCCGTGCTCCACGTCGAGGTCCCGCGGCAGCAGCCGGAACTTCTTGATGGTCTGCCAGCGCTGGAGCCCGGAGTTGAGCTCCCGCACGTATCCGTCGACCATCTCCACCGTCTGCGGCGCGGCGACGATCTCGGCGTACGGCCTGCCCTCCAGCCCGTTCTCCTTCGCCCACTCCTGGATCGCGATCTCGTCCAGGGCGATGAGGGCGGTGCAGTAGTTCCGGTCGGCGCCGTGCACGAGGATGTTGGAGACGTACGGGCACACCGCCTTGAACTGCCCCTCGACCTCCGCCGGGGCGACGTACTTGCCGCCGGACGTCTTGATGAGGTCCTTCTTGCGGTCGGTGATGCGCAGGTAGCCGTCGGGCGACAGCTCGCCGATGTCCCCGGTGTGGAACCAGCCGTCGGACTCCAGCACCTCGGCGGTCTTCTCGGGCAGCTTGTGGTAGCCCTCCATGACGCCGGGGCCGCGCAGCAGGATCTCGCCGTCGTCGGCGATGCGGACCTCGGTGCCGGGCAGCGGCTTGCCGACCGTGCCGGTGCGGTAGGCCTCGCCGGGGTTGACGAAGGAGGCCGCGGAGGTCTCGGTGAGGCCGTAGCCCTCCAGGATGTGGATGCCGGCGCCGGCGAAGAAGTAGCCGATCTCCGGGGAGAGCGCGGAGGCTCCGGAGACACAGGCCCGCAGCCGGCCGCCGAAGGCCTCGCGGAGCTTGCCGTAGACGAGGGTGTCGGCGACCTTGTGCTTGGCGGCGAGCCCGAACGGCACAGAGGCCGTGCCGGTGCGCCGGAAGTTGTCCTGGCTGGCCTTGGCGTACTCGCGGGCGACCTCGGCGGCCCACTGGAAGATCCTGTACTTGGCCGCGCCGCCCTCGCGGGCCTTGGCCGCGACGCCGTTGTAGACCTTCTCGAAGATGCGCGGCACGGCCGCCATGTACGTCGGCCGCACCACGGGGAGGTTTTCGATGATCTTGTCGACCCGGCCGTCCACGGCGGTGACGTGCCCGACCTCGATCTGTCCGGAGGTGAGCACCTTGCCGAAGACGTGCGCGAGCGGCAGCCACAGGTACTGCACGTCGTCCATGGTCACCAGGCCGGTCGCGGCGATGGCCTTCGCCATGTAGGCCCAGTTGTCGTGCGGCAGCCGCACGCCCTTGGGGCGGCCGGTGGTGCCGGAGGTGTAGATGAGGGTGGCGAGCTGGTCCTTGGTGATCGCGCCGACCCGCTCCTTGATCAGCTGAGGGTGCTGCTCCAGGTAGGCGGCGCCGCGCCGCTCCAGCTCGGCGAGGGTGATCACCCAGTCGTCCGCCTCCACGCCGGCCGGGTCGACGACGACGACCTTCGTCAGGTCCGGCAGCTCGGCGCGCTTCTCGACGGCCTTGGCGAGCTGGGCCGCGTCCTCGGCGATCAGCACCCGGCTCTGGGAGTCGGAGAGGATGAACGCGGACTCGTCGGCGTTGGTCTGCGGGTAGACGGTGGTGGTGGCACCGCCGGCGCACATGATGCCGAGGTCGGCGAGGATCCACTCGACGCGGGTGGAGGAGGCGAGCGCCACCCGCTGCTCGGGCTCCACGCCCAGGTCGATGAGCCCGGCCGCGATCGCGTACACCCGGTCGGCCGCCTGCGCCCAGCTGAGCGACTTCCAGTCGTCGGGGCCCTGCCCGGCGGACGGCGGGACGGGGTAGCGGTAGGCCTCGGCGTCGGGTGTCGCCGCCACGCGCTCCAGGAAGAGGGCCGCCACGGACGGCGGACGGTTCTCGATCAGGGTCTGTGTGTCGCTCACGACATCCTCCGGGGGCCCGCGACGGTGCGGCTGACTCGGTGCGGCTGGGTTAACTCACGGTGGGGTCTCGGTCTGTTGTTTAACTCGCGAGTAACTATCGAGCAGGGATCAGGGTAAGGGGCGACCGCCCGCTGCGTAAGGGGCCTCGGCCTGTCACTTTCCACTCAGAGCGACGTTACGCACGCGTAGGGCCCGCCGCACTTTCGCACGACGGGCCCCCACATGCCCGGTTTACGGGCGTCGCCGGTAGTTACCCCTGGTTACTTCTTGCCCTTGACCGACCCCGCGCTGTCATCGCTGGACAGCACGGCGATGAAGGCCTCCTGCGGAACCTCCACGGAACCCACCATCTTCATCCGCTTCTTGCCTTCCTTCTGCTTCTCCAGCAGTTTCCGCTTACGGGAGATGTCACCGCCGTAGCACTTGGCGAGGACGTCCTTGCGGATGGCGCGGATGGTCTCGCGGGCGATCACCCGGGAGCCGATGGCGGCCTGCACCGGCACCTCGAAGTTCTGCCGCGGGATCAGCTCCTTGAGCTTGGCGACGAGCCGCACGCCGTACGCGTACGCCTGGTCCTTGTGGGTGATCGCCGAGAACGCGTCCACCTTGTCGCCGTGCAGCAGGATGTCGACCTTGACGAGGCTGCTCGACTGCTCGCCCGTGGGCTCGTAGTCCAGCGAGGCGTAACCGCGCGTCTTGGACTTCAGCTGGTCGAAGAAGTCGAACACGATCTCCGCGAGCGGGAGCGTGTAGCGGATCTCGACCCGGTCCTCCGAGAGGTAGTCCATGCCGAGCAGCGTGCCGCGCCGGGTCTGGCACAGCTCCATGATCGCGCCGATGAACTCGGTGGGCGCGAGGATCGTCGCCCGCACGACCGGCTCGTACACCTCGGCGATCTTCCCCTCGGGGAACTCGCTCGGGTTGGTGACGGTGGTCTCGCTGCCGTCCTCCATGATCACGCGGTAGACCACGTTGGGGGCGGTGGCGATCAGATCGAGCCCGAACTCCCGCTCCAGCCGCTCCCGGATCACGTCCAGGTGCAGCAGGCCGAGGAAGCCGACGCGGAAGCCGAAGCCGAGGGCCGCGGACGTCTCCGGCTCGTAGACCAGCGCGGCGTCGTTGAGCTGGAGCTTGTCCAGGGCCTCGCGCAGCTCCGGGTAGTCGGAGCCGTCCAGCGGGTACAGACCCGAGAAGACCATCGGCTTCGGGTCCTTGTAACCGCCGAGCGCATCCGTCGCGCCCTTGTGCTGGCTGGTGACGGTGTCACCGACCTTCGACTGCCGGACGTCCTTCACACCGGTGATGAGGTAACCCACCTCACCCACGCCCAGGCCGTCCGCCGGCAGCATCTCGGGCGAGTTGACGCCGATCTCCAGCAGCTCGTGCGTGGCGCCGGTCGACATCATCCTGATGCGTTCACGCCTGTTGAGCTGACCGTCGATGACACGGACGTACGTCACGACACCGCGGTAGGAGTCGTACACCGAGTCGAAGATCATGGCGCGGGCGGGCGCGTCGGCGACCCCGACCGGCGCCGGGATCTCCTTGACGACCTTGTTCAGCAGCGCGTCCACGCCGAGCCCGGTCTTCGCGGAGACCTTGAGCACGTCCTGCGGATCACAGCCGACCAGGTTCGCCAGCTCCTCGGCGAACTTCTCCGGCTGGGCGGCCGGCAGGTCGATCTTGTTCAGCACCGGGATGATCGTGAGGTCGTTCTCCATCGCCAGGTAGAGGTTGGCGAGGGTCTGCGCCTCGATGCCCTGGGCGGCGTCGACGAGGAGGACGGTCCCCTCGCAGGCGGCGAGCGACCGCGAGACCTCGTAGGTGAAGTCGACGTGCCCCGGGGTGTCGATCATGTTGAGGATGTGGGTCGTGCCCTGGTCGGGGCCCTCGGTCGGGGCCCAGGGCAGACGCACCGCCTGGGACTTGATCGTGATGCCGCGCTCGCGCTCGATGTCCATCCGGTCGAGGTACTGAGCACGCATCTGCCGCTGCTCGACCACACCGGTCAGCTGGAGCATCCGGTCGGCGAGGGTGGACTTGCCGTGGTCGATGTGCGCGATGATGCAGAAGTTGCGGATCAGAGCCGGGTCGGTACGGCTCGGCTCGGGCACATGGTTAGGGGTCGCGGGCACGCAGGGTCCTGTCTCTTGAGGCGCCTTATGCCTCGGGTCGGATCGTTACGTAGTCTCCATGGTCCCACGCGCAGGGACCGGGGGCCGTTTTGGGCCGTCCGGAAGGCCACTGGTACTGTAGATGGCTGTGCCTCATGCCCTCTCAGCGCGAGGCACGGCAGATAATTTTGGATCACCGGCACGGGACCCATGCGGCCCCGTGCCTGAACCTGAAAAGGCTCCTTCGTGGCGAACATCAAGTCCCAGATCAAGCGGATCAAGACCAACGAGAAGGCCCGGCTGCGCAACAAGGCCGTCAAGTCCTCCCTGAAGACCGCGATCCGCAAGGCTCGCGAGGCCGCTGCCGCGGGTGACGTCGAGAAGGCCACCGAGCTGCAGCGCGCTGCCGCGCGTGCGCTCGACAAGGCCGTCTCGAAGGGCGTCATCCACAAGAACCAGGCCGCCAACAAGAAGTCGGCGCTTGCTTCCAAGGTCGCGTCCCTCAAGGGCTGAACTCCCTTCTGATCTGACCGCCGGAAGGACCCAGAGCGGGCCCTCTCTCATCCGCTCCCGCCCGGCACCCCCGAGCCTGTTCGCGGCCTGCGTTCGCCACGCGGGAACGGGCTCACCAGCTTGAACCGAGGACCCCGCTCCTCTCGCCCTTCCCCAGGGCGGGGGACCGGGGTCTTCGTTCGTCTGCTGCCCGGAATGCGGCCCGGGCGTCCTGGGACCGGGCCCGGGCGCCCCGAGACCGGCCCGGGCGCCCAGGGGTGCAGGGTGCTCGTGATCCGGGAGGCGGACCAAGGGCTGGTCGCCCTTCTCCGCACCCCTTTCTCGCCGGTTCGCTCCCGGCGGTCGCTACCCGCGCCCGCGGGAACGGGCGGCCCGGGCGATCGTCACGACCGCCTTCTCCAACGCGTACTCGGGATCGTCCCCGCCTCCCTTCACACCGGCGTCCGCCTCGGCGACCGCCCTGAGCGCCACCGCGACCCCGTCCGGCGTCCAGCCCCGCATCTGCTGCCGGACCCGGTCGATCTTCCACGGCGGCATGCCCAGCTCACGCGCCAGGTCGGCCGGCCGGCCGCCCCGGGCCGAGGACAGCTTCCCGATCGCCCGCACGCCCTGCGCCAGCGCACTGGTGATCATCACCGGCGCCACGCCCGTCGCCAGCGACCATCTGAGCGCCTCCAGCGCCTCCGCCGTCCGGCCCTCCACGGCCCGGTCGGCGACCGTGAAGCTGGACGCCTCGGCACGCCCGGTGTAGTACCGCCTGACGACCGCCTCGTCGATCGTCCCCTCCACGTCGGCGACCAACTGCGAGACCGCCGAGGCCAGCTCCCGCAGATCGCTCCCGATGGCGTCGCAGAGCGTCTGGCACGCCTCGGGCGTGGCCGACCGCCCGGACGAACGGAACTCCCCCCGCACGAAGGCCAGCCGGTCCGCCGGCTTGGTCATCTTCGGGCAGGCCACCTCCCGCGCCCCCGCCTTGCGCGCGGCGTCCAGCAGCCCTTTGCCCTTGGCACCGCCGGCGTGCAGCAGCACCAGCGTGATCTCCTCGGCGGGCGAACCGAGGTACGCCTTCACGTCCTTGACCGTGTCGGCGGACAGGTCCTGCGCGTTGCGTACGACCACGACCTTGCGCTCGGCGAAGAGCGACGGGCTGGTCAGCTCGGCGAGTGTGCCGGGCTGCAGCTGCTCCGGGGTCAGGTCACGTACGTCCGTGTCGGCGTCGGCGGCCCTGGCGGCGGCCACCACCTCCCGCACGGCACGGTCGAGCAGGAGGTCCTCCTGGCCCACGGCGAGGGTCACCGGGGCGAGAGGGTCGTCATTCGCAGTCTTCCTGGCCATCACTGACAGCATCCCACGCGGCACTGACAACGAAGCGCTCCCGGCACCCTGACCGGGCCCCGAGCGGACCCTGAGGACGACTCGGGGGCCGGCCCCGACGCGAGCGGCGCGCCGGGCCCGGGGTCACGGCTCCTCGCGCCAGCCGTCCCACTCCCCCGCGAACGCGTCCAGCTCGGCGGGGTCGAGCCGCTCGCCCTCGTCCCGCAGCACCACCAGCCACTGGGCGTCCTCGGCGTCGTCCTCACCGGCCAGCGCGTCCCGGACCAGCCGGGGTTCCTCGGCGATGCCGAACCGCTCCCCGAGCGCCTCGGCCGCCTCCTCGGCGGCGTCGCGATCAGGCAGCACCAGCACATGTCTCACATCACTCACGGGGCCATTGTCCGGCACCGCGCGAGACGAAGGGGCAGGTCAGTCCTGGGGCGAGCGGGGCGTGCGCCGTTCCGGGGCATCACGGGCCCACATCACGCCCGGCGCCCACCGTCAGCGGTCCGGGCCGGGGTCGCGCACCGTCGGCACACGGCTCAACTCGATGCCGAAGCGCTCCCGGTAGACCGTCAGCACCTCTTCGTCCGTCTGCAGCTCCCGCGTCTCCTGTGCGCCGTCCACGGTGGTCGTCTTCAGCCCGCGCCCGCTGAGCGTGATCCTTCCCCCGTCCTCCGTGAGCCGCGAACAGACCAGCGACCGGGTGAAGTGCGACCGTGGCGACGTGTTGTGCCACCAGGCGCCGGCCGCGAAGTCCCCGAGCGCCCGGGGGCGGGTCTCCAGCCGGTACTGCGGCTTGCCGTCCCGCACGACGTCCAGGTCCCCGGTGCCCGGCGCGGCACCGCCACGCGCCCCGGCCGGATCCGGCCCGGCGTCCACCACCCGGAAGCTCCCACCGGGGTCGTCCTGCTCCCCGCGTTCCGCACAGGCGAGCGGCCAGTGGCTGTGCGCCCCGAATCCGACATCGGCGAGCCAGGTGTCCCCGTCCGCCGTCCGCACCCGCAGCGCCATATGGTCGTAAGGGATCCCGAGCTGCCCCTCGTCGCCGTACACGCGTCCGGCGAGCAGCTCGACCTCGTAGCCGAGGGCGGCGAGCAACGTCCCGAAGGCGCCGTTCAGTTCGTAGCAGAAGCCGCCCCGCCGGGCCTCGGTCACCTTGTCCAGCAGCCGCTTCTCCTCCAGGGTGATCTCCTCTCCGAGGTGGACCGACAGGTTCTCGAAGGGAACGGCCCGCAGATGGCGCAGGTGCAACTCGCGCAGCGTCTCGCTGGTGGGCCGTGGCGGGTGGGTGAGGCCGAGTCGGCGGAGATAGGCGTCGATCTGTACCGAGGTCATCGGCCCAGTCTGCTCCAGCCCCTGCTCGTCCTCACCGAGCAGGGACGTCTCCCTGTCTTCTCGTCAGTCCTCTCTGACCACCCCCATCCGCCCGTTCCTCCCTCCGGTCCCGGTGACCGCGAGCGCCCCGTCCCGGTCGGTGCGCAGGACCACCGTGCCGCCGGCCCGCAGCGCGGCCACGGTCGCCGGGGCCGGGTGACCGTAGGGGTTGCCGACGCCGGCGGACACCAGCGCCACCCGGGGTGCCGCGAGGCGCAACAGCTCCGGCTCCTGATAGGCCGAGCCGTGATGGGCCACCTTCAGGACGTCCACACCGGCCAGCTCGGCCGCCACCGGGGACCGCACCAGCGCCTGCTGGGCGGGGGGTTCGAGATCTCCCAGCAACAGCAGCCGCAGCCCGCCCGTGCGCACGAGCAGTGCGACGCTGGCGTCGTTCGGCCCCTCCGGCTCCCACCCGGCACCCACGCCCTGCCATATCGGGGGTACGCGTGGGCTCTGCGGTGGCGAGGGCGGTGGTGATGGTGGTGGCCACAGCACCCGCCAGGTGAGCGGTCCGGTGCGCCGTTCCTCTCCCGCGACGGCGGTCGTCACCGGGATGTGCCGCTCGGCCGCCTCTCTTCGGACGAACTCCGCCTGCTCCGCGGGTTCCGCGAACGTCGTGGTCTCGATCGCGGCCACCGCGCGGCCCCGCAGCACGCCGGGCAGGCCCGCCACATGGTCGGCGTGGAAGTGGGTGAGGACGAGGAGGGGGACACGCGTGATGCCCAGCCGTCGCAGGCAGTCGTCGACCAGCGCCGGATCGGGTCCGGCGTCCACCACCACACCGGCGCCGTCGCCCGCCGCCAGCACGGTGGCGTCGCCCTGGCCGACATCGCACATCGCGAACCGCCAGCCCGGTGGCGGCCAGCCCGTGATCACCCGGGTCAGCGGCGCCGGCCGCGTGATCAGCAGCACGAGCAGCACTCCGAGCAGCCCGCACCACCCCGGGCGCCGCAGCAGTCTCCGGCCGGCCAGGACGACGGCCACGGTGACCAGCGCAAGCGCCAGTGCTCCCTGCCAGCTCCCGGGCCAGTCCACTCCCGCACCGGGCAGTGCCGCCCCGGTGCGGGCGACGCCGGCGATCCACCGCGCCGGCCAACTCGCGCACCAGGCCAGCACCTCGGCCACCGGCATCGCCACCGGCGCCGCCGCGAGCGCAGCGAACCCCAGGACCGTCGCCGGCGCCACCGCCACCTCGGCCAGCAGGTTGCAAGGCACCGCCACCAGGCTCACCCTTGCCGACAGCACCGCCACGACGGGTGCGCAGACGACCTGTGCGGCGGCGGCCGCCGCCAGCGCCTCGGCGAGCCGCGGGCCCACCCCGCGCCGCCGCAACGCCTCGCTCCAGCCCGGCGCCAGCACCAGGAGCGCACCGGTGGCCAGCACGGACAGCACGAAGCCGTAACCACGGGCGAGCCACGGGTCGTAGAGCACCAGCAGCAGGACGGCCGTGGCCAAGGCCGGCACCAGTGATCTACGGCGCCCGGTGGCCAGGGCGAGCAGCGCGACCGCGCCGCAGGCGGCGGCCCGCAGCACGCTGGGGTCGGGCCGGCAGACGACCACGAAGCCCAGTGTCAGCGCCCCCGCCAGCAGGGCCGTCGCCCGCAGGGAGAGCCCCAGGCGTGGCGCCAGGCCACGGCGCTCGGCGCGTTGAGCCAGGCCGGGCGGTCCGATGAGCAGTGCGAGCAGGACGGTGAGGTTGCTGCCGGAGACGGCCAGCGTGTGCGCCAGGTCCGTCTCCTCGAAGGCGTGGTCCAGTTCGGGCGTGATCCGCGAGGTGTCCCCGACGACCAGCCCTGGCAGCAGCGCCCGCGCGTCCCCCGGCAGGTCTTCGGTCGCTACCCGCAGGCCGGTTCGGAGCCGCCCCGCCAGACGTTGCGGCGCGCTCGGCCCGGCCACGATCCGCGGCTCCGGGCGGGCGCGCACCCGCAGCACGGCCGCGGTCCGGTCACCGCCCGTCAGCGCAGGCGCCAGCCGCCCCGCCACCCGCAGCCGTGTGGACGGCAGCAGACCGAGCCAGGCGGCTCGCCCGGCCGGCACGCCCTGTCCGGCGCGGTCCGGTGGCGGCCCGGAACTCCGGCTGCCCACGGCGCTCTCCTCCGGTGCCGGGACATCCGGGTCGACGATCAACAGCACGGGCGTCCGCGTCAGCGCACGTCTTCCGTCGGCCTCCTCGACGCTGCGCACCTCGGCCCGGGCCAGCACCGCCACGGGTGCCGCGTGATCGCCGCGCACGCGTGGCCTGCTCAGCCGGGGATCGCCGCTCAGCTCCACCTCGGCGGTCACGGTCGCGAACCGCCGGGCCAGCTCGGGCACCGGCCCGCGCCGCACGTCGGCCCCGTGCAGCCAGGCGGAGGCGGCTGCCGCGGCGGCACAGAGCGACACCGCGGCGACGGCGGCACGCGCCCATCCGAACTGGGCGCGTACCCACCGCACCCGTTCCGCCCATCCAGCCCGCCCGACCCACCGGGTTCGGTGGGTCGGCTGCGTCCCGCGGGTCCGCTCCGCCCGGCGGCACTGCCGCGTCACCGCCGTGCCCGGCACCGCCGTGCCGGTCACCGCCGTGCCGGTCACCGCCGGTCTCGTCCCCGCCATCCCCATCACGGCCGACCCCGGCACCGCCGACTCCGGCATCGCAGACGCTGTCGACGCCGCCCGAGGTGCACCGGCCGCGTCATCCGTCGGCGGGTCCGTCGCTGCCCGTCCTGCCCCGCCCGCCCGTCCCGGTCGCCGCACCGACAGCAGGAGCACCCCCGCGGCCAGGCAGACGACGGCGGTCACCGCGGTCCAGGCTCCCGGTGCGTCCACGGTCAGGGCCGACGTGGCCCAGGCCGCCAGTGCGGGCGGTACCAGGCGCAGGTCCATGGGGCCGCTCCGGTCGGTGCGCCCGGGGCCGTCCCCCTCGGGCTCGGAACGCGGCCCGGTCCCGTCGAGCACGCGGCTCATGGCCGTACCAGGTCGCGCAGATCGGAGAACCGGCGGTCGCCGATGCCGTTGACCTCGCGCAGTTCGTCCACCGAGCGGAAACCGCCGTGCTGGGTGCGGTAGTCGATGATGTGCTGGGCCAGTACCGGACCGACTCCGGGCAGGGTGTCGAGCTGGTCCACCGTGGCCGTGTTCAGGGAGACCGGTGCCGGCGGGCCCGTGCCGGTGGATCCGGTGAGCGGCCCTCCTGCCGGGGCGGGCGGCGCGGCGGCCCCGGCGGGGGCGCCGACGACGACCTGTTCGCCGTCGACGAGGAAGCGGGCGCGGTTCAGTCCTTCCGTGCTCACGCCCGGCCGGACCCCGCCCGCCGCCCGCAGCGCGTCGGCCACCCGGGCGCCGGCCGGCAGCCGGCGGATCCCCGGCTCGCGGACCTTGCCGCTGATGTCCACGACGATCTCCGCGCCCGGTGTCGCCGACGCGCTCACCGCCGGTCCGGCGGTCGCTCCCTCGCCCTTCTTCGCGAAGGGCGCCTGGGCACGGACCACCTGAGGGGCGCTCACCTGCTGGGGCCGGCCCGCCCAGAAGTGCTGCACGGCGAAGACAGCTGCGGCCACGAGCACCACGGCGAGCGCCACGGCCCCCCGCCGCTCCACCCCGTACCGGGTCTGGAGCCACACCGGCATCCGCTCGCGCAGCGCCAGCCCGGCCCGCTCCCGCCAGCCCGGGGCCCCGAGCCCCTTCGGTACCGGGTCGGGCTCCTGCACCGGCACCGGCACCGGCGACCGCATCGCACCGTCCGGCTCAGGCGCGGCGACAGTCGCTGCCCGCTCCCGGATGCCGCCGGACACCGACGTGACCGCTGTCACCGTCCGCCGGGAGCCCGAACGCGCGCTCAGGCCGGGTGCCAGGCCGGTCACCGTTGCCGTCGGTGTGCCCCCGGTGCCGTCCGGGACCGGCGGCGCGTTTCCCGACTCCCGCCAGTGCACGTCCCGTTCGCCGAAGAGGAGTTCCGCTCGGCGGCGCAGTTCCTCCGCCGGTGCGGAGGGGCGACGGTGGGCAGGGCGGCGGCCGGTGGAGCGGCGCTGCCGGACCCGGCCGTCGGATGCGGGGTCACGGCCGGGGCCGCTGGTCGCGGTTGCTGTGCGTGAACGCGATCGAAGTGCCATGCGACGAGGATGGGGCATTCCGCCCGATCGCGATGATCTTGGTGATTTCCCGTGGACGACCGCCACGTTGTGGATAACTTCGTCACTCACACGGGTGAAGCCGGCGGGCCCTCACATCGGCGGAACAGGCCGTACCCGGAAATCGCCGCCCCGAGCGCCGCCCCTGTCAGCGGGGCGAGACGACCGCGCCCAGCAGCCCGGGTCCGGTGTGCGCCCCGATGACCGCTCCGACCTCGCTGACGTGCAGGTCGGCCAGGCCCGGGATGCGCGCCCGCAGCCGGTCGGCGAGCGCGGCGGCACGGTCGGGGGCGGCGAGATGGTGGACGGCGATGTCGACCTCGGCGCCGCCCGCCCGCTCGGCGGCCAGCTCCTCCAGGCGCGCGATCGCCCGGGACGCCGTACGGACCTTCTCGAGCAGGTCGATGCGGCCGCCGTCCAGCTGGAGCAGGGGTTTGACGGCGAGCGCGGAGCCCAGCAGTGCCTGCGCGGCGCCGATACGGCCGCCGCGGCGCAGATAGTCGAGGGTGTCGACGTAGAAGAAGGCGGACGTGCCGTCGGCGCGTTTCTCGGCGGCCGTGACGGCTTCGTCCACCGTGCCGCCCGCTTCCGCGGCCTGGGCAGCGGCGAGCGCGCAGAAGCCGAGCGCCATCGCGACCATTCCGGTGTCCACCACCCGCACGGGCACCGGTGCCTCGCGCGCGGCGAGGACCGCCGCGTCGTAGGTGCCGGACAGTTCGGCGGACAGGTGCAGGGAGACGATGCCGCACGCGCCGGACTCGGCGACCTGGCGGTAGGTCTCCGCGAACACCTGGGGGCTGGGGCGGGAGGTGGTGACGGGGCGTCGCTTCTGCAGCGACTGGGCCAGGGAGCGGGTCGAGATCTCGGTGCCCTCTTCCAGTGCCTGGTCGCCGAGAACCACGGTCAGCGGGACCGCGGTGATGCCGTGACGCTCCATCGCCCGGGGCGGCAGGTAGGCCGTTGAATCGGTAACGATCGCGACATGGCGGGACATGAGCTGGAGGTTACCTGGCGTAGTGCCCACTCGGCAGCCCGGCCCCTGTCCCGCGGCCCGGGTCCGGGTCGCTCATGTGGTGCTTTCGGGGCGGGGTTTCTTCTGCCAGCGGGCGGTGGGGCGCCATGACGGCGGGGCGA
The DNA here is from genome assembly GCF_055581365.1 of Streptomyces sp. NPDC031445. NCBI lineage: Bacteria > Bacillati > Actinomycetota > Actinomycetes > Kitasatosporales > Streptomycetaceae > Streptomyces > Streptomyces sp. NPDC031445. Next base: position 409,682 of record NZ_JBVIJO010000002.1, read on the forward strand.
TCGCCTCGGGAGCCGGCCCCTCGGCCGCGGGGGCCCCGGGCGCCTGGGGCCAGGTCTGTTCGGTGGTCCGGCCGTCGGCCGTGGCGGGCGCTTCGGGCCACGGCGGGGGCGCCTGGCCGGGCTCGGCGCGCGTCCAGTGGCGCAGGGCGTCCGCTTCGACGTGGATCTGCGCGCTGAGGGTGCCCAGATCGTCGTCGGCGAAGCGGCGGGCCCGGTCGCGGACGGCCCAGCGCAGGGAGTCCGCGGACTTGGTGATCCGCTCGGTGCGGCTGCGCAGTTCGGGCAGGCGCGCGGTGAGCGTGGCCCGGTCCGGCTCGGACTCCAGACGCTTGAGGTCGGCGTCCAGTTCGTGTCCGTGCGCGCTGAGCCGTTCGAAGAGGCCGAGGGACTCCTTCAGCGACTCGTCCTCGGCCACGCCCGCGTGCAGCGCGTCCTGTGTGGCGCGCATGGACGTGCGCAGCGCGAGCCGTAGCTGGGCGATCTCCCCGGCGGCTCCGGGCTGCGCGAAGGACTTGGCGCGCAGGGTGTGGTCCTCGACGGTGCGGCGGGCCTGTGCGATCGTCCGGTCCACGCCGCGCTTGGCGGCGCCGACCGCCTTGACCGTGGCGTACGCGCCCAGGGCGACGAACAGCAGGAAGAGCAGGGCGAACACGGTCAGCACGACTTCCATGGCGCTCCTCCTCCGGCCGGCACGGCACGAGCCGCTGTGCTCTCCACGGTAAACGCAGCGGGCAGGTGCGGAGTTCCGGAAGAACCCCGAACCTGCCCGTAGGGGACTACCCCGAGCCGGTGATATGACCCCGGTGGTTACGCCGGCACGATGTTGACCAGCTTCGGCGCCCGCACGATCACCTTGCGGATGCCCGCGCCGTCCAGCGCCGCGACGACCTTCTCGTCGGCCAGCGCGACCTTCTCCAGCTCCTCCTCGGAGATGGCGGGCGGCACCTCCAGCCGGGCCTTGACCTTGCCCTTGATCTGCACGACGCAGGTCACGGTCTCGTCCACGACGTAGGCCGGGTCGGCCACCGGGAAGTCCTGGTGGACGACCGAGTCGGTGTGGCCCAGCTTGCGCCACAGCTCCTCGGCGATGTGCGGGGCCAGCGGGGCGACCATCAGCACCAGCGGCTCGGCCACGGCCCGCGGCACGGCGGCGCCGGCCTTGGTCAGGTGGTTGTTCAGCTCGGTGACCTTGGCGATGGCGGTGTTGAAGCGCAGGCCCTCCAGGTCCTGGCGCACGCCGTCGATCGCCTTGTGCAGGGCGCGCAGGGTCTCCTCGTCGGGCTCGGCGTCGGTGACGGTGACCTCGCCGGTGTTCTCGTCGACGACGTTGCGCCACAGCCGCTGCAGCAGCCGGAACTGGCCGACCACCGCGCGCGTGTCCCACGGGCGGGAGACGTCCAGCGGGCCCATGGCCATCTCGTACAGGCGCAGCGTGTCGGCGCCGTACTCGGCGGCGATCTCGTCCGGGGTCACCGCGTTCTTCAGGGACTTGCCCATCTTGCCCAGCAGCCGGCTGACCTTCTCGCCCTGGTAGTAGTAGGCGCCGTCGCGCTCCTCCACCTCGGCGGCCGGCACCGCGATGCCACGGCTGTCACGGTAGACGTAGGCCTGGATCATGCCCTGGTTGAACAGCTTGTGGAACGGCTCCGCGGAGGAGACGTGCCCCAGGTCGTACAGCACCTTGGACCAGAAGCGCGCGTACAGCAGGTGCAGCACGGCGTGCTCGGCGCCGCCGACGTACAGGTCGACACCGCCGTGCGGCCGGCCCTCGCGCGGGCCCATCCAGTACCGCTCGATCTCCGGGTCGACCAGCTTGCGGTCGTTGTGCGGGTCCAGGTAGCGGAACTCGTACCAGCAGGAACCGGCCCAGTTGGGCATGGTGTTGGTCTCGCGGCGGTACTTCCGGGGGCCGTCGCCCAGGTCCAGGGTGACGTTGACCCATTCCTCGTTGCGCGACAGCGGCGTCTCGGGCTTGGTGTCGGCGTCGTCCGGGTCGAAGGTGCGCGGGCTGTAGTCCTCGATCTCCGGCAGCTCCAGCGGCAGCATCGACTCGGGCAGCGCGTGGGCGACGCCGTCCTCGTCGTAGACGATCGGGAAGGGCTCGCCCCAGTAGCGCTGGCGGCTGAACAGCCAGTCGCGCAGCCGGAAGTTGACGGTGCCCTCGCCGATGCCCTCGCGCTCCAGCCACGCGGTGATGCGCGCCTTGGCCTCGACCACGCCCAGGCCGTTCAGCCGCACGTCGTCGCTGTCGGAGTTGACGATCTTCGCGTCGTAGGAGACGAAGGCGTCGTCCCAGGTGGACGCGTCGGTGCCGCGGCCGTCGGTCGGCTCGACCACGCAGCGGATCGGCAGCTCGAAGGCGCGCGCGAAGGCGAAGTCGCGGCTGTCGTGCGCGGGCACGGCCATGATCGCGCCGGTGCCGTAGCCCATCAGGACGTAGTCGGCGATGAAGACCGGGACCTGCTCGCCGTTGACCGGGTTGGTCGCGTACGCGCCGGTGAAGACGCCCGTCTTGTCCTTGGCCTCGGCCTGCCGCTCGACGTCGGACTTCGAGGCGGCCTGCGCGCGGTAGGCGGCGACGGCCTCGGCCGGGGTGGCGTGGCCGCCGGTCCACACCTCGTGCGTGCCCTCGGGCCACGCCTCGGGGGTGAACTTCTCGACCAGCGGGTGCTCGGGCGCCAGCACCATGTAGGTCGCGCCGAACAGGGTGTCCGGGCGGGTGGTGAAGACGGTGATGCGCTCGCCGTCGATCGGGAAGTCGACGCGGGCGCCCTCGCTGCGGCCGATCCAGTTGCGCTGCTGCAGCTTGATGGCCTCGGGCCAGTCCAGCTCCTCCAGGTCCTCCAGCAGCCGGTCGGCGTAGGCGGTGATGCGCATGTTCCACTGGCGCAGCTTGGCCTTGAAGACCGGGAAGTTGCCGCGCTCGGAGCGGCCGTCGGCGGTGACCTCCTCGTTGGCCAGCACGGTGCCCAGGCCCGGGCACCAGTTGACCGGCGCGTCGGAGGCGTAGGCCAGCCGGTACTCGCCCAGGACGTCGGCCCGCTCGGTGTGGGTCAGCTCGTTCCACGCGCGCGTGGTGCCCGGGACGGCGCGCTCACCGGACTCGAACTGTGCGATCAGCTCGGAGATCGGGCGGGCTTTGCGCGCCTCCTCGTCGTACCAGGAGTTGAAGATCTGCAGGAAGATCCACTGGGTCCACTTGTAGTAGTCCGGGTCGATCGTGGCGAACGACCGGCGCTTGTCGTGGCCCAGGCCCAGCCGGCGCAGCTGGGACTTCATGTTGCCGATGGCGGCCTCGGTGGTGATCCGCGGGTGCTCGCCGGTCGTGACGGCGTGCTGCTCGGCGGGCAGGCCGAAGGCGTCGAAGCCCAGGGTGTGCAGGACGTTGTGGCCGGTCATGCGCTGGAACCGGGCGTAGACGTCGGTGGCGATGTAGCCCAGCGGGTGGCCGACGTGCAGGCCCGCACCGGAGGGGTACGGGAACATGTCCATGATGAACTTCTTGGGCTTGGCGACCAGCTCCGGATCTCCCGCCAGGTCGCCCGTGGGGTTGGCCGCCGCGTAGGTGCCGTCCGCGTCCCAGAAGTCCTGCCAGCGTGCCTCGATCTCGGCTGCCATGGCGGCCGTGTAGCGGTGCGGCGCGGCCTCCGCCGACGCGGCGGTGGCAGCGGGGTTCGTCTCGCTCATGATCCTCAAAGCTCCATCGATCGTCTCTGCCTGCGGGCGTGACATCCAAAGAAACGAAAAAACCCCTCGCACAGGAGGGGACGCCGCGCCGATGCCGACCTCACGGGTGGACCGGGGTCGGTACTGATCAGCGCGGCCCGCTAAGCAGAAGGCGTACGGCACGCATGGCGTTAGGGTACCGCAGCCCTTGAGCAAGCCGCGAGGCGCTTCCGTATCCCTGGTGGACATGTCACGAAGCCCGCCGGAACTGAACGAAGGCCAATGATTACTTCGCGTAACGTCCCCTAGGGGACACCTCCCCTCAGTCGCATGATCCGTTGATAACAACGCAATAACTCAAACCCCGTACTGATCGGTATGGCGCCACTTAGAGTGCGGCAGCGGGACCGCTTTCCCGAAACTGCTCGGAGTTGCCCCCATGAACCCTCGTCGTAGTACCAGTTCGCTCCCCAGACCGGGCCGCTCGGCCTATGGGGTGGCGTCCGCTGTCGTCCTGCTGCTCATACCCGTGGTCGTGCTGATCGGAGGCAGCCAGTTCCGCGAGTTCCTGAACTTCGGCGCGGGCGTGCTGTCCCTCGTCTCGCTGAGCTGCTCGGTGATCTGGGGCCTGTTCGCCCAGGACCGGATCTTCCTGAACACGCGGCAGCGGATCATCGGCCAGGCGGTGCACCGGACGACCGCGGTCGCCTCGATCGCGTTCCTGTTGCTGCACATCACCACGAAGATCGCGCTCGGCCACACCCAGCTGATCGCCGCGATCATTCCGTTCTCGCTCGGCGTCACCGGAATCGCCGGCCTGATCGGACTGGGCTCGCTCGCGGGCCTGCTGATGGTCTTCGTGGGCATCACCGGCGCCCTGCGCAGCAATTTCGCCACCCCGGCCCCGGTCGCCGCCCGCTGGCGGGCCATGCACATGCTGGCCTATCCGGCCTGGTGCGCCGCGCTCGTCCACGGCCTCTACGCGGGTCGCTCGGCCAAGCCGGTCTTCGTGATCCTCTACAGCCTCTCCCTGCTCGGCGTGATGGGCGCCCTCGCGCTGCGCGCCGCGCCGCGCCCGGTCAAGCGGAAGGTCGCCGACCGGCTGGTGGCCCTGTTCGGCAGCTCGGAGCGGCCCGGGCTCGACGAGCTGGACGCGAGCCGCTCGCGGGTGGCCGAGTCGGCACTGCCCGGCTTCGAGAGCCGGCGCGAGCCGCGCATGGCCTCCGCCGACACGGTGACGTCCCCGCTCTACCAGACCCCGGCCGCCGCCGGCGAGCCCGGGCCCGGCTTCGCGGCGGCCTACCGCACTGTCTCCGCGCCCGGACGCCCCCAGCAGCCGTACACGGCCGACCAGACCGCCCGCATGGACGTGCCGGTGGACCTGCGGCCCACGGAGGCCGTCCCGCGCGTGGACGGCCCCTCCAGCACCTCGGGCAGCTGGCCGATCCCGTCCCCGCCGCCGGTCGGCGAGGCCCCGCCGTCCGCGTACGACCCGCTCCAGGACACCGGATACACCATCCCGGTCTACGGCAATCCGGGCACACCCGGATACGGCGGAAGTGACGTGTACGACACCGGTGAGACAAACGGCCTCTACGGCGCGTACAACCCGGGTGACACGTTCAGCAGCGGTCCCGCCACCGAAACGCTGCCCGGCTCGTCCTACGAGACACCGGGCTCGGGCGAACCCTGGAACACGCCTTCCGGAGGCTTTAAGTGAACGAGGCCCTGCCCGACGTCCCCGAAGTCCGCGTGGTCGGGCTTCCCCAGCTCACGTCGGGCTTCGACCTTGTGGAGCGGCTCGATCTGGCCATGCACCTGAAGGTGCACGGGCCGCTCGACCCGCTGGGCGGCGAACAGCTCGCCCAGCTCGCCGAGCGCATCAACCTCAAGGGCCGCGGCGGCGCCGGCTTCCCCTTCCACAAGAAGCTGCGCTCGGTCGCCGAGGCGGCGATCAAGCGCGGGGTGCGGCCGGTCGTCGTGGTCAACGGCAGCGAGGACGAGCCGGCCTGCCGCAAGGACACGGTGCTGATCAACCGCGCGCCGCACCTCATCCTCGACGGCGCGCTGCTGTGCGCCGAGGCGCTCGGCGCGCGCACGCTCGTCATCGGCGTCACCCGGGAGTCCACGCAGCGCTCCATGGAGGCGGCGCTCGCCGAACGCGGACTGAGCAACAGCCGCAGATCGGCGCTGCGCGCGTGGGTGCAGCGCAATCCGGTGCGCATGGTCACCGGCGCCGCCGCCTCGCTGATCCGCTCCGTCGACGGCGGGCCGGCGATCCCGCCCGGCCGCAAGGTCAGCGCCTCGCAGAGCGGCGTCGGCGGCGCGCCCACGCTGCTGTCGAACGCGGAGACGTTCGCGCAGCTGGCCATCGCGGCCCGCATCGGCCCGGAGCGCTACGGCAACACCGGTCTGTACGACGAGCCGGGCACGGTGATGCTCACGGTGTCCGGCGCGGTGGCCCGTCCCATGGTGATCGAGGTGCCCACGGGCGTGCCGCTGCGCTACGTGCTGCAACTGGCCGGCGCCCCGCCGGTGCCGCAGGGCGTGCTGACCGGCGGTTACCACGGCAAGTGGATCGACGCGGCGACCGTCGACGAGGCGATCGTCTCCCGCAACTCGCTGGACGCGGTGGGCGGTTCGCTGGGCGCGGGCGCGATCCTGCCGATCAGCCAGGAGACGTGCCCGCTGGGCGAGTCGCTGCGGGTCGCGCAGTGGCTGGCCGAGGAGAGCGCGGGCCAGTGCGGGCCCTGCTACCTGGGACTGCCCGCCGCCGCGCGCGGGCTGGAGGACATTTTGAACGGCGGCGGGCCGGCCGCCCTGGAGGCGCTGAAGCAGGTCGCGAAGAACGTGAAGCGGCGCGGTGCGTGTTCGCACCCGGACGGCTCGGCGATGTTCCTGGAGTCGACCATCAAGGCGTTCACGGACGACCTGGCCGCGCACGTCCTCGGGAACGGCTGCGGACGGCCCGTGGAGGGCGTGCTGCCGCTCTTCGAGGGGGGCAGGGCCCCTACGGGCGTGCCGGGCGGCGGAGAGCCCGCGGAGGCCGGCGCCAGCCGCCAGAAGATCTACGTCGACTGGACGCTCTGCCGGGGTCACGGGCTGTGCGCGGACATCCTGCCGGAGGTGTTCGAGCTCGGCGCCGACGGCTTCCCGACGGTGGCCCAGGCGCAGGTGCCGCGCTACGCGGAGGCCAAGGCGCTGCGCGCGGTGCGCCGCTGCCCGGCGCTGGCCCTGCGCCTCGAGGAGGACACGCGCGGGCAGGCGCCGTCGCGCAACCTGCCGGTCCTCTCCCAGGGCCGCGGCCGGCGCGCGCTCGGCCGCTGAGGACACGCGAAGGGGGCGGGCCACCGTACGGGCGGCCCGCCCCCTTCGCCCGGTCGCGGCGTCGCAACACGCCGAAGGCGGACCATCCGTCAGGATGATCCGCCTTCGACTTCTGTGGAGCTAAGGAGAATTGAACTCCTGACCTCCTGCATGCCATGCAGGCGCTCTACCAACTGAGCTATAGCCCCTTGTTCTGTTGTTTCGCCCGGTTCCCCCGGCGACGACGTAAACATTACAGGGAGGAGGGCGCAGCACAAAATCGGTTTCTGCTCCACACCGATTCGCCCGCTAATGTCGGTTTTCATGGCCATGATCGCGTCGCCTTCAGCCCGCCGCGGGGTCCCCGTCGCGCTGGGCGTGTGCCTGGTGTCCTTCGCGGCCTTCTGGGCCGCTCAGCGGGCCGCGCACGTGTCCATGATCGACCTGATGGTCTACCGCGCGGAGGGCGCCACGGTGCGCGCCGGCGGCGACCTGTACGCGCTGCGCGCGACGGCCGCGCGCCTGCCCACCACCTACCCGCCCTTCGCGGCCCTGCTGTTCACGCCGCTGCCCCTGCTGGACACCGCGCTGCTGCGGGAACTGGCGACGGCCGGGAACCTCGCGCTGCTGGTGGTCTTCGTCCGGCTGTCGCTCAAACTCGTCGGCCACGCGCGCGTGGAGACCGTGTGGTGGGTCGCGGCGTCCGCCGTGTGGTGCGAGCCGGTGTGGACGACGGTGCGCTACGGCCAGATCAACCTGCTGCTGGCCGTCCTGGTGCTGTGGGACCTGACCCGCCGCCCGGCCGGCGGGTTCGACCGCTGGACGGGCATGGGCCTCGGGCTGGCCGCCGCGGTTAAGCTGACACCCGCGCTGTTCCCCGTGTTCCTGCTGGCCACGGGGGTGGTGGCCCGTCTGAGGGGCGGTCAGGGCGAGCCATGGCTGCGGCACGCGCGCGGGGCGGCCGTCGCGTTCGCCGGGGCGACGCTGCTGGCGGCGGCCGTCCTGCCGTACGACTCCCGGCGGTTCTGGACGCGGGCGCTGTTCCGTGCGAGCCGGGTCGGGCGCGCCGAGGACACCGCCAATCAGGCCCTGCGCGGCGTCCTGGCGCGCCTTCTGCACACGCCCGAGCCGGGAGCGCTCTGGACGGCCTGTGCGGCCGTGGTGGCCGTCCTGGGCCTCGCCCTGGCCGTCCGGGCGGAGTTGCGGGGGCAGCGGGCCTGGGCGGTGTGCGTCTGCGCGGTCACCGCCCTGCTGATCAGCCCGGTCTCCTGGACCCACCACTGGGTGTGGTGCGTGCCGCTGGCGCTGCTGCTGTGGACGCGCGGGCAGCGGGCGGCGGCCCTGGGGGCCGTGCTGGTGTTCTGCTCCTACGCCCCGTGGTGGGTGCCGCACGGAACCGGACGGCCGGAACTGCACCAATCGGCCGCGCAGTTGGCGCTGTCGGCCGTCTACACGGGCGCGGGCGCCGTGTTCCTCGCACTGGCCCGGACATCGTTGCCGAAGGCCGGACCGGGCGGGGTCCGCGTCAAGCCGTGACGAACTGGTAGAACCGCTTGAGCGTGCAGTGCTCCTCCAGGAGACGGCCGTAGATCGGCTCGCCCTCCAGCTCCCGGTACGTCTCGATCGGGTCGCCTTTTATGATCAGTGCCCGCGCGCATTCCTCGCACCAGTACTGGTAATCGGGATTGATCGGCTCCATGTCCCGCACGATCGGGGTACCGCTCCCGCACCAGTCGCACTTTCGCCTGTGTGCACCCATCGATCAGCTCCAGCTGTGGCCGCAGGCCGTGCACACGTAGGAAATTCCGCCGTTGTCGCCGAGGACCTGCGCCACATGCGCGGAACCGCAGGAAGGGCAGCTCAGCCGGGTGGTCGTGTCCCGTATTAACGCCGCACCGAGGAGGTGGCCGCCCTCCTCAAGGATGCTCGCAGGCATCGCTACTCCCTCCCGTCGGGCCGCGCCCCCTTCCGGCCGTTTGATTCTGCCACGACCGGACCGATACGGTCAGCGACGCCTCAGTACCAGTCCGGACACGGCTCCCACCGCGGCCGTCGCGGCCAGGGCCCAGGCGCAGACCGAGAACGCCTCCGCCGAGGGATACGGGCGCAGCGCCCCGAACGACTCAAGCCGGTTCAGGAACAGCGTGCCGAAGGCCGCGACGCCGATCAGCTGACCGAGTTGCGCGACCGTCGCCAGCAGACCGCTGGCGTCCGCCGCGTCCTCGGGCCGCACGGTGGCCAGGGCCCCGGTGAGCGTCGGGCTGAAGGCCAGCGCCAGTCCGGCCCCCGTGCCCGCGTACCCCGTGTACAGGACCGCTCCCCCGTCACCGCCGCCGTGGAAGGCGAGCCCGACGACGGCGACGGACACCGCGGTGAGCGCGAACCCGGCCGGCACGAGGGCCCGCTGCCAGGCGGCCGGCCACTTCCGCCAGGTCAGGCTGACGGCGCCGAAGACGGCCGCGGTCGGCGCGAAACCCAGTCCGGCCCGCAGGGCGCTGTGGCCGAGGCCGCCCTGGACGTGCAGGGTCAGCGCGAACAGGAAGCCGGCGTTGACCGACATCACGGCGAGGACGCGGACGACGGCGAGACCGATGCCGGGATGCCGCAGCACCCGGGGCGTGAGGAGCGGGGCGCCGCCGCGCCGGGCCAGCCGGGACTCGTGGCCGCAGAACAGGGTGAACAGCACGGCGGCCGCGGCCAGCGACAGCCAGGACCACAGCGGCCAGTCCTCCTCCTGCCCGAGCACCAGCGGCACCGTCAGCAGCGACACGGCGGCGCCGAGCAGGACCAGTCCCGGCAGGTCGAGCGCCCGGGCCCGCTCGCGCCCGCCGGCCCGGCCCGGCGGCAGGACCCGCCGGCCCAGCACGAGCAGCAGCGCTCCCACCGGCACGTTGACCAGGAACACCGGTCGCCAGCCCATGCCGAACAGGTCGGCGCTGACCAGCAGCCCGCCGGCGACCTGCCCGGCCGCCGCGCCGACGGCCAGGACCGCCGAGTAGGCACCGAGCGCCCGGGCCCGGGCCTCGCCGGTGAAGGTGCGCTGGATGAGGCTGAGCACCTGCGGGATCATCAGCGCCGAGCCGGCGCCCTGCGCCAGCCGGAACACGATCAGCTCGGTCGAGCCCCGCGCCAGTCCGCAGGCGAGCGACGCCGCGGTGAACAGGGCCAGTCCGGCGACGTGGACCAGGCCGTGGCCGAGCCGGTCGCCGAGCCGGGCGCCGGTGACCAGGAGCACGGAGTAGGTGATGGTGTAGCCGGCGATGACCAGTTGCAGGTCGGCGCCGGAGGCGTGCAGTCCGGAACCGATCGTGGGGGCGGCGACGTTCACGATGAAGACGTCGAGGGCCGCCATGAACAGGGCGGCCAGCAGCACGCCGAGCAGCAGCCGGTGCCGGTTGTCAGTGGCGGGTGCTTCACTGTCCGTGACGGGTGAGACGGTCCGCTGGACGCCGGGGGCGTCACTGTCAGTGGCGAGTGCTTCACTGTGGGCAGGATTCGGGACGGGCCCGGCGCCCGGACCGGTACGGGATGTCGTCGTCATGGCGTCGAGCGTGACGACGGGCGGGTACCGGTGCCGAGTGCCTGCCGATGCTGGTACTGCCCGCACCTGGCAGGAGCGGTTCCGGGTGCCGACGATGAGACGGGGACGACGGGGGATGACGATGGGGACGAGGACACAGCGGCGCAGGCCCGAACTGGCGGCCTTCCTGCGCGGCAGGCGGGCCCGGGTCACACCGGCCGACGTGGGGATGCCGCCGGGTCTGCGGCGGCGCACTCCCGGGCTGCGCCGGGAGGAGGTGGCCCAGCTCTCGGGCGTCGGCGTGACCTGGTACACGTGGCTGGAGCAGGGCCGGCCGATCAACGCCTCGCCGCAGGTGCTGGACGCGGTGGCGCGGACGCTGCGGCTCGAACCGCCGGAACGGGAGCACCTGTACCGGCTCGCGGAGGTGCCGTTCGAGCCGGACCCCGAGGGGCTGACCCGGCGGATCAACCCGAAGGTGCAGGGCATCATCGACGCCCTCGATCCGATGCCGGCGACGGTCTACAACGCGCGGTACGACGTCCTGGCCACCAACGCGGCCTACCGGGACCTCTTCCTGGTCCCCGAGACCCTCGCGACCGGTGTGCCGAACGTGCTGTGGACGCTGTTCACGCTGCCGGACCCGCTCAGTCCGCTGATGCACCGGGAGAGGGAGCTGCCGCTGATGGTGGCGACCCTGCGGGCGGCCTACGGCAGACACGTGGGCGAGCAGCCGTGGGAGGAGTACATACGCGGGCTGTCGGCGGCGAGCCCCTGGTTCGGCGAGCTGTGGGCGAGCGGTGAGGTGGTGACTCCCGGCCCCCGGGTGAAGGTGCTCCGCCACGCCGCGGTGGGCGAGATGCGGATGACCTCGCAGTCGCTGTCCATCGACGGGATGCCCGAGTGCCGGATCGTGGTCTACACGCCGGAGGACGAGGAGACGCGGGCGAAGACCGCGGCGCTGCGGGAGCGGAGAGAGCGGCTGCGGCCGTCGGCCCTGAACACCTGACGGCAGCGGAACGCAGAAAATCCCGCCCCCTGCGGGGACGGGATCCTCATCAACCGATCTTTGACAACTCAACAGAGTGTCGATCAGTGGAGCTAAGGAGAATTGAACTCCTGACCTCCTGCATGCCATGCAGGCGCTCTACCAACTGAGCTATAGCCCCTTGCGTTCTTCCCGCTCGGCGGGGCGAACAAGAAGAACTTTAGCCTGTGACCTGCCGGAAAGTGAAATCCGGGGCCGGGGGGCTCGGGACGGTCAGTCGTCGTCGCCGAGGACGGGCTCCGGGAGGGTGCCCGCGTTGTGCTCCAGCAGGCGCCAGCCGCGGGCGCCCTCGCCGAGCACGGACCAGCAGCAGTTGGAGAGCCCGCCGAAGCTCTCCCAGTGCCGGGCCTCCAGGCCGAGGAGCCGGCCGATCGTGGTGCGGATGGTGCCGCCGTGGCTGACGACGACGAGCGTGCCGTCCTGGGGCAGCTTCTCGGCGTGCCGCAGCACGACGGGGGCGGCGCGGTCGGCGACCTCGGTCTCCAGTTCGCCGCCGCCGCGGCGGACCGCCTCGCCGCGCTTCCAGGCGGCGTACTCCTCACCGTGCCGGGCGATGATCTCCTCGTGCGTCAGCCCCTGCCAGACGCCCGCGTAGGTCTCGCGCAGCCCCCCGTCGTGGGTGACTTCGAGGGCGGTGAGGGCGGCCAGCTCGGCGGCCGTGTGCGCGGCCCGCCGCAGGTCGGACGAGACGATCGCGTCGGGCCGCAGGGAGGCGAGCAGCCTGGCGGCGCGACGGGCCTGGCCGATGCCCGTCTCGGTCAGCTCGACGTCCGTGGTGCCCTGGAAGCGGCGCTCCAGGTTCCAGGCCGTCTGGCCGTGCCGCCACAGGATGATGCGGCGGCCCCGGCTTTTGCGGTCGGTCACCTCGCCGGTGGCGCTCATCACCAAGCCCCGCCCGGTTCCTGGTCGGCCTCGGCGGCCTGCGCCCTGGCGTGCTCCTCCGCCTTGCCGCGGGTGGCCTTGGCGTCGGCGGGCAGCTCCAGCTCGGGGCAGTCCTTCCACAGCCGCTCCAGGGCGTAGAAGACGCGCTCCTCGCTGTGCTGGACGTGGACGACGATGTCGACGTAGTCGAGCAGGATCCAGCGGGACTCCCGGTCGCCCTCGCGGCGGACCGGCTTGGCCCCGAGGTCCTTCAGGAGGCGCTCCTCGATCTCGTCGACGATGGCCTTGACCTGGCGGTCGTTCGGCGCGGACGCCAGCAGGAAGGCGTCCGTGATCGACAGCACGTCGCTCACGTCGTAGGCGATGACGTCGTGGGCGAGCTTGTCGGCCGCCGCTTGGGCGGCGGTGTGGATGAGCTCAAGGGAACGGTCGGTGGCGGTCACTACGTGGCTTTCCGTCGGCGGTCTTTTGTCATCAAGGGTCTCACGGACGGCCGGGCGCACCCCACGTGATGACGGCATCACGTGGGGTGCCCCCGCCCGCGCTCCCGTCCGGAGGCGGCCCGGAGTCAGGAGGAGGACGGTTTGTAGTCGCCGCCGAGGATCACCGAGACGTCGGCGCCGGAGGAGACGCTTCCCTTGGCCACGGAGCCGGCGGGCAGCCCCAGCGTCTTCGCGACCTCGGCGGCGTTGGCCTTGTCGGCGGCGTCCGCGTACAGCACCTTCGAGGCGGCCTGGGTGCCGGAGGCGGTGCCGCCCTCCAGGAAGGTGAAGCCGCCGTTGAGGAGGACCACGCGGGCCTTCTCCGTGTCGTCCTTCACACCGGTGGCGTTCTGGACGGAGACCCGGACCGAGGAGCCGGCGTCGGGGCTCTTGGCAGTGCCGCCGAGGATGTCCTTCACCACGCTGTCGCTGGTCTGCGCGGTGAGCGTGCCGTCGGACCGCACGGGCAGCAGGGCGGTCCTGTAGTCGCCGCTCTTGGCGAGGTCGGCGAGCTTGGCGAGGAAGCCGCCGAGGTCCTTGTCGGTGAGCGGCGGGTCGAGGATCTGCGCGAGGGTCTGCACGGTCGTGGTGGCGGACGACGGGTCGGAGGACATCTTGCGCAGCACGCCCTGCATGACCTGGCCGAACCGCTCGAGCTGCGCGTTCTGGGACTCGCCGGCGGCTCGGTAGGTGGCGTAGGCGACGGCCATCTTGCCGCTGAGGGTCTGGCCCTTGCCCTTGTGGACGAGCGGGGCGGTGCCCTTCTTCTTGGTGCTCGGGTCGGGCACGTCGGTGTCGGTGTCGATCTCGATGTTGCCGACGAGTTCGACGAGGTTCTGCAGGTAGGGGGTGTCGAGGCGCCAGGTGCCCTGGATGCTGGTGCCGAGGACCGTGTCGAGCTGGTCGCGGGTGCCGGAGGCGCCGTCGTCGTCGACGGACTTGGCGAGGGTCGTGGTCGAGCCGTCGTCGTCGGTCAGCGCGAGGGAGTTGGGCAGCAGGACCGTGGTGCCCTGCTTGGTGGTGGTGTTGTCGACCAGCAGCGCCGTGGAGGTGCCGCTCTTGCCGGTGTTGTGCAGGTGGACGACGATCACGTCGCGTTTCTGGGCGGTGACCGGTGTGGCGGTGCCGGTCTTGCCGCCGGACGAGGACAGGCCGGGCAGTTTCCCGGCGAACCAGAGGTAGCCGACACCGCCGACCGCGACGAGGGCGAGGACGACGAGAAGGGCGATGACGCGGCTGCGGGCGCGGCGGCGGGCCTCCTCGCGGCGCTCGGTGCGGTTCTCGGTGAACTTCAGCCAGTCGATGACGTCCTCGGAGTCGCCGTCGGGCTCCTCGACGAAGGCGAACTGCTCGGTGTGGTGGTCCGGTTCGTCCGTGGCGGGATCGTCGTCCCCCGGCGTCCGGGTGTCCTGCGGGACGTGGGTGTTCTCCGGGACGTAGGTGTTCTCCGGGACCTGGGTGTTCTCCGCGGGGCCGGCCTGCTGCGGAATGTAGGCGGTCTGCTCGGCGACCCGGGGCTGCTGTCCGCTGCTCGCCGCCTGCCCGTAGGGGTCGTACCCCGTGGTCTCCTGGCTGCCCGTGGCGTACGGGTCGTACGGGGCCTGGGTGCCGTAGGGGTCGTAGGCCTGCGGCTGTGGGAACGAGCCGTAGGAGGGAGCCTGCGGCTGCCCGCCGGCGGCGTAGGGGTCGTAGCCGTAGCCCTGCTGCTGGGCGTACGGGTCGTAGGCCGCCTGCTGGGAGGAGTGCGGAGCCTGCTGTGCCGGGACCTGCCCGTACACGGGCCGGCCGTACTCGTCGTAGCCGACGATTTCGTACGGTCCGCCGCCGTAGCCCGCGTCGCCCGCGTCGTATCGGTCGTTCACCGGTGCCCCTCTCGGCTCACTCGCCGCGGTACAGCTCGCGCTTGTCGATGTAGCGCACGACTCCGTCCGGCACCATGTACCAGATGGGGTCTCCCTTGGCGACTCTCGCACGGCAGTCTGTGGACGAGATGGCGAGGGCGGGCACCTCGACGAGCGAGACCCCGCCTTCCGGCAGGCCCGGGTCGGTGAGGTTGTGGCCGGGGCGGGTGACGCCGATGAAGTGCGCGAGGGAGAACAGTTCCTCCGAGTCGCGCCAGGTCAGCAGCTGGGCGAGGGCGTCGGCGCCGGTGATGAAGAAGAGGTCGGTGTCGGGGTTGAGGGCGCGCAGGTCGCGCAGGGTGTCGACGGTGTAGGTGGGCCCGCCGCGGTCGATGTCGATGCGGCTCACGGAGAACTGGGGGTTCTCCGCGGTCGCGATGACCGTCATCAGGTAGCGGTCCTCGGCCAGGGAGACCTTGCGGTGGGACTTCTGCCACGGCTGGCCGGTGGGGACGAACACCACCTCGTCCAGGTGGAACTGCGCGGCGACCTCACTGGCCGCCACGAGGTGCCCGTGGTGGATCGGGTCGAACGTTCCGCCCATGACGCCCAGGCGCCGTTTGCCCGTGTGGGCGGGGCCGTTGCCCGGTCCGTGCTGCGGGTGCTTCACCGTGTCGTCGGCGGTCACGTGCGCCGGACCGGTAGGCATGTCCTGCTCTCCCATGCGTGCAGACCCTACCGGCCCGGCCTCGGACGTCCGGCCGGGGACGGGTTCCCCGCTCAGCGGTCGCGGTTGAAGCGCGTGGTGATCCACAGCAGCAGGAGCAGGATGAACAGGGCGCCGCCGCCGGTGAGGGCCGGGTTCAGACTGTTGTGGTTTCCGCCGTGCTGCTCGCCCTCGGCGGCAAGGGTGACCAACTGGGCTGCTGCGCTGTGGAAGCTCATCTTCGGCAGGACCTATCGCGTGTGGGCGGAATAAAGATGTCGGCCCATCGTAAGCGGGCGGCCGTTCGGCGATCACGCCGACTCCGCCGTTGGCACCGGAGGGCGCGGCGGCTCGGATGGCGGGAGGGCGGGCGATGCCCGGCGGCGGGGAACCTTCGCCGCTCGTCAGTCGTCCTTCCGCTTGTAGCCGCGCAACAGGAACCACGCGGTCAGTACACAGCCGAGCACCATCACGACCAGTACGACGCGGAGCAGGTTTCCTGACCCGTGCTGCTGGACGGCGCTCGTGGCGGCCTCGGTCAGCCGGGCGGCTGCGGGGTGGTGCTCCATGACGTGGACTCCTTCGCGTGTACTGCCCGTCCAAGGTATCTCCGCCTAGGCTGGGCCCCGCCTCGGGGGCACGGTGGGCACTCACACGCATGGGGGAAGACATGTCCGACGACGGCCACCAGCACGCGGGGCACGAGCGGGTGCCGAGCAGGCAGCGCAGGCGCTTTCCCGGGATATCCACGCGCGCGTACGAGCACCCGGCCGACCGCTCGGCCCTGGTCGCGCTGCGCAAGCTGAGCGGGTTCGACACCGTCTTCAAGGCGCTCAGCGGGCTGCTGCCGGAGCGGAGCCTCAGGCTGCTGTTCCTGTCCGACTCGGTGCGGGTCTCCGAGCGGCAGTTCTCGCACCTGCACGACATGCTGCTGGACGCCTGTTACATCCTGGACCTGCCGAAGGTCCCGCCGATGTACGTCACGCAGGATCCGCAGCCGACCGCGATGTGCATCGGTCTGGACGAGCCGATCATCGTGGTCAGCACGGGGCTGGTGGAGCTGCTCGACGAGGAGGAGATGCGGGCGGTCGTCGGGCACGAGGTGGGGCACGCGCTGTCCGGGCACTCGGTGTACCGCACGGTCCTGCTGTTCCTGACGAGCCTCGCGCTGAAGGTCGCCTGGATCCCGCTGGGCAGCCTCGCGATCACGGCGATCGTCACGGCCCTGCGGGAGTGGTTCCGCAAGTCGGAGCTGTCCGCCGACCGGGCGGGTCTGCTGGTGGGCCAGGACGTCCGGGCCTCGATGCGGGGGCTGATGAAGATCGCGGGCGGCAACCATCTGCACGAGATGAACGTGGACGCGTTCCTGGAGCAGGCCGAGGAGTACGACTCCGGGGGCGATCTGCGCGACTCGGTGCTGAAGATCCTGAACGTGCTGCCCCGCTCGCACCCGTTCACCACCGTGCGGGCCGCCGAGCTGAAGAAGTGGGCCGAGTCCCGGGACTACCAGCGGATCATGGACGGGCACTACGCACGGCGCAGCGAGGACGGGGACGCCTCCGTCAGCGACTCCTTCCGCGAGTCGGCGGCCAGCTACGCGAGCGATGTGAAGACCTCCAAGGACCCGCTGATGAAGCTGGTCACGGACCTCGCGGGCGGGGCGGGCGACCTGGGCGGCCGGGTCCGGCGGGGCTTCGACGGCTTCCGGAGCCCGCCGCCGGCCAAGGGGGACGCTCCCGAGGCCGGCGAGGCGTAGGCGCCGGGTCCGGCGGGGGGAGCCACGGCCTGGAGGCCGGCGGGAAGAACCACGGCCGGAGGCGCCGTCCCCCTCCCCGCGCCATCCCCTCTCCCCGCGCCCCCGCCCCTCACACCTTCGGCTGGGCCGCGGGGGCCAGCGTTCCGCACAGGGCCGTGGCGCTGTCCGTCTCGTAGGGGTTGGTGCCCGCGGGGCCGCCCGAGCGGGCCGTCTGGCCGGCCAGGAGGGGGCGGAGGTAGGCCGAGGCGTCCTCCGCGCAGGCGAGGGGGCCCGCCTGGACGTAGGACACGGCCAGCTGGACCTGGTGGGTGCGCAGGTCGTCGCGGTCGAAGCGGAAGGTCACCTCGCGGCGGACCGTGAAGAGCGAGGCGGGGGCGCCGGCGGCGGCACCGGTGGGGCGCAGGGCGTAGACGAAGGTGTGGTCGGCGGTGACCTCCAGGGTCGCCGGGTCGGCTTCGGCGGCGTGCAGGCTGCCGAAGACGCGGATCCTGTCGTCGGCCAGCTGGGCGCGGGCGGGGTCGATGCGGACCACCCAGCCCGTGGCCGCGTGCCGGCCGTCCGCCGCCGGGTGGTCGATGCTCTGGTCGAACTGTTCGAGCTGGTCGGAGTCGATCAGGGCCCGGGCGGGGCGGACCTCGCGTCCGCTGAGCACCTCGGGGTAGAGCGAGGAGCTGACGATGTAGTCCTTGGCGGTGGTGAGGGCGGTCACCACCTGGCTGTCGGAGAAGTGGGCGGTGCCGCGCGAGGCCGGCAGGGGGATGCCCTCGGCGCCGGCCTCGTACGGGGCGGCGGGGCTGTGCGCGTAGAGCCTCTCGGGGTCGGTGGCGCCGGGCACCTTGCCCTGGGGGGCGAGCGGGATGACGGTCGTCCTGAGGGATTCCACGGGGCGCCGGGTCTGCGGAGAGCCGTAGGGGTGGCGGACGCCCATGTAGATCGCGGTGACGAAGGCGACGGCGATCAGCAGGACGAGGACGAGGGCCTGCCGGGTGAGGCCCCGGTGCAGGGGCGGGCGGCGGCGGACGGCGGGGGCGTGGTCGGCCATCCGCTCCTCGGCGGAGAATTCCTGGAGGCGGGCAGCACGGACGAACGACTCGTCGAAGACGACGGATCGGTATTCGTCCTCCGCACCGCCGGGGCCGCCCTCGGGTGTCCCCTCCGGTGGGTCTCCAGGCCCGCCCATACCTTCAGAGTAGGTCTCGTGAGCCACGGGTAAACGCCCCGCTGCGCCACAACTTCTGACAGGTTCTCACCAAGAACGGACGGGGCGCTCAGGGGGAGGGCGGGATGGCCGAGACGGCCGGCCGGGAGTGCTCGGCGGCGGTGCCGGGGACGGGCGCGCCGCCCTGCTCCAGGCCGGTGGAGGCGGGGGCGGGAACGCGGTCGCGGGTGCCCGAGGAGCTTCCCCGGTAGACGGCGGCGAAGGCCAGGGCGACCATGCCGATGCCCATCACGACGGCGAGGAGCCAGGCCACGGGCCGGTGCCAGCGGATCTGCTTGCCGTAGGCGCCGAAGAGGCCGTGGCGGTCGCCGACGACGTAGGTGTCGTCCAGCTCGTCATCGTCGTGATCCCGGCCGAAGGCGGTGCCCTCGGGGCCGTAGCCGTCGTCGTAGCGCTCGCCGCGGGCGCGGGCGCGGCGGGCCTCGGCCTCGGAGGCCTCGGCTCTGGCCTCGGCCGCGGCCAGGAGGCGCTCCACGGCGGTCGGCTCGTGGAAGGCGGCCGCCCGCACGAAGGCCTCGTCGAAGACCACGGAGGCGAACTCTTCGTCCGACACCCCGTGGTCGTGGTCGTCGTCGGGCTCCCAGCCGTCAGGGAACGGCGTGCCCCCCACGTCCTCCGGCACGCGTCCAGAGTAGACCTGGGGGGTCAATTTGGGCAGACGGTATGGAAATTCGTCTGCCTGGTGAGACGCCTCGGGGACCTGGGCCGCGGAGCGGTTACCGGGACGGGGCGCGGGCGGCGGGCCCGCGGCCGGACGGGTGAACCTCAGCGGCGGACGTGTCCGTCGCCGGTGACGATGTACTTGGTGCTGGTCAGCTCGGGCAGGCCCATCGGGCCGCGGGCGTGCAGCTTCTGGGTGGAGATGCCGATCTCGGCGCCGAAGCCGAACTGGCCGCCGTCGGTGAAGCGGGTGGAGGCGTTCACGGCGACGGTGGTGGAGTCGACCAGCTGGGTGAAGCGGCGGGCGGCCTGCTGGGACGTGGTCACGATGGCCTCGGTGTGGCCGGAGGTCCACAGCCGGATGTGCTCGACGGCCCTGTCCAGGGAGTCCACCACCGCGGCGGCGATGTCGTACGACAGGTACTCCGTCTCCCAGTCCTCGGTGGTCGCCTCGACCACGGTGGCCTTGGAGTCCTTGGCGTAGGCCATGACCCGCTCGTCGGCGTGGACGGTGACGCCGGCCTCGGCGAGGGCGTCCAGGGCGCGCGGCAGGAACTCGGCGGCGATGTCCTGGTGGACCAGGAGGGTCTCGGCGGCGTTGCAGACGCTGACCCGCTGGGCCTTGGAGTTGATCAGGATCTCGACGGCCGTGTCGATGTCGGCCTGGGCGTCGACGTAGACGTGGCAGTTGCCGGTGCCGGTCTCGATCACGGGGACCGTGGACTCGTTGACCACGGTCTGGATCAGGGAGGCGCCGCCGCGCGGGATGAGGACGTCGACCAGGCCGCGGGCGCGCATCAGCTCGCGGACGGAGTCACGGCTCTCCCCGGGCACGAGCTGGACGGCGTCGGCGGGCAGCCCGGCGCCGCCGACGGCGTCGCGGAGCACCCGGACGAGGGCGGAGTTCGACTCGTAGGCGGAGGCCGAGCCGCGCAGCAGGACGGCGTTGCCGGACTTGAGGCAGAGGGCGGCGGCGTCCACGGTGACGTTCGGGCGGGCCTCGTAGATGATGCCGACGACGCCGAGCGGGACGCGGACCTGGCGCAGGTCGATGCCGTTGGGCAGGGTGGAGCCGCGGACGACCTCGCCGACCGGGTCGGGCAGCTTCGCGACGTCGCGGACGTCGGAGGCGATGGCGCGGACCCGCTCCGGGGTGAGGGTGAGCCGGTCGACGATGGCCTCGCTGGTGCCGTTCTCCCGCGCCTTGGCCACGTCCTTGGCGTTGGCCTCGACGATCTCGGCGGTCCGGACCTCCAGCGCGTCGGCGATGGCGAGCAGCGCGTCGTCCTTCACGGCACGCGGGAGCGGCGCGAGGTCGGCGGCGGCGGCCTTGGCCCGGTAGGCGGCCTGGGTGACCGGGGACATCGAGTCGTACGGCGAGAGCGTGGTCATGAGGGAAGGGTAGTGCGCGGGGCGCGGCGGTTCAGCGGTCGTCCCACACCCCGAGACACCCCAAATGGGGTGAACCTTCCCCGGCCGGGGCACGCCCGGGAGCCCACCCCGGCACGGCGCACCCCACCCGGTGCCCGCACCCGGACGGCCGCCCCGGGCCCGCCCCGCCCCGGCGCACCCCCTGGCACCGCTCACCCCGGCACAGCACACGCACCCGGCGCCCGCTCACCCCGGCACAGCGCACGCACCCGGTATCCGCTCGTCCGGACCCGGATCGTCGCGCCCCCGGCCCGTCCGGAACCGGCTCAGAACGGGTGCACCCCCACCGGTGTCGCCGGGGCGGGGCCGTAGCCCTCGGCGATGCGGTGGTGGTAGGTCTCGCGGTCGATGACCTCCAGGCCGACGATCTCCCAGGGCGGCAGGCCGGCGCTCTGCCGGTGCTCGCCCCACAGGCGCAGTGCCACCGCGGCGGCGTCGTGCAGGTCGCGGGCCTCTTCCCAGTACCTGATCTCGGCGTGATCGGTCGCGTATCTGCTGGTCAGCAGGAAGGGGTGATCGTGGGCGAGCTGCTCAAGGGCCCGCCGCAGCTCGGGCAGGGGGACCTTCTCCCCGGAGACGCTGAGGGTGACGTGCCACAGCCTGGGCAGGTCCTTGGGCTCCTCATAGGTGTCCCCGGCCGCGACGCTCGTCAGAGCACCGCGGGACGCCGCCCCCGGGCGCACTCGTCTCACGACGGCCTCCTTCACGCATCACGCATGGCACGCACGCGCGCACGGCTCGCGCGGGCTCGCATGCTCGTATGGCTCGCTCGGCCCCTTGACGGAACCCATCCCCTTCAACATGTCCCCCAGACAAAGTTGAGCAGGCCGCAGGGCTCCGCGTGGTGGTTTTACGGAACGTCCCCCACCGGGGTCGTTCCGTACGCCCCGTTTTACGAGCGGGACGGGGGGCCTCAGGTGTACAGGAGGACCAGGTCGTCCCTGTGCACGACCTCGCGCTCGTACTCCGGGCCCAGCTCGCGTGCCAGCTCCCGGGTCGAACGCCCGATCAGCAGGGGGATCTCCCTGGCGTCGAAGTTGACGAGTCCCCGGGCCACCGCGCGGCCCGTGGTGTCCCGCAGTTCGACGGGATCGCCCGCGCTGAACTCGCCCTCGACGGCGGCGATCCCGGCCGGCAGCAGCGACGTGCGCCGCTTGACGACCGCGTCGACCGCGCCGTCGTCCAGGATCAGGGCGCCCTGCGGGGTGGAGGCGTGCTGGAGCCAGAGGAGCCGCTCGGCGGAGCGCTTGCCGGTGGCGTGGAAGTAGGTGCCGGTGTCGCCGCCGGCCAGGGCCTCGGCCGCGTGGACGGCGCTGGTCAGCACCACCGGGATGCCGGCGGCGGCGGCGATCCGGGCGGCCTCCACCTTGGTGACCATCCCGCCGGTGCCGACGCCCGCCTTGCCCGCGCTGCCGATCTCGACGCCGGCGAGGTCCTCCGGGCCCCTCACCTCCGCGATCCGGGAGGTGCCGGGTTTGCTGGGGTCGCCGTCGTAGACGCCGTCGACGTCGGAGAGGAGGACCAGCAGGTCGGCGTGGACGAGGTGGGCGACGAGGGCGGCGAGGCGGTCGTTGTCGCCGAAGCGGATCTCGTCGGTGGCGACGGTGTCGTTCTCGTTGACGATCGGGAAGGCGCCCATCGCGAGCAGCTGGTCGAGGGTGCGGGAGGCGTTGCGGTGGTGGGCGCGGCGGCTCATGTCGTCGCTGGTGAGCAGGACTTGGCCGACGCGGACGCCGTAGCGGGCGAAGGAGGCGGTGTAACGGGCGACGAGCAGGCCCTGGCCGACGCTGGCGGCGGCCTGCTGGCGCGCGAGGTCCTTGGGGCGGCGGCGCAGACCGAGAGGGGCGAGGCCCGCGGCGATGGCGCCGGAGGAGACCAGCACGATCTCCTTCTCCCCACCGCTGCGGATCTTGGCGAGGACGTCGACCAGCGCGTCGACGCGGTCGGCGTCCAGGCCGCCCGCGGCGGTGGTCAGCGAGGAGGAGCCCACCTTGACGACGATCCTGCGGGCCTCGCCCACGGCCTGCCTCACCCTTGCCACCTGCGGTCCGTCTCCTTCACGTGCGCGTTCCGGCACCGTGCTTCCCGGCGTCCTCAATCTACGGGAAGCCGGGTGCGGCGTGCCCGCGCTGCCCAACCGCCGGACAGTCCCGGCCCGGCCCCGCGGGGTCACCGCGATGCGAGGACCCCGCCCCCGGGCACGGCCGCCGAGCCGGGGCCACACCCTCGCCCTCACCGCGTCAACGTCATGTCCGGCCGGTCCGGCGCCATCGCCGTCGCCGTCGCGGTCGCCATCGCCGTCGCAGTCGCAGTCGCCGTCGCCGTCGCCGTCGCCGTCACCGAAACCCTCGCCGGCGCTGTCGAGACCAACTCCCGGACCGCCCCGCCGACGTCGCCTGGCCCGCTGCCCTCGCCCCGACCCACCCCCTCACCCCTCACCCAGCCCATCGCGTCCCCAACCGGTCTGCCCGCGCGCTGGTTTGGCCGGTGCCGGACAGGGCGGTACGGCCGCGTTCGCGGCGGTCTGCGACCATGGACCCCATGCGGAGAAGAGGTTCGGCACGGGCAGGGTTGGGCGGGGTCCTCGCTGGGCTGCTGGTGATGTCGGTGGCGGCGTGCGGCAGTTCGGACCACGGGAGTGCCGGGTCGCGGGGCAAGTCGGACGACACACAGCCGCGGAAGACGGCCCTCAAGCGCGTCCCCGGCATCGGGGACCGGCTGTGGCGGCAGGTACCGGCCGGCTCCCGCCAGGTGGTCGCGGTGTACGGCGCGGGGAAGAACTCCCCCGACTCCACCGTCGCCCTCTTCACCAAGCACGGCGCCGTCTGGAAGCAGGAGCGCTCCTGGGCGGCGCACAACGGGCGGAAGGGCTGGACGACGGACCATCACGAGGGCGATCTGCGCAGCCCGGTGGGGGTCTTCACGCTCAGCGACGCGGGCGGCGTCCTCGCCGCCCCGGGGGCCAAGCTGCCGTACACCCGGTCCGCGGCCTTCCAGGCGCCCCACTACTGGAAGAAGGCGTACTGGCACGACTTCGACTACGTCATAGCCATCGACTACAACCGGGTCAAGGGCACCGCGCCCAATGACCCGACCCGGCCGCAGGGCCAGTCGAAGGGCGGCAGCATCTGGCTGCACATGGACCACGGCAGCGGCACGTCGGCGTGCGTGAGCCAGTCCGAGTCGGCGATGCGGTACCTGCTGCGCACCCTCGACCCCCGGCTGCACCCCGTCGTGGTGATGGGCGACAAGCCCGACCTGAAGGCCTGACGGGGCTCAGGCGCGCGAACTCGGGGCGAGCCGGGGGTTGGAGCCGGGCCGCGGTCCGCGCCCGGCCTCACCCCCGGCCGCTCGGGCTCGGGCTCAGGCGTGCCGGTGCCGCCACCCCAGCCACGCGGACTCGATCATGTCGTCCAGGCCGAGACGGGCCGTCCAGCCCAGTTCCGCCCGGATGCGGTCCGCCGACGCGACCACCCTCGCCGGGTCTCCGGGCCGGCGGTCGGTGACCTCGGGCGCCAGCCGCTCGTTGCCGGTCACCTTCAGGATGCGGTCCACCATCTCCCGGACCGAACTGCCCTCGCCCCGGCCGATGTTGAGGACGAGCGAGGTCCCCTCCGGGGCGTCGCGCAGACGCGCCGCGGCCGCCTGGTGGGCGGAGGCGATGTCCTGGACGTGAATGTAGTCACGTACGCAGGTGCCGTCCGGCGTGGCGTAGTCGTCGCCGAAGATCCGCGGCGCCTCGCCGGCCTCCAGCCGCTCGAACACCATGGGGATGAGGTTGAAGACACCCGCGTCGGACAGCTCCGGGGCGGCGGCACCGGCCACGTTGAAGTAGCGCAGGGACACGGCGCGGATCCCGTGGGCCCTGGCCGCGGCGGCGATCAGCCACTCGCCGACCAGCTTGGTCTCGCCGTAGGGGCTCATGGGGACGCAGGGGGTGTCCTCGGTGACGAGGTCGACGTCCGGCATGCCGTAGACGGCGGCGGACGAGGAGAAGACGATCCGGCCGACGCCGGTGGCCGTCATCGCCTCCAGCAGGGTCTGCAGACCGGTGACGTTCTCGCGGTAGTAGTGGAGGGGCCGCTCCACCGACTCTCCCACCTGCTTCTTGGCGGCGATGTGCACCACTCCGGTCACGGCATGGTCACGGATCGTCCGCTCCAGGAGGTCCTGGTCCAGCACGCTGCCCACGACCAGCGGGACGTCGCCGGGCACCCGGTCGGCACTGCCGGTCGACAGGTCGTCGTAGACGACCACGTGCTCGCCGTTCTCCGTCATGGCGCGCACCACATGCGCACCGATGTACCCGGCGCCGCCCGTGACCAGCCAGCTCATTCCGTGCCTCCTCGGTCTGTGTCGGTAGGAGAGCAGACTCGTTCATGGGCTACGGAAAATCGAATCGGGTGATTTCGGGCAACTACGGCGAAAACCCTGAGCGGTGAGTCGGGGTGGAATGGCCCGCGGATCGGGGTGGGAGAATGTTCCGAGCAAGTAAAGGTCCGGCGTCCGCGGCTGTTCCGCGCCCCGACCGCCCCGCTACCTTGCTCACGGAAACATCAAGTGAATCCTTTACTCTGATGCGACGGCGCGCTGCGCCGCCGGCGGGCGGAGCGTGCTCTGGCCTCGGCCCACGCTCTCGTGATCAGTCTCGGAACAGGTTGTAAGGATGCCCAGACTCTCTCTCGTCATCCCTGTCTACAAGGTGCAGGGCTACCTCACCGAGTGCCTGGACTCGGTGCTCGGGCAGGACTACACGGACTTCGAGGTCATCGCGGTCGACGACTGCTCACCGGACGGTTCGGGTGCCATTCTCGATGAATACGCGGAGCGGGACCCGCGCATTCACGTGATTCACCTCACGGAGAACGTGGGGCTGGGGCGTGCGCGCAATGCGGGCATGGAGAAGGTTCAGGGCGATTACGTACTTTTCCTGGACAGTGACGACACTCTGACCGACGGCGCGCTGCGGGCGATAGCCGACCGGCTGGAGGCGGCCGGGAACCCCGAGATCCTCGTCTACGACTACGCCCGCAGCTACTGGGACGGCCGGGTCCGCCCCAACCAGCGCGCCGAGCTGCTCCAGCCCGACGGTCCCGAGGCCTTCCCCCTCTCCGAGCGGCCGAAGCTGCTGGACCTGCTGCAGATCGTCTGGAACAAGGCCTACCGCCGGGACTTCGTCCTGCGTCACGAGCTGACCTTCCCGCCCGGCTACTACGAGGACGCCCCCTGGACGTTCTGCTCCATGATCAGTGCCGAGCGCATCGCGGTGCTGAACCGGGTCTGCGTGATGTACCGCCAGCGCCGCGAGGGCGGCAACATCCTGAAGACGGTCAGCCGCAAGCACTTCGACGTCTTCGACCAGTACCGCCGCGTCTTCGACTACCTGGACGCCCACCCCGAGTTCGCGCAGTGGCGCGCACCGCTGTTCCGCAAGATGGCCGACCACTTCCTGACCATCCTGGACCGGCCCGACCGGCTGCCGGCCGACGCGCGGGCGGAGTTCTTCCACCGCGCCTCCGCCGACTACCGCGCCCGGCTCCCCGAGGGCTTCCAGCGCCCGGGCGGCGGCCGCGGCCACAAGTACGCGATGCTGGAGAAGGACGCGTACGCCGCGATGGCCGGTGCCACCGCCGCCGTGAAGCTCCGCAAGGCGGTCAGGACCCGCACCCGTACGGCCGTCAACCGGTCCAAGCGCAGCGCGATGGGCGTCTACTACCAGTCGCAGCTCCGGCTGCCGCTGGACGAGAACCTGGCGCTGTTCTCCGCCTACTGGAGCCGCAGCGTCAACTGCAACCCGGCCGCCATCGACGCCGAACTGGCCCGGCTCGCCCCGCACATCCGCCGGGTCTGGGCGGTCCGGCCGGACGCGGTGGACCGGGTGCCCGAGGGCGTGCGGTACGTCCGGGTCGGCTCCAAGGAGTACTGGGCCGCGCTCGCACGGGCCAAGTACCTGGTCAACAACGTGAACTTCGCCGACAGCGTGGTCAAGCGCGAGGGCCAGATCCACCTGCAGACCCACCACGGCACCCCGCTGAAGACCATGGGCCTGGACCAGCGCAAGTACCCCGCCTCGACGGACATGGACTTCGACAAGCTCCTGGAGCGCTGCGACCGCTGGGACTTCAGCGTCAGCTCCAACCGCTTCTCCACCGCCGTCTGGGAACGGGTCTACCCGTGCTCCTACGTCTCGCTGGAGACCGGCTACCCCCGCAACGACGTCCTCGTCAACGGCACGTCGGAGGACGTCCGCCGGGCCCGCACGGCCCTCGGGCTCGCCGACGGCACCCGGGCGTTCCTGTACATGCCCACGCACCGCGAGTACCAGCCCGGCTTCGTGCCGAGCCTCGACCTCGCCCGCCTCGCCGACGAGCTGGGGCCGGACGTGACCCTGCTGGTGCGCGGCCACTACTTCTACGGCGGGTCGGCCCACGTGGCCGAACTGCGCCGCAGCGGGCGGATCGTCGACGTGTCGGCGCACCCCCGGGTGGAGGAGCTGTACCTCGCGGCCGACGCGCTGATCACGGACTACTCCTCCGCGATGTTCGACTACGCCGTCCTGGACCGGCCGATCATCATCTACGCGCCCGACTGGGACATCTACTCCGCCGTGCGCGGCACCTACTTCAACCTGCTCCAGGAGTCGCCGGGCGCGGTGGCCACCTCGCAGGCCGAGCTGATCGACCTGCTCGGATCGGACGAGTACCGCGGGCAGGACGCGGCCGCGCGCCGCGACGCCTTCCGCCGTAGGTTCTGCGAGTTCGACGACGGACGGGCCGCCGAGCGCGTGGTGCGCCGCGTCTTCCTCGGCGAGACGGAGCCGCTGCCCTTCGTGCCGTTCGCAGAGCGTTCCCACGCACCGGCCCCCGCCCAGGCGCTCGCAGCCGTCGAGCGGGCCTGACCCCCGAGAAGGAGATCGACAAGCATGGCCCCTCGGCTCAGTGTCATCGTCCCCATGTACGACGTCGAGCACTATCTGCCGGCCTGTCTCGACTCGCTGGCGGCGCAGACGTTCGAGGACTTCGAGGTCCTCATGGTGGACGACGGCTCCCCCGACAGCTCTGCGGCGATAGCCGAGACCTACGCGGAGCGTGACCCGCGGTTCCGGCTGATACGCAAGGAGAACGGAGGGCTGGGGGCCGCCCGCAACACCGGTATCGCCCACCTCGCCCCCGAGTCGGAGTTCCTGACGTTCGTCGACAGCGACGACCTCGTCCCGCCGGACGCCTACCGCCTGATGGTCGGCAGCCTCGACGAGACCGGCTCCGACTTCGCCACCGGCAACGTCTTCCACCTCAAGGGCGAGAAGACCTGGCAGGTCCCGCTGATGCGGATGCTCGCGGGCGAGGCACGCCAGCGCACCCACATCTCCGAGTACGCCAAGCTCGTCGCCGACCGGATCGCCTGCAACAAGGTCTTCCGCCGGGCCTTCTGGGAGAAGCACGGCTTCGCCTTCCCCGAGGGCCGCCTGTACGAGGACACTCCCGTCACCATGCGGGCGCACTACCTCGCCGAGGCCGTCGACGTCATCTCCGAGCCCTGCTACTACTGGCGGCTGCGCGAGGGCGAGTCCGCCCCCTCCATCACGCAGCGCCGCACCGACCCGGCCGGTGTGCGCGACCGCGTCACCTCCGTCCTGGAGATCAGCGACTTCCTGGGCAGGCAGTCCGGCGAGACCTTCGCCCGCCTGAAGCAGGAGTACGACACCCGCGTCCTCGTGGACGACCTGCGGCTGTTCCTCAACGTGGTGCCCGACGGCGACGAGGAGTACCGCGCCGAGTTCCTGCGCTCGGCCAACCGCTTCCTGGACCACATCGACCCCAAGGTCGTCATGGCGCTGCCGACGCACCTGCGGGTGCAGTGGCTGCTGGTCCGCAAGCACCAGCTCGACGAGCTGATCACCCTGCTGGCCTCGCAGCGGCGCAAGGAGGCCATCGAGGTCACCGGCCTGGTCCGCAAGTACGCCTCCTTCCCGGCCCTGGCCGACGCCGACCTGGACGTCCCGCGCAAGGCCCTGCGCATCGACCGGGACCTGCGCATGCGCGCCCCGCTCCAGGACGTCCGCTGGTCCGACGGCAAGCTGGTGCTGGGCGGGCACGCCTGGATCGACAAGATCGACCTCCCCTCGAAGCGCTCGTCCGTCAAGGTCCTGCAACTGCGCAAGGACAAGTCCCGCCGCCGCATCGTGCTGCCCACCCGGAACACCGAGTCCCCGGAGCGCACCACGGACTCCGGTCAGGACCGGTACAACTACGACTGGGCCGGCTGGGAGGTCACCATCGACCCGGCGAAGCTGCGCAAGGGCGGTGAGTGGCAGGAGGGCCTGTGGCACGTGGGCCTCGGCCTGTACGCCTCCGGCCTGGTGCGCCGTGCCGCCGTGCAGTCCAGCGGCGGCGCCGCCTGCAACTTCCCGCCGTACCTCTGGCTGGACACCGACTTCCGGATGCTGCCGTCGGTCGAGCGCGGTGCGCTCAAGCTGCGCATCGAGAAGGTCCGCGCCCTGATCACCGGCTGGACCCTGGAGGGCGACCGGCTGCGGGTGACCGGTGACATCCGGGTCCCGCTGCACGCCGGCGAGCGGGTGGCGCTGCGGGTGAAGAACCAGAAGGGCGCCGAGGTCCACGAGTACCCGGTCGACGTCACCGAGGAGGGCGGCACGCACCGGTTCTCGGTCGAGGTCCCGGTGGCCGACGTGGCGCTGGTCTTCAGCGAGGGTGTCGACGCCCTGACCCGGCCCGAGAAGCGCGTCTGGTCCACCGTGCTGGTGGCCACGGACCCCAAGGGAGGCGAGCGCCAGTTCAGCACGGTCCTCCAGGAGGGCCTGGCGGACGGGCGCTACAACCTGCCCGCCTCGCTGGGTGAACACGTCGAGCACGGCGAGCTGGCCGTGGTCGGCGGGCACAACGGGTACCTGAAGCTGGCCGGCCGCACCCGGCGGGCCGTGATCGACCGGGTCGCCCTGGAGGACGGCCGGATCGTCCTCACCGCGCGCACCGACGCCCGGCTCACCGGTGCCCGGCTGCTGCTCAAGCCCCGGGCGCGGTTCGAGGAGCGCTTCGTGGAGCCGCGCTGGCTCGACGACGGCCGTTTCGAGGTCGCCTTCGACCCCTCCACCCTCGGTGGCGACGGCAATGTGCCGCTGCGCGCGGGCCGCTGGAACCTCTTCCTGCGCCCGGCCGACGGTGAGGGTCCCGACGTGCCGTTCGTCACCGACCGCCTCGCGGCGGCGCAGTTCCCGCTCCGTGCCGAACTGGGCGGCCGCCGCTACTGGCTGGAGAACCGCTGGGCCGACTTCCCCCAGCTGAACTGCCGTTCGGAGCTGGACGACCTGGAGCGCGGCCCGTACCGCCAGCGGCAGCTGCGCGAGCAGGTGTACGCGCCCCTGCGGCGGCAGCCCCTGAAGGACCAGGTCTTCTACCTCAGCTACAACGGCAAGCAGTTCTCCGACAGCCCGAAGGCGATGTACGAGGAGCTGGTCGCCCGTGGCTCGCAGCTCAAGCACCTGTGGGCCGTGCGCGACGGCCAGGTCCTGCTGCCGGAGGGCGTGGAGCGCGTCCGCATGTGGGGCCGCGAGTGGTACGAGGCGCTGGCCTCCAGCCGCTACATCGTCACCAACGGCCACCTGCCGGACTGGATCGAGCGGCGCCCCGGCCAGGTCATCGTGCAGACCTGGCACGGCACGATGCTGAAGAAGATCGGCCACGACATCGACACGCTGCACTTCGACCGCCGCTACCAGGAGAAGCTGGCGCTGGAGGCGAAGCAGTGGAGCCTGGTGGTGTCCTCCAACCGGTTCAGCACGCCGATCCTCAAGCGCGCCTTCTCCTACGACGGGGAGATCCTGGAGGCGGGCTACCCGCGCAACGACTACCTGTACTCGCCGGAGAAGGACGCCGTCGCGGAGCGGGTGAAGAAGCACCTCGGCCTGCCGAAGGGCAAGAAGGTCGTGCTGTACGCGCCGACCTGGCGGGACGACCAGGCGCACAGCCAGGGCCAGTACCGGTTCGACCTGCGGATCGACATCGAGGACGCGCAGCGGCGGCTGGGTGACGACCACGTCCTGCTGATCCGCCGCCACTCCAACGTGGTGGACGCGGTGCCGGGCGCCGGCAACGGCTTCGTGTGGGACGTGTCGGAGTACCCGGACATCGCCGAGCTGTACCTGGCGGCCGACATCATGATCACGGACTACTCGTCGGTCATGTTCGACTACGCCCACCTGAAGCGGCCGATGCTCTTCTTCACCTACGACCTGGAGCACTACCGGGACACCCTGCGCGGCTTCTACTTCGACTTCGAGCAGGACTCGCCCGGTCCGCTGGTGTTCACGTCGAAGGAGCTGGTCGACGCGCTCCTGGACATCGACGAGGTGTCCGCCGAGTACCAGGACCGCTTCGACCGCTTCCACCACCTGTTCTGCGACCTGGACGACGGTCACGCCTCGAAGCGGGTCGTGGACCGGATGCTGGAGCAGACCAAGGAGCTCTGAGCGAGCACGGGACAAGGGGCGGGGCCCGGAGGTTCGACCTCCGGGCCCCGCCCTGTGCCGTCCGGGGGGACGCCGGCCGGTCAGCGCCCCCGGCGCAGACGCCGTCTGAGCGCCTTCAGCACACGGGCGGGGGTGTACCGGGCGAGCCGCCGGCTCGGTGCGGACGCCGGCCGGGCGGGGGTCGCGGGCGGCTTCGGCTCCGGCCTGGGGACCAGCGTGGTGAGGGCGGTGAGTTCCTCGACGAGCCCCTGGGAGACCAGCAGGCAGCGCAGCCGGGAGAGCGGCGGCAGCTGGTCCACGAGCGTCTGCGGCATGAAGGCGCGCAGCAGGTCCCCCGCCAGCTTCACGTGCAGGGCGCGGACCTCCTCGGGCAGGTCGGCGAAGCGCCCGTCGAAGCGGCCGAGGATCTCCAGGGTGAGCCACCGGTACAGCAGCTTGTCGCGCCGGGCGCCGGGCGGGACGTGCGACGTCACGACGGTCAGCACGTCCCGCACGTTCGCGTAGAAGGGGGCCGGGTCCGGGACCTCCTGGGTCAGGTGCGGGAAGTCGTCACGGCGGACCAGGTAGTAGCAGTCGTAGTCGGACACGACGGAGATCGACCGCGCGTGCAGGTAGGCGGGCACCACGAACATCTGTTCCTCGGCCAGCCGCAGGCCCTCCGCGAACCGCAGTCCGTGCTCCTCGACCAGCGAGCGGCGGAACAGCTTGTGCGCGGTGAGGGACCACACGCCCTTGGAGGTGAAGATGTCACCCCCGTCGACGTTCTCCCGGAACGGGGTGACCGGGGCCTTGCGCCCCACACCCTTGATCTTCCCGAGGACCACGTCGGAGTCGTTGCGCTCGGCGGCGGCGACCAGGCGCTCCAGCGCCTCGGTGCCCAGGTAGTCGTCGGGGTCGGCGAAGAACAGGAACTCGCCCCGGGCCATCCGGACGGCCCGGTTGCGCGGGCCGCCCGGTGCGCCGGAGTTCTCCTGGTGCACCACCCGCACCCGGCCGGGATGGCGTTCGGCCCAGGCGTCGAGCAGCTCGCCGCCGCCGTCGGTGGAACCGTCGTCCACCGCGATGATCTCGATGCGCTCGAACCCGATCGACTGACCGGCGATGGACCGCAGGCACTGCGGCAGATGGTCGACGGCGTTGTAGACGGGAACGATCACGGACACGACAGGACGCTCGGCGGGCGCGGAGCCCATATGTCTTCCCCCCACGGGACACGACGTGCACGCGGCGGGGAGCGCCGGTCAAACGCTCCCCGTCCGCAACGGTCATGTCACCGTAGCGCCCGCCACACTTCGGCTCCGTGTCACCCGTACGGCGATCGGCGCGAAGTTGTGTAAAGGTGCTGTAACAGCCGAAGCCCACTCCTCCGCGCCCGCAGCGGCTCGCCCGGAAGGGCTCGAGGCGGCTCGCCTAGAAGGGCTCGAAGTCGTCGAACTCCTGCTGGGATTCGTCCCGTTCGGCCTGCCGGTCCCTGCGGCGCTGTGCCGCGGGCCGGGGGGCGTCGAAGCGGTGGTCCTCACCACGGCGGCCGAGCATCTCCGCGCCGGCCATGGCGGTCGGCTCCCAGTCGAAGACGACCGCGTTCTCCTCCGGACCGATGGCGACGCCGTCACCCGTGCGGGCACCCGCCTTCATCAACTCCTCCTCCACACCGAGGCGGTTGAGCCGGTCGGCGAGGTAGCCGACGGCCTCGTCGTTGTTGAAGTCGGTCTGCCGGACCCAGCGCTCGGGCTTCTCGCCGCGCACCCGGAACAGCGGCTCACCGGCGACGTCCTCCCGGGTGACGGTGAAGCCCGCGTCGTCCACGGCCTTGGGCCGGATGACGATCCGGGTCGCCTCCTCCTTCGGCCTGGCGGCACGCGCGCCCGCCACCAGCTCACCGAGGGCGAAGGTCAGCTCGCGCAGCCCGATGTGCGCCACCGCCGACACCTCGAAGACGCGGTAGCCGCGGGCCTCCAGGTCGGGGCGGACCATCTCTGCGAGGTCCTTGCCGTCCGGCACGTCCACCTTGTTCAGGACGACGATGCGGGGCCGGTCGCCCAGGCCGCCGTACTGCCGCAGCTCCTCCTCGATGACGTCGAGGTCGGAGGCGGGGTCACGGTCGGACTCCAGGGTCGCGGTGTCCAGCACGTGCACCAGCACGCTGCACCGCTCCACGTGCCGCAGGAACTCAAGGCCGAGGCCGCGGCCCTGGCTGGCGCCGGGGATGAGACCGGGCACGTCGGCGATGGTGTAGACGGTGGAACCGGCGGTCACCACGCCCAGGTTCGGGACCAGCGTGGTGAAGGGGTAGTCGGCGATCTTCGGCTTGGCCGCGCTCAGCACGGAGATCAGCGAGGACTTGCCGGCGCTCGGATAGCCGACGAGGGCCACGTCCGCGACGGTCTTCAGCTCCAGGACGACGTCCTGGACGTCACCGGGCTCGCCGAGCAGCGCGAAGCCGGGCGCCTTGCGGCGGGCGGAGGCCAGCGCCGCGTTGCCGAGGCCGCCCCGGCCGCCCTGCGCGGCGATGTACGAGGTGCCGTGGCCGACCAGGTCGGCGAGCACGTTGCCCGCCTTGTCCAGGACGACCGTGCCGTCCGGCACGGGCAGGACCAGGTCCTGGCCGTCCTTGCCGGAGCGGTTGCCGCCCTCGCCGGGCTTGCCGTTGGTGGCCTTGCGGTGCGGGGAGTGGTGGTAGTCGAGCAGCGTCGTGACCGACTGGTCGACCGTCAGGATGACGTCACCGCCCCGGCCGCCGTTGCCGCCGTCGGGGCCGCCGAGCGGCTTGAACTTCTCACGGTGGACGGAGGCACAGCCGTGGCCCCCGTTACCCGCGGCGACGTGCAGTTCGACGCGGTCCACGAAGGTGGTCATGGTTAAGTGCCTCCAGAAGGAACGTCCGGGTATGTCTTGTGGGTAACACGCGAAAGGCGGACCCGCCTTCCCGACCGGGAAGTGAGGTCCGCCTCGCGAAAGCTTCCGATCAGCCGACTCAGGCGACCGGAACGATGTTCACGACCTTGCGGCCACGGTGGGTGCCGAACTGCACCGAACCGGCCTGCAGGGCGAACAGCGTGTCGTCGCCGCCACGGCCGACGCCGGCGCCCGGGTGGAAGTGCGTGCCGCGCTGGCGGACCAGGATCTCACCCGCGCTGACGACCTGACCGCCGAAGCGCTTCACGCCGAGCCGCTGGGCGTTGGAGTCGCGACCGTTCCGGGTGGACGATGCGCCCTTCTTGTGTGCCATTTCTCCTCAGTCCCTTACTTCGCAGCCGCGGGGATCTCAGTGACCTTGATCGCCGTGTACTGCTGGCGGTGGCCCTGCCGACGGCGGTAGCCGGTCTTGTTCTTGTAGCGCAGAATGTCGATCTTCTGGCCCTTGTGGTGGTCCACGACCTCGGCCTGGACCTTGATGCCGGCCAGCACCCACGGGTCACTGGTCACGGAGTCGCCGTCGACAACGAGCAGGGTCGAGAGCTCGACCGTGTCGCCAACCTTGGCGGTGGAAATCTTGTCAACCTCAACGACGTCGCCGACAGCAACCTTGTGCTGGCGACCACCGCTGCGCACGATGGCGTACACGCGGATCTCACTTTCGCTCGAAGAAACGGCACCCCCGCAGGCCAGTCGCCCGGGAGAACCACGGACGACCTCTCCCGGCCAACCGTGTGCCCGGGAGGAAGAGGTTTACGGGGATGTGGCGTGTTCAGTGGACACGCCGACGGTCAAGGTTACGGGCCGGAACCGTAGGGGTCAAACCGGGCCCCGGCTCAGCCGGCGACCGCGGCCACGTAACCGGCGTACGCCTTCCGGATGCCCTCCGCGGACAGCTCCAGGTGCTCCAGGACCGTGTAACGGCCGGGCCGGGTCTGCGGCGCGTACTCCACCGCGCGGACGAACTCGTCGTCGTCGAACCCGATCTCCTCCGCCACCACGGGCAGCCCGTGCCGGCGCAGCGTGCCGGCCATCAGCAGGGCACGCTCGGTGTCGCCGCGCAGGTGCATGGCGAAGGCGGCCCCCAGTCCCACCTGCTCGCCGTGGCTCGCCGCCCGCTTGGGGTAGAGCAGGTCGAGCGCGTGACTGATCTCATGGCAGGCGCCCGAGGACGGCCGGGTGTGCCCGGCGATCGACATGGCGATGCCCGACAGCACCAGCCCCTCGGACAGCACGGTCAGGAACTCGTCCTCGCCGCATCCGCCCGGGTGCCGCAGCACGGCCTCGCCCGCCTGGCGTGCCATGGCGGCGGCCAGGCCGTCGATCTTCTCCCCGTTGACGCGGTTGGCCAGCTCCCAGTCCGCGACCGCGGAGATGTTGGACAGGGCGTCACCGATGCCGGACCGCACGAACCGCATCGGCGCCTCGCGGATCACGTCCAGATCGATGAGGAGGGCGATGGGCGTCGGCACCCCGTAGGAGCCGCGGCCGGCGTCGTTGTCCAGGATGGAGACGGGCGAGCAGATCCCGTCGTGGGAGAGGTTGGTGGCGACGGCGACCATGGGCAGGCCGACGCGCGCCGCGGAGTACTTCGCGCAGTCGATGACCTTGCCGCCGCCGAGACCGACCACCGCGTCGTAGTGACCCGACTTCATCTCGTCGGCCAGCCGGACCGCGTCGTCCAGGGTGCCGCCGCCGACCTCGTACCAGACCGCGCCGGGCAGCGTGGGCGCGAGGCGCTCGCGCAGCCGGGCCCCGGAGCCGCCGCTGACGGCGACGGCGAGCCGCCCGGAGTGCGAGATCCGCTGGTCGGCGAGCACACTCGCCAGGTCGTCCAGGGCACCCGCGCGGATGTCCACGACGACCGGCGAGGGAATCAGCCGGGTCAGTACTGGCACGCGATCACCCGTCCGCGCGCGAGGTCGTCGTGGTTGTCGATCTCGACCCAGCTCACGTCGCCGATCGGCGCCACGTCGACCTTGAAGCCGCGGTCGACCAGCTCCTGGTAGCCGTCCTCGTAGTACAGCTGCGGGTCGCGCTCGAAGGTCGTCCGCAGCGCGTCGGCCAGCTCCTGCGCCGCCTCGCCCTCGATCAGGGTGACGCCGATGTACTCACCGGTCGCCTCCGCCGGGTCCATCAGCTTGGTGATCCTGCGCACGCCCTTCTCGGGGTCGACGACGACCTTCATCTCCTCGTCGGCCAGGCTCTTCACCGTGTCCAGGGCGAGGATGATCCGCTTGCCCTCGCCGCGCGCGGCGAGCAGGGTCTTCTCGACGGAGACCGGGTGCACGGTGTCGCCGTTGGCGAGGATCACGCCGTCCTTCAGCGCGTCACGGCCGCACCACAGGGAGTAGGCGTTGTTCCACTCCTCGGCCTTGTCGTTATCGATGAGGGTCAGCTTCAGGCCGTACTTCCGCTCCAGGGCCGCCTTGCGCTCGTACACGGCCTCCTTGCGGTAGCCGACGATGACCGCGACCTCGGTCAGCCCCACCTCGGCGAAGTTGCCCAGGGTGAGGTCCAGGACCGTCAGCGACTCCTCCGCGCCCTCGGGACCCACCGGCACCAGAGCCTTGGGCAGGGTGTCGGTGTAGGGGCGCAGACGGCGCCCGGCGCCGGCCGCCAGAACGAGGCCTATCATCGCGGTTTCTCTCCTTTGTTTCAGCTGTGCCGAGGCACTGTACGTCTTGACCCGGCTCCGGCGCCCCGAGGAGAACTCGCTCCAAGGCCCCGACAAGAGGTGTGGTCCTGCCCGCAGGGGCAGGACCACACCTGGTGGGACGGGACTCAGTCCTCGTCCGCGGCGGTGGAGACCGTGGTGGTCTTCTTCGCCGTCGACTTCGCGGCAGCCGTCTTGGCGGTCTTCGCCGCCTTCTTGGCCGTCGTCTTCTTGGCGGCCGTCTTCTTGGCCGCGGTCTTCTTGGCGGCCGTCTTCTTCGCCGCGGTCTTCTTGGCCGCCGTCTTACGTGCGGCCTTCTTGGCCGGCGCGGCCTCCTCGCCGGCCGTCTCCTCCGTCACCGGAGCCTCGGCGGCCGGGGACTGCGCCGCCGGAGTCCCGGCCGCGGCGGCCTCCTCCGCCGCGGCCGACGGGACGACCACGACGGCCGCCTCCTCGGGCGCGGTCGGCGCGGTGGCCTTGCGCACCGCGCGGCGGCGCGGGCGGGCCGGTGCGGCGGCGCTCACGGCCTCCGTCTGCTGCCCCTCCGGAGCCTCGGCCGGGGTCACGGCGTCCGCAGCGGGCTGCTCCGCCGGCGCCTCGGCCGCGGGCGCCGTCTCCGGCACCGTCACGACGGCCGCCTCGGCGCCCTCGGGCGAGCCGGCCGGGGCCGACACCTTCCGGGTCGCCCGACGGCGCGTACGGCCCTTGGGCGCGGCCTCCTCGGTGGCCGGGGCCTCGGCCTGCGGCGCCGGGACCACCTGGTCCTCGACGGCCGTCGGCTCGGCCAGCGCCTCGGCGGCCGGCTCCGGCCGCACCGGGCGCGCCGCCGCCTCCTCGGCGGTGACGTCCTGGGCGGTCGGGGCCTCGGCCTCCGCGGCTTCCGCGGCGGCCTTGCCCGCCCTCGGCGCGCGCTCGGCCCGGGGCGCCCTCTCCGCCTTCGGCGCACCCGCCGGAGCCGACACCCGGCGGCTCGCCCGGCGCCGCGTACGGCCACGGGTGGCCGCCGCCTCCGCCTCGGCGACGCTGCTGTACAGCTCCTCGTCCGGCGCGAACTCGGGCGCGGGCAGGGCCACCGGCTCGGCGGCCTCGGCGGCCACCTCCACGGCGGTCTCCACCTCGGGCTCGACGGCCTCGCCGGTCTCCACGGCCACGGCGGCGGTCTCGTGCACGTGCTCGTGCACGGGCTCCGGCGCCTCGGCGCCCCGGCCGCGCTTCTTGCGCTTGCCGCCGCCACCGTTCGCGGTCGCCTGGTCCAGGTGGACGATGACACCGCGCCCGTTGCAGTGGACGCAGGTCTCGGAGAACGACTCCAGCAGGCCCTGGCCCACCCGCTTGCGGGTCATCTGCACGAGGCCCAGCGACGTCACCTCCGCGACCTGGTGCTTCGTACGGTCGCGGCCCAGGCACTCCAGCAAGCGGCGCAGCACCAGGTCCCGGTTGGACTCCAGGACCATGTCGATGAAGTCGATCACGATGATGCCGCCGAGGTCGCGCAGCCGCAGCTGGCGCACGATCTCCTCGGCCGCCTCCAGGTTGTTCCTGGTGACCGTCTCCTCCAGGTTGCCGCCCTGGCCGGTGAACTTGCCGGTGTTGACGTCGATGACGACCATCGCCTCGGTCCGGTCGATCACCAGCGAACCGCCGCTGGGCAGCCAGACCTTGCGGTCCAGCGCCTTGGCGAGCTGCTCGTCGATCCGGTAGGTGGCGAAGACGTCGACCTCGGAGGTCCACCTCGACAGCCGGCCGGCCAGGTCCGGGGCGACGTGCGAGACGTACCCGTGGATCGTCTGCCAGGCCTCGTCACCGCTGACGATGACCTTGGAGAAGTCCTCGTTGAAGATGTCCCGCACGACCCGGACGGTCATGTCCGGCTCGCCGTACAGCAGCGTCGGAGCGCTGCCGCCGTTCTTGGCCTTCTTCTGGATCTCCTCCCACTGCGCCTGGAGCCGCTCGACGTCGCGGCGCAGCTCGTCCTCGCTCGCGCCCTCGGCGGCGGTGCGCACGATGACGCCCGCGTCCTCGGGGACGATCTTCTTGAGGATGGTCTTCAGCCGGGCCCGCTCGGTGTCGGGCAGCTTGCGGCTGATGCCGGTCATCGAGCCCTCGGGCACGTACACGAGGTAGCGCCCGGGGAGGGAGACCTGGCTGGTGAGCCGCGCGCCCTTGTGCCCGATCGGGTCCTTCGTGACCTGCACGAGCACGGACTGGCCGGACTTGAGCGCCGACTCGATCCGGCGCGGCCCGCCCGCCATGCCGAGCGCCTCGAAGTTGACCTCACCGGCGTACAGGACCGCGTTGCGGCCCTTGCCGATGTCGATGAAGGCGGCCTCCATCGACGGCAGCACGTTCTGGACCTTGCCCAGGTAGACGTTGCCGACGTACGAGGTCGACTGCTCCTTGTTGACGTAGTGCTCGACGAGCACGCCGTCCTCCAGGACGCCGATCTGCGTGCGCTCGCCGTGCTGACGGACGACCATCACGCGCTCGACGGCCTCGCGGCGGGCCAGGAACTCGGCCTCGGTGATGATCGGGACGCGTCGGCGCCCCTGCTCACGGCCTTCCCGGCGGCGCTGCTTCTTGGCCTCCAGACGGGTCGAGCCCTTGATGGACTGCACCTCGTCGGACGGCTCGCTGGGCTTGCGGGGCTCGCGGACCTTGACGACGGTGCGCTCCGGGTCGTCCTCTGACGGCTCGGCGTCCACGGAGGTGTCACCGGCCCGGCGGCGCCGGCGACGGCGACGGCGGCTGCTGGAGCTGGAGCCGCCCGACTCCTCGCCACGCGCCTCGTCGTCGTCCTCTTCCTCCTGCTCGGCGGTGTCCTCGGCGTCCTGCGCGGCCTGCTCGGCGGCCAGTTCGTCGGCGTCGGCGTCCACGCCCTCGCCGGACTCGCCGTCGCCCGCGTCACCACGCCGGCGGCGGCGTCCGCCGCGGCGGCGGCGACGGCGCGAGCCGGACTCCTCGAAGCCCTCGGCGCCCTCGGTCTCGTCGCCGTCCTCGCCCTCGGCGAGGTCGTCGGCGGCCTCGGGGGCCTCGTCGGCCTCCTCGGGCTCCTCCTCGGCGGCGGCCTCGGCCGGCCTGCTCTCCTCGGCGGCGGCACCACGGCGACGCCGGCGACGGCGGCCACCGGTCTCGACGTGCTCCTCCGTGTACTCCTCGGTCTCCTCGGCCTCGACGGTCTCATCGACCTCGGCCACGGCAGCCGCCTCGGCGGCGGCCCGCTCCGGCGTCTGGAACTGGGGCTCGGTGAACACCGGCGCCTGGAAGACGGCGACGGCGGGGCGGGCGGGCCGGCGCGGGGCCCCGGCCTCCTCCTGCTCGGCGGTCCGCGCGGGCTCGGCGAATCCGGACGCGGCACGGACGACCCGGCGCCGGGCCCGGCGCGGAGCCCCGGCCTCGGCCTCGGCGGCCGGCGCGGGGGCAGGCGGCGCCTGGACGGGCTGGGTGGCCGGGGCCGGCTCGGTGGTGTGCGTGGTCGCGGGGACCTCCGGAGTGTGGGCGGCCACGGCGTCCTCCGCCTCGGCGGCTTCCCCGGTGGCGGGGGTGGCGTCGGGCGCGGACACCCGGCGCGTGGCACGACGGCGCGTACGGCGCGGAGCGGCTTCCTCGGCCGCGGCGGCCTGCGGCGCCTCCTCGGCGGTCTCCGGCTCTGCGGCCGGGGTCTCCTCGGCCTGCACGGCCTGCACGGCCTGCACGGCTTCCGCGGTTTCCTCGGCGCCGGGCGCGGTGTCGGGCGCGGACACCCGGCGCGTGGCACGACGGCGCGTACGGCGCGGAGCGGCTTCCTCGGCCTCGGCGGCCTCCGGCTCGGCGGCCGGGGTCTCCGCCTGCGACCCGGACTCCGGCTGCGCCGCCGGGGCGGCGGCCGGGGCCTCCTCGGCGCCCTTCGGGGCACCGGCCGGCGCGGACGCCCGGCGGGTGGCCCGGCGACGCGGACGCGCGGGAGCGGCCTCCTCGGCGGGGGCCGCGGCTTCGGCGGCGGGCTGCTGCGGGGTCTCGGCCTCGGCGGCAGCGGACGCGGCGGCGGCCGGGACCACGGTCTCCGCGGTCTGGGCGGCCTCGGCGGACGCCGCCGAACCGGCGGGCGCGGACGCCCGGCGGGCCACCCGCCGGCGCGGACGCGCGGGAGCGGCCTCCTCGGCGGGCGCGGTCTCGGCGGCAGCGGCTTCCGTCACCGGGACCTCGGCGGTCACGGCGGCATCGGCGGTCGGCGTCGACACGCTGCGCGTGGCCCGGCGCCGGGTGCGGCGCGGGGCGGCCTCCTCACCGACGACGACCTCGCCGGCCTCGGGGACGGCGGCGGTCTTCTCCGGCTCGGCCGGTACGACCGTCTCGGCGGCCTCGGCGGACGCCGGCGACCCGGTGGGCGCGGACGCCCGGCGGGCCACCCGCCGGCGCGGACGCGCGGGAGCGGCCTCCTCGGCGGGGGCGGCCGCTTCGGTCCCCTCCGCCTCGGGAGTCTCACCGGCTCCGGTGGCCCCGCTGGCGTCCTCGGTCACCTCGGTGACCTCGTCGGCCTCCGCGGGCGGCGTGGCCGGCACGGTGACCTCCACGGGCGCCTCCGCGACCGCGGCGGGCGGACCCGCCGGCCGGGAGGCGGCACGGCGACGCCTGCGCGGCGGCAGGGTGTCGCTCGGAGTGTTCAGTTCGGAACCCTCATTGGGTTCGGTCGGTTCGAGCATGCGGGCGTTTCTCCCGTCAGGCTCCCGGGCGCCGCACCTGGTCCGGCGCCGGTCTCTGAGGACCGTCCGCCGTTGACGTCCGCGGCCCGCGCGATGCGCGATGGCCGCCGTCCGGGGCGCGGGCGCCGCACGGGAGCACTCTGTGTCCTGTCTCGCCGGTTCCGTACGCCTTGTCGGTACGGCCTGGCGAAAGTCTTCTGGTCGGTGCGCTGCCCGACCCAGGTGGCTCCCGAGTACGAGGGCGGCGCTACGACGTCCGTCCCTACGCGGGACCTTCCGGCGCCGTCGCGGCGGCGGCCGGCTGGGCCGTCAGGGCCCCGGCAGCCTCGCGGTCGGGCGCGAGCGGATCGGTCACCGTGCCGGTCTCTTCATCGAACAGCCCCTGCGCCAGCCTGGTCACCGCTGCGGGGACCGGCGGCGCCAGGTCGGCCACGGCGCGGAGACCGGACAGGACGTCGTCGGGTCGTACGGCAGGCGTCACGTGCCGAACAACCAGCCGCAGTATCGCACAGGGCTGGTCGGTCGGCCTATCACCCGGCACACCGTGCGCCTCCAGGCTCACCACGGCCGGGCGGGCGTCGAAGGTGCGGACGCCGTTCTTGGTCGTGCGCTTGACCTCGACGGCGTCGGCCCCGGTGAAGGCCTCGACCGCTCGCCCGGCGTCGGCCGGGTCGACGCCGTCCAGCCGCAGCTCCCACACGGAGGCCGTCAGCCGGTCGGCGAGGCCCGAGGTCCGCGCCTCGACCGCGTCGACGACGTCGAGCCCGGCGGGCAGCGACTCGTCGAGGAGGACGCGCAGGGTCTCGGGGTCGCGCGCTTCGGTGAGCGCGATCTCCAAGTACTCCGCCTCGCTGCCCGTGCCGGTGGGTGCGGCATTGGCGTACGACACCTTCGGGTGCGGCGTGAACCCGGCCGAGTACGCCATGGGCACCTCGGCGCGGCGCAACGCACGCTCGAAGGCGCGCTGGAAGTCTCGGTGGCTGGTGAACCTCAGGCGGCCGCGCTTGGTGTAACGCAGTCGGATGCGCTGCACCGCGGGTGCGGGCGGCGGGCCTTCGGGCTGTCGCTTGCCCAGTGTCCTAGTCCTTCGTGAGAGCGGTCGTACTCCTACCAAGAGTACGTGTGTCGCGGGCGGTGGGTTCCCGCCGGTCGACCGCGGCCGGCTGCCGCGGCTCGCCGAACAGCATCCGGCGGAAGTCCGCGCGGGCCTGCCGCACGGTCTCCCGGGCCGTGGCCAGCGCCTCCCGCGACATCCGGCCCACCGCGCGCAGGCCCCCGGCCA
Source organism: Streptomyces sp. NPDC031445 (assembly GCF_055581365.1). NCBI lineage: Bacteria > Bacillati > Actinomycetota > Actinomycetes > Kitasatosporales > Streptomycetaceae > Streptomyces > Streptomyces sp. NPDC031445. The sequence goes on from NZ_JBVIJO010000002.1 coordinate 452,218, forward strand.
GGGGCCGCAGGACGGCGTCCAGCACGACGTGCCCGACCGGGGTGAGGACGGCCCGGTACACCCAGCGCACCGGTTCCACGAAGATCCACCGGAAGAGGGTCCCCAGCGCGCGCCCGACGGCCAGGGAGATCCGCCCGGCGACCCGCCACGCGTGTCCGAGCGCCTCCCCCGCCTCGCGCGCGACGACCGCGAGGAACCGGCCTACCGGGGCGAGCACCCACCGCCACAGCGCGAGCGCGGGCAGCACGAACAGGACACGGCCGGTCCAGTACAGGGCCAGGCCCACGCCGGTGACGACCAGCCCCAGCAGCCACCCCGCTCCCCGCGCGCACCAGGCGACGGCCCGGCCGACGGGCGCCAGGACCCAGGTGTACAGCCACCGCGCGGGTACGACGAGCAGGTACCGCAGCAGCCAGGCGACGGCCGTGTACGCCCCGGCGCCGAGGGCGGCCAGTACCGCTCCGGTCCCCTTCAGCAGCCAGGCCAGCGCGTGCCCGGCCGGGGTGAGCACGCGCGCGTAGACCCACGCGAGCCCGGCTCCGGCCCCGCGCGCGAGCCGGGCGAGGGCGTGGCCGAGAGGGGTGAGCAGGCACCGGTGGCACCACACGGCCGGCACCACCAGCAGGACGGTGCCGAGCCAGGCGAGGGCCCTGCCGACGGGCGTCAGGACGTACCGCCACAGGCCCACGAACGGCCACACGAACACGGCCCGGCCGGCCCACACCAGGGCACGCCCGAGCGGCCTGAGCACGCTGTCCCGCAGCACACGCCCGACGACGACGAACGCGTCCCACACCATCCGCACCGGCACGACCAGCACCAGGACGACGATCCGCACCGGAAGGCGGACGGCGACGACGAGGCACCCTTCGGGCTGGTGGGACGGGGGCGGCGGCTTCTGCGGTTCCATACCGGGGTAGACGCACGCACCGCACATTCGGATCCGGCCCCGCCACGCGTTGCCCTGCGGGGCTCTGGACAGCGTTGCGTGAACTCCCCGGTGAGCAACGAGCCGAACGCCACGACGGCCACCAGCCCGTTCGAGATGAGTACGTCTGCAGGTGCTCAATGGCGGCGTACGGCCAGGTGCTGGGACTGGCGACCACGCCGACGACGATCCCGAGGCGAGAGTTTACATACCTGCCCCGCTAGCCGCTCTGACTTTGACCGGAGGAGAAATCAGCAATTACCAAACGGTAGGTAACGGAGCCGACCAAGCTCTGGTTGCCCCTACAACCAGTAGAACCAAACGACTTTTACCAGCAATCACGAGTTCGGACATCAACTTGCCAAAGACACCTTGCGCCGCCTGCTACGGCAGGTCATGACACGACTGCGCCCCCTCCGAAGCGAAGGGGGCACTCATGGTCACCGCGCAGCCTGTGCGCGACCGCAGCGGCTCAGACCCACTCCACTTCAGAGTGGGAGTCGAGTGCCTGGCTCACGTCAGTGCACGTGACCGCTCGCGGCCGGCGCCGGACCCACGTTCTTGACCGTCAGCGGGAGCAGCTTCTTGCCGGTCGGGCCGATCTGGATGTGGGTGTCCATCTGCGGTCGGATCGCCCAGATAATGCGTAGGCCGAGCATTGGTTGGAGACGTTCCGTCACCGTTGTGTCAGGTTGCTGAGGACCGTTACCAGAGTGGCGGCCATGCTGAGCGTGGTGGTGAAGGCAACTGCTGCCCGGGTGAGTGCCGCTGGATACGAGGCGTGGTCCCGGCGGGCAACATAGCCAGCTGCTGCTGCGATGAGGGCCCCAGTCAGAGTCACCAGGGCACAGGCAAGAAGAATCACGGCGCAGTGGTCGGACATTGTCGAACACCTCTACAGGTCGGCATGGTTGCTGTCGTGTGACCGACTTTCGGCGTTGCGACGTTCATCGCGGTTCGCCGGTCGAAGATGAACATGGACGAACAACGGAGCACGGCAAGGGGTGGGGACTCCGCGTGGGGATGGAAGATGTACGCGATCCTGCGGCACTGGCGGAGTTACGGTCTCGCCTCGAAACAGGACGGATAGCTCGGGGACTCAACCAGACCGAACTCTCGCGGGCGGCCGGGCTGGGGCGCACAACGGTCAGCCGAGCCTTGAGTTCCGGTGCGCCGGGGCCATCTGCGGACACGGTCGGAGCGTTGGGCAGGGCCCTGCGTCTTGACGTGAATGGGCTGCTAGCTCTCCTCGACACCGCGTACGGGCGCGGTCCGTCCGCCACTGCCAATACCGGAGCACTGGGTCGCCTCATCCGGATGTGGGATCCCCACGATCTGGAGGTCCACTTTGCCGTCGAGGCACCAGCCTTGGGCTCCAGCCCCAACGGGCGCAGAGACCGAAGCTGGCAGGGCCGAGCCGGGACACTACCTGCCTATGTGCGCCGCCCGCATGATGAGCATCTTGCAGCTGTCATCGAGGCCGCCAACGAGGGGCACAGCGAGATGGCTGTTCTTGTGGGGTCATCCTCCACGGGCAAGACGCGCGCCTGTTGGGAGGCCGTGCAGCCGCTGGCTGCTCTCGGATGGCGCCTGTGGCATCCCTTCGATCCCACACGGGCCGATGCCGCGCTCGCTGATCTGCACCGAGTGGAGCAGCGAACCATAGTCTGGCTGAACGACGCCCAGCAGTACCTTGGTGGTGAGAACGGGGAACAGATCGCCGCTGCAGTCCACAGGCTGCTCACCGACGTATCGCGCAGCCCTGTTTTGGTCCTGGGAACCTTGTGGCCCGAGTACCAGAACGACTACATGGCCCTCCCTCGTCCTGGGAACCCTGACCCGCATCCGCAGGCTCGTGCGCTGCTGGCCGGACGCCTCGTAACCCTGCCGGACCGTTTCGACCACATCGCCTTGAACAAGGCCAGAGCAATTGCCGTAGCTGGTGACCGTCAACTGGCTCATGCCTTGCAACACACCGACAACGGTCGGCTGACTCAGTTCCTCGCGGGAGCACCGGAGCTTTTACGTCGCTACGAGACAGCTGACCCGCCTGTTCGTGCCCTGCTCGAAGTCGCAATGGACGCACGACGTCTCGGAGCCGGACTGCACTTGCCGGTCAGCTTTCTCGAACAAGCCGTGGACGACTATCTCAGCGACGACGAATACGACGACCTCGCAGACAACTGGCTAGACCAGGCCTTCGCCGATGTCACCTCGCCTGTCCACGGACGCCTTGCTCCCCTGCGCCGAGTTCGGCCTCGTCCGGCCCGAAGATCCTCTGCAATGGAGACTGCCCCCTCGCACTCCTACCGACTCGCCGACTACCTGGAGCAACACGGACGGCGCGGCCGCGCACGCCTGTGCCCTCCGGAGTCGTTCTGGCAGGCAGCGCACGACCATCTCGCCCCCGAGGGTCTCGTCAATCTCGCTGACGCCGCCCGGATCCGCCACCGCTTCCACTGGGCCGAGCGCCTCGCCCAACAGGCCGCCGATTCGGGTAACGCCGACGCCATCGCACGGCTTGCCGAGATCCGACGGACAAACGGCGCCTGGAAGGAAGCCGACCAGCTCCTTCAGCAAGCCGCCGACGCAGGCAGTACTGCTGCGCTCATCCGGCTCGCCGGCATACGGCACAAGGCCGGCCTCAGTGAAGAAGCAGAGACGCTCGCCCAACAGGCAGCCGACGCGGGTGACACCAGGGGATTAGGCCAGCTCGCCGAGATCCACGAAGTGTATGGAAATAGAACAAAGGCTGAAGAACTCGCAATACGGTGCGCAACGGCAGGCAACACCGGCCCGCTCGTTCGCCTCGCCGAGATGCGAGAGCTCGCAGGAGCCACTCAAGGAGCGGAAAGACTGGGACAGTTGGCCGCTAAGGCCGGCGACACAACAGCCCTCGTCAGGCTGGCCACCATCCGAGAAACTGGCGGACCGACAGCCCGCAACGAAGCCCGGCGCCTCTACCAACGTGCCGGCCGCGTGGGCAACGCAAGCGCGCTTGCTCGGCTAGCCGCCGAGCGTGAGGCAGCCGGCCGCCGAGAAGAAGCCGAACAACTCGCTCGGCGAGCAGCGCGCGCCGGCCAGTCCTTTGCCCTGGTCCGGCTCGCCGAGATGCGTGCGGTAGCCGGCGCACACGAGGAAGCCGAGAAACTCGCGCAACAAGCTATCGAGGCCGGTCACCGCTTCGCCTTGATCCGCATCGCCTCCATCCGTGAAGTGGCCGGGGATGTGGAAGGAGCCGAGCGCTTGTACCAGCAGGCCGCAGCAGCGGGCAATCCCACCGCCGTAGCCCGACTCGTCGAAATGAAAGTGGCCGCCGGAGACCCGGAGGAAGCAGAGTACCTCGCCCGGCAGGCTGCCGAGACTGGTAACCCGAGCGCCGCGGCCCGCCTGGCCGACCTAAGGGAAGCAGCTGGAGACCCAGAGGGAGCGCAGGAGCTGGCGCGGCTGGCGGCTGACGCCGGCGACGTCGGTGCCCTCGCTCGACTCGCCGAAATGCGTGAACTCGGAAAGAACCAAGAAGGAGCAGTACGCGTTGCCAAGCAGGCTGCCCAGAGAGGAAGCACCACTGCCCTCATGCGGCTGGCCGACATGCGGAGAGTTGCGGGAGACCAGGAAGGGGCCGAGGAACTTGCCCGGCTTGCGGCTGATGCAGGGGATACGCACGCCATGGCGCGGGTGGCCGTTATACGTGAAATGGCTGGCGACAGGCGGCAAGCCGACCAACTCGCCCAGATCGCCGCTGACGCAGGCAACCCCAGTGCCCTCACCCGCCTCGCGGAACTGAGAGCAGGCCTGACCCGTCGGCTAGAACGAGACCTGATCGGACACCAGCCTGGAACTGCGCGTCAGATCCACTCCACCTCGGAGACGATCTGTGAGGCACTTCTACGCCCTCGCAGGGGCGTCCGAGAGGCAGTAGAAGGCGCTGGCGAGTGAGGACATGCGCTGGCAAGCACAGCCAGCGCTGCGGCCACCTCCTCCTCGCTCACCCCCGCCAACGCCTCAACCACCCGATCGAGGGCCTCACCCACCTCAGTGCGTATGACCACTCGAAGCCGGCGTCGGACCCGCGTTCTTGACCGTCAGCGGGAGCAGCTTCTTGCCGGTCGGGCCGATCTGGATGTGGGTGTCCATCTGCGGCCATTCACCAACGGACCCAAAACCGCTACCGTGCTGGTCATGGGGAAGCGAACGAGGACCCGCGCGGCAACTGACCGCGCCCAGTACGCAGTTGAGACTGAGTGGACGGAGGCGGACTTAGCGCTCTTGGAAGAGCTGAAGAGGGCGGAGGCACGCTTACCCGACGACGCCCCGCGAGCCCTGTTGTCCGTGCGGCTCTCCGTCCTCACCGACGACACGACGTCACCTGTTCGTCAGGAACTCGATCTCCGCAAACTGGCCCTGGAGCGCGGTTGTCGAGTCGTAGGGGTGGCGAGCGATCTCAACGTGTCAGCCACGAAGGTTCCGCCGTGGAAGCGCAAAGAACTCGGGGACTGGCTCAACAACCGGGCACCAGAGCTCGACGTGATCCTCTTCTGGAAGCTGGACCGTTTCGTCCGGCGGCTCACCGACCTCAGCACCATGATCGACTGGTGCCTGAAGTACGGCAAGAACCTCGTCTCCAAGAACGACTCGATCGACCTGACCACGACGGCCGGGAAGATCATGGTGACGATCATTGGCGGCATCGCCGAGATCGAGGCCGCCAACACGAGCACACGCGTAGCAAGCCTCTGGGACTACACGAAGACTCAGAGTGAGTGGCTGGTAGGCAAGCCCGCGTACGGATACGAGACGACGGAGGACGAGGACGGCCGGGTCGTACTCGTCATCAACCCGGATGCGTACCGGGCACTGCACTGGTGCCGGAAAGCTGCCATGCGTGCCAAGCCGGCGTCAGCGCGTCGCATGGCCAAGGTTCTCGTACGAGCCGGCCTCTGCGGGCCAGGGCTTACGGCCTCAACGCTGCTCCGGCGCCTCAGGAACCCTGCCCTCATGGGCTACCGGGTAGAAGAGGACAAGAACGGAGGCGTACGCCGCTCGAAGATCGTCCTCGGTAGCGATGCTCAGCCCATCCGTGTGGCCGACCCGATCTTCACCGAGGATGAGTACGACAGCCTACAGAAGGCCCTGGACCACAGGGCGAAGGACCAGCCCACACGGCGTCCCGGCGGTGCGACAAAGTTCCTCGGCGTACTGATCTGCCATGACTGCCGCTCGAACATGACTGTGCAAAAGAACCGGGTCAATGGACGGTCGTACGCGTACTTGCGGTGCGGTAAGTGCAAAGCCGGAGGACACGGCGCCCCTAACCCCGACGAGATCTACGGCAAGCTTGTGGACGACGTCCTGAGGGTCCTGGGTGACGAGCCTGTCATGACACGCGAGTACCGACAGGGCGCCGAGGCCCGCAAGGAGCTACAGCGGCTGGAGCAGTCGATCAGCTACTACATGACTGGCTTGGAGCCCGGAGGCCGGTTCACGAAGACCCGCTTCACCAAGGAGAAGGCCGAGAAGACGCTGGACGACCTGATCAAGCAGTTGGAGGCCATCGACCCGGAGTCCACGAAGGACCGATGGGTAGCCGTGCACAACGGCAAGACCTTCCGGCAGCACTGGGAAGAAGGTGGCATAGAGGCTATGGCCGCCGATCTGCTCAGGGTGGGAATCAAGTGCGTGATCAAGCGGACCAGGGTGAAGGGGGTTCGCGCCCCTCACATCCACATGAAGCTCATGATTCCCAAAGACGTACGAGACCGACTGATCATGAAAGAAGATGACTTCGCCGAGGCATTCTGACGGCTTCTGGCAGCCACACGAGCAGAGCCGCCCCCATGCAAGCGGGCGGCGGCTCCGCCTCACGAGAACCATGACGCCGGGTCGAACGGCTCTTCCGTTCCATCAGCGCAGACGCCGCACACCCCGCCGTCGTCGCCTTCAACGAGCAGGTAAGCGAAGCACTCGCCCGCCTGGACGACGAGTAACAGCTACCAGGGACGCCAGTCGCGCGGCGCAGCGTCGTTGCGCAGGCCAGCGATGCGCCGGCGGTACTCGGCCGCCGTCTCCTCACTCTCCTGAACGTTCTGCATGAGCCACGTCGTCATGCCGAACTCTTGAAGCCGCCGGAGCGTGTCATAGCCGGGCCAGTCGTACAGATCCCGCCCGTACGCCCCCACGAAGTCCGCGTACTGCTCATCGGTCTGCCACCCAAGGCTGTGATGCTCAACCGCCGTGACCATCAGATCCCACTCAGGGTGGTCGAAGCAGAAGGCCTCGAAGTCGATCAGAATCACTTCATCCCGATCGTTCACCATGAGGTTCTGCACATGAGCATCCCCGTGCACCGGCCCCTTCGGAGTCTCGAACCTCAGCTCCTCGAACTGGCCACGCAGCTCCTGCCACCGCTTACGGAGGAAGACCCGGTCATCATCCGGGATTGGCGCCTTACTGATCCGCAGCTCCTGCTTGTCGAAAGGATCGAACGCAGGCAGCTCAAGGCCCGCGGGCATCTTCATAGAGTGCAGGTCCCTCAGGATGCTGCCCAGTTCGCCGTAGGTGGCCTTGCGGTCGCCCTCCACGATGAGGCGCCAGAAAGTCACCGGGTGGCCCTCGATCAGGAACGGTTGCTCCAGGCCGTCAACGAGTCTGGCCGCCGGGAATCCCTCTCCGATCAGCCACCTCGACACGCGCCTTCGACAACCAGGGCTCTCCCCGAGCTACGCGGACGATCACCGGCGCCGTGGTCAGTCGGAACAGAGCGTTCTCTCCGAGACGAATCAGCTCCGCGCCTCTGCCATCAAGGCCCGCAGCCCGGCACGCGGCACTCATCACCCGCGCAGCCCTCGCCGACGTGAACCCCTCTTCCGATCGAGCAGCGTCAACCGCCATGCTCGTACCAGCTCCCCTAGTCGCGCGCGATCAACCGGCACACGTCTATGGGTGACCAACCCGCCGCGCACCGGACACGCTTCTGACCGTACCCGCGGCGTCAACCCAGGAACCAACAACAGGCCGGACCCAGGGTTATGCAACATCACTGACTTCAACAGCCTCAGAAGGCCACACCCGAGATGTCAGAGGTCCTGGTCAAACCAGCGTCGATCGCGGGCAACCTTCAGCATCGTGATAGCGCCGACCTTGCCTGAGCCTTCCAACCTGAAACCAGCCAAGGTGAGCAGATCGATCGGGTACAGCTCTGGATTTTGCAGGATCGACTCAGCCTCGCCTATTGTCATGCGAGTCTGCAACGCAGCGAAACCACTAGGTGATAGATCCCGGATTTCCACGGTTTCACCCCTGGCTTGCGGAAAATGCTTTTGAATCGCACGATGACTCTGACCCCGCCCGGCCGTCCTGGAAAGGCGCTTCATGGCGCGCGAGACAGCGTATCCTGCCGTGAAATCGCGATGAGCCTCGCACACCGAATCTAGGTTGATACGCGCATCAAGATCCCATTTGGCATTCTTCCTTATCCGCACATCCAAGATAGACAACAAGCAACTCAAATGGACGGCAGCTAGCGAAGGCACGTCTTTCGATGACATTCGAACTCTATTGTGTATGTTGTGCGGAGCCTCCTGAGCTGCGACTGCCTGAACAAAGCTCCTCACCCTAGAGAATTCCCAACTTGCAATACTGCGGCAGAGCTCCGGTTTTATCCCCAGAACGCCGGTTATAACGTCAGCGGGAGCCCACGCCAACAACCCGGCCATGAATCCCATCCTGCGTCCCTGATGATCCAGCGCATCAAGATGGTCAGTCCAATACTTGAGAGCCTTTCTATGCTTCCACATAATAGCCGCTTGGCCGGATAGTGATTCCCCACCGATGCCTACGGAAGAGGCCCCGATGAAGGGCGCAACGAACATAGCGATACGCCATGCAACCCAGGGCTCGCCGTAAGCTTCCCCTATAACGTCTGCCCTTCGCGCAAGACCCGCCGGAGTTTTAGGTAGGTGCTTAATCGAAGATTCAAGCTCGGCCAGTTTACCGAGTTCCTCCATCGCGGTCGAACTGCCCTGAAATTCCGGCCAGACTCTCGGCACTTCATCGAACAACTCGGCTGCAAGCGGATTCGTCGGCGCTGTAAGCAGGAGGCCGCGAGTGACATAATCGAGGAACTGGTGAGACGACTCCTGCGACCTTCCGAGAGGCCCGTATCCACGCATCAAAGCGTCAACGAAATGAGGCATACGGGAACCCGCCAGCGCGACGTCAAGTCGGCTGGCCTCTACGCAGCGGACCCAGCTCAACGTGCCGGCATCTTCTGAAAAGATCGACAGGAGCTGCTCTGCCGGAGCCCCGTCGAAGCAGGATGCTATGACACCGCGTCGCAGCCACTCGTCACGGCCCTTACTTTCTTTAGGTGCTCCACCTAGCCACCAATTCCACCTTTCTTCCTTCGGGATTTGGCGAATGAGGCGAGCCAGCTCATACACCACTTGATCAGGTAGCGGCGAGACGTAACGAGACTGTGCCGCATCCAGCAGGGCTGGAAGGCCGGAGTCACGTGGAATCAACTCTCCGGGCGCCTCGCCCTGACTTTGCTCCAGATGGTGATCGGCGAGAAGCTGGCGCATACTCAAAGAGTCAGTCAACAGCCTCGCCAGTTTTCGCGTCGCTTTAGGTGATGCTGCCGTCACATAATCTCTGAGTAGGTAAACAATTAGTAGGCGCACATGCAACGAGTAGCGATATTTTTCATCCTCTTTCAGTTCCTCGATCCTCTGTACTAGATCCGCAAGCTCTCCCACATCGTACGATCCGCAGAAGAACCGAGCTACGTTCAACCAGTATGGACTTCTGAGGAGTGCCTCAAGCCGTTCAGGACGAGAACCAGTTACCTCAACAGCATTCGAATGATAGGGGGCAGTCTTGTACAAGTGTCGCGCGGCAAAAAACTCACGTAGAGGTTGAACTTGGAACTCATGCTTGCCCTGAATTCGGTCCACAAGGATGAAGACTCTACGGATGCCGTCGAAAACATCTGATACGGTTTCGCTGGGCACATCGTCGCCCGGTTCCTGTTTTCTCTCTAGGTACTCCCAGATGGTGCGTTTCAAATCGGTAGTGGCTATGTCGCCTGCGCTGGCGCCTCGTGGGCCGCCCTCACTACGCGCATGAAGAAGCCAGCCGAGATGGCCATGAATCTCAAGTAGGAGATCGCGGTATTGTCGAACCTTCGGGCTTTTATCTGCCTCTCGATCGAACACAGTTCGGACGTACTCTTCATACAAAGCCGTCCGCTTGTCAGGAAGGTTCCATCCGCGCGTGTGCACGAGCCATAGCAGAATAGCCAACTGCATCGGCGTCCGCGCAAGCTCAGAAATATGAGGTTGAGTCAAACAGCCAGCCAAAACGCGCCGCAATTCCGATGCCTGATCGTCTGGGAGCGCTCGCCGCTTCACCCAGGAGTTCGTATATTTTTCAGCGAGTTCAGTCGAGAGGTCCGTGAGCTGACAATACAGGAAATCATTCCGTGCGAAAATAGGGGCTCTTGCTAGCGACGAAGGACGGCTCGTGGCGACGACCTGCAATTGCGCGCCCAAGGACTTCATGTCTCGGACGAACGAGTGCACGGTTGTAACGACGAGTTCGCGTAGCGAAATATCCGCCACTTCATCCAACCCATCGAGTAGCAGCAGCGTGGGGGTACTGGAGACGATGGCTATCAAGTCTTCATTGGTGAACCGCATCCCGCCGGTAACATGTCGCACGTGGCTTGCGATGTAACCGTGCAAGGAAGGTGCACCGCCATCATGGGAGACTTTCTGCGCCCGAGACCACGGAGAAGAGCCCTGCAACCACTCCCCTAAATGCCGCAATTCGATGCGGACTGGAATCCGCAGAGCGGCTTGCGAGAGGTGAGAAGGCAAGCGGGCCAAGTCTTCTGTTTTGCCTAGAATCTTCGCCCTGTGGATTTGTCCGAGGAACTGAACGAGAGTGGATTTGCCTTGTCCGGGGCCAGCCTCGATCACCACGCTGTGCAGACTAAGGACTTCCTGGTCGAACAGCAGCACGCTTGCGGCCCCCGGCGTGTCTTTACTTGCCGCCCCGGGCATGCCATCGAAGGAATCCGACATGCGCGGAAGGTAACCAACCTCCCCCGCAGGCTCTACTTCCGGCCCTCGTCTCTTCAGAAATTCGTCCGACAGCTGCCGGTACTTGAACTGCATCTCGGGATGCTCGCGGAGCGTTCGCCTGTTCAGTTCGAAGGGTACATCCACGAATGAGTCAATGAGCGGCGCATCTAGATGAGCTTGTTTGAAGCGAAGTGTGGACTCCTCCTCATATTGGCGTGCGAGATAGAGGAGCAGTGTGGAAATAGCCGGGTTGCGAGTTGAGTACTCTATGGCTGAGGAATCGGGCTTTGAAAAAGTAGTTGACTTGTCCAGTACCCCTGCCAAGTAGGCCTGTACAGAGTCAGGGCCACGAAAGAGCATGAACCGGAATACGAGTGCCGGGTTTCGATCTAGCCTGGCATCAATGTCTTCACGCCACCAGATAAATGTAGGCAAGGTGACATTTTCGGCAACCCATTGCTGTACTCTGTCTCGAAGGCCTGTGCCTAAATGTCCACTAGCGGGCACGTTAGTGATAAATACGAATTCACGCGCACCCCTGTCTTTCAATTTTGAGAGTTTTTTATTTTCCGCACCAAGATGCTTGATGACCCAGTCATAGAGATCGTTATTAGACGGTATTCCAACAGGGTTCTGTTCGCGATACTTAACCTGGTAGATGACGGCATCGCTCAACTTGCCATCTAGGTCAAAATCAAGCCCTGCAGCATCGCGTCCACCGTCGGGACCAGCGATTGGAAGGCATTGTGTCCGTGGCCTCTCAGCCGTGATGAGTGACTGGGCCAATCGCTGAAATCGCCGACCGTCAAGCTCCTCGTACGGATACGTCTCCCCCACCCTACGCCGCCCTCCTTCAGCCCTCTCATCATTGTGCCGCACGATCAAGATCAAGAAGTGCGAATGGCTGCGACGCTGGTCTTAGTGGCAGCAACGGTCGCGACCATCCACAGTCCGTTGGGATCGACGATGACCTCGGAGGCCGCGAGCCGGTGGCCGCCCGGAACCCCTGCCAGCGACGCGAGCACGTCAACACCAACGGGCCCCTTCCCAGTCCAGGGAAGGGGCCCGGCTTGCAGCATGGCGATGAGTAGTAGAGGGCGAACTCAGACCCACTCCACCTCGGAGGCGATCCGCGAACCACTTTCAGAGTCTGGCAGTGGCGTTCGGTACGAGGTCATCGGCAGCGAAGAGCGAGCACGCGGCACAGCTAGCGTAGCCAGTAGGGCAGCCACCTCCTCCTCGCTTACCCCCGCCAGCGCCTCCATCACCCGATCGAGTGCCCCGCCCACCTCAGTGCGTGTGACCACTCGAAGCCGGCGTCGGCCCACCGTTCTTGACCGTCAGAGGCAGCAGCTTCTTGCCGGTCGGGCCGATTTGTATGGCCGTATCCATCGCCGGGCAGACACCGCAGTCGAAGCACGGGGTCCAGCGGCAGTCCTCGACCTCCGTCTCGTCGAGGGCGTCCTGCCAGTCCTCCCAGAGCCAGTCCTTGTCCAGGCCGGAGTCGAGGTGGTCCCAGGGAAGGACCTCCTCGTAGGTGCGCTCGCGGGTGGTGTACCAGTCGACGTCCACGCCGTAGGGGGCGAGGGCCTTCTCGGCGCACCGCATCCAGCGGTCGTAGGAGAAGTGCTCGCGCCAGCCGTCGAAGCGGCCGCCGTCGTCGTACACCGCGCGGATGACCGCGCCGATGCGGCGGTCGCCGCGGGAGAGCAGGCCCTCCACGATGCCGGGCTTGCCGTCGTGGTAGCGGAAGCCGATGGAGCGGCCGTACTTCTTGTCGCCGCGGATCTTGTCGCGGAGCTTCGCGAGGCGCTCGTCCGTCTCCTCGGCGGAGAGCTGCGGGGCCCACTGGAAGGGGGTGTGGGGCTTCGGGACGAAACCGCCGATCGACACCGTGCACCGGATGTCGTTCGAGCCGGAGACCTCGCGGCCCTTCTGGATGACGCGGGTCGCCATGTCGGCGATCTGGAGGACGTCGTCGTCGGTCTCCGTGGGCAGGCCGCACATGAAGTACAGCTTCACCTGGCGCCAGCCGTTGCCGTAGGCCGTGGCGACCGTACGGATCAGGTCCTCCTCCGAGACCATCTTGTTGATGACCTTGCGGATGCGCTCGGAGCCGCCCTCCGGGGCGAAGGTCAGACCCGAGCGGCGGCCGTTGCGGGTCAGCTCGTTCGCCAGGTCGATGTTGAAGGCGTCGACGCGGGTGGAGGGGAGGGACAGGCCGATCTTGTCGTCCTCGTAGCGGTCGGCGAGGCCCTTGGCGACGTCCCCGATCTCCGAGTGGTCCGCGCTCGACAGCGACAGCAGGCCGACCTCCTCGAAGCCGGTCGCCTTCAGGCCCTTCTCGACCATCTCGCCGATGCCCGTGATGGAGCGCTCCCGCACCGGGCGGGTGATCATGCCCGCCTGGCAGAAGCGGCAGCCGCGGGTGCAGCCGCGGAAGATCTCCACCGACATGCGCTCGTGGACCGTCTCGGCGAGGGGGACGAGGGGCTGCTTGGGGTAGGGCCACTCGTCCAGGTCCATGACCGTGTGCTTGGACACGCGCCACGGGACACCGCTCTTGTTCGGGACCACGCGGGCGATACGGCCGTCGGGGAGGTACTCGACGTCGTAGAACGCCGGGACGTAGACCCCGCCGGTCTTCGCGAGACGGAAGAGGACCTCCTCGCGGCCACCGGGGCGGCCCTCGGCCTTCCACTCGCGGATGATCCGGGTCATGTCCAGCACGGCCTGCTCGCCGTCGCCGATGACCGCCGCGTCGATGAAGTCGGCGATCGGCTCCGGGTTGAAGGCCGCGTGGCCGCCGGCCAGGACGATCGGGTCGTCGACCGTGCGCTCCCGGGACTCCAGCGGGATGCCGGCCAGGTCCAGCGCGGTGAGCATGTTCGTGTAGCCCAGCTCCGTGGAGAAGCTGATGCCGAACACGTCGAAGGCCTTCACCGGGCGGTGGCTGTCCACCGTGAACTGCGGGACGCCGTGCTCCCGCATCAGCTCCTCCAGGTCCGGCCACACGCTGTAGGTGCGCTCGGCGAGGACCCCCTCCCGCTCGTTGAGGACCTCGTAGAGGATCATGACGCCCTGGTTGGGCAGGCCGACCTCGTACGCGTCCGGGTACATGAGCGCCCAGCGGACATCGCACTCGTCCCACGGCTTGACCGTGGAATTGAGCTCTCCGCCGACGTACTGGATCGGCTTCTGCACGTGCGGGAGCAGAGCTTCGAGCTGCGGGAAAACCGACTCGACAGGCATCTCGCGAACCTTCATGAGCTGACAGGGGGGACCATCAAGCCTAACCCGCCCGGCGGCCTCCCCCGAACGCCCCGCGAGCCGCCCTCGACCCGGTCTCCTTCCAGAGCCGGGGCAGCTCCGCCTCCGTCGCCGCCGCCCGCGCCTCCTCCCTGGCGTACAGCACCCCGTAGGTGAACGTGCTCTCCCCCGCCGCGTGCGCCACCGCCGCGAGCTCGCGCAGGGTGCGGCGGGCCATGACGCTGTCCTGGTGGTCGCCCAGGAGGGTGGTCAGGGACTTCATGGCCCCGGTCAGGGTGCGGGCGGGGGCGCCGAGCGCCTCGGTGGCGGCCTCGGCGGCGTAGCGGGTGCGCTTGGCCTTCTTGCGGGCCTCGTGCAGGGCGAGGTCGCGGTCCTGTCCCGGCGGCAGCGCCAGCGCGTGCTCCATGACGTGGGTCAGCTTCTTCACGTCCTTGCGTACGGCCTTGGCGAGGGCCTTGTGCGGCTTCCTGCCGGCCGCCCCGCGCAGCGGCGGGTCCGCGAGGAGGGCGTCCAGGGCGTCCAGCAGGGCCAGGTGGCGGCGGGAGTCCAGCACCCCGGTGAGATGGGCGTGGGCGCCGCCGTGCCGGGCCCGGGACCACGCGGTCAGCCGCTCGGGCACGGGGCCGGTGACCAGGGCGGGCTTGAGCGCGTCGAGGGCGGTGGCCAGGCGGTCGGCCAGCACCTCCTGGTCTCGGTCGACGCCCAGCTCGCCGGCGAGCCACTTCAGCTCGGCGCCGAGGGGGCCGGTGACGGTGCGGTCCAGGAGGGCGCCGAAGGTGCGCAGGGTGCTGCGGGCGCGGCGGGTGGCGACCCGCATGCGGTGCACGGCGTCGGGGAGGTCGCGGCGGACGGCGGGGTCCAGCTCGACCAGGGCGTCCCGCTGGGCGCGGAGGTAGGCGAGGACGTGATCGCCGGCGGTCACCGGCGCCGGGGGCGCGGCCTTCTCGCGGGGCCTGCCCCGGGCCGTCTGTTCCAGGGCGCGGGCCAGTTTCGACGGCGACCGGGACGGCCGTACGCCCGCCTTGCGCAGCCGCTTCTCCAGCTGGTCGAGGAGGGCCGGGTCGCCGCCGTCGGCCAGTTCCACCTCGATCTCGGTCCACTGGGCGACCGTGCCCCCGCCGCCCAACCGTTCGGCGGTCACGGCGTCGACGCTGGCCTCGGCCAGCAGCTCGCCCTCGGCGTCGAGCAGGTGCCGGACGTCGCGGGCGGAGCGCAGCCGGACCAGCGGGACGAGTTCGGTGTCCCGGACGCGGGAGCGGACGAGGGCCGCGATCTCCTCGGGGACGGTGTCGGAGAGCGGGGCCTGGATCTCGTCGCGGACTCCGGGGGCGACCGGGAACTTCAGGTGCCAGCCGGCGTCCGCGCCGCCGGTGCGGCGGCGCAGGGTGAGCGCGGCGGCGGCCAGACGTTCGTCGACGGTGTCGTAGTACGTGGCGTCGAGTTCCACCAGGCCCTTGTCCAGCACGGCCGCCACCGGGCCGGCGCCGGTCAGGTCGGGCAGCCCGCTGTCGTCGGACTCGTACTTGCGCTCGATCTCGCGTTTCGCATCCGCCATGCACCGAATCTAATGTCCGGGGCGCCGGTACGGCAGGGGGCGCCGGGGTTACGCCGACATGGGCCGTTGGACCTTGATCGACTGCAGCAGTCCCACGGCGACCCACACCGCGAACATGGACGAGCCGCCGTACGACACGAACGGCAGGGGCAGACCGGTGACCGGCATGATGCCGAGGGTCATGCCGATGTTCTCGAAGGACTGGAAGGCGAACCAGGCCACGATCCCGGCGGCGACGATCGTCCCGTACAGCTCGGTCGAGTCACGCGCTATCCGGCAGGCGCGCCACAGGAGGACCCCGAGCAGGAAGACGATGAAGCCGGCGCCGACGAAGCCCAGCTCCTCCCCCGCGACCGTGAAGACGAAGTCGGTCTGCTGCTCGGGCACGAACTGGCCGGTGGTCTGCGAGCCGTGGAACAGCCCGGCGCCGGTGAGTCCGCCGGAGCCGATGGCGATGCGGGCCTGGTTGGTGTTGTAGCCGACACCGGCCGGGTCCAGGTCCGGGTTGGCGAAGGCCGCGAACCGGTTGATCTGGTACTCGTCCAGGATGTGCAGCTGCCAGATCGCGATGCAGCCGATGACACCGGCGGTGAGCAGGCCGAAGACCCAGCGGTTGGAGGCGCCGGAGGCGAGCAGCACGCCGAGGATGATCGCCACCATGGCCAGCACCGAGCCGAGGTCGGGCATGAGCAGCAGGATCAGGATCGGGACGGTGGCCAGGCACAGGGCCTGGAACACGGTCCGGTGGTCGGGGTACGGCTTGTCGCCCGCGTCCACCCGGGCGGCCAGCAGCATGGCCATGCCCAGGATGATCGAGATCTTGAGGAACTCGGCGGGCTGGAGCGAGAAGCCGCCGATCACCAGCCAGTTGCGCTGACCGTTGATCGTGGCGCCGAGCGGGGTGAGGACCACCAGGGCGAGGAGCACCGACAGGCCGTAGAGGATCGGCACGGCGTTGCGCAGGGCGCGGTGGCCGAGCCAGACGGTGCCGATCATCAGGCCGATCCCGATGCCGAGGTTCATCAGGTGCCGGAGCAGGAAGAAGTACGGGTCGCCCTGGTTCAGTTCGGTGCGGTTGCGGGTCGCCGAGTACACCAGCAGGGAGCCCAGCAGGGACAGGGCGGTGGCCGCGAGCAGTATCGGCCAGTCCAGCCGGCGGGTGAGCGAGTCGCGGGCGAAGAGCCTGGTCCAGCGGGCTCGCTCGGGGCCGTACCCGGAGACGGAGAAGCTGTTCGCGCCGGTCATGAGGGCATCCTCCGGCTTCCCCTCCTGCGAGGCCGTCTGCGGGTGTCGCGGTTGCCCGTGCCGGGCGACGGCGTGGTGCCGGCGGGCTGCTGGCCGTCGCCGTTGGTCGGGTTGTTCTTCTGGGCGGCCTCGGCGTCCTTGGCCGGGTCGCCGGAGATCTTCGGGGCGGCGATGGTGCCGTCCGTGCGGACCTTGGGCAGGCCCTTCTGCGGCTCGGGCAGCATCGCCTTCCTGCTGTCGATGGAGCCGTCGCCCTGGACGCCGTAGAGGGCGCTGTAGATGTTGCGCACGGCCTCACCGGAGGCGCCGGAACCCGTACCGGCCTGGGCGATCGTCATGATCACCGTGTAGTCCTTGGAGTAGGTGGCCAGCCAGGAGGTGGTCTGCTTGCCGTAGACCTCGGCCGTGCCGGTCTTGGCGTGCAGCGGGATCTTGTCCTGCGGCCAGCCGCCGAACTTCCAGGCCGCGGTACCGCGGGTGATGACGCCGGCGAAGGCGTCGTCCATGCCCTTGAGGGTGGCCTGGCTGACGGGCAGCCTGCCGCGCTTGGTCGGCTTGATCTCCCGTACGGTCTTGCCGTCGGCGCTGATGATCGCCTTGCCGATGGTCGGCTGGTACATCGTGCCGCCGTTGGCGACGGCGCCGTAGATCACGGCCTCCTGGATCGGGGTGACGAGGGTGTCGCCCTGGCCGATGGAGTAGTTGATCGAGTCGCCCTCGCGCATCTTGTTGCCTTCGAGGCAGTTCTCGTAGGCGATCTTCTCGACGTAGGAGCCGTCCTTCTTGCCGCTCTTGCACCAGGCGTCCTTGTTGGCCTTCCAGTACGCCAGCTTCCACTGGCGGTCCGGGACGCGGCCGGTGACCTCGTTGGGCAGGTCGACGCCGGTCTCCTTGCCGAGGCCGAACTGGTGGGCGGCCTTGTAGAAGTAGTCCTTCGGCTGGCCCTTCTTGGGGTTGATGCCGCCGTCCTTCTTCCACTCGCGGTCGGCGAGGCCGTAGAAGACGGTGTCGCAGGAGACCTCCAGGGCGCGGCCCAGGGAGATGGGGCCGAAGTTCTCGCCCTCGAAGTTCTTGAAGACCTGGCCGCCGACCGAGTAGGAGCTGGTGCACGGGTAGCGGCCGTCGAAGGGGTAGCCGGCCTCGACCGCGGCGGCCGTGGAGACCACCTTGAACGTCGAGCCGGGGGCGGCCTGGCCCTGTATGGCCCGGTTGAGCAGGGGGTAGTCCGAGTCCTTGCCGGTGAGGGCCTTGTAGTCCTTGGCGGAGATGCCGCCGACCCAGACGTTCGGGTCGTAGGTCGGCGCCGAGGCCATGGCGACGATGCGGCCGGTCTTGGCCTCCATCACCACGACGGCGCCGGAGTCCGCCTTGTAGTTGGTGCCGGTGATCTTGTCGAACTGCTGGCGGGCGGCCTTCATCGCCCTGTCCAGCTCGTACTCGGCGACCCGCTGGACGCGGGAGTCGATGCTGGTGACCAGGTTCGAACCGGGCTCGGCCGCGTCCGACTTGGCCTTGCCGATGACCCGGCCGAGGTTGTCGACCTCGTAGCGGGTGACGCCGGCCTTGCCGCGCAGCACCTTGTCGTACGTCCGCTCCAGGCCGGAGCGGCCGACCATGTCGGAGCGCAGGTAGGGCGAGTCGGTGTCCTTGGCCTGCTGGATCTCGGCGTCGGTGACCGGCGAGAGATAGCCGAGCACCTGCGCGCTGTTGGACTTGCCGGGGCCCGGGTAGCGGCGGACGGCCTCGGGTTCGGCGGTGATGCCGGGGAAGTCCTCGGAGCGCTCGCGGATCTGCAGGGCCTGCTTGGCGGTGGCGTCGTCGGTGATCGGGATCGGCTGGTACGGCGAGCCGTTCCAGCAGGGCTGGGGGGTCTTGGCGTCGCACAGCCGGACCTTCTGCATGACCTCCTCGGGGCTCATGCCGAGGACGCCGGCCAGCTTGGTGAGGACGGCCTTGCCGTCGTCCTTCTGCTTCAGCAGGTCGGTCCGGGAGGCGGAGACCACCAGGCGGGTCTCGTTGTCCGCGAGGGGGACGCCCCGCGCGTCCAGGATGTCGCCGCGCACGGCCGGGTCGACGACCTGCTGGACGTGGTTGCCCGACGCCTCCTTCTGGTACTCGGCGCCCTCGCGGATCTGGAGGTACCACAACCGGCCGCCGAGCGTGCCGAGGAGGGAGAGGACGAGGATCTGGATCACGACGAGCCGGATCTGGACCCGTGGGGTCCGACCGGTCTCGGGGATGTTGGTCACTGCTGCTGTCTCCCCCTCTCAGTGCCCCTGTGCGGGAACGCGTACGAATGATGAACGACCGGCCTGTGAACAGGCGTTCCAGGCTGGCTTACCCGTTCGGGTGAACTCTCCCGGGTGGAACTCCCCGTTCCTCACAGTCGCTTGACCCCCTTGATGCGGCCGACCCGGGCGGAGCGCGTGCGTGCCTTGGCCTTCAGGGCGCCCAGGCCGCCGCGCTGGCTGCCGATGCGCAGCCCCGTGCCGGAGGAGAGCCAGCCCGAGGAGATGTCCCCGGCCTTGGCCGCGGGCCCGGTCTCGGTGAGCGGGTCGTTGTCGGCGCGGCGGGCCAGCCACATCACGCCGGGCACCACGAACGGGGCGAGCAGCAGGTCGTACAGGGCGGCGGAGAACAGCAGTCCGGGCAGGCCGACATGGCGGGCGGCGGTGTCGCCGACCAGGGCGCCCACCCCGGCGTAGAGCAGGGTGGAGCCGATGGCGGCGGCGACCACGACGGCCATCGGGCCGGCCGCCGACTTCAGCCGGCCGTTCTCCGGCCTGACGAGCCCGGCGAGGTAGCCGATGACGCACAGCACGAGCGCGTACCGGCCGGCCGCGTGGTCGGCCGGCGGGGCCAGGTCGGCGAGGAGACCGGCGCCGAAGCCGACGAGGGCGCCGCCGACGTGGCCGTAGACCATCGCCAGGCCGAGCACGGTGAGCAGCAGCAGGTCGGGGACGGCGCCCGGCAGGTGCAGCCGGGCGAGGACGCTCACCTGGATCACCAGGGCCACGACGACCAGCGGGACGGAGAGCAGGATCCGGTTGACACGCATGGGGATACAGCTCCTACTGCTGCTGGTCGGTGGCGGGGGCGTCGGCCGACGGGGTGACCGTCACGGTCACCGTCGGCGTCGGGACCGGCTTCGGCTTGGCCGGGAGCACGGTGTCCCGCGGGTCCTGTTTCGGTGGCGCCACGACCACGCCGACGATGTCGAGCTTGGTGAAGCTGACGTACGGCGTGACGTACAGCGTGCGGGTCAGGCCGCCGCCGGAGGGGTCGACGCGGGAGACCACGCCGACCGGGACACCGGGCACGAACGGCTTGTCGGCCTGTGAGCCGAAGGTGACGAGCCGGTCGCCCTTCTTCACCTCCGCCTTGCCGTTGAGCAGTTCCACGCGCAGCGGGCGGTCGCCCTGGCCGGAGGCGAAGCCGAGTTCGTCGCCCGCCTCCATGCGGGTGCCGACGGTGAAGTCCGGGTCGTTGGCGAGCAGCACGGTCGAGGTGCTGGGGCCGACGGTGGTGACCCGGCCGACCAGGCCGTCGCCGTTCAGGACGGTCATGTCCCGCTTGATGCCGTCGTCGGCGCCGGCGTCGATGGTGATGGTCCAGGAGAAGCCCTGGGCCGAGCCTATGGCGATGACCTGGGCGCCCTTGATGCCGTACTGCCCCTCGCCGGCCACCTTGAGCAGCTTGTCGAGCTGCCGCAGGCGGCTGCGGTTGCGGTCGTCGCTGCCGAGCTTGGCCTTGAGGGCCGCGTTCTCCTTCTCCAGCGCGGCGAGCCGGTCGTGCCGGCTGCCGGAGTCGCGGATCGCGGAGACGGCGTTGCCGACCGGGTCCACCGCGGAGGACAGTCCGTTCTCGACCGGGCCGAACGCCGCCGCGGCGGCGTGGCGGGCACCGTCGACCGGGGAGTTCCGGCCCCCGCGGATGTCCACCGTGATCAGCGCGAACGCGATGGCGACCAACAGGACCAGGAGCAGCCGGCTCTCTTTCGTGTCCCTCACGTGCGGCGGCCGTGCCCTTCCTCAAGTAGGAATTCGTCGGGCCCCTGGACGACGCGCATGCTGTGGCGCGGCCCAACAGGCCCATTCGGGGGAGCTTATGCCTCTATATCAACGATCCGCCGCACGAGAGGAGAACGTCTCGTACGGCGGAATCGAAAAGTCGCGTCATCTGCGCGGCTGGGCGTCCAGGACCTGCTGCAGCGCCTCGAACTCCTCGACGCACTTGCCGGAGCCGAGCGCGACGCTGTCCAGCGGGTCCTCGGCGATGTGGATCGGCATGCCGGTCTCCCGTCGCAGCCGCTCGTCGAGCCCGCGCAGCAGGGCTCCGCCGCCGGTCAGAACGATTCCTCGGTCCATGATGTCGCCGGACAGCTCCGGCGGGCACTTGTCGAGGGTGGTCTTCACGGCGTCCACGATCGCGTTGACGGGCTCCTCGATCGCCTTGCGGACCTCGGCCGCGGAGATGACGACGGTCTTCGGCAGCCCGGACACCAGGTCCCGGCCGCGGACTTCGGTGTGCTCGTCGGTGTCGAGGTCGTACGCCGAACCGATCGTGATCTTGATCTGCTCCGCCGTGCGCTCACCCAGGAGGAGGCTGTACTCCTTCTTGATGTACTGGATGATCGCGTTGTCCAGTTCGTCGCCGGCGACGCGGATGGACTGGGCGGTGACGATCCCGCCGAGCGAGATGACCGCGACCTCCGTGGTGCCGCCGCCGATGTCCACAACCATGTTGCCCGTGGCCTCGTGGACCGGCAGGCCGGAGCCGATGGCGGCGGCCATGGGCTCCTCGATGATGTGCACCTGGCGGGCGCCGGCCTGGGAGGACGCCTCGATGACCGCGCGGCGCTCGACGCCCGTGATGCCCGAGGGCACGCAGACGACGACCCGCGGCCGGGCCAGGTACCGCCGCTTGTGGATCTTGAGGATGAAGTAGCGGAGCATCCGCTCGGTGATCTCGAAGTCGGCGATCACGCCGTCCTTGAGCGGACGGACCGCCACGATGTTGCCCGGAGTCCGGCCGATCATCTTCTTCGCTTCGGCACCGACCGCGAGGATCCCACCCGTGTTGGTGTTGATCGCTACGACGGACGGTTCGTTCAGTACGATCCCGCGACCCCTGACGTACACCAGCGTGTTGGCGGTCCCGAGGTCGACAGCCATGTCACGGCCGATGAACGACATTGAGTTCCCCATCCGGATTCATCTGGCCGTCCTGAGCCTTTGAGGGCATGTCAGGACGGCGAGGCGGGTGCTGTGACGTGAAGGCTTCCATCGTAAACGCGCCTGCACGAACACTGCGCGAGGGTCTCCGCCATTGTCACCAGATGGCGTGCCGCCCCGCTTGTGGAGACGGGCGTTCGGGGGCGCTCGTTCCCTCAAATGCCAGGACTGTGCCGGAATGGTCCGGGCGTGGCCCCGGACCTGTTCCCCGGCGGGCGGGCGTTACGCGCGGCCCGGGAAGAAGATCTTCACCTCGCGCTCGGCGGACTCCTCGGAGTCGGAGGCGTGGATCAGGTTCTCGCGCACGATCACGCCGTAGTCCCCGCGGATCGAGCCGGGCGCGGCGGCGATCGGGTCGGTGGGGCCGGCGAGCCGGCGCACGCCCTCGATGACCCGCTCACCCTCGACGATCAGCGCCACGACCGGGCCGGAGGACATGAACTCGACCAGCGGCTCGTAGAAGGGCTTGCCCTTGTGCTCGCCGTAGTGCTGCTCCAGCGTGTCCTGGTCCAGGGTGCGCAGCTCCAGCGCGGTGATCTGCCAGCCCGCCTTGCGCTCGATGCGGCTGATGATCTCGCCGGTCAGGCCACGACGGACGGCGTCGGGCTTGAGGAGGACGAGGGTGCGCTGGCTCACGAGGGGCTCCTTACACGACGTGCGGGTGCGGTGGAACGAGGTTACAGGGCGTGTCGGGGCCGTTGTTACGCAGCGTCAGCCGTGGAGGAGGAGGACTGGGCCTGCGCCGCGAAGCGGGCCTTCGCCTCGTCCACTTTTCTCCCGAAGTGCACCGAAGCCCACCACAGGGCCGCGAAGACCGCGCCCAGGAAGTACATCGTCGGGACGAAGACACCGGAGGCGATCAGGGCGATCTGCAGGGCCCAGCCGAGGACCACGCCGCCGGGCCGGGTCACCATGCCGCACAGCAGCACGGACAGCAGCATGGCGATGCCGCTCACCAGCCACACCGTCGACGTGGACAGGTCCGGGTCCTTCATGGCGACGAGCCCGGCGAAGCCGATGACGAAGAACTCGCCGATCAGGGTCGAAGCACAGAGGGTACGCATGGTCGGCTCAGCCCTTCCCGAGCAGCAGCCGGGCCTCGCCGACCGTGATGACGGAACCGGTCACCAGCACGCCGCCGCCCGCGAACTCGCCCTCCTCCTCGGCCAGCGTGATCGCGGCCTCCAGGGCGTCCGGCAGCCGCGGCTCGACCTGCACGCGCTCGTCGCCGAACACCTCGACGGCGATCGCGGCCAGCTCGTCCGCGTCCATGGCGCGCTGGCTGGAGTTCTGCGTGACGACGACCTCGGCGAAGATCGGTTCGAATGCCTCCAGCAGCCCGCGCACGTTCTTGTCGCCGCTCGCGCCGACGACCCCGATCAGCCGGGTGAAGTCGAACGCCTCCCGCACGGCCTCGGCGGTGGCCTCGGCGCCCGCCGGGTTGTGCGCGGCGTCCAGCACCACGGTGGGAGAGCGCCGTACGACCTCCAGCCGGCCCGGGGACGACACGGCCGCGAACGCCTTGCGCACGGTGTCGACGTCCAGCGGCTCGGCGCGCTGCGCGCCCACGCCGAAGAACGCCTCCACGGCGGCGAGCGCGACGGCCGCGTTGTGCGCCTGGTGGGCGCCGTGCAGCGGCAGGTAGACCTCGGGGTACTCGCCGCCGAGGCCGCGCAGCGTGACCAGCTGCCCGCCGACGGCGACCTGGCGGGCGACGATCCCGAACTCCAGCCCCTCGCGGGCCACGGTGGCGTCGACCTCCACGGCCTTCTTCAGCAGCACCTGCGCCGCGTCCACCGGCTGCTGGGCCAGGATGACGGTGGCGTCCTGCTTGATGATGCCGCTCTTCTCGCCGGCGATCTGCGCGTGCGTCTCGCCGAGCCGGTCGGTGTGGTCGAGGTCGATGGGGGTGACGACGGCGACGTCACCGTCGATCACGTTGGTGGCGTCCCAGGAACCGCCCATGCCGACCTCCACGACGGCGACGTCCACGGGGGCGTCCGCGAAGGCCGCGTACGCCATGCCGGTGAGCACCTCGAAGAAGGACAGCCGGTACTCCTGCTGTCCGTCCACCATCTCGATGTACGGCTTGATGTCCTGGTACGTCTCGACGAACCGCTCGGCGGTGATCGGGGCGCCGTCCAGGCTGATCCGCTCGGTGATCGACTGCACGTGCGGGCTGGTGTAGCGGCCGGTGCGCAGCTCGAAGGCGCCGAGCAGGGCCTCGATCATGCGGGCGGTGGAGGTCTTGCCGTTCGTGCCCGTGATGTGGATCGAGGGGTACGACCGCTGGGGCTCGCCCAGCACGTCCATCAGCGCGGCGATGCGGCTGACCGAGGGCTCCAGCTTGGTCTCGCCCCAGCGGGTGGCCAGCTCCGCCTCGACCTCGCGCAGGGCCCTGTCGACCTCGGGGTCCTCGGGGCGGACGGGCACGTCCGCCTGGGGAGGGCCGCCCTGGGTGCGCAGGGTGCGGCTGCCGGCCTCGATGACCGCGAGGTCGGGGTCGCGGGTGGTCTCGGCTTCGATGATCTCGTCGAAGGAGTCGAGGGGGTCGGGGGTGTCGCTGGTGCCGGGCGCTTCGCTCACGGGACCAAGTCTACGGAGCGGACGCCTGCGGTGCGGCGGCGGTATGGGGTGGCTTGTCTCGGCTGCGTGCCGCGGGTGCCTGGGGGCTGGTCGCGCCCATGCGGGGGAACCGCATGTCGATACGGCCCCGCGCCCCGTGACGGGGCACGGGGAAGGCCCCGGTGCTGTGCGGCGCCGGGGCCTTCACCTGCGTACGACCGGCTACGCCTGCGGCAGCTTCTCCAGCTGGGCGGTGATGCGGGCGATGTCCTCGTCCGCCTTGGCCAGGCGCGTGCGGATCTTGTCCACCACGTTCTCCGGGGCCTTCGCCAGGAACGCCTCGTTGCCCAGCTTGGCCGTGGCCTGGGCCTTCTCCTTCTCCGCTGCGGCGAGGTCCTTCGCGAGGCGCTTGCGCTCCGCGGCGACGTCGATCGTGCCGGAGAGGTCGAGGGCGACCTCGGCGCCCGCCACCGGCAGGGTCGCCGTGGCCGTGAAGCCCTCGCCCTCCGGCTGGAGGCGGAGCAGCTGGCGGATGGCGGCCTCGTGCGGGGCGAGGGCCGTGCCGTCGAGCGTCAGCCGGGCCGGGACCCGCTGGCCGGGCTGGAGGCCCTGGTCGGCGCGGAAGCGGCGGACCTCGGTGATGACCGACTGGAGGGTGGCGATCTCCCGCTCGGCCGCCGCGTCACGGAAGCCACTGTCGGTCGGCCAGTCCGCGATGACGATCGACTCGCCGCCGGTCAGCGTCGTCCAGAGCGTCTCCGTGACGAACGGGACCACCGGATGCAGCAGCTTGAGGGTGACGTCCAGGACCTCGCCGAGGACGCGCTTGGAGACCTCGGCCGGCTCGCCGCCCGCCTGGAAGACCGTCTTGGACAGCTCCACGTACCAGTCGAAGACCTCGTCCCACGCGAAGTGGTACAGCGCGTCGCTGAGCTTCGCGAACTGGTAGTCCTCGTAGAACGCGTCGACGTCGGCGACGGTCTCGTTGAGGCGCGACAGGATCCACCGGTCGGTGGCGGACATCCGCTCCGGAGCGGGCAGCGGGCCGTCGACCGTCGCGCCGTTCATCAGCGCGAAGCGGGTCGCGTTCCAGATCTTGTTGGCGAAGTTGCGGGAGGCCTGGACCCAGTCCTCGCCGATCGGGACGTCGGTGCCGGGGTTGGCGCCGCGGGCCAGGGTGAAGCGGACGGCGTCGGAGCCGTACGTGTCCATCCAGTCCAGCGGGTCGACGACGTTGCCGAAGGACTTCGACATCTTCTTGCCGCGCTCGTCGCGGACCAGGCCGGTGAGCGCGATCGTCTTGAAGGGGACCTCGCCGTCCATGGCGTAGAGGCCGAACATCATCATCCTCGCGACCCAGAAGAAGATGATGTCGTGGCCGGTGAGCAGGACGTCGGTCGAGTAGAACTTGCGCAGGTCGTCGGTCTGTCCGGGCCAGCCGAGCGTGGAGAACGGCCACAGGCCGGAGGAGAACCAGGTGTCCAGGACGTCGGTGTCCTGGTGCCAGCCCTCGCCGGCGGGCGGCTCCTCGTCGGGGCCGACGCAGACGACCTCGCCCTCCGGGCCGTACCAGACCGGGATGCGGTGGCCCCACCACAGCTGGCGCGAGATGCACCAGTCGTGCATGTTGTCGACCCAGTCGAAGTACCGCTTCGACATGTCCTCGGGGTGGATCCTCACCCTGCCGTCGCGGACGGCGTCACCGGCGGCCTTGGCCAGCGGGCCGACCTTGACCCACCACTGCATGGACAGGCGCGGCTCGATGGTGGTGCTGCACCGTGAGCAGTGGCCGACGCTGTGGACGTACGGCCGCTTCTCGGCGACGATCCGGCCCTGCGAGCGCAGCGCGGCGACGATCGCGGAGCGGGCTTCGAAGCGGTCCAGGCCCTGGAAGGGGCCGTGCACGGTGATGACCGCCCGCTCGTCCATGACCGTGATCGACTCCAGGTCGTGGCGCTGGCCGATCGCGAAGTCGTTGGGGTCGTGGGCCGGGGTCACCTTGACGGCGCCGGTACCGAACTCGGGGTCGACGTGGGTGTCCGCGACGACGGGGATGCTGCGGTCGGTCAGGGGCAGCTTGATGCGCTTGCCGACCAGGTGCCTGTACCGCTCGTCGTCCGGGTGGACCGCGACGGCGGTGTCGCCCAGCATGGTCTCGGCGCGGGTGGTGGCGACGACCAGCGTCTCGTCACCCTCGCCGTACCTGATGGAGACCAGCTCGCCGTCGTCCTCCTGGTACTCCACCTCGATGTCCGAGATGGCCGTCAGACAGCGCGGGCACCAGTTGATGATGCGCTCGGCGCGGTAGATCAGCTCGTCGTCGTAGAGCTTCTTGAAGATGGTCTGGACGGCCTGGGACAGGCCCTCGTCCATGGTGAAGCGCTCGCGCGACCAGTCGACGCCGTCGCCGAGGCGGCGCATCTGGCCGAGGATCTTGCCGCCGTACTCCTCCTTCCACCGCCAGACGCGCTCGACGAACGCCTCGCGACCCAGGTCCTGGCGGGACTTGCCCTCCTCGGCGAGCTGCTGCTCGACCTTGTTCTGGGTGGCGATGCCGGCGTGGTCCATGCCGGGCAGCCACAGCGCCTCGTAGCCCTGCATGCGCTTGCGGCGGGTGAGGGCGTCCATGAGCGTGTGCTGGAAGGCGTGGCCCAGGTGGAGCGAGCCGGTGACGTTCGGCGGCGGGATGACGATCGTGTACGGCGGCTTGTCGCTCTTGGCGTCCGCCTCGAAGTAGCCCCGCTCCACCCAGCGCTCGTACAGCGGCCCCTCTACATCGGCCGGCGCGTACTGGGTCGGCAGTTCGGTGTCGGGCGCGGGTGGCTGCTGCTGAGCGTTCTCGGTCACGGGGGTCAGTTTAGAGGTGTCACGGGGTGGTCCCGAAACGCCTTTGTTCTGTAACGGTGCGGCCCCCGGTGCCGTGCCGTTCCCGTGCCTGGGCCAGGATGTCAGGAACACATAAGCTTCTGGAGGGGAACCCAGGAATGAGCAACAACCAGCCGGGCCCGTACGGCCAGCCGCCCCAGCAGCCGGGTCCGTACGGCCAGCAGGGGCAGCCCGGTCCGTACGGCCAGCCGGGCCCCTACGGCCAGCCGCCGCAGGCTCCCCAGCCCGGCTACGGCTACCCCCAGCAGACCCCTCCGGCGCCGCAGCCGGGATACGGCTACCCGCAGCAGGGCGCGCCGCAGCAGCCCGGTCCGTACGGCCAGCAGCCGGGCCCCTACGGGCAGCCGCAGCCGTACGGCACGCCGCAGGCGCCGCAGCCGGGCGGGGGCAGGAAGAAGACGGGCCTGGTCATCGGCGCGGTGGCCGTGGTGGCCGCCGTGGCGGTGGGCGCGTACTTCCTGCTGAGCGGCAGCGGCGGCGGCAGCGTCGCGGACGACGGCCCGCACAAGCTGACGACGCCGGCGACGGTGCTGTCCGAGTACAAGAAGTCCAAGGGCGACAGCGACACCATGACGGCCAGCGACCTCAAGGACGCGGAGAAGTGGGGTGTGCACGACCCCAAGGACGTCAGCGCCGCGTACGAGGCGGGGGACCCGGACAATCCGCTGAGCAAGAAGGGGATCAACTTCGGCGGTGTCTACGGCACCATCGACGACCCCGAGAAGACCGTCGACGCGATGTTCGCCTGGTTCAAGTCCGAGTCCCAGAAGGACAGCGACAGCAAGGACGTCGCCCTGAAGGGCGAGCCGAAGGCGTACGACCCGGCCGGGCTCGACGGCGCGGTCCTCAAGTGCCAGCAGGCCACGGCCCCCACTGGCGCGGGCAGCGGCGGACCGAAGGACGTGACGCTCACGATCTGCGTCTGGGGCGACCACAGCACCATAGGCATGGTCATGCCGATGGACTTCGCCAACCTCGCGGCGGGCCGGGGCAGCGACCCGGCGACGGACGCCGAGCTGACCGCGAAGTTCCGCGCCGCGGTGCGCGTCAAGAGCTGACGCGTTCAGCGGCGGCGTGCAGAGGGGCCCCGGTCGGTCGACCGGGGCCCCTCTGCTGTGCCTGTGTGCGCGACGGCCGCGGTTACGCCGTCTTCTGCTCCCCCGACCCCCGGCCGCGGGCGTCCCTCGGGATCAGGGTGGGGTTGACGTTGGAAAGGACCACGTCGGCGGTGATGACGACGCGGGCGACGTCCTTGCGGGACGGGACCTCGTACATCACTCCCTGGAGGACCTCCTCCATGATGGCGCGCAGGCCGCGCGCGCCGGTCTGGCGGAGGATGGCCTGGTCGGCGATGGCCTCCAGCGCCTCGCGCTCGAAGTCCAGCTCCACGCCGTCGAGTTCGAACAGGCGCTGGTACTGCTTGACGAGCGCGTTGCGGGGCTCGACCAGGATCTTCAGCAGCGCCTCGCGGTCCAGGTTGTGGACCGACGTGATCACCGGCAGGCGGCCGATGAACTCGGGGATCATGCCGAACTTGACCAGGTCCTCCGGCATGACGTCCTCGAAGACGTCCTTGGCCTCCAGCTCGCGCTTGGAGAGGATGGTGGCGCCGAAGCCGATGCCCTTCGCGCCGGCGCGCGCCTCGATGATCTTCTCCAGGCCCGCGAAGGCGCCGCCCACGATGAACAGCACGTTCGTCGTGTCGATCTGGATGAACTCCTGGTGGGGGTGCTTGCGGCCGCCCTGCGGCGGGACCGAGGCCGTGGTGCCCTCCAGGATCTTCAGCAGGGCCTGCTGGACGCCCTCGCCCGACACGTCGCGGGTGATCGACGGGTTCTCGCTCTTGCGCGCGACCTTGTCGATCTCGTCGATGTAGATGATCCCGGTCTCGGCCTTCTTGACGTCGTAGTCGGCCGCCTGGATGAGCTTGAGAAGGATGTTCTCGACGTCCTCGCCCACGTAGCCCGCCTCGGTCAGCGCCGTGGCGTCGGCGATCGCGAACGGGACGTTCAGCATGCGCGCAAGCGTCTGCGCGAGGAGCGTCTTGCCGGAGCCCGTGGGGCCCAGCAGCAGGATGTTGGACTTCGCCAGCTCGATGGCGTCGTCACGGCCGCTCGCGCCGCCGTTCTCGCCCGCCTGGACCCGCTTGTAGTGGTTGTACACCGCGACGGAGAGCGCCTTCTTGGCGGCCTCCTGGCCGACCACGTAGCCCTCGAGGAACTCGTAGATCTCGCGGGGCTTGGGCAGCTCCTCCCAGCGCACCTCGCTGGTCTCCGCGAGCTCCTCCTCGATGATCTCGTTGCAGAGATCGATGCACTCGTCGCAGATGTACACACCGGGCCCTGCGATGAGCTTCTTGACCTGCTTCTGGCTCTTGCCGCAGAACGAGCACTTGAGCAGATCGCCGCCGTCACCGATGCGTGCCACGGTGTGCTTCCCCTTCGCCTGGGAGACGCCTGGACGCTATGAGTCCAGCGGCTCCTGGTGCTGCCTTATGTCCGACGGTACCTTGCCGGGCCCGGTGTTCGGGCCCCCCTTGGCAGGGTTCACTTTGACGTGCACCGTGCCAAGAGGGGCCGGACGTGCGTGGTTGCGCTGTCAGCGGACCGCGCTGTTGTTCAGCTTGCGGGTGGAGATGATCTGGTCGACCAGGCCGTACTCCAGCGCCTCCTCGGCCGTGAGGATCTTGTCCCGCTCGATGTCCTCGCGGACCTTCTCGAGCGGCCGGTTCGAGTGCTTGGCCAGCATGTTCTCCAGCTGCTCACGCATCCGGGTGAACTCGTTGGCGATGATCTCCAGGTCGGAGAGCTGGCCGCGGCCGGTGGAGCCGGCCGGCTGGTGGATCAGCACCCGGGAGTTCGGCAGCGCCATGCGCTTGCCGGGGGTGCCGGCGGCGAGCAGGATGGCCGCGGCGGAGGCCGCCTGGCCCATGCAGACCGTCTGGATGTCGGGCTTCACGAACTGCATCGTGTCGTAGATCGCCGTGAGGGCGGTCATGTCGCCGCCGGGGCTGTTGATGTAGATCGAGATGTCCCGGTCCGGGTCCATCGACTCCAGGCACAGCAGCTGCGCCATGACGTCGTTGGCGGAGGCGTCGTCGATCTGGACGCCCAGGAAGATCACGCGCTCCTCGAAGAGCTTCGCGTACGGGTCGTACTCGCGGATGCCCTGGGAGGTGCGCTCGACGAAGCGCGGGATGACGTAGCGGCTGTCGGGGCGGGGCCCTTCGTACATGCCGCTGGCGGCGCCGGGGAAGTTGCTCATGGGGTTCACCGTCCTGGTGGCGTTCGGGGGGCTGGTGTCTCGGCGGTGCGTGGCGTGGCCGGACCGGTCAGGCACCGGTGCCGCCGCCTCCCGGAACACCCGAGGCGTGCGTGATGATCTCGTCAATGAGACCGTACTCCTTGGCCTCCTCCGGGGTGAACCAGCGGTCGCGGTCACCGTCGCGGATGATCGCCTCGACCGTCTGGCCCGAGTGGAGGGCGGTGAGCTCCGACATGCGCTTCTTGGTGCGCATCAGGTACTCGGCCTGGATCTTGATGTCCGAGACCGTACCGCCGAGGCCCGCGGAGCCCTGGTGCATCATGATGTCCGCGTGCGGCAGGGCGAAACGCTTGCCGGCCGCGCCGCCGGTCAGCAGGAACTGGCCCATCGAGGCGGCCATGCCCATCGCGATCGTCACCACGTCGTTCGGGATGTACTGCATGGTGTCGTAGATCGCCATGCCGGCCGTGACCGAGCCGCCCGGGCTGTTGATGTAGAGGTAGATGTCCTTGTCCGGGTCGGCGGCAAGGAGCAGCAGCTGCGCGGTGATCTTGTTGGCGATGTCGTCGTCAACCTGCTGGCCGAGGAAGATGATCCGCTCGTTGAGCAGCCGGTTGTAGACCTGGTCGCCGAGGCCACCACCGATGGAAGGCTCGCCGGCGGCGGAGGGCATCAGATTCGTCACGTATCCACCTGCTCGTCTTACGACGGCGCCGGGCCGTCTCATTGTTCTGCCTTTCATGGACCCTAACGCGACGTTCCCTCCGGGGAATCCCGGTAAGTGAGCTGTTCGCTGTGAGCGCAGGTCGCTCGGCGGGGCGCCGGGAAACGCCCGCCACGGCCGTGCCGGGGCGGACGGCGGGGTACGGGGTCCGGGAGATGCCGACGGGCCCCGGGGGAAGCCCCCAGGGCCCGTCGTGGGCGCCTCACAGGCGCCGCGGGGCCGCTCAGCCCTCGGTCTTCTCCTCGGCGGAGTCGGACGCCTCGGCGGCCTCGGCCCCGGCCGGTGCCTCCTCGGTCTCCTCCTCGTCGTCCAGGTCGACGACCTCGCCGTTGGTGTCCTTCACCGTGGCGGACTCGACCACGACGGCCAGGGCCTTGCCGCGGGCGACCTCGCCGACCAGGAGCGGCACCTGGCCGCCCTCGACGACGGCCTGCGCGAACTGGTCGGGGGACATGCCGGAGGAGGCCGCACGCCGCATGAGGTGCTCGGTGAGCTCCTCCTGGTTGACGTTGAGGTTCTCCTTCTTGACCAGCTCGTCGAGGACGAACTGGGTCTTGATGCCCTTGACCGCGGCCTCGCGGGTCTCGGTCTCGAACTCCTCGGCGGTCTTGCCCTGGATCTCCAGGTACTTGTCGAGGGTGAGGCCCATCTGGCCGAGCTGGTGGTGCTCCAGGTTGTGCTTGCGGGTGTTGATCTCGTCCTCGAGGAGCTTCTCGGGGACGGGGACCTCCACCAGCTCCAGCAGCTTCTCCAGGACGCGCTCCTGGGCCTGCGTGGCCTGGTCGAACTGCTTCATGTTGGCGAGGCGCTTGCGGCTGTCGGCCTTCAGCTCCTCCAGGGTGTCGAACTCGGAGGCCAGCTGCGCGAACTCGTCGTCCAGCTCGGGCAGTTCGCGGGCGGCGACCTGGGTGACCTTGACGGTGACCTCGGCCTCCTTGCCCGCGGCGGAGCCGCCCTTCAGCTCGGAGGTGAAGGTGGCCTCCTCGCCGGCGGACAGACCCTTGACGGCGTCGTCGATGCCGTCCAGCAGCTCGCCGGAGCCGATGGTGTAGGAGACGCCGTTGGCGATGCCGTCCTCCAGCACCTCACCGTCGACCTTGGCCTCCAGGTCGATGGTGACGACGTCGCCGTCCTCGGCGGCGCGCTCGACCGGGGAGGTCGACGCGAAGCGCTCACGGAGCTGCTCCACGGACTTCTCGATGTCCTCGTCCGTCACCTCGACGGCGTCGACCTCGACCTCGATGCCGGAGTAGTCCGGGATCTCGAGGGCGGGGCGGACGTCGACCTCGGCGGTGAAGTTCAGCGTCTCGCCGTCCTTCAGCTCGGTGATGTCGACCTCGGGCTGGCCCAGCGGGCTCAGCTCGGCCTCGTTGACCGCCTCGGTGTAGAACTTGGGCAGCGCGTCGTTGACGGCCTCCTCCAGCACCGCACCGCGGCCGAACCGCTGGTCGATCACGCGGGCCGGGATCTTGCCCTTGCGGAAGCCCTTCACCGTGACCTGCTGGTTGATCTTCTTGTACGCCGCGTCGAGGCTGTCCTTGAGCTCCTCGAAGGGCACCTCGACAGTGAGCCGAACCCGGGTCGGGTTCAGGGTCTCCACGGCGCTCTTCACGGTTCGGTCTCCTTGTGGCTGACTTCTCGGGTTCTGCCGGAGCCCGATGGGTCCGGCGGATTTCGCCGCCCGGAGGAGTTCGTAGGCCGTGAGGGCCGGGGACACACGGGCGCGCAGCTTGCATAGTAACCGCAGCCGGTCAGCGCCCCAAAAGGCGATCACCGTGACGTCACTGAGCCGGACGTCACGAGCCGGTGGTCGGGGTGGCGGGATTTGAACCCACGGCCTTCCGCTCCCAAAGCGGACGCGCTACCAAGCTGCGCCACACCCCGTCTGGTGCGACACGTAGGGTACATGGCCGCACTCGATCCGTCGGCCGGATTCTCCGGGCCGGACGCGCGGTGCGGCGTGGCCGACTCGTTGGCCTCGGCGGCGGGCGACCCGCTACGATGCCTTCAGTGCCGCGGTCGCCGACCTGCGGCGCACTGTTGCGGGCGTAGCTCAATGGTAGAGCCCTAGTCTTCCAAACTAGCTACGCGGGTTCGATTCCCGTCGCCCGCTCTGGATGCCGAAGGCCCAGATCAAGGGGTGTTTCCCTCTGATCTGGGCCTTCGGTCGCACCGGGGGCGGTCCCGTCCGGTGCGCCCCCTCGTCCCCCAGGGGCTCGGCGGGAGCGGGGCGGGGCGGGAAGAGGGGCGCGGTGCGTTCGGGCACGGCCGTGCGGCCGGGCGTGGGCCCCCGGCCGCCGTCCGGGCTCCGGCTCCCCCGCCGGGTCAGAACCTGATCGAGTTGATGGACTCCGCTATCGAGTTCATCAACCGGTTGATCGACGGCGCCATGCCGGTCGAGGCGAGGAAGAACCCGAAGAGGATGGCGACGATGGCCGGGCCGGCCTTGATGTTCCCCCCTCGGATCAACACCACCAGGATGATCGCCAACAGCAGCACCACAGACAGTGAAATGGCCACAACTGATCACACCCTCGGTCGGTCCGCTCTCCCGGCCCGGAGGTACGGCCCGCGCACCCCCGCCAGAACCATCGTGCCACCAACACGCCTCCCTTATGCGGGTCCTGACGCAACGACGGACGGGCACACATGCGCGGGACACCTCGCACAGGAATACGACCGGCGACGCGGTCACGAAATCCACACGAATTCGCGGGACTTCGTTTCAATAACCACGCAATGAACGGGACGAGGAATCCACGTACGGGACACAGAGGACCGTATGCCCGAATTAGTCTGTATTAATCGGCACATCCAGGGCGAACGGACGACACCTGTGTGCCCATCACCACGTCGACCAGGATGGCAAGTTCGGCGAATTACGGGGTACCCGGGCGGGATAACCAGGAATGACAGTGCGGGTTTTACGGAATCCCACAGCCGACGCTAGGGTGCCTGAGATGTTCGACGCCGCAACGTCCCCCGGCCACAGCCGCAGGCCGCTCCCCCCGGCACAGCCGCCGGTGCCTGGAGCGCCCGACCGGCGCACCCCGACGAGCGCGCGGGAGCAGTCGCGGACCGGCAGACCGGGCGGACAGCGCGACGCGTTCTTCGACAACGCCAAGTACCTGGCGATCGTGCTGGTGGCCCTGGGGCACTCCTGGTCGGCGATCAAGACCGACAACCGGGTCCTCGAGGGCCTGTACAACGTCGTGTACACCTTCCACATGCCGGCGTTCATCGTCATCTCCGGCTACTTCTCCCGCAGTTTCGACATGCGCCCGGACCGGCTGAAGCGGCTGGTCACCGGCATCGCCGTCCCGTACCTGCTGTTCCAGATCGCCTATTCGCTGTTCCGGCGCTACGCGGGCCACGCCGACGACCCGATCAGCCTCGTCTCCCCGTACTACCTGACCTGGTTCCTGTGCGCGCTGTTCATCTGGCGCCTGACCACCCCGCTGTGGAAGCTCGTCCGCAGGCCGCTGCCCCTCGCGCTGGGAATCGCCATGGTCGGATCCGTCACCCCGGGCCTCGACGACAACCTGGACCTCGGCCGGGTCCTGCAGTTCCTGCCCTGCTTCGTCCTCGGGCTGCTGCTGAAGCCCGAGCACTTCGCGCTGATACGCCGGCCCGCGGTGCGGGTGCTGTCCGTACCGGTGTTCGCCGCGGCCCTGGCCGTCGGCTGGTGGTCCGTGCCGCGCGTGGACGGCGGGTGGTTCTACCGGCAGAGCTCGGCGCAGGACATCGGTGCGCCCTGGTGGACCGGGCCGCTGATGACGCTGGCCATGTTCGGCTGCGCGCTGCTGCTGACCGCCTGCTTCCTGTCCTGGGTGCCGGGCCGCCGCACGTGGTTCACCGCGCTCGGCGCGGGCACGCTGTACGGCTACCTGCTCCACGGCTTCGTGGTCAAGAGCACGCTCTACGCGGGCGGGTTCGACCTCGCCGAGCGGTACGGCGCCCTGGGCACGGTCGTCGTCACCGTCCTCGCGGCCGCCGCCGTCACGGTGCTGTGCACCAAGCCGGTGCAGCGCGTCTTCCGCTTCGCGATGGAGCCGAAGATGGAGTGGGCGTTCCGCGAGGACGCGGCCGAGGCGGCCCGCGAACGGCACAAGCCGCGGGAGACGGTCGGCGTCTAGCCGGTCCCGCTCCTCCCTCCCCCGGGAACCCCGCTCAGGCTTGCAGGCCGAGGAGCGCGCGCGTCCTGGCGTACTTCTCGGCCAGCCGGTCCCGGGTCGGCCCGTCCAGCGCGGCGAGCCGCCGGGGGTCGGCGTTGTGCGCGAGGTCGGCCTCCTTCACCAGCAGCGCGCCCGGCGTGTCGAGGATGCGGCGCGTGTACGCCTCCAGCTCCTCCCCGGGCCGCTTGGTGAGGGCGTCCACGATGGCCTTGGTGCGCGGGGTGAGGGCGGCGCCGGCCAGCCACTCCCGGCTGAGCGCGTCGTCCTCGACGGAGTCGTGCAGCCAGGCCGCCGCGATCTGCTCCGGGTCACCGCCGCGGTCCCGCACTCCCCGGGCGACGGCCGCGAGGTGTTCGGCGTACGGCTGCCCCGCCTTGTCGGTCTGCCCCTCGTGGGCGGCCCGTGCGACGGCCTCGACCTCGGCGAGCGTGAGCTGGGTCATGGCTCCAGTGTCCCCCGGCCCCGCGCCCGGCGCCCACCACGGGGAACGGCCGCGGCCCGGCGGGCGGGGTCAGCGGCCGTTCGCGGTCGGCTGGCGGCAGATGAGGAGCAGGGCGCGGTCGTCGTTGACGTCCTTGGCGACCGCCTCGATGAGGTGCCAGGCGGCGCCGTGGAAGCCGCCGGCCACATAGCGGTCGGCCTCGCCGGTGAGCCGGTCGATGCCTTCCACGATGTCCCGGTCGGAGGTCTCCACCAGTCCGTCGGTGAACAGCATCAGGACGTCCCCGGGGCGCAGCGAGCCCTTCACCGGGTCGAACTGCGCGCCGTCGTAGACCCCGAGGAGCGGCCCCTCGGCGGCCTTCTCCTCCCAGCGTCCGCTGCCCGCGCTGAGCTGGAGCCCCGGGGGGTGCCCGGCGGAGTACAGCTCGTAGTCACCGGAGTCCAGGTCCAGGACCAGGTGGATGGAGGTGGCGAAGCCCTCCTCCCACTCCTGGCGCAGGAGGTAGCCGTTGGCGGCCGGGAGGAAGGCGTGCGGCGGGAGGGAGCCCAGCAGGCCGCCGAAGGCGCCGGACAGCAGCAGGGCGCGCGAGCCCGCGTCCATGCCCTTGCCGGAGACGTCGGTGAGCACGACCTCCAGCGTCCGGCCGCCGTTCGTGCGGGCGGCGACGACGAAGTCGCCGGAGAAGGACTGGCCGCCCGCCGGGCGCAGGGCCATCTCGTGGTGCCAGCCCTGCGGCAGCTTCGGCAGCTTGCTCTGCACCCGGATCCGCTCGCGCAGGTCGAACAGCATGGTGCCGCCGCGCCGCCAGGGCACGCCGACCCGGCTGCGGAACTGCGCGGTCAGCAGCCCGAAGAAGCCGCAGGCGGCCACCACCAGGACCACGCCCGGGGTGACCCGGGAGGGGCCCTCGGTGTACGGGCCGAGGCGGACCGACTCCACGATCAGCGCGGTGGCCGCCGCCGCGTACAGACCGAGCAGGCTCGCCGGGCGCAGCAGCAGGCCGCCGGCGACGATCGGCAGCACCAGGGTGGCCGGGGAGCACCACACGGAGTCGAGGAGGGTCATGGTCGCGAGGACCGGGACCATCAGCAGCAGTCCGGCGAAGGCGATCCAGTCGGAGCCGTCCCCGCGGAAGTAGTCCACGGCACTTCTGCGCAGGCCGACGCGGGCCCGGTGCCACTGCATCTTCCACCGGGCCGTCAACGTCTCGGCCTTCGCGCGCCGCTGTCGTCCTGCTGCCATCAGTTCGCGACCCTATCCAGCGGACCGGCTGCTTGGCACGGGAGGTCCCACTTGTCCCCCTGTGGGATTCCGCTTCGCCGCCCGTCGGCCGGGTCCCGGCGGGCCGGACCGGGGTCGAAAATCACTGGCTCGCCCCCCTTCGCCCTGATAGGCATGGCGTATGGGGACTGAGAGCGGGACCGAGTTGAAGACGCTGCGCCAGGAGGAGTTCGACCGGTGGTGGGACCACCTGGTCCGCGCCTTCGGCGGTGGACCGATGTCCGCCGAGGAACGGGAACTGGACAAGTCGCTCACCGAGTTCGACCGTTCCCTGGCCGCCTGGGACGGCGACGCGCTCGTCGGCACGTCCGGGGCGTTCAGCTTCCGGATGACCGTGCCGGGCGGGGCGGTGGTGCCCACCGCGGGCGTGACGATGGTCAGCGTGGCCGCGACGCACCGGCGGCGCGGGGTGCTGACGTCGATGATGCGCCGGCTGCTGGACGACGCGCGCGCCAAGGGCGAGCCGCTGGCGGCGCTGTTCGCCTCCGAGCCCGCGATCTACGGCCGTTTCGGCTTCGGTGCGGCGACCGGCCAGCTCATCGCCGAGATCGACACCGGCCGGGTGACCCTGGCGGTGCCCGAGGGCACCGACGCGGTGCGCGTGCGCTACGCGGCGCCCGCCGACGTCCTGGCGGAGTGCGAGGCGGTGTACGCGGCCCTGGTGCCCCGGCGCCCGGGGATGCTGGCGCGGCAGCCCGGCTGGGAGCGGGTGGCGCTGCTCGACCCGGAGAGCGAGCGGGAGGGCGCGTCGGCGCTGCAGTGCGTGGTCACCGAACGGGACGGCGAGATCACCGGGTACACGCGCTTCCGCACGAAGATGGGCTGGGGGCGCAGCGGTCACGACGGCACGGTGACGCTGGAGGACCTGGCCGCGCTCGATCCGGCGAGCGAGGCGGCGCTGTGGCGTTTCCTGTTCGGCATCGACCTGATGACGACGC
Source organism: Streptomyces sp. NPDC031445 (assembly GCF_055581365.1). Taxonomy (NCBI): domain Bacteria; kingdom Bacillati; phylum Actinomycetota; class Actinomycetes; order Kitasatosporales; family Streptomycetaceae; genus Streptomyces; species Streptomyces sp. NPDC031445. The sequence continues at coordinate 490,810 of NZ_JBVIJO010000002.1, forward strand.
TGAAGATGCGGGCGCGGCCGGTCGACGACGCCTGGCAGTACCTGGTCTCCGACCTCCGCCGCTGCCTGCCGACGACACGGGACGCCGGGTACGTCCGGCTGGTGGACGTGGGGGCGGCCCTGTCGGCCCGTACGTATCTGACGCCCGTCGACGTCGTGTTCGAGGTCGAGGACGCCTTCTGCCCCTGGAACGAGGGGCGTTGGCGGCTGACCGGCGACCCGAAGGGCGCGTCCTGCGAGCGGACGGCGGACGCGGCCGATCTCGTCCTGTCCGCGCGGGAGCTGGGCGCGGCGTACCTGGGCGGGGCGAGCCTGCTGTCGCTGGCGGCGGCCGGGCGGGTGCGGGAGCTGCGGCCGGGGGCGCTGACGGAGGCGTCGGTGGCGTTCGGCGCACCGGTGGCCCCGTGGCTGCCCCACGGCTTCTAGGCCGGCGCTTCGGGCGGGCCGGTCGGCGTTCACGGCCGGCCGGTCAGCGTTTCTGGCAGGCCGGGCACCAGAAGAGGTTGCGGGCGGCGAGGTCGGCGGTGCGGATCTCGCCGCCGCAGATGTGGCAGGGCAGGTTCGCCCGGCGGTAGACGTACACCTCGCCGCCGTGGTCGTCGACGCGGGGCGGGCGGCCCATGGCCTCGGGGGTGTGCTCCGGGCGGACGGTGTCGATGCGGTTGTTGCGGACGCCCTCCCGCATCAGGGCGACCAGGTCGGCCCAGATCGCGTCCCACTCGGCCGGGGTGATGTCCCGGCCCGCGCGGTAGGGGTCGATGCCGTGCCGGAACAGCACCTCGGCGCGGTAGACGTTGCCGACGCCGGCCACGGTCTTCTGGTCCATGAGCAGCGCGGCGATCGACGTGCGGCTGCGGGAGATCCGGCGGTGGGCCGCGGCCGGGTCGGCGTCCGCGCGCAGCGGGTCGGGGCCGAGCCGGTCGTGGACCGCCCGCTTCTCGGCGTCCGTGATCAGGGCGCAGGTGGTGGGGCCGCGCAGGTCGACGTACGACGTGTCGTCGGCGAGCCGCAGCCGGACGGTGTCGGCGGGCGGGGGCGCCGGGGCGTCCCCGAAGCCGACCTTGCCGAAGAGGCCGAGGTGGATGTGGACCCAGTCGCCGTCCCGGAAGCCCAGGAAGAGGTGCTTGCCGTGGGCTTCCGTGGCGGTCAGCTCGCTGCCGTCCAGGAGGGCGGCGGCGTCGGAGAACTTGCCCTGGGGGCTGGTGACGCGGACGGCCCGTCCGCAGAAGCGCTCGGCGTAGTCCTGGGCCAGCCGGTGGATCGTGTGCCCCTCTGGCACGGGTCCCCGTTCCTTCCCGCCCCCTGGGGGCTCAGTCCTGCTGCGGGTGGTGGGCCGGGATCGGCGGGAGGTCGCCCGTGGTCTCGTACGCCGACAGCATGTCGATGCGGCGGATGTGACGCTCGTCACCGGAGAACGGGGTGTTGAGGAAGACCTCGACGAACTTGGTCGCCTCCTCCGTGCTGTGCATGCGCGCACCCACGGCCACCACGTTGGCGTTGTTGTGCTGCCGGCCGAGCGTGGCCGTCTCCTCGCTCCAGGCCAGCGCCGCGCGCACGCCCTTCACCTTGTTCGCGGCGATCTGCTCGCCGTTGCCGGAGCCGCCGATGACGATGCCGAGGGCGTCCGGGTCCGCGGCCGTCCGCGCCGCGGCACGGAGGCAGAAGGGCGGGTAGTCGTCCTGGGCGTCGTAGAGGTGCGGCCCGCAGTCGACGGGCTCGTGGCCGGCGGCCTTCAGCCACTCGACGAGGTGGTTCTTGAGTTCGTAGCCCGCATGGTCGGAGCCGAGATACACGCGCATGCCACGAGTGTGACACGCCCGTATCGGGGCAGCAGCCCCAGGGTGTCGCCGGGCATCCGGGGCGGCGAATGTGAGGCAGACCATAGATCCTCAAGGGAACCTCAAGTAACGATACGGAATCAGAGGTTCCCGAATTCGTTCACCTCGGATTCACTGGACCGACTCGTACACCGCTCGTACGGGCAGCTCAACCTGGCGCAAAGGAAATCCGTCCATGACCTCTGGTTCGGGCCTCCAAGCAGGACTGAAAAACCGCCACCTTTCGATGATCGCGATCGGTGGCGTCATCGGAGCCGGCCTTTTCGTCGGTTCCAAAGCCGGTATCGCCACCGCGGGACCCGGCATCCTCCTGTCGTACGCCCTCGTCGGCACGCTCGTCGTCCTCGTGATGCGCATGCTCGGCGAGATGTCCGCCGCCAACCCCACCTCCGGCTCGTTCTCGGCGCACGCCGACCGCGCGCTGGGCCGCTGGGCCGGGTTCTCCATCGGCTGGCTCTACTGGTTCTTCTGGGTCGTCGTGCTCGCCGTCGAGGCGACCGCGGGTGCCCAGATCCTCGAAGGGTGGGTCCCGGCCGTCCCGCAGTGGGGCTGGGCGCTCATCGTGATGTCCGTGCTGACCGCGACCAACCTGGTCTCCGTCGGCTCCTACGGCGAGTTCGAGTTCTGGTTCGCCGGCATCAAGGTCGTGGCGATCGGCGCGTTCATCGTCGTCGGCCTGCTGGCCGTCCTCGGCGTCCTGCCGGGCGTGCACGCCGACCAGGCGAGCTTCGGCAACCTGACCTCGCACGGCGGGTTCCTGCCGCACGGTCCGGGCTCGATCCTCACCGGTGTGCTGCTGGTCGTCTTCTCCTTCATGGGCAGCGAGATCGCCACGCTGGCGGCCGGCGAGTCCGAGGACCCGCAGCGCGCGGTCACCAAGTCCACCAACAGCATCATCTGGCGGATCGGCGTCTTCTACCTGGGCTCGATCCTGATCGTGGTCTCGCTGCTGCCGTGGGACGACGCGTCCATCGCGAAGGACGGCTCCTACGTCGCCGCGCTGAACTCGCTGGGCATCGCGCACGCCGGTCAGATCATGAACTTCATCGTGCTGACCTCGGTGCTGTCCTGTCTGAACTCCGGCCTGTACACGGCCTCCCGCATGGCCTTCTCGCTCGGCGAGCGGGGCGACGCGCCGAAGGCGTTCGCGCGGGTCAACGGCCGTGGCGTGCCGATGGCGGCGATCCTCGCGTCCGTGGTGTTCGGCTTCGTCGCCGTCTTCTTCAACTACCTGTCCCCGGACAAGATCTTCCTCTTCCTCGTCAACTCCTCGGGAGCGGTGGCCCTGTTCGTGTGGCTGGTCATCTGCTTCTCGCAGCTGCGGATGCGGAAGATCATCCAGCGCGAGGCGCCGGAGAAGCTGGTCGTGCGGATGTGGCTGTACCCGTACCTGACCTGGGCCACGGCCGCGCTGATCGTGTTCGTCCTCGGTTACATGCTGACCGACACCAAGCACGACGGCCGCGAGACCGTGCTGCTGTCGCTGCTGGTCGCGGCGATCGTGCTGGTGATCGCCGTGGTGAGGGAGCGGATCCGGGCCGGCCGCCCGGCCCCCGCCGCGGAGGCCCCGGCCGACAAGGTGTCCGTCGGCTGATCCCGGCCCGGCACGGCCGTACGCCATGGCCGCATGACCTGACGGAGGCGGTCGGGTCGTGCGGCCATGCCGCGTTCGGAGCCGCACACGGACCGGCGCACCGGCGTGACCCGCGTCAGGCGGTGGGGGAGGTTCCGCGCCGGGCGAGGGCGTGGTGCCGTACGCGCTGGGCGGCGGGCCCGGCGTCCTGACCCGGCAGCTGGGTACGCGGCCGACCACCTGCGGTGACCGGAGCCACACTCCGACGGGCTACCCCGACCCGCGACCCCGACCCGCGCTGGACGCTGCTCGGTACCGGCCAGAACCCGGGCGTGATGACCGAGCCGGAGGCCGGGCTCACCCCGGCGCGGACGCTGCACAGCGACTCGCCCGGCTTCGACGGACGGAGCACGGCGGGCGTGCGGGCCTGGGCGCGGACCGTGCCGGACGGGCCGGCCTCGTCCTCCACCACCATGCCGCGCCCGCACCCACCCGGGCCGCCCGCTGCGGGGCGCGTACGGCGACTCGCCCGGCTTCGACGGACGGAGCACGGCGGGCGTGCGGGCGTGGGCGCGGACCGTGCCGGACGGGCCGGCCTCGTCCTTCGCCGTGGCCGTGGGGCGCGTACGGCGGTCCCGGCGGCCCGGACGTCGTCGCCCCGCCAGCGGCGCGCTCGCGCGGCCGGTGCCGGACGTGGTGCCCCGGTGCGGGGGGCGGGCCGTGCCGGAGCCGGTGTTCGCGCTGCCGGGCGGCGGCACGCTCGGCCGGTCGCTCGACTTCGCCTTCGAGCGGTACGACGCCGGGACGCGGAAGAGGCTCGTCCGGGCGAGGGGGAACCTCCGACCCGGCGAGCCTCTTCCGCGGGAACTACGGCGTCAGCGCTTGTCGACCAGCTTCCAGGCGGTGGGCAGCAGGCCCATCGCCAGGGCGGCCTTGAGGGCGTCACCGATCAGGAACGGGGTGAGGCCGGCCGCGACGGCCTGGGACGCGGACAGGTGGGCGGCCAGGGCCAGGTAGGGGACGCCGACCGCGTAGATGACGGCCTCGCCGAGGATCATCGTGCCGGCCGTGCGCAGCGCGGAGCGGTCGGCGCCGCGGCGAGCCAGGGCGCCGACCAGCGCGGAGGCGAGCAGCATGCCGAGCACGTAGCCGAAGGAGACCATGCCCGCGCCGGAGGCGCCCTGCGCGAACCACGGCACGCCCGCCACACCGGCGACCGCGTACAGCGCGAGGGAGAGGAAGCCGCGGCGGGCCCCGAGCGTGGTGCCGACGAGCAGCGCGGCGAAGGTCTGGCCGGTCACCGGCACCGGGGAGCCGGGCACCGGCACGGACAGCTGGGCCGCGACACCGGTGAGCACCGCGCCGCCGACGACGAGGGCGACGTCACGGACGCGGGACGCGGGCAGCAGGTCGGCGAGGACGGCGCCGGGGCGGGCGGTGGCGGTGGCGGTGCTCATGGGGACTCCGCGGGTGACGGGGACATGCTGGGACAGGGTGACGCTATCCGAGCCGGCCGCGGCCGATCACCGTCAGCGCCCGACAAAGGGCGGAACGAGAGCTTCGTGGGCTCCGGACAAAGAGTGCCGGCTACACCGGCCGGGGCGTGACCCTGATCACGGAGGCAGGGACGTTTCGCTCACGTGAAGCCCGTGCTGACGAAACTGTGCGGTCTCACCAAACGGACGCCGGTCGTCTGGTCGGAGCCCTTCCCCCTGCCCTACCCTTCAGCCATGGTTGCCCAGGCCCGTTGTCTCACCTCGCGTCGCTATGTCGATCTGCGGCGCCAGGGCACGGCCACCTGTCGCCGTCCGGGATAGGGGCGGGCCGTCCGGCACGCCTCACCCCCTTCCGAGCCTCCGAGACGTGTCGGCCCCGCTCCCGAGGACGGTTCTCCATGCCCCGTACCGCCGTTCCCACCCTGCCCTCGCCCGTGCCGCGTGCCGCCGACAGCGACCGGCGGCGCACCAGCGCCAGCGTCGTGCTGCGCTCCGTGCTGGAGCACGGCCCGGTGGCGCGCAGCACCATCGCCCGGCTGACCGGGCTGTCCCCGGCGTCGGTGACCGAGCACTGCGCCCGGCTCGCCGAGCGCGGCCTGATCCGGGAGTCGGCCGCGCCCCGCCGCTCGGGCGGGGTCGGCCGGCCGCACGTGCCCGTCGACCTCGACGACACCCGTTTCCTGGTCGCCGGGGTGCACGTGGCCGTGCCGTACACCACGGTGGCGCTGCTGGACCTGCGGGGCCGGGTGGTGGCCCGGCGGGAGCTGCGGCACGAGCGGACCGACCCGGCCTGGGTGGTGGCGCGGGCCGCCGAAGGGCTCGCGGGGCTGCTCGCACGGATGCCGGGCCGGCGCCCGCTCGGGGTCGGGCTGGCGGTCGGCGGCTGGGTGGACCGGGAGACGGGCACCGTGGTCGAGCACGAGCTGCTGGGCTGGCGGGACGTGCCGGTGCGGGAGTTGCTGCGCGCCCGCGTCGGGCTGCCGGTCCAGGTGGACGGGCACGCGCGGGCGCTGGTGCACGGGGAGCGGCTGTTCGGACGGGCCCGGGGCAGCCGGAGCGTGCTCCACCTGTTCGTGGGCAACGTGGTCGACGCCGCCTTCGCCACCCATGACGAGGTGCACTACGGCCCCCGGTCCGCGGCCGGCGCGATCGCCCACCTGCCGGTGCCGGGCGGCACCGAGCCGTGCGCGTGCGGCCGTACCGGCTGTCTCCAGGCGGAGCTGAGCGAGCGGACGCTGTGCCGGCGGGCGCGGGCGGCCGGGGTGGCCGATCCGGCCAACCCGATGCGCGTGGTGGCCGCGGCGGCGGGCGGGGACCCGGTGGCCCGGCGGCTGCTGGTGGAGCGGGCGCGGGCGACGGGGCGGGCGGCCGGGCTGCTGCTGGACGTGCTGAACCCGGAGACGGTCGTCGTCACCGAGGTCGGTGTCATCCATGTCGAGGGGTGCCTCGAGGCGCTCCAGGACGCGGTCGGCACGGAGCGTTCCGCCGCCGTCCTCCCGACGAGTTTCCCGGATTCCGTGCTGGCGGTGGCGGGCGGGTCCGTCGTACTGGAGACGTTGTTCCGGGATCCGCTGGGTGCGTCACCTGAGGGTATTTAATTCAGAAACTCGGAATGTTGACACGGGTCGAGCATGGCCGGGAACATCCTGGTCATGAGCCCTCTCACGAGCTGTCGCACCCTCTGTTGCTGACGTGTTGCCGCGCATGAAGCGCGTGTTTCCCGCTGCGTGAGTCCTCTTCCTCCGGCCTGCTTCTCCCGGAATTCCTCCTGCTTTTCTCTTATTTTTCTCCTGGGAGTCCTCCCATGCACCGTCGTGCCTTTCTCACCTCCGTGTTCGGCGCGTCCGCCGCCGTCGCCGGACTGTCCGGCTGCGCGCAGGGCGACGCCGCCGCCGACACCCGTGGTGCCGCCACCGCACCGCTCGCCGACGAGGTCCCGGCCGGCACCAGCCTGAAGATCGCCTCCTACCTGGGCCAGCAGCAACTCCAGTTCCGGCTGGCGAAGCTGCCCGAGCTGCCGTTCAAGGTGGCCGACTGGGTGAACATCGGCGCGGGCCCGGACGTGATCAACGCGTTCCGCGCCCGGTCCCTGGACCTGGCCAACAACGCGGGCATCCCGCCGATCCAGGCCCACTACCAGGGCTTCGACGCGAAGATCGTGGCGATCGACATCACCCGCAAGCCCAGCTACCTCTTCGCCACCAGGCCCGGCAGCGACATCCGCGCGGTCGCGGACTTCAAGGGCGGGAAGCTCGCCTTCTCGCAGGGGCAGGCCCAGGGCGTCGTGCTGCTGCGGGCGCTGAAGAAGGCGGGCCTCGGCTACGACGAGGTGAAGCTGGTCCCGCTGACCAGCAACCAGTTCTTCACCGCCCTGCAGTCCGGGCAGGTGGACGTGGCCCCGCTCGCCGTCAGCCAGGCGCCCGCCTACCTGAAGCAGTACGCGTCCAAGGGCGCCCGCTCCATCCCCACCGACGTCGTCGACCTGCTCAACCTGCTGTGGGCGCCGCGGTCCGTGCTGGACGACCCGGCGAAGGCCGCCGCGATCGCCGCCTACATCCCGCAGTGGGCCAAGGGCCAGGTGTGGCAGTACGAGCACCGGGACGTCTGGAACGAGGAGTTCTACGTCAGGACGCAGAACCTGACCCTCGCACAGGCGCGGGGCATCGCCGCCCTGGCCAACAAGCCGCTGTTCCCGCCGAGCTGGGACGAGGCGATCAGGTGGGAGCAGGAGACCGCGGATCTGCTCGCCGAGGGCGGCTTCGTGAAGAAGTTCGACGTGTCGTCGCTGTTCGACCACCGCTTCGAGTCCCTCGCCGCCAAGGCCGTACCCAAGGAGTACCGCAGGTGACCGCCGTGACCACGACGACCGCCGTCCCCGGGACCACCACCGGGGACCTCCCCCAGGTCCGCCGGCGCCGCCGGCTCTCCCCCGGACGCCGGCTGCCCGCCGCCCGGCTCATCGGCCCGCTGGTGCTGCTCGCCGCGTGGGCCGCCGCCTCGGCCGCCGGGGCGCTGGACACGGGGGCGATCCCCGCGCCCTGGACCGTCCTGCGCACCGCCGGCCGCCTGTGGACCGACGGCACCCTGCCCACCGACGTGCTGACCTCCCTCAGGCGGGCGGGCTACGGCTTCGCGATCGGCCTGAGCGCCGGGGTGCTGCTCGCCCTCGCCTCCGGTCTGAGCCGGGCCGGGGAGGCGCTGATCGACGGGACCGTGCAGCTCAACCGGGCGATCCCCACCCTCGGTCTGATCCCGCTGTTCATCCTCTGGCTGGGCATCGGCGAGACCTTCAAGATCGCCATCATCGCGATCGTCGTGTACGTCCCGGTCTACCTGAACACGCACGCCGCGCTGTCCGGCATCGACAGCCGTTTCGTCGAACTCGCCGAGGTGCAGGGCCTGTCGCGGCTCGCCTTCGTCCGCCAGGTGGTGGTCCCCGGCGCGCTGCCCGGATTCTTCGTGGGCCTCCGGCTCGGCGTCACCGGCTCCTGGCTGGGCCTGGTGGTCCTGGAGCAGATCAACGCCACCAGCGGGCTCGGCTACCTGATGTTCCAGGCGCAGAACTACGGCCAGACCGACGTCATCCTGGTCGGCCTGCTGATCTACGGCGTCTTCGGCCTGGTCTCCGACAGCGTGGTCCGCCTGATCGAACGGAGGGTGCTGTCATGGCGCCGCACACTGAGCAACTGACCCGGCCCGCCGTGCGGCTGCGCGGCCTGACCCGCTCGTTCGCGGGCCGTACCGTCCTCGACGGCATCGACCTGGACCTGCCCGCCGGGCAGTTCACGGCCCTGCTCGGGCACAGCGGTTCCGGCAAGTCGACCCTGCTGCGGGCGATCGCCGGCCTGGACCACGGGGTGGCCGGCGACGGGCGGCTGACGGCGCCCGAGCGGGTGTCGGTCGTCTTCCAGGACTCGCGGCTGCTGCCCTGGCGGCGGGTGCTGGACAACGTCCTGCTCGGCCTGGACGGCAAGGACGCCGGGGAGCGCGGCCGGGCCGCCCTGGCAGAGGTCGGCCTCGCGGGACGGGAGCGGGCCTGGCCGGGCGAGCTGTCGGGCGGTGAGGCGCAGCGGGCGGCGCTGGCCCGCTCCCTGGTCCGCGAGCCGGAACTGCTGCTGGCGGACGAGCCGTTCGGGGCGCTGGACGCGCTCACCCGGATCAAGATGCACCACCTGCTGCGCGAGCTGTGGACGCGCCACCGGCCGTCCGTCCTGCTCGTCACCCACGACGTGGACGAGGCGATCGTGCTCGCCGACCGGGTCCTCGTCCTGGACCGGGGCCAAATCGGCCTCGACCTGACCATCGACCGTCCCCACCCGCGCTCGTACCGCGAGCCGCTGCTGGGCGAGTACCGCGAGCGGCTGCTGGCCGCCCTCGGCGTCACGGAGGACCACCGGTGACCGCGAGACGGCTCCGCCTCAACGCGTTCCTGATGAACACCGGACACCACGAGGCGTCCTGGCGGCTCCCCGAGAGCGACCCCTACGCCCACGTGGAGCTGAGCCACTACGTCCGGCTCGCCCGGATCGCCGAACGGGGCACCTTCGACTCGCTCTTCCTCGCCGACGGCCCCCAGCTGTGGAGCAACCTCGCCCAGCGGCCGGCCGGCGCGCTGGAACCGCTCACCCTGCTGACCGCGCTGGCGACGGCCACCGAGCACATCGGCCTGATCGCCACCGCGTCCACCTCCTACAACTCCCCGTACAACCTGGCCCGCAGGTTCGCCTCGCTGGACATCGTCAGCGGCGGCCGGGCCGGCTGGAACATCGTCACCACCGCCGGCCAGGAGGCCGCCCGCAACTTCGGGCTCGCCGACGAGCCCCCGCACGCGGAGCGGTACGCGCGCGCCGCCGAGTTCCTGGACGTGGCCCTCAAGCTGTGGGACAGCTGGGAGGACGACACGATCGTGGCCGACAAGGCGGCCGGCGTCTGGGGCGACGACAGCAAGATCCATCCGCCCCGGCACCGGGGGACGTACTTCAGCGTCGCCGGCCCCCTCAATGTGCCGCGCACCCCGCAGGGCTACCCGCTGCTGGTCCAGGCCGGGTCCTCGGAGGACGGCAGGGCCTTCGCCGCCCGGTACGCCGAGGCGGTGTTCACCGCCCAGCAGACCCTCGCGGGTGCCCAGGACTTCTACGCCGACCTCAAGTCCCGTGCCGCCCGGGCGGGCCGGGACCCCGGGCGCCTGAAGGTGCTGCCCGGGATCGTCCCGGTGCTCGGGTCCACGGAGGCCGAGGCGCGGGCCGCCGAACGGCTGCTGGAGGACCACATCGTGTACGAGCACGGCGTGGTCCGCCTGGAGAACCTGCTGCGGCTCCCGGCGGGCACGCTGGAGCTGGACGGTCCGCTGCCCGACGACCTGCCGCCCGAGTCCGCCGTCGAGGGCGCCAAGAGCCGCTACACGCTCGTCGTGGAGCTGGCCCGGCGCGACCGGCTCACCGTCCGGCAGCTGATCGGTCGGCTCGGCGGCGGGCGCGGACACCTCACCTTCGCCGGGACGCCGGAGCAGGTCGCCGACCGGATCGAGACCTGGTTCACGCGGGGCGCCGCCGACGGTTTCACCATCATGCCGGCCGTGCTGCCCTCCGGCCTGGACGCCTTCGTCGAGCACGTCGTACCGCGCCTGCGCGCCCGCGGTCTGTTCCGCACCGAGTACGGGCCCCGGCAGACCCTCCGGGAGCGCTACGGCCTCCCCCGCCCCGCCAACCAGTACCTGACCCCCGCCTTCGGCTGAGAGGAACCCCGATGTCCGTCGAGTTCACCAAGGTCACCGCCCGGATCGGCGCGCGCGTCTCCGGCGTCGACATCACCCGGCCGCTCGCCCCGGAGGAGGTCACCGCGATCCGTGAGGCCCTGGGCGTCCACAAGGCGCTCGTCTTCGACGCCGGGGACCTGGACGACGCCGGCCAGCAGGCGTTCGCCCGCCACTTCGGCGACCTGACCACGGCCCACCCGACGGTCGGCGCGGTGGACGGCGCCCCGAACGTGCTGCCGGTCGACAGCGAGCGGGGCCGCGCCAACCACTGGCACACGGACGTCACCTTCGTCCTGAACCCGCCGCAGGCCAGCACCCTGCGTTCGCTCACCGTGCCGCCGTACGGCGGCGAGACGCTGATCGCGAACGCGGCGGCGGCCTACCGCGACCTGCCCGAGCCGCTGCGCCGCCTGGCCGACACCCTGTGGGCGGAGCACACGAACGACTACGACTACGCGGTGCCGGACGAGGAGATCGACGAGGAGCGGGCGGCCCAGCGCGCCCAGTTCACCTCCATCGCGTACCGCACCGCGCACCCCGTGGTCCGCGTGCATCCGCTGACCGGGGAGCGCGGGCTGTTCATCGGCGGTTTCGCGCAGCGGATCGTCGGCCTGTCGGCGGGCGAGTCCCGCAAGGTGCTGGACCTGCTCCAGGCGTACGTCACCCGGCCGGAGAACGTGCTGCGGCACCGCTGGTCGGAGCGCCAGCTCGTCCTCTTCGACAACCGCGTCACCCAGCACTACGCCATCGACAACTACGACGGTCTGCCGCGCCGCCTGCACCGGGTGACCGTCGCCGGTGACGTCCCGGTCGGCATCGAGGGCAAGGAGAGCTACTCGATCGAGGGCGACGCGTCGCACTACACGCCCGTGGCCGCGTGACCGTGGGCTGACCCTGCGTACACCGGGTGTCCGGATAGTGGGCGGCCCTGTCACGCGAGCGGACGGGCCGCCCAGACTGGCGGGGTTTTTGCCCGCCTATCGCACTGGGAGAGCCGCCCCCCATGCCCAGCAGCACGACCACCGGGACGCCGCCGCAGCAGCGGACGGACGCCTCCCTCTCCCACGGCCTCAAGCAGCGCCACCTGTCGATGATCGCCCTGGGCGGGGTGATCGGCGCGGGCCTCTTCGTCGGTTCCGGCGCGGGCATCGCCGCCGCCGGCCCGTCCATCGTGGTCGCCTACGCCCTCTCCGGCGTCCTGGTGATGCTGGTGATGCGGATGCTCGGCGAGATGTCGGCCGCCTACCCGTCCTCGGGCTCCTTCTCGGCGCACGCCGAGCGGGCGATCGGCCCGTGGGCGGGCTTCGCGGCGGGCTGGTCCTTCTGGGTGCTGCTCTGCACGGCGGTGGGCCTGGAGGGCATCGGCGCCGCGAAGATCGTCCAGGGCTGGCTGCCGGGCACCCCGCAGTGGATGTGGGTCGCGCTGTTCATGGTCGTCTTCTGCGGGGCGAACCTGGCCGCCGTGAAGAACTTCGGCGAGTTCGAGTTCTGGTTCGCCGCGCTGAAGGTGGGCGCGATCAGCCTGTTCCTGGTCCTGGGCGGGCTGGCCATCGCGGGCGTGCTGCCCGGCACCGACTCCCCCGGCGCGTCGCACCTGACCGACTTCCTGCCGCACGGCAGCGAGGGCCTGCTGGTCGGCCTGCTCGCCTCGGTCTTCGCGTACGGCGGACTGGAGACGGTCACCATCGCGGCGGCCGAGTCGGAGGACCCGGTGCGCGGTGTCGCCTCGGCCGTGCGCACGGCGATGTGGCGGATCGCCCTGTTCTACATCGGTTCCATGGCGGTCGTCGTCACCCTGGTCCCCTGGGACTCCGCGGACCTCGTGGCGAAGGGCCCCTACGTCGCCACCCTGGACCACCTGGGCATCCCCGGCGCGGGCCAGCTGATGAACGTGGTCGTCCTGGTCGCCCTGCTGTCCGCGATGAACGCCAACATCTACGGCTCCTCGCGCATCGCCTACTCGCTGGTCGAGCGCGGCCAGGGCCCGAAGGCGCTGGCCGGGCTGTCCGGCGGGGTCCCGCGCGCCGCGGTCCTCACGTCCTGCTTCTTCGGCTTCGTGTGCGTGCTGCTCAGCTACTGGCGCCCGGACGACGTCTTCCCCTGGCTGCTGAACATGATCGGCGCGGTCATCCTCGTCGTCTGGATCTTCATCGCGGTCTCCCAGCTGCTGCTCCGCCGCCGCATCGAACGCGAGGCCCCGGGGAAGCTGGTCGTGCGCATGTGGGGCTTCCCGTGGCTGACCTGGGTGGCGCTGGCCGGCATGGTCGCGATCTTCGCCTTGATGGCCCGCGAGCCGGACACCCGCGTCCAGCTGTACTCGACGGGCGGGATGACGCTGGTCCTGGCGGCTGTGGGGTACGCCCGGCAGCGGGCGCGGGCAGGGCGCTGACCGCCGTGTCCCGCGACAAGGCCCCCGCGTGCGACACGTGGGGGCCTTTCTGTTGCTCCGAGGTTGTTGTTGCTAGCGTGTAGTTGCAAGGTACTTGCAATAAGGTTCCGGAGGGGATCACCCATGCCCGTCTACACGCTGCCCGACCTGCCCTACGACTACGCGGCGCTCGCTCCCGTGATCAGTCCCGAGATCATCGAGCTGCACCACGACAAGCACCACGCGGCCTATGTGAAGGGCGCGAACGACACGCTGGAGCAGCTCGCCGAGGCGCGGGACAAGGAGGCGTGGGGGTCGATCAACGGCCTGGAGAAGAACCTGGCGTTCCACCTGTCCGGGCACATCCTGCACTCGATCTACTGGCGGAACATGACGGGCCCGAAGGACGGCGGCGGCGAGCCGCTGGCGGCCGACGGCGTGGGCGAGCTGGCCGAGGCGATCAAGGAGTCCTTCGGCTCCTTCGCCGCCTTCAAGACCCAGCTGTCCAAGGCCGCCGCGACCACCCAGGGCTCCGGCTGGGGCGTCCTCGCCCACGAGCCGCTGAGCGGGCGGCTGGTCGTGGAGCAGGTCTACGACCACCAGGGCAACGTCGGCCAGGGCTCCACCCCGATCCTGGTCTTCGACGCCTGGGAGCACGCCTTCTACCTCCAGTACAGGAACCAGAAGGTCGACTTCATCGAGGCCATGTGGCAGGTGGTCGACTGGCAGGACGTCGCCAAGCGCTACGAGGCGGCGAAGTCCCGCGCGAACGTGCTGCTCCTGGCCCCCTGAGAACGTCCCGCCTCGTGATCGTCTTCTCACCCTTCACGACGGCGGGCGGATGGGAGAAGACCCCCGTGAGGACGTGACTCACGGGGGTCTTCGCCTGCGCGGCGCCGAAGGTCACAGGTTGCTGAAGTCCGGGCCCTTGGTGCGGCTGCGCTTGATCTCGTAGAAGCCCGGGACCGAGGCCACGGCGATCGTGCCGTCCCACAGGCGGGCCGCCTCCTCGCCCTTGGGGGCGGGGGTGACGACCGGGCCGAAGAAGGCGATCTGCTCGCCGTCGGGGCCGGGCACCGCGATGACCGGGGTGCCGACGTCCTGGCCGACCTTCTCGATGCCCTCCTTGTGGGAGGCGCGCAGCTCGGGCTCGTACGGGGTGGAGTCCCAGTGGTCCATGAGGGACTCGGGCAGCCCGACGTCCTTCAGCGCGGCGGCCACGGCCGGCTTCTCCGGGCCCTCGCCCTGGTTGTGGATGCGGGTGCCGAGCGCGGTGTAGAGGTCGCCGAGCACCTCCGCGCCGTGCTCCTGCTGGGCCGCGATGACGACGCGGACCGGCCCCCACGCCTTGGTCGCGAGCATCTCGCGGTACTCCTCGGGCAGCTCGTCGAGGCGGTTCTCGTTGAGCACGGCGAGGCTCATCAGATGCCAGCGGACCTCGATGTCCCGTACCTTCTCCACCTCCAGCACCCAGCGAGAGGTCATCCAGGCCCAGGGGCACAGCGGGTCGAACCAGAAGTCGACGGGGGTCTTGTCCGGCATGTCTCTCCTCGTGGGGAAGGCCTTTCCCGGAGAAACGCGGCTGCCCGCTGTGCCATTCCCCGTCACCCCTGTCAGGAGCACATGGCAGGATCGGTGCTGTTCAGCCGCCATACACGCGATCACGAGGGAGTGCCGTCCGTGCCCGGTGAGAATCTGTCCCGCGACGAGGCCCGGGAACGGGCCGCCCTGCTGTCCGTCGACGGCTACGAGGTGTCCCTGGACCTGCGGTCCGCCGTCGGCGACGCGGGCGGCGAGCCGCGCACGTTCCGCTCGGTGACCACCATCCGCTTCCGCTGCAACGAGCCGGGGGCCTCCAGCTTCGCCGATCTGGTCGCGCCGGGCGTGACGTCCGTGTCGCTCAACGGGCGGGACCTGGACCCGGGCGAGGTGTTCGACGGCTCCCGGATCCTGCTGGAGGACCTGGCCGCGGAGAACGAGCTGGTGGTGGACGCGCAGTGCGCCTACTCCCGCACCGGCGAGGGCCTGCACCGCTTCGTCGACCCCGAGGACGGCGAGGTCTACCTGTACACGCAGTACGAGCCGGCCGACGCCCGCCGGGTGTTCGCGAACTTCGAGCAGCCGGACCTGAAGGCGCCGTACCGCTTCGAGGTGCGGGCGCCGCGGGGCTGGACGGTGTGGAGCAACGGCGCCGGTGAACTCGCCGACGGGGTCTGGCGGTTCGCGGAGACGAAGCCGATCTCGACGTACATCACGTGCGTGGTGGCGGGCCCGTACCACTACGTGACGGACTCCTACACCCGGACCTTCGAGGACGGCACCGAGCTGGAGATCCCGCTCGGCGCGATGTGCCGCAAGGGTCTGGCGCCGCACTTCGACGCGGACGACGTGTTCCTGGTGACCAAGCAGGGCCTGGACTTCTTCCACGACCACTTCGACTACCCGTACCCGTTCGGGAAGTACGACCAGGCGTTCGTGCCGGAGTACAACCTGGGCGCGATGGAGAACCCGGGCCTGGTGACCTTCCGCGAGGAGTACATCTTCCGCGGGAAGGTGACGCAGGCGTCGTACGAGGCGCGGGCCAACGTCATCCTGCACGAGATGGCGCACATGTGGTTCGGCGACCTGGTCACCATGGAGTGGTGGGACGACCTGTGGCTGAAGGAGTCCTTCGCGGACTTCATGGGCACGTTCGCCAACGTGGGCGCGACCCGCTTCAAGGACGCGTGGACCACCTTCGCCAACCGCCGCAAGGCCTGGGCGTACCGCGCGGACCAGCTGCCGTCCACACACCCGATCACGGCGGACATCCGCGACCTGGAGGACGCCAAGCTGAACTTCGACGGCATCACCTACGCCAAGGGCGCCTCGGTGCTCAAGCAGCTGGTGGCGTACGTCGGCCAGGACGCGTTCCTGGAGGGCTCCCGGCGCTACTTCAAGCGGAACGCGTACGGCAACACGCGCCTCGGCGACCTGCTGTCGGTGCTCGCGGAGACCAGCGGCCGGGACATGACGGCGTGGGCGGCCTCCTGGCTCCAGACCGCCGGGGTGAACACGCTGACCCCGCAGGTGCTGCTGGACACCGAGGGCGGCCGGATCGCCGAGCTGGCGATCCTCCAGGAGGCCCCGGAGTCGCACCCGGAGCTGCGCCCGCACCGGATCGCGGTGGGCCTGTACCGGCGTACGCCCGGGGGCGCGCTGGAGCGGTACGCGCGCGTGGAGACGGACGTGCACGAGCCGCGTACCGTCGTGGCGGAGCTGGCGGGCACCGAGGCGCCGGAGCTGGTGCTGGTCAACGACGACGACCTGACCTACTGCAAGGTCCGGTTCGACGAGACCTCGCTGATGACGCTGCGGACGCACCTGGGCGCGCTCACCGATCCGCTGGCCCGCGCGCTGTGCTGGTCGGCGCTGTGGAACCTGACCCGGGACGCCCTGCTGCCGGCGCGGGACTTCATCGGTCTCGTGCTGCGGTTCGCGGGCCGCGAGTCGGACATCGGGGTGCTCCAGATGCTGCACGCCTGGGCGAACGCCGCGCTGACCCACTACGCGGCGCCGGACTGGCGGGAGACCGGCGGGGAACTGCTGGCCGAGGGGGCGCTGCGGGAGCTGCGGCAGGCGGAGCCGGGCAGCGAGCACCAGCTCGCGTGGGCGCGGTTCTTCGCGTCGGTGGCGTCCGCCGAGCCGGACCTGAAGCTGCTGACCGACCTGCTGGACGGCACGGTCGAGATCGAGGGGCTGGAGGTGGACCAGGAGCTGCGCTGGGCGTTCCTCGAGCCGCTGGCCGCGCACGGGGCGGCGGACGAGTCGGTGCTGGCGGCGGAGCTGGTCCGGGACGACACGGCGTCCGGCAAGCGGCACCAGGTGCGCTGTCTGGCCGCGCGGCCGTCGGCGCCGGTCAAGGCGCAGGCGTGGGCGCAGGTGGTGGAGTCCGACGCGCTGTCGAACGCGCTGGTGGAGGCGACGATCTCGGGCTTCCAGCAGCCGTCGCAGCGGGAGCTGACCGCGCCGTACGCGCAGCTGTACTTCGCGGCGGTCGAGCGGGTGTGGCGGGAGCGGTCGATCCAGATCGGCATGGACGTGGTGCGGGGTCTGTTCCCGGCGTACCAGGACCGGCCGGAGACGCTGGAGGCGACGGACGCGTGGCTGGAGGCGCACCGGGACGCGGCACCGGCGCTGCGCCGGCTGGTGCTGGAGGCGCGGGACGACCTGGCGCGGGCGCTGCGCGCGCAGGAGTGCGACGCCGCGGCCGGCCGGTGAGCTTTGGCCTGAGCTTGCCCGGCCGGTGACCGTTACGAAATTCGGGCAAACACAGCCGTAACCCCTGGTCCGCACCCGTTCGGACCAGGGGATTTGCTGGCCTACTCGGCATCCGAACACCTGACCTTTAGTCCCTTCTTGTCCGCATTTCTCGACGAGCGTGTAACAGCGGTTACAGTCCGCACCGGGCGCGGGAATCCCGAGGCCATGACCCACAACACCCCGCTCTCCCCCCGCCCCCTCCGCCACCTCTCCGACGTCCACCGCCGCGTCCTGACGGCCGCCCAGCTGCGCGCCCACGGCGTGCCGACGGCCGAGCTGGCCGAGCAGTGCCGGCCCGGCGGCCCCTGGCGGGAACTCCTGCCGCACGTGATCCTGCTGCACCCCGGCCCGCCCACCGGCGAGGAGCGGCTGCACGGGGCCCTGCTGTACGCGGCCCGCGCGACGGAGCCGGGCGTCCCGGTCCAGCCGACGGCCGGCAGCCCGCACCGGCCGCAGTACCAGGAGGCGGTGCTCACCGGACTGGCGGCGCTGACCCTGCACGGCTTCTCGTCCACCCCGGCGCTGACCGGCCTGGACCACGTGGACGTCCTGGTCCCGCGCCAGCGCCGGCTGCGCTCCGCGCGCTACGTCCGCGTCCTGCGCACCTCCGCCCTGCCCGTCCCGCAGACGGTGACCGGTCTGCCGGTGGCGCCGGTGCCCCGGGCGCTGGCGGACGCGGTGGCGGAGCTGACGGACGCGGAGGAGGTACGGCGGCTGCTCACCGAGGCGGTGCGCGGCGGCCACTGCGAACCGGCGGCGGTCGTCCGGGAGCTGACCCTCGCCAAGCTGCTGAACCGCCCGCACGTGGTGGACGCCGTGGACGCGCTGCTCGCGGAGGGCCGCTCGGTCGCCGAGGACCGCCTGTACCGGATGGTCCGCGAGTACGGGCTGCCCGACCCGGTCTGGAACGTCGACCTGCGCCTGCCCGGCGGTCCGCACCTGGGCGGCCTGGACGCCTACTGGCCGGACCAGGCCGTCGCCGTCGAACTCGACACCCGCGCGCCCCGGCAGGGCCGTCGCCAAGGACAGGAGCAGGGGCAGGGGCAGGACGACGACGCGCTGTGGTCCGAGTACGCCCGCAAGCGCGAGCACCTGGAACGCCTCGGCATCACGGTCGTGTACATCACGCCCAGGAAACTGCGGGACTCCCTGGAGCAGCAGGCCGCGGTGGTGCGGACGGCGCTGATGGCGTCCGGGGACCGCGACCCGGCGGCGTACGTCGTGGTGCTGCCCCGGTAGCGAGGCCGCCCGCTCCCTCCTGTTTTCCTGCGCCGGACGGGTGAGGAGTCACCGGAACGGACGAGCAGGGCGGGCGGGGCGGGGGCGGGCCACGGTAGAGGAGAGTCATGAGACACCCCCGAATAGCGGCAGGCGCGTGCTCCCTCCTCCTCGCGGCCGCGTGCGCGTTCGCCGGCCCCGCGAGGGCGCAAGTGGCGCCGCGTACCGTGACCGGAGGCTACGTGGCCCTCGGCGACTCCTACTCCTCCGGTGCCGGAGCCGGCGACTACCTGGACTCCGGCAAGGAGTGCAAGCGCAGCAGCCGGGCCTTCCCCGTGCTGTGGGCCGAGGCCCACGCGCCGGCCTCCTTCACCTTCGCCGCGTGCAACGGCGCCGGCGCCGACGACGTCCTGGCCGACCAGCTCGGCCACCTCAGCCCCCGCACCGGGCTGGTCACGCTCACCGTCGGCGGCAGCGACACGGGCTTCGTCTCCGTCATCGCGAACTGCGCGCTGGGCGGCGCCAAGGGGTGCCTGTCCGCCGTCTCCCGGGCCCGCACCACGATGGACGGGTCCCTCGCGGGCAGCCTCGACCGGCTCTACTCGGCCATCCGGGACCGGGCCCCCGCCGCCCGGGTCGTGGTGCTCGGCTACCCGCACCTGTACCACCTCCAGGGCGCCTGCGCGCTGGGCCTGCCGGACGGCGAACGCGCCACGCTGAACGACGCCGTGGACCACCTCAACGCCGTGATCGCCCGGCGCGCCACCGCCCACGGGTTCGTCTTCGCCGACGTCACCGCCGCCTTCGCCGGGCACGAGATCTGCTCGTCGCGGCCCTGGCTGCGCGGTGTCGACGTGCTGTCGATCACCGACTCCTACCACCCGACGGCACCGGGGCAGTCCCTCGGCTACCTGCCGGTGCTCAGCCGGGTGTCGTGAACCGCTACAGCGGCTCGGGCAGCCGCGAGGCCGCCGTGTGCACGCCCGCGAGCAGGGCGGCGTAGGCCGCGATCATGCGCGTGCGGCTGAAGCGTTCGCGGCTCGCCGCCAGCGCCGGGGCCAGTACGGCGCGGTCGGCGACCGCCGCCGACCAGGCCAGGGCGATGGCCTCGGGGTCCTGCGGGGTCACGAACCCGTGGCCCCGGACGATCCGCGCGCTGTCGCCCACGTCCGTCGTGACCGGGACCGCGCCGCACATCATGCCCTCGATCAGGCACAGCGGCGCCGCCTCCCCGGAGGCGGAGGTGAGGGCGACGACGTCGGCGGCGGCGTACACGGTCTCCATGTCCGGGCGCACGCCGAGCAACCGCACCCGCTCCGCGAGGTGCCGGTCGGCGCCGAACGCGACCTCGAGGTCGGCCCACAGCGCCGGGTTGGTGTCCGTCATGCCCGCACCGCACATCAGGACGTGCCCCTCGGGCTCGCGGGCGAGCCAGGCGCGGGCGGCGCGCAGGAACAGCGGCACGTTCTTCATCGCGGCGTAGCGGGCGGCGAAGACGGTCACCGGCGCCGGGGCCGGGATGCCCAGGGAGGCGCGGAACGCCGTCCGGGCGGCCGGGTCCGGGCGGAAGCGGAGCAGGTCCACCCCGTTGGGGATGACGTGCAGCAGCTCGCGCGGGACGCCGGCCGCCGCGTAGGCGTCCCGCGTGGACTCGGCGCAGCACACGCAGGCCACCACGGTGCCGTCGGCGATCGCGGCCTTCAGCTCGGCCAGCGCCGGGCCCTGGTTCTCCGGGTCGGAGCGGTGCAGGCAGACCACGACCGGGCGGCGGGGCAGCCCGGCCTGGTTCAACAGCGCCAGCGGCTGCTCCTTCAGCGACAGGATCACGTCCGCCGCGGCCATGGCCCGCGCGGTTTCGGCCAGCTCGGGCCCGCTGAAAACGTTCGCCGCGACCGTGCCGTCCACCAGCCCCGCGGTGCGGCCGAGCGAGGTGACGCCGACCCCGCCCGCGGTCAGGGCCCGGTAGCAGGCGTCGTCCTCCATGCGCTGCCGGGTGGCCTCGCGGTGGACCTCGCCGTGGATGCTGAGTACCTGGTGGGACTGGCCGCCCTCGGCCAGTCCCAGAACGACGTCGGAGTGCACGATCCGGGCGCCTCCGGAGAAGAAGCCCTCGTAGACCGACAGCACACGCAGTCCGTGCCTCGCGCGCACACGACCACCCGCCTTGCACAAAATCGAGCCATCCCCGTGAACAGCGGGTTAGCCGATATGAGGCGGTACGGACATGGCGTGCGCGTTAACGCGGCGCTAAGCGGACGAAACGTTGGCTAACAGAACTCTTTTTCCAGCACGTCCACCGTGTCCCCGGCCCAGTCCCCGTTGAAGTTGACCGCCACCGAGTGCCGGCCGTCCGCCGTCGACGCCGCCTCGGACACCGAGCCGTGGATGCCGCCGTCGTGGCCCCAGACGCGGACGCCGCAGCTCAGCCGGGTGTTCATGAGCCCGAGGCCGTACCGGATGTGCGGGGAGTCGGCCTGCGTGGCGACGGTGGTCTCCATCTCCTTCAGCTGCCGGTCAGGGAGCAGCCGGCCGCCGAGCAGGGCGCCGTAGAAGCGGGACAGGTCGGCGGCGTCCGAGATCATCTCCCCGGCGGAGGAGGCCATGGACGGGTTGAGGTCGGTGACGTCGTACGCCGGGCCGCCGGGGACCCTGAACGTCGAGTACGCTCTGCTGCCCGGCCGCGGCAGGGTGACCCTGGTCCCGGGCAGGGAGGTCGCCCGCAGGCGCAGCGGGCCGATGATCCGGCGGTCGATCTCGGTGGCGTACGACCGGCCCGTCACCTTCTCGATCACCATCCCGGCGACGACGTAGTTGGTGTTGGAGTACCGCCAGGAGGTGCCCGGGGCGAAGTCCGGCGCGTGCCGCATGGCGAGGTCCACCAGGTACCGCGGGGTGAGGGTGTCGTAGCGGTGCCGGAAGAAGCCGTCCTTGGTGAAGTAGGCGGAGCTGAAGCCGGGGTCGGCAAGGTAGTCGTGGATGCCGCTGGTGTGGTTCAGCAGCTGCCGGACGGTGGTCCGGCGGCCGTCGTGGCCGTGGCCGCGCACCACGCCCGGCAGCCACCGGTCCACCGGGTCGTCGAGCGAGAGCCGGTCCTCCGCCTCCAGCTGGAGCAGGACGGTGGCGACGAAGGTCTTGGTGATGCTGGCGACGCGGAAACGGTCGGCGGGCGAGCGCGGCTCGCCCGTGCGGGTGTCGCCCACGCCCGCGGTGGCGGACCAGACGCCGTGGCCGTCCCGCGCGGTGACGGTCGCGCCGGGGACGCCGGCCTCGACCGCCGCCTCGACGGCCTCGCGGGTGCGTTCGTGGGGTGCGGGGCCGGCCGCGACGGCCGGCCCCGCGAGGGCCGCCGCGAGGAGCAGGGCGGTGCCGCCCACCAGAGCTGTGCGTGCGCGCATGTCTTCCCCAACCTGTGGTGTGCCGGTGCGGTCGGGGGGAGGGACCCGGGAGTGTTGTGCGAAGGTTGCCCGGGTGTACTCCGGTTGAGTGAATATCAGCTCTTTTTCAGCACCAGCTCGGTGTTCCGGTCGGCCGCCTTGCCCCCGAACGTCGTGCTGGCGCCCGGGGCGTTGAAGGACAGCTCGCGGTAGAGGGCGGCGAGGCCGGTCTGCGAGAGGTCCGCGAAGTCGGTGCGGTGCGGGGCCGCGGACTCGATGAGGGTGGTGAAGACGGAGAGCGTGCCGTCCTTGTTGTCGACCAGCTCGACGACGCGGGCGAGCTGGGGGTGGTCGATGTGCGAGGCGGTGGAGATCTCCCAGAAGGAGCGGCCGCCGGAGGCCGCGTGCGGGGTGATGACGTTCTTGTGGACGTGGCCGTTCACCCAGGCGAGCACGTTGCGGTGCCGGGAGAGGAGGGCCACCAGTTCCTGGCCGGTGTGCCGGCGCTCGCCGGGGCGGGCCGGGTCCGGGCGGGTGTTGGTCATGGTCGTGCTGGTGTGGTGGCTGAAGACCACGGCGTAGGAGTCCTTGTTGTCCTTCAGGGTCTTGTCCAGCCAGTTGAGCTGGGCGGTGCCGAGGGAGCCCTCGAAGTGGCCGCCGGCGTCGTTGGTGTCGAGGCTGATCCCGATGACGTCGTCGGAGATGCGGAAGGAGTAGTACTGGGTCCCGGCGTCGAGGTTCGCGGAGGAGTAGCCGTGCCCGACCGGGCCGACGCCCTGGTGGGCGGGGTCGAGGTGGGCCTTGAGGTAGTCGGCGGGCGTGTACGGCGCCCGCTTCTCGTCGGGGGTGACGGAGCGCATGGCGCGCGCGTGGGCCTTGAGGAAGTCCCGGTAGCCGGTGCCCCGCGGGTCCCGGGCGTTCTTGTTGGTGTCCCGGAACTTCTTCGCCTCGGCGGCGGAGACGGTCATCAGCTTCCGGCCGCCGATGGCGGCCTCGGCCAGGTAGGGGTCGCCGTGGGAGCCGTAGACACCGAGCTGGAGCATGTCGTGGTTGCCGACGGTGGAGTACCAGGGCAGCTTCAGGCCGGGGCTGCGCACCTCGCGGATCGCCGCGGCCAGGAACCCGTCCAGGTGCGGGAAGCCGAGCGCCTTGTCGTTGTCGCGGAGGGCGGCGCCGGGCTGCCAGTACAGCTTCAGGCCGCTGTTCTGCACGCCTTCGTAGTGCGCCGGGTCACCGGAGTTCGGGGCGAAGCGGCCACCGCTCATCACCTTCATGTACCACTCGAGCTCGGACAGCGCGTTGTTGTCGGTGTTGTCGCCGGTGGTCATGACGAAGTGGAGCGGAGCGCCGGTGACGGGCCCGCCGCGCAGCGCGTTGACCCGTTCGACGAAGGCGATGGCACCCTGCACGGTCAGCGCCTCCTGCGGGCGCCAGGCGTGCGGGTCGGCGGCGCGCACGAACTCGGCGCGCAGCGGGTGCTGCACATCCGTCAGGTGCATGTCAGTGAACTGCACGAACGCGGCGAGGGCCCGGCGGCGGCCCGCGCGGCCGGCCCTGGGGGTGGCCAGCTCGTCGCGTACGACCCGCTTCCAGCCGGGACCGTCGCCGAGCCGGCGGTAGCCGGAGCTGTTGCGTGGGGCCGCGACGGAGGCGAGTGTCGTGCCCTTGGTGTAGGGGGCGAGCGGGGCGGCCAAGGCCCGTCCGCTGTGGGCGACGGGCTCCTCGGCGGCGGTGACGGGCTCGCCACCGGCCGGGCGCAGGGCGTAGCCGACGCCCGCGGAGAGCGAGACCGCTCCGGCGGCGGCGAGGACGGTACGGCGGTTGACCCCCGCGGCGGAGGTGGCGACAGAGCGTATGCGCGACATGCGCGGTCTCCCCGAGTGCGAACGCGTCGGCAGTGGTCGCGGGCCGTCACGGACGCGAACGTCCCGCTCACTGTGGATCGTTGGCACCGGGGATGACCTGCGCGTGAACGTGGTCGCAACGCGCGGCGCCAATCACCGTACGTGGATCACGGGTTACCGGGCGCGGTCATGGAGCGGATCGCCGGTGGACCGGGACCGGTCACTCCTCGTTCAACTGCCGGGGTAGGGCCACGTCCTCCAGGTGTCCGTGCGGGGGCTGTTCGCGCCACAGCCGCAGCGCGGTGTCGACCAGTCGCACCCGGGTCAGCCCGGGTACGGCGTCGAGGTCCTGCCAGGCGGCGAGGTCGGTGGAACCGCCCACCTCGTAGCGGAGTTCACCGCCCACGACCTCGCCCGTGTAGAGGATGCGCACCCCGTGGTGGTCGGTGCGGCGGCGCGGGCGCCCGCCGGGCAGGACGTGGCGGGCGGAGTCGATGCCGAGGAGACCGGTCACCTCGATGCGGTAGCCGGTCTCCTCGCCGACCTCGCGGCGGACGGTGTCGTAGGGGTCCTCGCCGTGCTCCATGCCGCCGCCGGGCAGGACCCACTCGGGCGTGCCGTCCGGCGCCGGCGAGCGGGCGAGCAGGAGCTGCCCGTCGCGGACGCACACGGCGTAGGCCGCCACCCTCAGTTTCCGTCGCATGGACGGACGTTAGCGCGCGGTGTCCGGGTTGGCGGGCGAATACTCCGGCGCGGACCAGCGCAGGGGCAGGGCGGCCGGGGTGCACACGGCCTCGGTGAGCGTGAAGCGGACGGTACGGGCGCCGTCCCGGGCGAACTCGGTACGGGCCTCGCCGGTGAGCTGGAGGGTGGTGCCCGTGTCCCAGTCCAGGAAGAGCAGACCGGCGCGGGGGTCGGCGCGCAGGTTGCCGAGGCTGAGGAACATGGCGTTGCCGGGGTAGTCCGGCCAGGTCAGCTCGCGCGGGGACGTGACCTCGACGAAGCCGGGGTCGCCGCCGCGGTGGCTGGCGTCGGCGCCGGCCCCGTGCACGGTGGCGAGGAAGAAGGTGTCGGCGGACCGGACGAAGCCGGCTTCCACCTCGCCGAGTTCGGTGAGGTGGCGGGGGGCGCCGGGGGTGCGGTCGACCGTTTCGTACGACTCCCTTCGCTGGATGTGTCTCGGGCAGTTGGAGAAGACCTGGTCCGCTTCCACGGTGAATCCGGTCGCCGTGGCGTGGAGGCGGCCGTTGAGGCGCATGCGGCGGCGGGTCCTCGGGTCCAGGGCGATGGTGCCGACGCGTGGCGGGCCGTCGTCCGGGTGCGGGTCCGTCGTGGCGAACGCCCGGGCGGTGTCTCCGTCGACGGATATCCGCCTCGGGCCCGTCGCCCGGACGAAACCCGGTGCTCCCGTGAGCGCCGAGGCCCACACCCTTCCCGTCCCCGGGTCCGCCGCGCCCACGATCAGCAGGGGCTGCTGCTCCAGGAAGGCCGCCGCGACCGGCTTGATGTCCTGGCCGAGGGAGCGGCCGACGTGGTCGGCCCGGTCCCGGACGCCGGTCTGGTCCTGGAGGGCCCGCGAGCCCGCGTGGAACACGCCCATGACTAGAAGAAACCGCAGGTCGGGGCGGACGCGTGCGGGGCGGGGGCCTGCTCGGCGCCGTGCGGGACGGAGATCTCCAGGCGGGTGCCGTCCGGGTCGTGGAAGAAGATCCCGCCGGAGGACGCGCCTTCCCGGTGGGCGACCACACCGTCGTGGGCGAACTCCACCCCGGCGGCCCTGAGCGCCGTCTCGTACTCCCGGACCCGGTCCATCGTGTCGGCGGTGAAGGCCAGGTGGTGCAGTCCGGCCCGGCCGCTGTCGTACGACCCCCGCGCCTGCTGCCACAGGGTGAGGAGGAGCTGGTCGTCGCCGTCGCCGAGGAACGCGTAGCGCCGGTCGTCCTCCTTGCCCTCGGCCAGCACGGTGAAGCCGAGGACGTCCCGGTAGAAGGCGAGCGAGCGGTCGAGGTCGGTGACGTTCAGGCCCGTGTGGCCGGTGCTCAAGGTCATGGCTCTTCCCTTCGGCGTGCCCTCACCGGGCATTTCTAACCTTTGTAGAGCACGTTAGAAGGTTAGACTCGGCAGAGTCAACCACTCACGTACGCTTGACCGGTTAGCCGAGGAGGAGTGCCCGATGTCCAGCGCCCGCGACCCCCGCCCGCTCACCGGAGAGCCGCTCGCGCTCGACCTGCTCAACACCCGGTGGAACAGCGACGGCGTCATCCAGGACCTGCTCGCGGACACCGAGGGGCTGGCGGTCTGGCTCGCGT
Source organism: Streptomyces sp. NPDC031445 (assembly GCF_055581365.1). NCBI lineage: Bacteria > Bacillati > Actinomycetota > Actinomycetes > Kitasatosporales > Streptomycetaceae > Streptomyces > Streptomyces sp. NPDC031445. Next base: position 516,886 of record NZ_JBVIJO010000002.1, read on the forward strand.
CGAACAAGCTGGCCGGAACCCATCCGGCCGACGCGGCGGTGCTGCGCCATCTGCGCACGGCGCGCGAGGCGGTCAAGGCGGCCGTGGACGGGTCACCGCAGCGGGCGGCTCCGCTCGTGGACGCCGTACTGGAGCACGGCCGCATCCGGGCCCGGCTCACCGCCGGCGGCCCGGCCGAGGAGCCCGAGTTCGCGGACCCCGCCTGGGGCCCGGCCTGGCTGGCCGCCCGGAACTACCTGGACCTGCTCACCCGGGCTCCGGAGCGGATCCGCACCTGTGCCGGCGGCGGCTGCGTCCTGTACTTCTTCGACACGTCCCGCAACGGCACCCGCCGCTGGTGCTCGATGGCCGCGTGCGGCAACCGGGCCAAGGCCTCCCGGCATTACGCCCGTTCGAAGGAGGGTTGAGCGAAATCCGGACGATACCGGCCGACTTCGCTCATATCCATCGCGGGTTTTCCCCATACCTTGATTTCGATTCGGTCAACGGTCCCCAAAAACCGACCCTTTCGGCCAGGCTGAGCGCTCCGTCCGCTCGTTCCTTGACCTGAGGGATGCCGATGACCCACACGCCCGAGCGTGATCCGATACCCGGTCCGAGACGCCTGGCCCGCATAGCCGTGGCCGTGGGCGTCGTGGCCGCCCTCTCCGCGGTGGGGCCCGTGCCCCTGGCCCTCGCCGCGGACCCGGCCCCCGCCCCGGCCGCCGACCCCGCCGTGAAGTCCGCCCACGACAAGCTCGGCTCCTACGACGCCGCCCTGCTCGCCGAGGCCAAGGCCGACGGCGACAAGAACGTCACGATGATGATCGCGACCTCGCCCGGGCAGACGGAGCGGGTCGCCGGGCAGCTGGACGCGGTCGAGGGCGGCCTGGTCGGCCGCACCGACGACAAGCTCGGCTACGTCCGCGCCACCGTCCCGACGGGCCGGGCGGACTCGGCCATCGCCGCCGCCGCGAAGCTCTCCTCCGTCCAGGCGATCGACCTCAAGCAGGAGATCCCGCTGGACGACCCCGCGCCGAACGGAGCGAAGTCCACCACCACGGGCAAGGGCACGTACCCCGCGCCGGGGAAGAAGACCCCGGCCGCGAACCCGTACAACCCGTCCTTCGAGACCGGTGCCGTCGACTTCGTCGAGGACCACCCGAAGGCGGACGGCCGCGGCATCACCATCGGCATCCTGGACTCCGGCGTCGACCTCGGCCACCCGGCCCTGCAGAAGACCACCACCGGCGAGCGGAAGATCGTCGACTGGGTGACGGCGACCGACCCGGTCGTCGACGGCGACGGCACCTGGCGGCGGATGACCACCGGTGTCTCCGGTCCGTCCTTCTCCATCAGCACCGCCTCGCAGGGCACCGAGAAGTTCACGGCGCCCGAGGGCTCGTACAAGTTCAACTACATGTACGAGTCCGCCACCGCGGGAGGCGACGAGAAGGGCGACCTCAACCGGGACGGTGACACCACCGACGCCTGGGGCGTGCTCTACGACCCGGCCACCGGCACGGTCCGCGTCGACACCAACGACAACCTGGACTTCACCGACGACGCGGCGATGAAGCCGTACAAGGACGGTTACCAGGTCGGGTACTTCGGCACCGACGACCCCGCGACGGACGTCGTGGAGCGCGTCCCCTTCGTGGTCGAGACCCGCAAGGACGTCGTCTACAACTCCACCGGCGCGAAGGCCGACTACGTCAACATCGGCGTCATCGAGTCCGAGCACGGCACCCACGTCGCCGGCATCACCGCCGCCAACGGCCTGTTCGGCGGGAAGATGAACGGCGCGGCCCCGGGCGCCAAGCTGGTCTCCTCGCGGGCCTGCACCTGGACCGGCGGCTGCACCAACGTCGCCCTCACCGAGGGCATGATCGACCTCGTCACCAAGCGCGGGGTCGACATCGTCAACATGTCGATCGGCGGCCTGCCCGCGCTGAACGACGGCAACAACGCGCGCGCCGAGCTGTACACCCGGCTCATCGACACCTACGGCGTGCAGCTGGTGATCTCCGCCGGCAACTCCGGCCCCGGCGCCAACACCATCGGCGACCCCGGTCTCGCCGACAAGGTGATCTCCGTCGGCGCGACCGTCTCCAAGGAGACCTGGGCCGCCGACTACGGCTCGGCGGTGGAGACGAAGTACGCGATGATGCCCTTCTCCTCGCGCGGCCCGCGCGAGGACGGCGGCTTCACACCGACCCTCAGCGCGCCCGGCGCCGCGATCAACACCACCCAGACCTGGCTGCCGGGCTCCCCGGTCGCCGAGGCGGGCTACGCGCTGCCGGCCGGCTACTCGATGCTCCAGGGCACCTCGATGGCCTCCCCGCAGGCCGCCGGCGCCTCCGCGCTGCTGCTGAGCGCCGCCAAGCAGAAGGGCATCGACCTCACGCCCGCCGCGCTGCGCACGGCGCTGACCTCGACCGCCCACCACATCAAGGGCGTGCAGGCGTACGAGGAGGGCGCGGGCCTCATCGACATCGTGGACGCGTGGGACGCCATCAGGGACGGCGCCACCGCCCACGAGTACACCGTCAAGGCCCCGGTCGACACCGCGATCGACTACGCCCTGAAGACCCCGGGCTTCGGCACCGGCCTGTACGACCGCGAGGGCGGTCTGAAGGCGGGCCAGAAGAAGACGTACGACGTGACGATCACCCGTACGTCCGGCCCGGACAAGGCGGTCCGGCACGAGCTGCGCTTCGCGAACGACGCCGGCGGCACCTTCCGGATCGTCGGCGACGACGACGTCAGGCTGCCGCTGGACCAGCCGGTCACCGTCAAGGTCCAGGCGGCCCCGAAGTCCGAGGGCATCAAGAGCGCGATCCTGGAGGTCGACGACCCGCGGACCGAGGGCGTCGACAAGCAGATCCTGTCCACCGTCGTGGTCGCGGCCCCGGTGAAGTACACGTACTCCGCGTCCGGTTCGGTCCAGCGCAACAGCACGCGCTCCTACTTCCTGAGCGTGCCCGAGGGCGCGACCTCGCTGGAGGTCGCGATCGGCGGGCTGGAGGACAAGAGCCAGACCCGGTTCATCGCCATCCACCCGTACGGCGTCCCGTCCGACAACACCTCGACCCCGTACTGCTACAACAACTACCTGGACGGCAACGGCTGCAAGCCCGACGTGCGCTCCTACGCCGCCCCGCAGCCCGGCGTCTGGGAGGTCGAGGTCGAGTCCCGGCGGACCTCCCCGCTGCTCGACAACCCCTACCGGCTGGACGTCACCGTCCTCGGCGCCGCCTTCGACCCGCAGACCGTGACCGTGCCCGAGGCCAAGGTGGGCACCCCGGCCACCGCGTCCTGGAAGGTGACCAACGCCTACGCCGCGCTGGACGGCAGGCTGACCGGCGGTCCGCTCGGCTCGGCCAAGACCGCCCGCCCGGCCATCAAGGAAGGCGAGACCCAGACCACCACGGTGACGGTCCCGGCCGGCGCGACCTCGCTCGACGTCGCCATCGGGGGCGTCTCGGACACCGCGGCCGACCTGGACCTGATGGTGTACGACGCGTCCGGCAAGGAGGTCGGCAAGTCCGCCGACGGTGACTCCGAGGAGGCGGTGTCCGTACCGTCCCCGGCCGCCGGCACCTACACCATCCAGGTCGTGGGCTACTCCGTCCCGTCCGGCTCGACCGACTACGACTACCGGGACGTGTTCTTCTCGACCGCGCTCGGCTCCGTCACGGTCGACGGCTCGGCCCCGGTCAAGCTCGGCACGGGCGACTCGGCCACGGTGACCGGCCAGGTCACGGCCGCCGCCGAGGCCCCGGCCGGCCGTGAGTTCTTCGGGCGGGTCCAGCTCGTGAACGCGCGCGGCACGGTCGCGGGCAGCGGCAGCGTGAAGATCGAGAAGGTCACGCCGTAACGGGGTGACGCACACGGGGAAGGGGCGGGGTCCTGACGGACTCCCGCCCCTTCTGCGTGTCACTGGCCGCCCGCCGTCACCCGGCCGGGTCCGTGGGCTCCGCGGAGCCGGCCGGGCCGTCGCCCGAGGGGCAGGTCAGCTCCCGGGACCCGGGCAGGGCGTCGGTGATCCAGGCGCGCGCGGCCGCCACCTCGCGGTCACCCACGGCCCACTGTCCCGCGTACCGCTCGCCCCGGCCGACCCGCACCAGCACGTGCTGGCCCGCGCGGGGCGCCGGCCGGGCACCGGCGCCGAGCAGGAAGCGGACCTCGGCGGGGCCGTGCGCGGGCCGGTAGGAGCGGATCACGGTGAGCGTGACCCGGCTGCCGGGCACGTCCCCGGCCCGTTCCACCCGCGCCACCCTCCCCTCCACGACGAGCCGGGAACAGGCCAGCTCGCGCTCCGGGTACGCCGGCCGCCCGCCGGCCCCGGCCTCCTGTCCCGTCGCGTCGGTATGCCGCTTGGCTCCCGACGAGGCCCCGCTGCTGTCGTCCGCCCCGCCGGGGCCACCCCCCTGGGCCACCAGCCAGCCGAAGCCCAGGACCAGGGAGAACGCCGCGGCGCCGGCGAGCGAGCCGAGCGCGATCCGCAGGGCCCGGCGGGATCTGTCCGGCCGCCCGGGGTGACCCGGCCGGGCCGGCCGGGTGGGAGCGGAGGGGCGGGCACGGCCGCGGGTGCGCCGGGCGGGGGGCGGGGCGGGGACGGCGTCCGGGGACGCCCCGGGCGCCTCCCCGGTGCTCCCCTCCGCCGTCAGCGCCTCGGCCAGCCGCACCAGCTGGTCCCGCAGCACGGCCACGTCGGCCTCGGCCGCCCGGTGCGCGGCGAGGAAGGCGGGGTCCCGCCGGGCCTCCTCCGGCAGGGGGTCCCCGGTGACCGCGGCCATGAGGGCGTCCATGCCGCCGTACTCCCCGCCGTGCCGTTCCCCCTGCTGTCCGGCGCTCTCGGCGCGTCCGGCGCCGTCGGCGCCCCGCGCGTCCTCGTGTCCGGCGGTCATGTCACGCCACCTCGTCCTCGTGCAGCCGGTCGCGCAGTGCGCGGACCGCCGTGTGCAGCCTGCTCTTGACCGTGCCCTCCGGGATGCCCAGCTCCTCCGCGATGGCCCGCACCGGCAGGTCGGCGAAGAAGCGCAGCACGACCACCTGCCGCTGGGCGGCCGGCAGCTCGTCCAGACCCCGGGCGACGGCGAGGGAGAGCAGGCTGGTCTCCTCCCCGGAGGCGTGCGCGGGCGCGCGCAGCGCGGCCAGCCGCTCCCCCAGCCGTTCCTGGCGCCGCTTGGCCCGGTGCCAGTCCATGGCCAGGTTGGAGGCGACCACCGCCGCCCACGCCGACACGTCCCGCGGCGCCTCGCGCCCGCTCGCGGCCCGCTCCAGCAGCCGCAGCCGGACCTGCTGCACCCCGTCCGGCAGGTCCGACTGCGGCACCCCGCCGAGCGCGAGCACCGCCCGCACCCGGCTTTCCTGGGCCGCGTCCAGCGGATCACCGCCGGTACCGTCCGTACCGGCGGCGTACTCCGCCCCCCGGTCGCGGCGCGCCTTTCCGCGCAGCACAAGCCACCCCCTCACGCGTTCGCCCCTACGACGCGGCGGCGGGCCGAAACGTTCGGCCGGTGCCGGAGGTCTTCCGAGGCGTACGTCACACCCCCGTATGGCCGGGATCCGGACGGGCAGGGGCGGGACAGCACAGCTTCCGGCGCGGACCCCCGGCAGAGGGAATTCCTGCACCTCAGCCGGGTGCCCGGCGGAGGTACGGAACCGTCCGCCGGCTGAGCGTGTCCCATTCCTCGGGCACGCGGGACAAAGAATTGGACAGGTGGACCGGGGTCGGCCGCATGATGGAAACGCCCCGGTCAGGCAAGAGACACACAGAGGGAGTCACCGTGAGGGTCGGAATCGTCGGAGCCACCGGTCAGGTGGGCACGGTCATGCGCAGGATCCTCGCGGAGCGGAACTTCCCGGTCACCACGCTGCGCCTGTTCGCCTCGGCCCGTTCCGCCGGGACCGTGCTGGACGGCGTGACGGTGGAGGACGCGGCGACCGCCGACTACACCGGCCTGGACATCGTCCTGTTCTCCGCGGGCGGCGCGACCTCCAGGGCACTGGCCGAGAAGGTCGCCTCCCAGGGCGCCGTGGTGATCGACAACTCCTCGGCCTGGCGCAAGGACCCCGAGGTCCCGCTGGTGGTCTCCGAGGTGAACCCGCACGCCATCGCCGACCGCCCCAAGGGCATCATCGCCAACCCCAACTGCACCACGATGGCCGCGATGCCGGTGCTCAAGCCGCTGCACGAGGAGGCCGGCCTGGAGGCGCTGGTCGTCGCGACCTACCAGGCGGTGTCCGGGTCGGGCCTCGCGGGCGTGGCCGAGCTGCACGGCCAGGTGCAGAAGGTGGCCGCCGAGGCGGACAGGCTCACCCACGACGGCGCGGCGGTCGACTTCCCCGAGCCGAACGTCTACAAGCGCCCCATCGCCTTCAACGTGCTGCCCTTCGCCGGCAACCTCGTCGACGACGGCCTCAACGAGACCGACGAGGAGCAGAAGCTGCGCAACGAGTCCCGCAAGATCCTGGAGATCCCCGGCCTGAAGGTCTCCGGCACCTGCGTGCGGGTCCCGGTCTTCTCCGGCCACTCCCTCCAGGTGAACGCCCGCTTCGCCCGCCCGCTCTCCCCGGAGCGCGCGACCGAACTGCTGGCGAAGGCGCCGGGCGTGGCCCTCTCCGACATCCCGACCCCGCTTCAGGCCGCCGGCCAGGACCCGTCGTACGTCGGCCGCGTCCGCCGCGACGAGACGGTGGACAACGGCCTGGCCCTGTTCGTCTCCAACGACAACCTCCGCAAGGGCGCCGCGCTGAACGCGGTCCAGATCGCGGAACTGGTGGCGGCGGAACTCTCCTCGAAGTAACCCCGGCCTACGCCCGTCGCACCTCGAAGAGGAAGCACCCGTACTCCACCGCCCGCACGTGCGCCAACGCCACCTCCGGGTCGGCGAAGGCCTCCGCCAGGGCGGGGGCGAAGGCGTCCGGGTGCTCCACCAGACGGCCGCCGAGGATGCGGCCGTCGGCCGAGTAGCGGCGCAGGACGCGGTGGGAGCAGGAGTCGGTGAAGGGCAGGGCGTCGCCGGCCGGGCCGGCGCACTCACCGGCGTGGACGAAGACGGGGCCCTGCTCGTCGTAGGCGCCCGGGTCGGCGCCGGTCCCGGCCGCCCAGCGGCGCAGCGGCGCGTACGAGACAAGGGCGATCCGCTCGCCGGGCAGGCTGCGGCGCAGGCAGCAGCGCAGCGGGGCGCCGCCCTCCTCGTCCGTCACCGGGACCGGCGGGCGGCCGGCGTCGTCGGCGGTGCGCAGCTCCTCGAGGACCTCGGCCGGGATGGGCCGTGCGGTGTACGTCGTCATGCGCCCAGCGTCCCGCCGCGGCGCCGCGCCGACCGGCGGGATACGGACATCGCGTTCCCCCTCGATCACATGGAAGGATGACGCAACCGACACATAACGAGGAGATGACCGCGTGCCTGGCACAAACCTGACTCGCGAAGAGGCGCAGCAGCGGGCCGAGCTGCTCACCGTTGACTCGTACGAGATCGATCTCGACCTCTCCGGCGCGCAGGAGGGCGGCACCTACCGGTCCGTGACCACGGTGCGCTTCGACGTGGCCCGCGGCGGTGCCGAGTCCTTCATCGACCTGGTGGCCCCGGCCGTCCACGAGGTGGTCCTCAACGGTGACCACCTGGACGCCTCCGCGCTCTTCAAGGACTCGCGGATCGCGCTGCCCGGACTGCTGGAGGGACGCAACGTCCTGCGGGTCGTCGCGGACTGCGCCTACACGAACACCGGCGAGGGCCTGCACAGGTTCGTCGACCCGGTCGACGACCAGGCCTACCTGTACACCCAGTTCGAGGTCCCGGACGCCCGCCGCGTCTTCGCGTCCTTCGAGCAGCCGGACCTGAAGGCCACCTTCCAGTTCACCGTGAGGGCGCCCGAGGGCTGGACGGTCATTTCCAACTCGCCGACCCCGGAGCCGAAGGACAACGTCTGGGTCTTCGCGCCGACGCCGCGGATCTCGACGTACATCACCGCGCTGATCGTGGGCCCGTACCACTCCGTGCACAGCGTGTACGAGAAGGACGGGCAGTCCGTGCCGCTCGGCATCTACTGCCGGCCCTCGCTCGCCGAGTTCCTGGACTCCGACGCGATCTTCGAGGTCACGCGGCAGGGCTTCGACTGGTTCCAGGAGAAGTTCGACTACGCGTACCCGTTCGAGAAGTACGACCAGCTCTTCGTGCCCGAGTTCAACGCGGGCGCCATGGAGAACGCGGGCGCGGTCACCATCCGCGACCAGTACGTCTTCCGTTCGAAGGTGACCGACGCGGCGTACGAGGTCCGCGCGGAGACCATCCTGCACGAGCTGGCCCACATGTGGTTCGGCGACCTGGTCACCATGGAGTGGTGGAACGACCTGTGGCTGAACGAGTCGTTCGCCACCTACACCTCCATCGCCTGCCAGGCCGCGGCCCCCGGCTCGCGCTGGCCGCACTCGTGGACCACGTTCGCGAACTCGATGAAGACCTGGGCGTACCGGCAGGACCAGCTGCCGTCCACGCACCCGATCATGGCGGACATCCGCGACCTGGACGACGTCCTCGTCAACTTCGACGGCATCACGTACGCCAAGGGCGCCTCCGTGCTGAAGCAGCTCGTCGCCTACGTCGGCGAGGACGAGTTCTTCAAGGGCGTGCAGGCGTACTTCAAGGCGCACGCGTTCGGCAACACGCGCCTGTCCGACCTGCTCGGCGCCCTGGAGAAGACCTCCGGCCGCGATCTGAAGACCTGGTCGAAGAAGTGGCTGGAGACGGCCGGGATCAACATCCTTCGCCCGGAGGTGGAGACCGACGCCGAGGGCGTGATCACGTCGTTCGCCGTCCGCCAGGAGGCCCCGGCGCTGCCGGCCGGCGCCAAGGGCGAGCCGACGCTGCGCCCGCACCGCATCGCGATCGGCCTGTACGGCCTGTCCGACGCCGGCAAGCTGGTGCGCACCGAGCGGATCGAGCTGGACGTGGACGGCGAGCTGACCGCCGTACCGCAGCTGACGGGCACCCGCCGCCCGACGGTGATCCTGCTCAACGACGACGACCTGTCGTACGCGAAGGTCCGCCTGGACGAGGAGTCCCTGAAGGCCGTCACCGAGCACCTCGGCGACTTCGAGGCGTCCCTGCCGCGCGCCCTGTGCTGGGCGTCGGCCTGGGACATGACGCGGGACGCCGAGCTGGCCACCCGCGACTACCTGTCCCTGGTGCTGTCGGGCATCGGCAAGGAGTCCGACATCGGCGTGGTGCAGTCCCTGCACCGCCAGGTCAAGCTGGCCATCGACCTGTACGCCGCCCCGGCCACCCGCGAGGCCCTGCTGACCCGCTGGACCGACGCCACGCTGGCGCACCTGCGCGCGGCGGAGCCCGGCAGCGACCACCAGCTGGCCTGGGCGCGTGCCTTCGCGGCGACCGCGCGCACCCCGGAGCAGCTCGACCTGCTGGAGGCCCTGCTCGACGGCACGCAGACCGTCGAGGGCCTGGCCGTCGACACCGAGCTGCGCTGGGCGTTCGTCCAGCGGCTCGCGGCGGTCGGCCGGTACGACGAGGCGGAGATCGCGGGCGAGTACGAGCGGGACAAGACGGCGGCCGGTGAGCGGCACGCGGCCACGGCCCGGGCGGCCCGCCCGACGGCGGACGCGAAGGCGGAGGCCTGGTCCTCGGTCATCGACTCCGACAAGCTGCCGAACGCCGTGCAGGAGGCCGTGATCGGCGGCTTCGTGCAGACCGACCAGCGGGAGCTGCTCGCGCCGTACACGGACCGGTACTTCGAGGTCGTCAAGGGCATCTGGGACTCCCGTTCGCACGAGATCGCCCAGCAGATCGCGATCGGCCTGTACCCGTCGGTCCAGGTCTCCGAGGAGACCCTGGCCAAGACGGACGCCTGGCTGGCCTCGGCCGAGCCGACCGCGGCCCTGCGCCGCCTCGTCTCGGAGTCCCGCGCGGGCGTCGAACGGGCCCTGAAGGCCCAGGCGGCGGACACGGCGGGCTCCGCCGAGTAGCAGCCGTCACGGCAGGGGCGCCCGGCGCGAGACCGGACGCCCCTGCGCGTCGGCGGGCCCGCGCATGCCGATGCCGGGCGGGCTCGGCCCGTCCGGCATCGGGGTGGGTTCAGCGGGCCGGGACCGTGGTGCGGTTCAGCGGTCCGGGGCCGTGATCGGCTGTCAGTTGACGACGACCACCACGGTGCTGCCGCTGCCGTAGCCGGGGGCGAAGCCCGACCCGTAGAAGCCGGGTCCGTAGCCGTAGAAGCCGTTGCCATAGCCGTAGAAGCCGCTGCGGAAGCCGTTGTTGTAGCCGCCGTAGCAGTTGCTGAACCCGAAGCCGCGGTTGAAGCAGCCGCGGTTGGCCGTGACCTGGTGCGAGGTGGCGGCCGAGGCCGTACCCGCCGTACCGATCGCGGCACCACCCGCCAGGAGGACGCCGGCGGCGGATACCGCGAAGAGACGCCTCACGCTACGTGCTGTCATGGGCTACCTTCCTTCCACGCCCTCGCGGGGTTTCCGGTCCGGGGGCGATGGCCGCGGCCGCGTGCGAACGGGGCACGGCGCGGTCGTAGGTGTTGCCGCGGGGACGAGCAGCAGACCTGGCCACGACGGCTGCCGGTCCCGGTCGTACGGGGCTCTCGCCGCCTGCGGCGGACACACCCCTGATCGCGGCCCTTTTACTTCACGCTAACCGGCCTGCGGTCAGTCAGCATCTCGGACAGCGACGGACCGTGACCGCCCGGCCCCTGCCGCTTCCGGCGCGCGGGCGCACAGGGCTCGCTCTTGGTTAGCTTAGCCGCAAGCTACTTAGCTTTCTTGCGGGCGAGCGCGACGCGGTCGATACTCTGCGCATGCAGCCACAGCCCGCGGACACCGTCGACGCGATCATCGAGCAGTGGGCGCGGGTGCGGCCCGGCCTGGACACCCGGGCCATGGAGGTCTTCGGCCGGATCTTCCGGCTCTCGCGCGTGATGGGCGACCGGATGGAGAGGACGTACAAGCCCTACGGCCTCTCCCGCGGCGAGTTCGACGTCCTGGCCACCCTGCGCCGGGCCGGCGAGCCGTACACCCTCTCGCCCAGCGAGCTGTCGGCCACGCTCATGCTCACCACCGGCGGGATGACCGGCCGGCTCGACAAGCTGGAGCGGGCCGGGCTGCTGCGCCGCTCCCCCGACCCGCACGACCGGCGCGGCCTGCGGGTGAGCCTCACCGAGGAGGGGCTGCGGCTGATCGACGAGGCGGTGGACGCCGGACTGGCGCAGGAGAGCACCGCGCTGTCCGCCCTGGACGCCGAGGAGGCCGACCAACTGGCCGGCCTGCTGCGGAAGCTGCTGGACGCGACGGCCGAGTAGCCGCCGCAGCCGTCACCACGCGTCGCTCACCGCACGTCACCCGGGCGGCGGGCGGGAGCGGCGGAGCCGAGGTGCCGGGCCGACGCCGCCTCGCTCCCGTGCGCCGCCTCCCCGGTCAGAAGGCCCGCCCGGCCCGCTGGGCGGGAGAAACGCCGGGGGCGCCGGTCCCACCCGGGTACGGCGTGCGCGCGTACCGACGGGAGGACCGGCGCCCCCGGCGAACGGACCGACGGTCGCTCAGGCCTTGGCCCGGGCGTCGGACTGGACGTTGATGTTGGACGAGGTGGTGTCCTTCTTGGCCCGGGACTTGTCGAGGGCCATCACCAGACCGGCGATGACCAGGAACAGCACCACCGGGGCGAACACGTAGAGGCCCAGCGTCTCGATGACGCTCAGGCCCTTGCCGGGGTCGTCACCGTCGTCGCGGGTCAGCGCGAGCGCGGGGGACGACATGAGCAGCATCATCAGCGTCGTACCGGCGGCCAGGGCGCCGGCGCGCAGGGCGTTCTTCTTGTCCACGGAATCACGTTAGCGAACCGCCGTAGGGGCCGCGCGGCCGGGGTGCCCGTACGGGGGCGCGGGGGGTCGGCGCAGCACCTCCAGCAGGGCCCTGAGCCGGGGCGAGGCCAGCAGTTCCTCCAGCGGCACCGGGCGGCCGTCGGCGCCGGCGACCGGCAGCCGCCAGTTCGGGTACTGGTCCCAGGTGCCCGGCAGGTTCTGCGGGCGGCGGTCGCCGACGCCGTCGGGGAGCCAGACGCCGACCAGCCGGGCGGGGGTGCGCAGCAGGAAGCGGTGGACGGCGCGGATCTCCTCCTCCTCGTCGGAGCCGGGCGGTCCGGCCGCCGGGCTGTCCAGCAGACCGAGGCTGCCGAGCAGGGCGAGCCACTCCGCGGTGTCGGCGGCGGCCTCCGCGCGTTCCTCGGCGGCCGAACGGGTCAGCAGGCCGAGCCGGTCGCGCAGCTCGACGTGGTCGCCGGTGAGCCGGGCGGCGGTGGGCGGCAGGTCGTGGGTGGTGGCGGTGGCCAGGCAGTCGGCGCGCCAGCGGTCGGGCGGCAGCGGATGGCCGTCGCCCTCCCAGTCCCGTTCGAACCAGAGCACGGAGGTGCCGAGCACCCCGCGCCGCTGGAGCGTCTCGCGCACGCCGGGTTCGACGGTGCCGAGGTCCTCGCCGATCACGACGGCGCCCGCGCGGGTCGCCTCCAGGGCCAGGACCGCGAGCATGGCCTCGGCGTCGTAGCGGACGTAGGTGCCCTCGGTGGGCGGGCTGCCCTGGGGGACCCACCAGAGCCGGAAGAGGCCCATGACGTGGTCGATGCGCAGCGCGCCGGCGTAGCGGAACAAGGCGCGCAGGAGGTCGCGGTAGGGGGCGTGGCCGGTCGCGGCGAGCCGGTCGGGGCGCCAGGGCGGCAGGCCCCAGTCCTGGCCGCGGGCGTTGAAGGCGTCCGGCGGGGCGCCGACGGACATCCCGGCGGCGAACACGTCCTGCTGGGCCCAGGCGTCGGCGCCCGCCGGGTGCACGCCGACGGCGAGGTCGTGGACGATCCCGACCGGCATGCCGGCCTCACGGGCGGCGCGCTGGGCGGCGCGCAGCTGGCCGTCGGTGAGCCAGGCGAGGCGGGTGTGGAACTCCACCCGGTCGGCGAGCTCCCGCCGGGCCCGGGCGGTGTCGGCCGAGCGGGGGTCGCGCAGCCCGTCCGGCCAGTGGTGCCAGTCGGAGCCGTGGACCTCGGCGAGGGCGTACCAGGTGGCGTGGTCGTCCAGGGCCCGGCCGTGGGTGGCGCGGAAGGCGTCGTAGGCGGCCTGGCGGCCGGGGCCGAGGGGCACCCGGGCGACCAGCTCCAGCGCCTCCCGCTTCAGCTCCCACACCGCGTCCCGGTCGATGAGGGCGCCCTTCTCCAGGACGGCGGCGCGCAGCCGCCCGGCCCGCTCCAGCAGCCCGGCGAGTCGCTCGCGGTCCTCGGCGTACGCGTATTCGGGGACGTCCTCGACGCGCAGGTGGACGGGGTCGGGGAAGCGGCGGGAGGAGGGACGGTACGGGGAGGGGTCGGTGGGGGCGCCGGGTACGGCCGCGTGCAGCGGGTTGACCTGGACGAACCCGGCACCGGCGGTGCGTCCGGCCCAGCCGGCCAGCTCGGCGAGGTCGGCGAGGTCGCCCATGCCCCAGGAGCGGTGGGAGAGCAGGGAGTAGAGCTGGACGAGGAGGCCGTAGGAGCGGCCGGGCGGGGCGGGCAGCCGGTCCGGGGCGACGACGAGACACGCCTCACCGGTCCGCCCGTCGGGCGCGGTGGCGGTCAGCCGGTGGACACCCGGCAAAAGGCCGTCGGTGCCGTCCCGTTCCGCACCGTCCTCGGTTGCGACGCGCAGCCGGGTGCCGGGGGGCAGCGCGGTGAGGGCGGCGGGCGGTTCCGCTCCGGCCCACTGCACCACCGTCGGCGGCAGCAGACGCTCGCGCAGCTCGCGTTCCCGGGCGGTGAGGGAGGCGCGCACGGCGTCCGGGCCGGCCGCGTCGACGCCGAGAGCGGCGAGGGCGGCGGTCACGGCGGTGGCGGAGACCTGGACGGTACGGTCCGGGGCGGGGCGGTAGGAGGTGGCGACCCCGTGCAGCTCGGCGAGCCGGGCGAGGTCCTCGGTGGGGTGCTCGTCGGGCGCCGCGGCCATCTACAGCCCCGGCGCGAAGGAGTCCGGGACCGGGTCGGACTCGCTGGTCAGCGGGGCGCCCTCGGCGAGCGGGGGCTCACTGGTCAGGGGCTCGGCGTCGGGCAGCGGCGGCTCGCTGGTCAGCGGCGCCTGCGCGCAGGCGCTCTCCGCGCTGAACGCGCACAGCGACGTCGTACCGGTCTCGGCGGACGGCTCCGCCACGGGTTTGAGCTGGGCCGGGATCGTGAGTCGGGCCGGTGCGGCCACGGGGGCCTCCTAGGGGGTGCGCGGATGGTGCGGCTCGGACGGGTCACGGCAGGCCTACCCCGTGAGCCCGCGGCCACGCGCGGCAAAAGAAGGCGCCGGGGTGATCCGGCGCCGGTCCGGTGATCGATAGAGGGGGTGTGAGACTGTTCCGCCCCATGGGGGGCCAGCGGGAGAAGGGCGACGGGAGCGGCGGGGACGCGGCCCTGTTGCGGGCCGTCGCGCGGGGGGACGCCGCGGCGATGGCCGCCCTGTACGACCGGCACGCCGGGTGGCTGCACGCGCGGCTGGCCCGCCGGTGCGCCGACCCCGAGCTGGTGCGGGAGGTGCTCCAGGACACGTTCGTCACGGTGTGGCGGTCGGCGGCCGGGCACCGCGGGCAGGAGGCGGGCGGCTGGCTGTGGACGATCGCCGCGCGCCGGCTGGTCGACGCGCGGCGGGCCCAGGAGCGGGCCGCGCGGGTCGCGGGAGCGCTGCCGGAGCCGGAGTCCCCCGGGCGGTGCGGGTCCGCCGCCGCGCCGTCCGCCGAGGACCGGGTGCTGGCGGGTCTGGAGTACGGCGACGTGGGCACCGCGCCGGACCGCTGCTCGGGCAGGACACCGCAGGTCACCGCGGGCTGGCCGGGGTGCGGCGCCGGCTGGGCTATCTGCCGCAGGAGTTCGGCTACTACCCGGGTTTCACCGTGCGGGAGTTCGTGGCGTACGTGGCCTGGCTGAAGGAGATGCCGGCGGCGGACGTGCCGGCGGCCGTGGAGCGGGCGGTGGCCCGAGTCGGCCTCGCGGACCGTGTCGACGCCAAGGTCCGGACGCTGTCCGGCGGCATGGTCCGCCGGGTCGGCATCGCGCAGGCCATCGTCAACGACCCCGCCGTGCTGCTGCTGGACGAGCCGACCGCCGGTCTGGACCCGGAGCAGCGGGTGGAGTTCCGCGAGCTGCTGGGCGCCTCGGCGACGGTGGTGGTCTCCACCCACCTGGTGGAGGACGTGGCCGCCGCCTGCACCGAGGTCACCCTGCTGGACGCGGGCCGGATCGCGTACCGGGGCACACCCGAGGCGCTGACCCGGCTCGGGCTCGTCCGCCGCCCGTGGCCGCGCGGCCACGGTGTGGGCCTGGCCGATGCAGCCGGGCGCCCAGCCGGGAGCCTGGGCGGCGGCCCTGGCCGCGTTCGCGCTGGGTGCGGCCCTGTACGCGGCGCGCGGCGCCCGCCCGGAGGGATTCGGCGGCTAGGCGCGGACCGGCCGACGCGCCCCCCTTCTCGCAGGCGTGCGAACGAACCGGGCCCGGATCTAGGCGGAGATGCCGTCGATCCGGGCCAGGGCGTCGTCCGCGCCGTACGGCTGCAAGTACGGCAACCAGCGCGGGTCGCGATGTCCCGTGCCGATGATCCGCCAGGCCAGCCCCGTGGGCGGAGCCGGTTTGTGGCGCAGCCGCCAGCCCAGTTCCACGAGGTGGCGGTCGGCCTTGACGTGGTTGCAGCGGCGGCAGGACGCCACCACGTTGTCCCAGACGTGCTTGCCCCCGCGACTGCGCGGGATGACGTGGTCGACGCTGGTTGCGACGCCACCGCAGTACATGCACCGGCCCCCGTCGCGCGCGAACAGCGCACGGCGGGTCAGGGGAACAGGCCCCCGGTAGGGGACCCGGACGAATCGCTTGAGCCGGACCACGCTGGGTGCGGGGAGGGTGACGGTCGCGCTGTGCATATAGGCGCCGGATTCCTCGAGGGAGACCGCCTTGTTCTCCAGGACGAGGACGAGCGCGCGGCGGAGCGGTACGACGCCGAGCGGCTCGTACGACGCGTTGAGGACCAGGACATGCGGCACGGGTGCCTCCTTGGGCGTCGGCGGCGCGTGGCTCGCGCCGGGACGATCTGCAGTCAGTCTCTCCTCATGCCTGGTGGACGCGCCACCATGTCCCGGTAACGGGCTGGGAGTGTTTTCGACCACATCCTGATTCATCCCCCGGATCACGGCCTGTTCAAGCCCGCGTGAGCCGCGTCTCTCCCGCCCGCCTCCTGTGCCGATCGGCACGGGGCATACAGAATGCCCCGTTAGTGTGGTGGTCCTGTCCGTCCGGTGACCTTTTCGTGACCTTGACCGCCCGCCGGTGCGGACCGCGCAGCACCTGGGAGGTACCTGCCGTGTCGTCCCTGCCCGCCGCCGTCCTGGCCGCCGGCGCATCGCCGTCTCCTTCGCCGTCGCCGTCGGGATCGACGGCCCCGGTCGTGCCGACGCTCCAGGACGCCCAGGAGAGCGCGACGAACGCGGCGAGCTGGGTCGAGCAGAACTGGTCGACATGGCTCGCGATGGGTCTGCAGATCCTGCTGATCCTGGTCATAGCGGTGGCGCTGCGGGCGGTGGTGCGGCGGGCGATCACCAAGCTGATCGAGCGGATGAACCGCTCCGTGCAGGCCGTGGACGGCAGTGCGCTGGGCGGGCTGCTGGTGAACGCCGAGCGGCGGCGGCAGCGGGCCGCGGCGATCGGTTCGGTGCTGCGGTCGGTGGCGAGCTTCCTGATCCTCGGCACGGCCGCGCTGATGGTGCTGGGCACCTTCAAGATCAACCTGGCGCCGCTGCTGGCGTCGGCCGGCGTCGCGGGCGTGGCGATCGGTTTCGGCGCGCGCAACCTGGTCACGGACTTCCTGTCCGGCGTGTTCATGATCCTGGAGGACCAGTACGGCGTCGGGGACGTGATCGACGCGGGGGTGGCGACCGGCGAGGTGATCGAGGTCGGGCTGCGCGTGACCAAGCTGCGCGGCGACAACGGGGAGATCTGGTACGTCCGCAACGGCGAGGTCAAGCGGATCGGCAACCTGTCCCAGGGCTGGGCGACGGCCGGGGTCGACGTGACCGTGCGGGCGAGCGAGGACCTGGACCGGGTGAAGGCCACGCTGGACGAGGTCGCCGAGAAGATGGGCAAGGAAGAGCCCTGGAACGAGCTGCTGTGGAGCCCGATCGAGGTGCTCGGTCTCGACTCGGTGCTGATCGACCACATGGTGGTCCGGGTCTCGGCCAGGACGATGCCGGGCAAGTCGGTGACGGTGGAGCGGGAGCTGCGCTGGCGGATCAAGCGGGCGTTCGACGCGGCGAGCATCCGCATCGTCGGCGGTGCGACGGCCGTCGAGGACCAGCAGGACGCCCCCGACCCGACGGCCGCGGTCGCGGCCCCGGTGGTGTACTCCGACGCGGAATCCCCGCAGTCGGCGGCGGCCACGCCGATAGTCCCGCAGCGGCCGGCGCCCTCGGGGAAGTAACGGAACGGTTCGGCACACACGTTCGAGTGAACGGACGGGGCGTTCCGGCGCGGGGGGCGCGCGGGTGCCCCATCGTTCCGGCCATGAACACCGACCGCACCGGGGAGCCGGACCTCATGGCCCGTATGGACCCCGTCCAGCTCCTGGCGGCGTACGAGGCGGTCTCCCCCATGCCCGTACGCCCCGAGTTCATCGAAGGCCGGGCGTGCGTACCGCTGGCGCCGCCCGGGGACGGGCACAGCGACACGGCTCTGTCGCTGTGCTTCCAGCTTCGCTCGGCAGCGGTCCCTCACGCCGGCATCGGCAACGGCTTCAGGTCCGCCGACCCGGACCACGGCACGACGGCGCTCATCATCCCCGACTTCTACGCCATGCGTCGCCAGCCGACGAGCACGGACGTGGCGCACTTCGCCACGCATCCCGGCTGGTACCCCATCGACATGCTCGCCCTGGTCGGCGAAGTCACGTCCACGAACCACGAGACCGACACCGGCCCCAAGTTCCGTGCCTACGCCGCCGCCGGCGTCCCCGTCTACGTCCTCGTCGACCGCCATTCCACAACGGCCCACTGCTACACGGACCCCGTCCTCCCCGACGACGACCCCACCGAGGCGTACTACGCCACCGACACCGAGGTCGGCCTCGGCGAACCGCTTCCACTGCCGGCGCCCTACCCCACCCTGGACACCGCCCCCTTCATCGAGGGCTGAGCGGGCCGCAGGCCGGCCGGTACGCCGTCGATCCGGTCGTGGTGCCGGGGATGGGTGTCGCGCGAGCGAGGCCATCGCCCGCCGCTCGGACACCTCCGCGCCGTTCGTACGGACCGACGCGACGATCGTGCGGACGGGCACGTTCCGGAACGTGGTCCGCCCGTCGTCCTCGCCGAGCGTCACCACCGGGGACACACCGGTGAGCCGCGTCTCCCGCCGTACCGCACCCCAGCGGAACGCGCCGGAGCCGCGGGACGCCGATGCGAAGCGTCCCGGCGGGGGCGCCACCCGGACGTGCCACCGCTCCCCGCTCGGCCGCTTCTCACTCGGTCTCCCCCGCTCTCGCCACCTGGCATAGCGCCACGAACGCGCTCGCCATGCGCTGCCCCGGCATGCCCGTCAGTCCCTGGTCCGCGCGCAGCAGGACCCGGGACGCGCCCGACGACCGGTCCACCGTCAGGGAGCCGGTGACCGCGTGCCGGCCGCGGAACGGGCGCCACTGGAAGTCCCACGCCCCCGCCTCGCCCGTCACGTCGTACGCCCGCTCGGACGCGGCGATCGCCGCTCGCAGCCGCTCCGCCTGCCCCGCCGGGAACGCCCGCTCCTGTGTGGCCCGCAGGGCGTCCACGGTGACCGGGATGCCGGTACCGCGTGCCCGGCGGACCAGGGCGGCGTACACGTGGAGGGCGGCGAGCAGGCCGAGGGCGGCCCAGACGAGCGGGACGAGGACGAGGTCCTCGGCGAACGACCGGGAGAGTCCCTCGCCCAGGAAGTCGCTCAGGCCCACCGTGATCAGCAAGGGCACGTAACCGGACAGGGTGAGCAGCCACAGCCTCCCGAGCAGCCTCCGGTCGACCATCCCCACCGTCCCCCGTCCCCCGTCCCCCGTCCCCCGTGCCCCGCGTCCGTCCTTCGCCCGAATGGAGGGCCGGTGACCAGCGAAGACCATGTCCGTGACGCACGCGTGACGCGGCCTTGGACCCCATCCGAACACAGATCGTCTTCACCGGAACCCCGCGTTCCCTCCGCATCCGGTGATCCTCTAGGGTCGCCTCACAACGGGCCCTTGTTCTGGAGCGCGACGCCGCCCGGGGGCCCGTGTCGAATGTGGGGAAACATGCGAAAGCTCGCCATCGGCACCGCCCTGTCCGGTGCGTTGGCCCTGGCCGGCCTGGCCGCGCCCGCCGCGTCGGCGGCCGGCACGCCGGACCTGACCTTCGCCGGTGTGACCGTGAACAAGGGCAAGCCGATCGTGGTCGGCGCCACCAAGGCGGTGAACGTGCCGGTGTCGTACACCCTGACCCGGCCGAAGAACCTGGTCATCGACCAGGAGAAGACGGTGCAGGCCGTGCTGCTGTACCGCGGCACGCTGAAGTCGCCCGACAGCGAGCTGGGCCCGCGCGAGGCGCCCGTCTGCACCACCAAGGCCACGACGGAGACGACCGTCACCGAGAGCTGCACCGAGACGATCGTCGCCGTTCCGGACCAGGAGCTGTACGAGGCCGCCGACGCCGGCACCTGGAAGGCCGCCGGCGTCTACGCGCACAGCGACGGCAGCGCCTCGGACGACTACCTGCACAGCGAGTACGACCTCACCATGTGGGGCAACCTCGCGTCGGCGCAGGTCAAGCGCGC
Organism: Streptomyces sp. NPDC031445; assembly: GCF_055581365.1. NCBI lineage: Bacteria > Bacillati > Actinomycetota > Actinomycetes > Kitasatosporales > Streptomycetaceae > Streptomyces > Streptomyces sp. NPDC031445. The sequence goes on from NZ_JBVIJO010000002.1 coordinate 536,694, forward strand.
CTCCCGGCTGACCGTGGACGCCGCCCCGGAGCCCGTCGCCAAGGGCCGTACGCTGACCGTCAAGGGCAAGCTGACCCGCGCCACCTGGGCGACCGGCACGTACACCGGGTACAAGGGCCAGAAGGCCGTCCTGCAGTTCAAGGCGGACGGCGGCGCGTACGCCGATGTCAGGACGCTCACCTCCGGCACCGGCGGCGCCCTGTCCACCACGGTGAAGGCGGGCCGGAGCGGTACCTACCGCTTCGTCTTCGCCGGCACGTCCACCACGGACGCGAAGACGTCCGCCGGTGACCACGTGACCGTGAAGTAGCCCCGGGCACTCCCCGTACCGCAGCGCCCCCGAGGTAACGACTCTGTTGCCTCGGGGGCGTTGTCTATTGACGCCCCCTTCGTCCTCGGCTTACGTTCCTCCCACCCCAATAGGAAAGTTTCCTAACAGTGATCTCCCGGGCGGCCGTTGATCAAGACTGGACGTCATGCCCAGGTCACTGAGAAGCTGGGCGGCTGGAAAGGCAGGTGTCGACCCCCATGGCAGGAACCGCCGGTACGCCGGGCACCCCGCGCGTCCTGCGCGCCATGAACGACCGTGCCGCCCTGGACCTGCTGCTGGAGCACGGGCCGCTGTCGCGCACCCGAATCGGCAAGCTCACCGGCCTGTCCAAGCCCACCGCCTCCCAGCTGCTGGCCCGTCTGGAGGCGGCCGGACTGGTGCGCGTCACCGGCACCAGCGAGGGCCGGCCGGGCCCCAACGCCCAGCTCTACGCGATCAACCCCACGGCCGCGTACGCCGCCGGGCTCGACGTCACCCCGCACCGCATCCGGGCCGCCGTCGCCGACATCACCGGCCGCACGGTCGGCGAGTACGAGCTGCCCACCCCCGGCCGGCGCCCGGCGCACCCCGTCGTCCGGCAGGTCACCGACGCCCTCGACGGCGCCGTCAAGGCCGCCGGGCTCGCCCGGCCCGACGTGCACCGGCTGGTCATCGGCACGCCCGGCGCCTTCGACCCCAACACCGGGCGGCTGCGCTACGCCTCCCACCTGCCGGGCTGGCACTCCCCCGCGCTGCTCGAAGACCTCGCGGCGGCCCTGCCGATGCCGGTCGAGTACGAGAACGACGTCAACCTCGTCGCCATCGCCGAACAGCGCCTCGGCGCGGCCCGCGGCCACGCGGACTTCGTGCTGCTGTGGAACCAGGAGGGCCTCGGCGCCGCCCTGGTCCTGGGCGGCCGGCTGCACCGCGGCTGGACCGGCGGCGCCGGCGAGGTCGGCTTCCTCCCGGTGCCGGGCACCCCGCTGGTCCGGCAGGTCACCAAGGCCAACAGCGGCGGCTACCAGGAGCTGGCCGGCTCCCAGGCGCTGCCGAAGCTGGCCCGCGAGCTCGGTGTCGAGGACGTGCCCTCGGGCCCGTACACCGAAGCCGCCACCACGCTCGTCGCCCGTGCCGCCGACCACGCGAGCGGCCCGCACCGGGAACTGCTCCGGACCTACGCCACCCGGCTGGCCACCGGTCTCGCCTCGCTCGTCTCCGTCCTCGATCCCGAACTCGTCGTCCTCAGCGGCTCCGCCCTGACGGCCGGCGGCGAGGTGCTGCGCGCCCTCGTCCAGGCCGAGCTGGAGGAGCTGGCCGCGGCCCGGCCCCGGCTGGTCGTCGGCGACGTCCACGAACACCCCGTGCTGCGCGGCGCGCTGGAGTCCGCGCTCGCCGCCACCCGCGACGAGGTCTTCGACACCTCGCGCTGAGCGCCCCCTCTTTCCCGACCCGTCCCCTGGGAGACCTCGCCATGCCCACAGCCATACCCGGAGTCGCCCGAAAAGCGGCCTTTGTCCTGACTGCCTCCGCCGTGCTCCTCACCGCCGCGTGTACCGGCCAGTCCGACTCCGGCGCCACCGACGATCCCTCGCAGGACACGACGATCAACTTCTGGCACGCCTGGAGCGCGCCGAACGAGGTGAAGGCCGTCAAGTCGCTGGTCGCCGGCTTCGAGCACGCGCACCCCAACATCCACGTGAACGTCGTCGGCAACATGACCGACGACAAGATCAACCAGGCGCTGCGGGCCGGCGGCGAGAAGGCCCCGGACGTGATCTCGTCGTTCACCACCAACAACGTGGGCAAGTTCTGCTCCTCGGGTGCGCTGGTCGACCTCAACCCCTTCTTCGAGAAGTCCGGGATCGACCCGGAGAAGACGTTCCCGAAGCCGATGAACGAGTACACCCAGTTCGACGGCGACCGCTGCACGGTGCCGCTGCTCGGTGACGCGTACGGGCTCTACTACAACAAGACGGCGTTCGAGAAGGCCGGCATCGCGCGTCCGCCGAGGACCTGGTCCGAATTCGAGGCGGACGCCAAGAAACTGACGATTCCTCAGGGCAACGGGTACAAGCAGCTCGGCTTCATGCCGAACTACCACGGCTGGGAGTCCACCACCGAGCACTACCTCGGCCAGTTCTCACCGACGTACTTCGACAAGAACGGCAAGTCGAACCTCGCCAAGGACCCCGCGTTCGAGAAGGGCTTCACGCTCCAGAAGAAGCTCGTGGACGAACTCGGCGGATTCGAGAAGCTGGAGAGGTTCCGCGCCACGCTGGGCGACGAGTGGGGCCCCAAGCACCCCTTCCACACCGGCCAGGTCGCCATGCAGCTCGACGGCGAATGGCGGCTCGGGATGGCCGAGGAGGCGAAGCCCGGCTTCGAGATCGGGGTCGCCCCGCTGCCCGTCCCGGACGACCAGGCCGGCCAGTACGGCAAGGGCTACATCACCGGCACCATCGCGGGCATCGCCGCCACCAGCCACAAGCGGAACGCGGCCTGGGAACTGGTGAAGTACATGACCACGGACACGGACGCGGTGGTCGGCTTCGCCAACGGCATCCACAACGTGCCCTCCACGCTGGCCGCGCTGAAGTCGCCGAAACTGAAGTACGACCCGCGGTTCAAGACCTTCCTGGACATCGCCGCCGACCCGCACTCCACCACGACTCCCGCCTCGATCAACGGCGGTGTGTACCTGGTGACGATCCAGCAGTTCGGCTACGACTACGAGAGCGGCAAGGCCACCGATCTCAAGGCCGGGCTGAAGAAGGCGGCCGCGCAGATCGACACGGACATCGCGCAGGCCCAGTGATGAGCGCCGTGACCCTCGCGTCGAGACGCCGGCGCTCGGCCCTGCGCACGCTCGCCTTCATGTCGCCGTGGCTCATCGGCTTCGCGGTCTTCTTCGCCTACCCGCTGGTCTCCACGGTCTACTTCTCCTTCATGCACTACGACGGCTTCCGGCCGCCGACGTGGAGCGGCGGGAAGAACTGGACGTACGTCTTCGAGCACTACCCGCTGTTCTGGCCCGCGCTGCGCAACACGCTCTGGCTGGTCGTGATCATGGTGAGCCTGCGGGTGCTGTTCGGGCTGGGCGTCGGACTGCTCATCACCAAGATCAAGACCGCCACGGGCGTCTTCCGCACCCTGTTCTACCTGCCCTACCTCGCCCCGCCGGTCGCGGCCACCATGGCCTTCGCGTTCCTGCTCAACCCCGGTACCGGCCCGGTGAACTCGCTCCTGGAGAAGACCGGGCTGCCGGCGCCGGGCTGGTTCAACGACCCCACGTGGTCCAAGCCGGCGCTGACCCTGCTGGCCCTGTGGGGCGTCGGCGACCTGATGGTCATCTTCATGGCCGCGCTGCTCGACGTACCGACGGAGCAGTACGAGGCGGCGGAGCTGGACGGCGCCTCGGCCTGGCAGCGCTTCCGCTACGTGACCCTGCCGAACATCTCCCCGATCGTGATGTTCGCCGTCGTCACCGGCGTGATCCAGACCATGCAGTACTACACGCAGCCGCTGGTCGCCGGGAAGGTCGCCTCCGGGGTGATCCAGGGCGCCGGCACCCAGTTCGAGCCCGGCTACCCCGACAAGTCCACGCTCACCCTCCCCCAGCTCGTCTACAACCTCGGCTTCCAGCGCTTCGACTACGGCTCGGCGTGCGTGGTGGCGCTGGTGCTGTTCGCCCTGTCGATGGCGTTCACCGCGCTGCTGATGCGGCGCCGGGGCGGCCTGATCCAGGCAGGTGACTGACCATGACCCAGGTACTGGACCAGCCGGTGAAGCCGGCGCCGCTCGCCACCGGAGCCGAGCGCACCGCCCGGCGCCGGGCGGTGCTGGAGTGGATCGCCGTCCACTCGCTCGGCGTCGCCGCCGCGCTGTTCTTCACGCTGCCGTTCGTGTTCGTGTTCCTGACCTCGCTGATGAGCGACAGCCAGGCCCTCAGCCGGGACCTGATCCCGCACACCTGGGAGTGGGACAACTACCGCAAGGTCTTCGACACGCCCGGCTTCCTCACCTGGTGGAAGAACACGCTGCTCTACGCCGGTCTCGGCACCGTGCTCACCGTGGTGTCCTCGATCCCGGTGGCGTACGCGCTCGCCAAGTTCCGCTTCCGGGGCCGCAACCTGTCGCTCATGCTGGTGATCTCGATGATGATGCTGCCCCCGCAGGTGGTCGTCATCCCGATGTACCTCTTCTGGGCGAAACAGCTGGACCTGTCGGGCACGCTGTGGCCGCTGATCGTCCCGATGGCGTTCGGGGACGCGTTCTCCATCTTCCTGCTGCGCCAGTTCCTGATGACGATCCCGAACGAGTACCTGGACGCGGCGAAGGTGGACGGCTGCGGCGACCTGCGCGCCCTGTTGCGGGTCGTTCTGCCCATGGCGAGGCCGGGCATCGCCGCCGTCGCCCTCTTCCAGTTCTTCTACGCCTGGAACGACTACTTCGGGCCGCAGATCTACGCGTCCGAGAACCCCGGCGCCTGGACGCTGTCCTACGGCCTGGAGTCCTTCAAGGGCGCCCACCACACCGACTGGAACCTCACCATGGCCGCCACCGTGCTGGTCATGGCCCCCGTGATCCTCGTGTTCTTCTTCGCCCAGAAGGCGTTCGTCGAGGGCGTCACCCTCACCGGAGTAAAGGGTTGAACTGGCTATGAAACTCACCGTGGTCGGCGGCGGCTCGACCTACACACCGGAACTCGTCGACGGCTTCGCGCGCCTCAGGGACACCCTGCCCGTCGAGGAACTAGTCCTGGTCGACCCGGCCGGGGACCGGCTCGAACTGGTCGGCGGCCTGGCCCGGCGGATCTTCGCCAAGCAGGGCCACGGCGGCCGGATCGTCACGACCTCCGACCTGGACGCGGGGGTCGACGGCGCCGACGCCGTCCTGCTCCAGCTGCGCGTCGGAGGCCAGGCGGCCCGGCAGCAGGACGAGACCTGGCCGCTGGAGTGCGGCTGCGTCGGCCAGGAGACCACCGGCGCGGGCGGCCTGGCGAAGGCCCTGCGCACGGTCCCGGTGGTCCTGGACATCGCCGAACGGGTCCGCCGGAGCAACCCGCGCGCCTGGATCATCGACTTCACCAACCCGGTCGGCATCGTCACCCGCGCCCTGCTCCAGGCCGGGCACCGGGCGGTCGGCCTGTGCAACGTGGCGATCGGCTTCCAGCGCAAGTTCGCGGCGCTGCTGGGCACGGCCCCGGCGGATGTGCACCTGGCCCATGTGGGCCTGAACCACCTCACCTGGGAAACCGGTGTGCGTCTGGGCGGACCGGAGGGCGAGAACGTCCTGCCGAAGCTGCTGGCCGAGCACGGCGACGCCCTCGCCGACGACGTCCGCCTGCCCCGCCCGCTGCTGGACCGCCTCGGTGTCGTCCCCTCCTACTACCTGCGCTACTACTACGCGCACGACGAGGTCGTCCGGGAGCAGCGCACGAAGCCCTCGCGGGCGGCCGAGGTCGCGGCGATGGAGCGCGAGCTCCTCGCGATGTACGGCGACCCGGCCCTGGACGAGAAGCCGGCCCTGCTGGCCAAGCGCGGCGGCGCCTTCTACTCGGAGGCGGCCGTGGACCTGGCGGCGGCCCTGCTGGGCGGCGGGGGCAGCCCCTACCAGGTGGTGAACGCGCTCAACAGGGGAACGCTGCCCTTCCTCCCGGACGACGCGGTGATCGAGGTGCAGGCGGCGGTCGGCCCGGCCGGGCCGGTCCCGCTCCCGGTCCCCGGCCTGGACCCGCTCTTCTCGGGACTGATCGCGAACGTGACGGCCTACGAGGACCTGGCCCTGGAGGCCGCCCTGCGCGGCGGCCGGGACCGCGTCTTCCGCGCGCTGCTCGCCCACCCCCTGATCGGCCAGTACGCGTACGCCGACGCCCTCACCGACCAGCTGATCGCACACAACCGGGAGCACCTCGCGTGGGCCTGACCGCACCCGACCCGCTGACGGTCCTCGCCATCGACGCGGGCAACAGCAAGACCGACGTGGCCGTGGTCACCGCCGCCGGTGAGGTGCTGGCCACGGCGCGCGGGGGCGGTTTCCGGCCGCCGGCCGTGGGCGTGACCGCGGCGCTGGACGCGCTGGCGGAACCGGTGGCCCGGGCGTTCGCGGACGCCGGGGTCACCTCCGTCGGCCATGTCGCGGCCTGCCTCGCCAACGCCGATCTGCCGGTCGAGGAGGAGCAGTTGGCGGCCGCGCTGCGCGCGCGGGCGTGGGGCGCGTCGGTGGAGGTCCGCAACGACACCTTCGCGATCCTGCGGGCGGGCGTCGCCGAGCCGCGCGGGGTGGCGGTGGTGTGCGGCGCGGGCATCAACTGCGTGGGCATGCGGCCCGACGGCCGTACCGCCCGCTTCCCGGCCATCGGCCGCATCTCCGGCGACTGGGGCGGCGGCTGGGGCCTGGCGGAGGAGGCCCTGTGGCACGCGGCACGCGCGGAGGACGGGCGGGGCGGCCCGACCTCGCTGGCCCGCACCCTGCCCGCCCACTTCGGCCTGCCGACCATGTACGCCCTCATCGAGGCGCTGCACCTGGAGCACCTGGGCCACGACCGCCGGCACGAGCTGACCCCGGTGCTGTTCGCCACGGCGGCGGACGGCGACCCGGTGGCCCGCGCGATCGTCACCCGGCTCGCGGAGGAGGTCACGGTGATGGCCACGGTCGCCCTGACCCGCCTGGACCTGCTGGACGAGGAGACCCCGGTGCTGCTCGGCGGCAGCGTCCTCACCGCCGGCCACCCGCAGCTGGACGACACCGTCCGCACCCTGCTGGCGGCCCGCGCCCCCAAGGCCGACGTCCGCGTGGTGACGGCCAGCCCGGTCCTGGGGGCGGTCCTCCTGGGCCTGGACCGGCTCGGGGCGGACGCGGAGGCGCGGGAGCGGGCGCGGGGGCACTGGGAAGCGGGCTGATCCTGGGTCGTCCCCGGCGCGGAGCGGGGCAACAATGTGACCAGAGGGGCGGAGCCGACCCCGGGAGGCGTCATGAGCACATCAGCCGAGCCAAGGGTGTCCGGTCTCGAGGTCCGGTCCATCGACTACGTCCCGCTGGACGAGCGGCACGGCAAGCTCTGGCACCTGGGCCCGCTGTGGTTCATGTCCAACGCGCAGATCGCCACCCTGGCGGTCGGGCTGGTCAGCATCACCCAGGGCGGCAACCTCGTCTGGTCCCTGCTGGCCATCGTCTCGGGCACCGTGACCGGCACCTTCTTCATGGCCTTCCACTCCGCCCAGGGACCCCAGCTCGGGCTGCCGCAGATGATCCAGTCCCGGCCCCAGTTCGGCTACGTCGGCGCGCTGCTGGTGTGGCTGTTCGCCTACGTGCAGTACGCCGGGTTCAACGTCTTCAACAGCATCCTCGCCGCCGACTCCCTGCACGCCACGCTGCACGGCGGCGTGAAGCCGTGGGTCGCCGTGGTGACCGCGGTCGCGCTCGTCATCGCGCTGGTGGGCTACGACGTCATCCACAAGGCCGAGCGGATCCTGACGTACACCTTCCTCGTCATCTTCGGGGTCTTCACCGTGGGCGTCCTGGTCACCCTGCACTACCCGGCGGGCTCCTTCGACCTCGGCGGCTTCCGGTGGACGCCGTTCCTCGCGCAGTTCGGCGTGGTCGCGGGCTACCAGATCAGCTGGGCCATCTACGTCTCCGACTACTCCCGTTACCTCCCCCCGGACGTCACCGTCCGCAAGACCTTCTACTGGACCTACTTCGGCTCCGCGCTGGGCGGCATCTGGCTGATGGTGCTCGGGGCGCTGCTGGCGGCCTGGGCCGGCCCGGGGACCTTCCGGACGATCCCGGCGATCGACGCCGCGGGCGACAAGGTGTTCACCGGGTTCGGCGCCGTCGTGCTGCTGTTCTCGGCCCTCGGCCTGGTCTCGGTGACCGCGCTGAACATGTACGGCGGGTCCCTCACCCTCATCAGCGCCATCGACTCGTTCAAACGGGTCCGGCCGACGCTCGCCGTACGGCTGGTCACCCTCGGCCTCACCGCGGCGCTCTCCCTGGCCGGCGCGCTGGCCGCGACGACGAACTTCCTGGCGAACTTCGAGAACTTCCTGCTCCTGGTGCTCTACCTGTTCATCCCGTGGACCGCGGTGAACCTCATGGACTACTACGTGGTGCGCCGCGGGCACTACGCCATCGCCGAGATCTTCAACCCGCACGGCATCTACGGCCGCTGGGGCCGGCACGGCATCATCGCCTACCTCGTCGGCTTCGCCGCGATGGTCCCGTTCTTCTCCGTCGGCACTCTGTTCTCCGGTCCCGCCGCGAGGGCGCTGGGCGGCGCCGACATCTCCCTCTTCGTCGGCCTCCCCGTCAGCGCCCTGCTGTACTGGTGGCTGACCCGTTCGATCGACGTGGCGGCGGAGACCCGGCTGGCGGTGGCGGAGGCGGCGGCCCTGGAACAGGCCGCACACGAGCACCGCGAGCCGTGAGGCCGCCCCCACCGGCCCGCCGCGCAGGGAACCGATCCCCCGTCACCCGCGTGTTCCAGCACGGGGGGTGGTACGTACGCCGGTACGCGCCCCCGGGCGCGCTGCGATCCGATCAAGATCCAGTGAAGGCCGGTGCGCGATGTCGGTGCGGGCGGTGATACTGGGCGGCGTACGGATGACCATGGGGGAGGTCGAGTGACACACCCGCCGAAGAGCAGCGCCGCACCACCGCGCGCAGGGTCCGCCGGTGCGGCCGGTGTCCCCGCCATCCCCGCCCAGCCCGGGCCGCCCCGGCTCCCCGCGACCGCCGGCCCGGGAGTGCCGCCCGCGCGCCGGACCGCCTTCGCCGAGGGCGCCGAGCGGCTGCGGGCCGCCGCGACGACCGAGCCGGGGCGGCTGCGGATCATCGGTGCGGTCCTGGCGCTGCTGGTCGTCGCGTTCGGGGCGGCCACCGCCTGGCAGACCAGCACCCGCTCGGCCGCCGCCGACGACGTGCTGCACCGCAGCCAGCCGCTCAGTTACGGCGCGGCCGGCATCTACCGGTCGCTGGCCGACGCCAACACCGCGGCCTCCAGCGGGTTCCTGGCGGGCGGGCAGGAGAACGCGCAGTCCAGGGACCGGTACGAGAAGGACATCCGCAGCGCCGCCGCCGGGCTCGTCACCGCCGCCGCCAACGCCGAGCCGGGCTCCGCGTCCGAGGAGACCATCGCCGGGCTGAACCGGCTGCTGCCCGAGTACAAGGGCCTCATCGAGCGGGCCCGGACGTACAACCGGCAGGGCTATCCGGTCGGCGGCGCCTATCTGCGGTACGCCAACGAGAAGATGCAGAAGGAGATGCTCCCGGCGGCGGAGGACCTCTACACCACGGAGAACCGGCGGCTCGACGCGGACTACGCGGACGCCACGCCGTACCCGTGGGTCGCCATCGCGCTCGGGCTGCTCGCGCTGGCCGCGCTCGGCTGGGCCCAGCACCGCACGTACCGGCGCACCCACCGCGTCCTCAACCACGGCCTGGTCGCCGCCAGCGCCGCGACGGCCGTCGCCCTGCTGTGGCTGGTCGTGGGCCACATGGTCGCCCGGTCGGGGCTCGACGGCTCCTACGAGCACGGCATCCGCTCGCTCAACGTGCTCCACGACGCCCGGATCGCCTCCCTGAAGGCGCGCGGCAACGAGAACCTGAGCCTGGTGGCGCGCGGCGCCGAGACCGTCACGGTCGACGGCACGACGTACGACGCCTACTACCGCGCCTTCGACCAGGACATCGCCGTGCTCGGCAAGGGGCTGGCCGAGGCGGCGCGGCTCGCCGACGACCAGGGGGGCACCGCGCCGGTCGAGGCGGCCGAGGCCGACATGGCGGTGTGGAAGCAGCGCCACGCCACGGCCCGCGCCGAGGACGAGAACGGCAACTACCAGCAGGCGCTGGACAGGGTGATCGGCGAGAAGGGCGCGACCGCCGAGTGCTTCGACGGCGTCGACCGCAGTCTGGCCCGGGCCATCGCCCATGAGCGGGCCGAGTTCCAGCGGGCGGCCGGAAACGGGCGCGACGCCATGACCGGACTGCCAGAGGGCGCCGCCGTCCTCGCCGTGCTGGGCGCGGCAGGCGCCGTCGCCGGCATCGGACGCAGACTTTCGGAGTACCGGTGACAGGGGGCAAGGCGATGGACGTGAGCCGTGCGCGGTCCGCCCTGCGGGGCTGGGGCGGGGTCGCGGCGATGGCGGTGCTGTGCGCGCTGGCGCTGGCGTTCGTCCTGCTGCTGCCGTGCACCCAGCGGACCCCGGACGGCCCGCGGCACGCCGCGCAGAAGACCGCCACGGGCGTCCAGGCCCGCGCCGACGGCTGCGTGGACGCCGAGGCGCACGAGCGGACGCCGGCGCCGTCCGGCGCGGACGGTCCGACGATCGACGCGATCAAGGCACGCACGGGAGCGAAGCGGAAGCTGATCGTCGGCGTCGACCAGAACAGCTACCGCTGGGGCTACCGCAACCCCAACACCGAGGGCGCCCAGCTGGAGGGCTTCGACATCGACCTCGTCCACCGGATCGCCGAGGACATCCTCGGCGACCCGGACGCGGTGCAGTTCAAGGCCATACCGACCAACCAGCGCATCCCGGCGATCGAGGACGGACGCGTGGACATGGTCGTCCGCACCATGACGATCACCTGTGACCGGCTGAAGCAGGTCGCGTTCTCCGCGCCCTACTTCAGGACCGGCCAGCAGGTCCTCGCCCCCAAGTCCTCCCCGATCACGGGGTACGACGGCTCGCTGGCACACAGGAAGGTGTGCACGGCGGCCGGTTCGACCGCCCTCGCCAAGCTGGAGGCCGACAGGAAGGACGGCCGGCTGCCCGCCACCGCCGACCTGTCCACCACCGTGCCGAACCAGCTGGACTGCCTGGTCCGGCTGCAACTCGGCGAGGTCGACGCGGTGGTGACCGACGGCGCGCTCGCCGCCAGCCAGGCCGCGCAGGACCCGACCGTCGCACTGAAGGGCGAGCCGTTCACGACCGAGTACTACGGCGTGGCGATGAAGAAGGACGCCGTCGATCTGGTACGCCGGGTCAACCGCGTTCTGGTGGACTACCGCGCGCACGGCTGGCAGGCGTCGTACGACGACTGGCTGTCGGCGACACTGGGCAAGGACTCGGCCGCGTCGAAGCCGCCCGCGCCGCGTTACCGGCCTGGCGGTTGAGCCGTACCCGACCCGAACAGACAGCAAGCGAGAGGTGATCGATGGGCGTCACGGACCCCGCCGGGCCGGTGATGGACCGGGACGAGGTGGACCGTGCGCTGGCGCGGCTCGGCCAGGAGCACGAGGCGATCGAGACCTCGCTGCTGGCTCTCCAGGACCACGCGGGCCGCAGACTCCTCGAAGGCGCGCGGCTGACCGGTGTCACCCGGGAACGCTGGCAGGCCACGGAGACGCGGATCACCCGGCTGTGGGCGTACTTCGACGCCTACGCGGACGCGCTGCGCGGCGCCCGCGAGATCCGCGCCCGGCGCCGCTGGTCCAGCCGGGAGGACCTGGCGGAGCTGACCGAGCTGCTGCGCGGCGAGTCCGTGACCGTCCCCGGCGGCGGGAACGGCAGGCTGAGCGAGACCTTCTCGCTGTCCGCGCTGGTGGAACGCATGAACGAGCTGTACGCGACGAGCCTGGACGTGATCGTCGCCGCCGACGCGGTCTGGTCGGCGCTGCCCGCGCGGATCGATTTACTCGCCGCGGAACTCCAGCGCACCCGGCAGCTCGCCCACTCGGTCGGGGTGCGCCCCGGCGAGCACCCGGCCGGTGACGACCTGGAGCGGATCACCCGCACGCTGACCCGGCTGCGCGAGGACGTCGTCTCGGACCCGCTCGCCTTCTGGGTGCCGGCCGAGGGCAGTTCGGCGCCCGGCGGCGGCCGCCCGGACACGACGGTGTACGACCGTGAGGCGCGTGCCCTGGAGGACGTGCGCCGGGAGATCGACGCGGTGCTGACCGTCCGGCAGGACGCGGAAGCACGGCTGATCCGGCTGCGGGACGTGCTCTCGCGCGCGGACCGCACCCTGGCCGAGGCGCGGACCGCGCGCGGCGAGGTGCTGGCGAAGATCGCGGCGACCGAGGTGCCGGTGGTGAGCGGACCGCCGACCGCGCTCCAGGAGCAGCTGGCGACCGCCGCCGAGTACCGCAGGCAGGCCCAGTGGCACCGGCTGTCCCCGCTGCTGGAGTCACTGGAGGAGAAGGCGGAGGACGAACTGCTGCGCGCCCGCGAGTCGTTGACCGCGGTCACCGCGCCGCTCGCGGTCCGCGCCGAGCTGCGCGGCAGGCTCGACGCGTACAAGGCGAAGGTCGCCCGGCACGGCCTCGCGGAGGACCCGCTGCTGGTCGAGCGGTACGACGCGGCCCGCCGCATGCTGTGGAGCGCGCCCTGCGACCTGCGGGTGGCGGAGCAGGCCGTGCTGCGCTACCAGCAGGCGGCGGCGGACGTGCTCGGCAGCGCGAGCGCGCCGCAGGACCGTAAGGGGGACGAGTCATGAGTCAGCCGGGGCAGAGCTGCCAGCGGCCGGGCTGCGAGGGGTCGTACGAGGACGTCGGCGGCGGCGAGCTGTACTGCGACACGTGCGGTCTGGCGCCGGTCGTCTCGGCCGCGGGTACTCCCTTTGGGGGAGGCATGGTGGGCTCGCCGCCCACCGGGGTGGCCCGGGGGGCGTCCGACAGCGGCAGCTCGCGCAGTGCGCGCGGTTCGGGGACGACCTCGCAGTCGTCGAGGTCGCGCCGCTCGGTGTCCGGGCGGCTGTCCCGGTCGCTGTCGGGGACGCCCACGGGCCGCTCGGTGTCGGTGCGCAGCTCGGGATCGTCCTCCGGGGCCTCCTCGCGGGGGCGGCTGGGCGCGGGGCTGGTCTCGGTGCCGCAGGTGCCGCGGCCCGACCCGCGCGCGATGGTGCTGGAGAACCCGGAGGTGCCGGAGCGCAAGCGGTTCTGCTCGCGCTCGGACTGCGGGGCGCCGGTCGGCCGGGCCCGGGGTGACCGGCCGGGCCGCACGGAAGGTTTCTGCACCAAGTGCGGGCACCCGTACTCCTTCGTGCCCAAGCTGCGGGCCGGGGACATCGTGCACGGCCAGTACGAGGTCGCGGGCTGCCTGGCGCACGGCGGGCTGGGCTGGATCTACCTGGCCGTGGACCGCGCCGTCGCCGACCGGTGGGTGGTCCTCAAGGGCCTGCTCGACACCGGCGACCAGGACGCGATGGCCGCGGCGATCTCCGAGCGGCGGTTCCTCGCGGAGATCGAGCACGCCAACATCGTGCGCATCTACAACTTCGTGGAACACCTGGACCAGCGCACCGGCTCCCTCGACGGCTACATCGTCATGGAGTACGTCGGCGGCAAGTCCCTGAAGGAGATCGCCAACGCCCGCCGGGCGCCCGACGGCCGCCGCGACCCGCTGCCGGTGGAACAGGCGTGCGCGTACGGCATCGAGGCGCTGGAGGCGCTCGGCCACCTGCACAGCCGGAACCTGCTGTACTGCGACTTCAAGGTCGACAACGCCATCCAGACCGAGGACCAGCTCAAGCTGATCGACATGGGCGCGGTCCGCCGGATGGACGACGACGAGTCGGCGATCTACGGCACGGTGGGCTACCAGGCCCCGGAGGTCGGCGAGTCCGGCCCGTCCGTGGCCAGCGACCTCTACACGGTGGCCCGCACGCTCGCCGTGCTGGCCTTCGACTTCCAGGGCTACACCAACGTCTACGCCGACTGTCTGCCCGACCCCGACACCATCGACGTCTTCCGCCGCTACGAGTCCTTCTACCGGCTCCTGGTGCGCGCCACCGACCCCGACCCGGGCCGCCGGTTCGCCTCCGCGCAGGAGATGGCCGAGCAGCTGACGGGGGTGCTGCGCGAGGTGGTCTCGCTCCAGACCGGCCGGGCGCGGCCCGCGCTGTCGACGCTGTTCGCGCCCGAGACCAAGGTCACGGACACGGAGCTGTTCCCCCGGCTGCACGGGGACGTGTCCCGGCTGGGCGCCCGGCCGGTGCGGAAGGCTCCCGCCGCTCCCGCCCCGCCCCCGCCGGCCCTGGTCCGGCCCGTCGACACGCCGGCCGCCGCGCTCGCCCTGCCGGTCCCGCTGGTCGACCCCGGCGACCCCAGCGCCGGTTTCCTCGCGGGCCTGATGGCCTCGGCGCCGGCCGAGCTGATGAGCGCGCTGGCGGCGGCACCCGCGCAGACCGTGGAGACCCGGCTCCGGCGGATCCGCGCCCGGCTGGAGAGCGGCGACCACCGGGGGGCGCTGACGAGCCTGGCCGAGCTGGACGAGGAACAGCGCGACGACTGGCGGGTGGTGTGGTACCGGGGTGTGGCCGCGCTGGCCACCGGCGACTTCGAGCAGGCCGCGCTCGCCTTCGACGCGGTCTACGACGCCTTTCCCGGCGAGGCAGCGCCCAAGCTGGCGCTCGGCCTGTGCGCCGAGGTGCTGGGCCAGCTGGACAACGCGGCCGAGTACTACCGCCTGGTGTGGACGACCGACCCGAGCTTCGTGAGCGCCGCGTTCGGGCTGGCGCGGGTGCAGCTCGCGGCCGGGGACCGGCGGGGCGCCGTGACGACGCTGGAGTCGGTGCCGGAGTCCTCCATCCACTACACGGCCGCCCGGGTCGCCGCCGTCCGGGCCCGGCTGAGACAGCGCACCGCGAGCGCGGGTGACGTACCGTTCCTGGACGACCTGACGGCCGCCGCCGGTCAGGTCGAGGCACTCCAGGCGTACGGCCTGGACCCGGCGCGGCGCGAGCTGCTGTCGGCGGAGGTGCTCGGCTGCGCGCTGGACTGGATACTCTCCGGGGGCCAGGGCACCGGGCCCGCCGCCGGCGGCCGGGTGCTGCTGGGCAGCGGCCTGGACGAGCGGGGCCTCCGCTTCGGCCTGGAGCGCGCCTACCGCACGCTGGCCCGGCTGGCGCCCGGCGGCGATGAGAGGATCGAGCTGGTGGAACGGGCCAACCGTTACCGCCCCCGGACGTGGGTGTAGTCGATGTCGCAGATGCCCCAGCAGGCCGCACTGGCGAAGTGCCCGAGCTGCGCGGAGCCCGTGGAGTCGGGTGACCTGTTCTGTGGAGCGTGCGGATACGACCTTTCGGTGGTGCCCGCACCGCCGCAGGACCATCCGACGCTCACCATGACGGGCCCCGCCGGTCCCGGGGACGGCCCGGCGTGGCCCGCCCCCGGACCGCCCACGGCCTCGTCCGCCCCCCACCTCCCGACGGACCTGCCGGGCACCGACTCGGGCGGCACACCCCTGTCCGGCGATGCCTCCGGGACCACACCTGCGCCGGCACAGGACGGCGCCCCCGCCGCCGGGCCCGCCCCGCTGTCCGGCCAGGGCTCCCACGGCACCCCGGCAGCCGCGCCGCTGCCCGGCCAGGACCCCGGCGCCCTGCCGCCGGCCGCGCACGGTTTCGGGGCCGCCCCGGGCAACGCGTCACCGTCCGGCCAGGAGCCCCACGGCACCCCGGGCGGCACACCGCTGTCCGCACAGGAGTCCGGACCCACACCGGGAGCCGCCCCGCTGCCCGGCCGGGGATCCGGTTCGGGCGGCGCGTCGCTGCCCCCGGGCGAGAGCGGTCCCGTCCCGGGTGACGCGGAGCCGGGCGGGCACGCCTCCGGTTCCGGGGTGCGGTTCGACCGGTCGCACGAGCCAGAGGAGTACCCGTTGCAGGCACCGGACCCCCGGCCGGCCTCCGCACCGACCGACCCGGCGCAGCTGTGCGTGGCCTGCCGGGCGGGCCGGGTGGACGGCGACGGCTACTGCGAGAACTGCGGGCACGCCCAGCCGCGGGAACGCGACCACGTGGAGCGGGAGTCGGGACCGGTCGCCGCCGTCAGCGACCGCGGTCTGCGCCACCACCGCAACGAGGACGCCTTCGCCGTCGGCCACACCACGCTGCCCGACGGCACCCCGGCCGCGCTGGCCGTCGTCTGCGACGGCGTGTCGTCCGCGACCCGCCCCGACGACGCCTCCCTGGCCGCCTCCCGGGCCGCCGGCGACACTCTGCTGGCCGCGCTGCCGCGCGGCACCCACCCGCAGGCGGCGATGCACGAGGCGATCCTCGCCGCCGCGCAGGCCGTCAACGCGCTCGCCGAGGAGCCCGCCACGGCCCGCGAGCACGCCCCACACCAGAACGCGCCGGCCTGCACGATCGTCGGCGCGGTGGTCACCCCGGGGCTGCTGGTCGTCGGATGGGTCGGCGACAGCCGCGTCTACTGGGTGCCCGCCGACCGCACCGCCCCGCCCGCCCGGCTGACCGAGGACGACTCCTGGGCCGCGCAGATGGTCGCCGCCGGACTGATGAGCGAGGCCGAGGCGTACGCCGACGCGCGTGCCCACGCGATCACCGGCTGGCTCGGCGCGGACGCCTACGAACTGGAGCCGCACACCGCGTCGTTCGAGCCGGACCGGCCCGGCGCCGTGGTCGTGTGCACCGACGGGCTGTGGAACTACGCCGAGACGGCGGAGGAGATGTCCGAGGTCCTCCCGCCCGACGCGGCGGCCCGCCCGCTGCACGGCGCACGGGTGCTGGTCGGCCACGCGCTGGACGGCGGGGGCCACGACAACGTAACAGTGGCGGTCCTGCCGTTCCCGCTGCCGCCGCAGGGGGCAGGATCGGCCTGAGGGCCGTATCCGACGGGGGAACGGCACGGGGAAGCCGCGGCGGACCGGAGGGGACCGGTCCGCTCACAGTCGTCGCCTCGCGTCGGCGGGGCGTCCGAGGGGGATGCGAGCAAGCATGGCCAATTTCGCGAAGTCGAACGTGCCGCGGTTCTCGGTGGACGTCTACCAGAACGAGTACCTGCCCGAGGGCGGCAGCGAGGTCAACGCCATCGTCACGGTGACCGCGACCGGCGGCGGCACCCTCGGCAGCGCGGTCACCGCGCCGGTGTACCCGCCGGGCGGGGGGCCGTCCGCCGCCGTGGCGATCATGGTGGACTGCTCGGGCTCCATGGACTACCCGCCGGCCAAGATGCTGGGCGCCCGTGACGCCACGGCCGCCGCGGTCGACACCCTGCGCGACGGCACCCGTTTCGCGGTGATCGGCGGCACGCACGTGGCCAAGGAGGTCTATCCGGGCGGCGGCCGGCTCGCGGTCGCCGACGCCACCACCCGCGAGCAGGCCAAGCAGGCGCTGCGCCGGCTGAGCGCGGGCGGCGGCACGGCCATCGGCACCTGGCTGCGGCTCGCCGACCGGCTGCTGTCCGCAGCGGACGTCACCATCCGGCACGGCATCCTGCTCACCGACGGCCGCAACGAGCACGAGTCGGCGGAGGACCTGCGGGCCACGCTCGACGCCTGCGCCGGCCGGTTCACCTGTGACGCGCGGGGCGTGGGCACCGACTGGGAAGTGAAAGAAGTCACAGGGATCGCCTCGGCGCTGCTCGGCACCGCCGACATCGTCGCCGACCCGGCCGGTCTGGCGGCCGACTTCACGCGGATGATGGAGACGGCGATGGGCAAGGAGGTCGCCGACGTCGCTCTGCGGGTGTGGACGCCGGTCGGCACGACCATCCGGTTCGTCAAGCAAGTCGCCCCTGCTGTCGAGGACTTGACCGGCCGGCGTACCGAGGCCGGGCCGCGCGCCGGGGACTACCCGACGGGCTCCTGGGGCGACGAGTCCCGCGACTACCACCTGTGCGTGACGGTCCCGCCGGCCGGACTGGGCCGGGAGATGCTCGCCGCGCGGGTCTCCCTGGTCGTTCCGGAACCGGGAGGAACCGCGCAGAACCTGGGCGCACAGGGGCTGGTACGGGCCGTGTGGACCGACGACATGACCGCCTCCACCGCGATCAGCCCCCAAGTCGCCCACTACACCGGGCAGGCCGAACTGGCGCAAGTCATCCAGAAGGGCCTGGACCTTCGCAAAGTTGGCGATTTCGATGGAGCAACGGCCAAACTGGGGCGGGCGGTTCAGCTCGCGAACGCCTCGGGGAACGCGGATACTGCGAAACTGCTTGCGAAGGTGGTGGACGTGGTCGACGCCGTGACAGGTACTGTGCGGTTGAAGACGAGGGTCGCGGAGGCGGACGAGATGACTCTGGAGACCCGGTCCACCAAGACCGTCCGTGTGAAGAAGTGACCCTCCAGAGCGCAGGAGAAGGGGAAGCACCGACATGCCGACCTGCCCGAACGGACACCAGTCGGGTTCCGACGACTGGTGCGAGGTCTGCGGTCACCGCATGGCCGGTGCCGTACCTCCGCCCCCTCCGCCGCCCCCGGGCGGTTACGGCTTCCCGCCCCCGCAGGGCGGCCGGGCCGGCACCCGGCCCGGCCCGGCCGGCGGGTCCGCCCCGGAGCCGGAGCTGTGCCCGCAGTGCCGTACGCCCCGCGAGGGCGGCGCGCCGTTCTGCGAGGAGTGCCGGTGGAACTTCCTGACCAACACGGCGACCTCCTACACCCCGGCCGCCCCGCGCCCGCCGCAGCCGCGGTTCCAGCCGCCGAGCTCGACGTTCGGCGGGGGTGACGGGTACGAGTACCAGGGTTCGCGGCCCTCGCAGGTGAACCGGCCCGCCGAGCCGCTCCCGTCCTTCCACAGCGAGCCGTCGGGCCCGACGCCGTTCGGCGGCGACCGGGCCCCGTCCGGCCCGCCGACCTCCCCCGGCCCCTCGGGCGCTCCCCCGTTCGGCACCGGCGACCACCGCCCGCCCGGGGCGCCGCAGGGCTTCGGCCAGGGTCCGGGCCAGGGCGGTCCTGGCCAGGGCCCGGGTGCCGGCAGCCCGTCCGGTCCCGGCGGCCCCGGAGGTTTCGGCGGCCGGGGCACGGTGCCGGGCCAGGGCCCCGGCGGCCCGGGTTCCGGCGGCCCGTCCGGCTTCGGCGGCGGTCCGGGGCAGGGTCCGGGCGGTCCCGACGGTCCGGGGCAGGGTCCCGGCGGCCCGGGCGGCCCGTCCGGGTTCGGCGGTGGCCGGGGACAGCGCCCGGGTCCGGGTGACGCGTCCGGCTTCGGCGGCCAGGGACCGGGCGGCCCGGGTTCCGGCGGGCCCTCAGGCTTCGGCGGCAACCCGGGTCAGGGTCAGGGTCAGGGGTCCCAAGGCCCCTCCCCCTTCGGCCGTGAGCCCTCCCGTCCCGGTGGCCCCACGCCGTCCGGTCCCTCCGGCTTCGGCGGTGACCCCTCGGGTCCGGTGCCGGCGCCCGGCGGTCCCGGCGGTGCCCCGCAGGCGTTCCAGCCGTCCGGCGCGTCGGCCCCGCCCGCGTTCCCGGGCGAGACCCCCCGGCCCCCGGCCGCCGACGACGACTGGGTGATCTCCCCGCCGTCGTCGACCGGCCCCGGCGGTCAGGGCGGCGGCTACGGCTACCCGCAGTCCGGCGGCACCCAGACCCCGCCGGGACCCGGCGGACCGGGCGGTTTCCCGCAGGCGCCGCACGCACCGCAGGCCCCCCGGTCGGCCACCTGGACCGCGACCATCGGCCCGGACCGCGAGTACTTCATGGCGATGATGCAGCGCTCCGGCCCCGAGGCCGCGGGCCTGAACCTGCCCGCGTACTCGCCCGAGCAGCAGCGCACGCTGACCGGCAACCAGGTCACCATCGGCCGCCGCCGGCACTCCACCGGCGACACCCCCGACATCGACCTGTCGGTGCCGCCGGAGGACCCGGGCGTCTCGCACCAGCACGCGGTGCTGGTGCAGCAGCCGGACGGCAGCTGGGCGGTCGTCGACCAGAACTCGACGAACGGCACCACGGTCAACATGTCCGAGGAGCCCATCCAGCCGTTCGTGCCGGTCCCGCTCCAGGACGGCGACCGGGTGCACGTGGGCGCCTGGACGACGATCACCGTCCGCCGGGGCTGACCGCGCTCAGGGCAGGGGCCAGGCGTACGGCCCCCGCGGGTCGTCCAGCCACGCCCAGGTGTCCTCGCCGGCGACCGTGACGCCGTACCGTCCGCGCTCCGGCTCGCCCTCGCGGTCCCACAGGGCGTACGCCTCCTGCGGGCCGAGGGCGCCGCGGGTCAGCGTGAGCAGGAAGCGGAACGACTCCTGCTCACGGGCCCGGCTGGGCAGCCCGGCCAGTGAGACGCCCTCGGGCATCACCCGGCGCCCGCCGCGCAGCGGCACGAAATAGGCGGCCCCGGGCAGGAACGGGCCCTCGGCGTGCTCCGCGTCCCGCACGGTGAGCGTGAGCAGGCCGGTGGCGAGCGGGGTGAGGACGCGCGCGCCGGGGCGGCTCTGGGCGAGCCAGGCGCGCGGCACCGTGGACAGCTCGCAGGTGGCGATGATCCGGTCGAAGGGGGCGCGTTCGGGCACCCCGCGCGCTCCGTCGCCGGTGACGACGAGGGGGTGGTGGCCGGCCGCCGCGAGGTGCTGCCGGGCCGACTCGGTGATCTCCGGTTCCAGGTCGATGGTGGTGACGAGGTCGTCGGCGCCGAGCCGGTGGGCGAGCAGGGCCGCGTTGTATCCGGTGCCGGCGCCCACCTCCAGCACCCGGTCGCCGTCCCCGACGCGCAGGGCGGTCAGCATCCGGGCCATCAGGGAGGGCTGGCTGCTGGAGGAGAGCAGTTCGCCGTCGCGCAGCCGGGTGGCCAGCGGTGCGTCCGCGTAGGCGCCGCGCACCCAGCGCTCGCGGGCCCGGCGGTCGGGGCTCTCGCCCCAGCGGCGCTCGTAGCCGCGCGCCCCGGTGACGTAGTAGTACGGCACGAACAGGTGCCGGGGCACCGCCGCGAACGCCTCCCGCCACACCGGGTCGTCCGCCCAGGCCCCGTCCGCGTCGATCTCCCGCACCAGCTCGGCCCGCGCCGCGTCGGCGAGGGCCTCGGTCTCGGTGTCGTAGCCGCCCATGGGTCCACAGTAGGGACGGACGGTCCGCGGACGGGCTGGTCCTAAGCCTCGAGTCCTCGGTCACCCGGTCTGAGACGATGGACGGGTGAATGAGATTCGGCGCGGCACGCTTCAGGAGCAGACCTTCTACGAGCAGGTCGGCGGGGAGGAGACCTTCCGCCGGCTCGTCCACCGTTTCTACGAGGGGGTCGCGGAGGACCCGCTCCTGCGCCCGATGTACCCGGAGGAGGACCTGGGCCCGGCCGAGGAGCGGCTGGTCCTGTTCCTGATGCAGTACTGGGGCGGTCCGACGACGTACAGCCAGAACCGCGGCCACCCGCGGCTGCGCATGCGGCACGCCCCGTTCACCGTGGACCGCGCGGCGCACGACGCGTGGCTGCGGCACATGCGGGCGGCCGTCGACGAGCTGGGGCTGTCGGAGGAGCACGAGCGGACGTTGTGGAACTACCTGACGTACGCCGCCGCGTCGATGGTGAACGCCCCCGACTGATCATCCGGGCTGACGGGTCGTCACTGAAGGTCGGATTCCGGTCACTCCGCGCCGCATTGCGGTCACAATCCGGTATAGACGGGCCGACAACCGCTTACCCGCCGCCCGGCGCTCTGCCAGCATCGCCCGAAGGTCTGGAAGCGCCGGACACACGGGGGCCGGGTGACGGGGTTCGTCTTCTCACGCGCGCGTGCGCACCGCCTGCTGCTGGGCGCCGCGCTGCTGACGGTGGTGCTCACCACCACCGTGCTGGCGACGCTCACGGCGTACTCGGGGGCGATCGGTGACGCGGCGCTGCGCCATGTGCTCGCCGACCCGCGCAACGCCGCCGACACCGCGCTGATCGTCAAGGCGGACGTGCCCCCGGCCGAGCGGACCGCCGCCGACACCGCCGTACGCCAGGGCGCGCGCCGTGCCTTCGCCGGCGCACCGGTGACCGTGCGGACCCTGCGCCGCTCAGGGCCGTACGCCCTGCCCCGCTCCCTCCAGCCGCCCGCGAGCAGGCCGGGCGACCCGGACCTCACGTACTTCGCGGCACTGGACCTCACGCAGGTGCGGGTGACCGCCGGCCGCCTCCCCCGCCGCACCGACGGCGAGCCGGAGGTGGCGCTGCCCGAGACGGCGGCCCGCGCGCTGCGGCTGGAGCCCGGCGCCCGGCTCACCCTGACGGACCGCCTCCAGGGCCCCGCGGTCCGGGTCCGGGTCGTCGGCGTGTACCGCCCCGTCTCGGTGACGGCACCGTACTGGCGGCTGGACGACCTGCTGGGGCGCGGCGTGAAGGAGTCCGGCTTCACGACGTACGGCCCGCTGCTCGCCGAGCCCGCCGTCCTCACCGGCGGCCGGGTCAGCGCGGGGGCGACGGGCTGGCTGGCGTCGGCGGACTTCGCCTCGGTGACGACCGGACGGATCGGGGAGCTGCGCGCGGCGGCCCGGGCCGGCAGCGCGGCCCTGCGCCGGCCGGCCGCGCTGAGCGGTACGACGGTGTCGCAGACCGCGCTGCCGGACGTGCTGGACCGGGTGGACCGTGCGCTGCTGGTGTCCCGCTCCACCCTGCTGATCGTCGCGCTGCAACTGGTGCTGCTCGCCGGATACGCGCTGCTGCTCGTCGCCCGGCTGCTCAGCACCGAACGCGCCGACGAGACCCGGCTGCTGCGGGCCCGGGGCGCCTCCCGCACCCGGATCGCCGCGCTCGCCGGGGCCGAGGCGCTGCTGCTCGCGCTGCCCGCGGCCGTGTGCGCGCCGCTGCTCGCCGGCCCGCTCACCGCCCTGCTGGCCGGGCACGGCCCGCTGGCCCGGCTCGGCCTGCGCCTGGACCTGCCGGCCGCCGGCGGGCCCGCTGTCTGGCTGGTCGCGGCCGGCGTCGCCGTCGGCTGTGCGCTGGCGGTGACCGTGCCGGCGGTGACGGGCACGGGGCCCGAGGCCCGCCCGTCCGCTCCCCGGCGTTCCTGGGCCCTGCGGCCACGCGGGAAGGCGGCCCGGCCGGGCGGCGCGCGGGCCGTGCCGGTCCCGCTGCGGGCCGGCGCCGACCTCGGACTGCTCGCGATCGCCGGGGTGGCGTACTGGCAGCTGGGCCGGCAGGACTCCGGGGCCGTGGCCGCCGACCGGTCCGGCGCGCTCGGCGTCGACCCGCTGCTGGTGGCCGCGCCCGCGCTGGCCCTGCTCGCCGGGACGGTGCTCACGCTGCGGCTGCTGCCGCCCGTGGCGCGGTTCGCCGAACGCTGGGCGGCCGGCGGGCGGGGGCTGCCGGTGGCGCTGGCCGGCTGGCAGTTCAGCCGGCGCACCGCGCGCGGCGCGGGCCCGGTCCTGCTGCTCGTCCTCGCCGTCGCCCTCGGCGTGCTCGCGATCGGGCAGGCCGCCTCCTGGGACCGCTCGCAGGACGACCAGGCCGACTTCCGGGCGGGGGTGCCGGTGCGGGTCCTGGCCACCGGCGACGACGAGTTCGGCCGCACCGACCGGTACGCGCGCCTGCCCCGGGTGCGCGAGGCCGCCCCGGCCGTGCGCGCCGCCCAGCCACTGTCCGGCGACCGTACGGCGACCGTGCTGGCCCTGGACACCGCGCACGCGGCGGACGCGGTCCTCATGCGGCCCGACCTGGCGGACGAACCGGTACGGCGGCTGCTGGGCCGGCTCACCCCGAGGGGCACCCCGGCCGGGGCCGGCATTCCGGCGGGCACCGCCCGGCTGAAGCTGACGGCCCGGCTGCGCAGTTCGACCGGACCGGGCACCACGACCGCGCTGACGGCGACCCTGACCGACCGGTACGGGGTGCCGTACCGGTTGCCGGCCGGACTGCTCCCCGCCGACGGGCGCCCGCACACCCTGACCCTCGACCTCGGCGCCGCCACCGGACCGGCGACCCTGACGGGTCTCCGCCTCGACCTGACCCAGCCCGCCGGGCGCGCCGAGCGCCACCGGCTGACGATCGACGGGCTGACCGCGTCGGGCACCGACGGCACGGACCACCGGCTCACGCTGCCCACCCGGTGGACGACCACGGCGGAGGCCGGTGGCGCCGCCGTACCGAGCGCCGCCACCAGCCCCACCCGCCCCGAGGTCACCGGCACCCACCCGCTGACCTTCGCCTACGGCACCGGCTACCTCCCGGACGCCGACGTCTGGACCGTCGCCTCCGTCACCCTGCGGTTCCAGGTCGCCCAGGCCGCGCCCGCCGAGGTCCCGGCCGTCGCCACCGACCGCTACCTGGGCGCGGCGGGCGCCCGCACCGGAGAGCGCGTCGACCTCACCGTCGGCGACCGGCGCGTGCCGGTGCGGATCGTGCGGGCGGTACGGGCGCTTCCGGCCACCGCCGACCCGGCCGCCACCGGCGCGCACGACGGCGGTGCCGTCCTGCTCGACCTGCGCGCCCTGAACCAGCTGCTCCAGGCCCGGTACGGCGAGAACGCCACCCCCACCGAGTGGTGGCTGGCCACCGCGCCCGGCGCCTCCGCGCGCGTGGCCGCCGACGTCCGGGCGATGCCGGACGTCGGTCCCGGGCAGGTCGTGGTCCGCGACGAGATCGCCGCCGACCTGCGGGACGACCCGTTCGGCGCCGGACCCGAGGCCGCGTTCACGGCGGCGGCCGTGGTCGCGGCGGCGCTCGCCGCGGTCGGCTTCGCGGTCGGCGCCGCCGGTGCGCAGCGGGCGCGCGGCGCCGAGTTCGCCGTCCTGCGCGCCCTCGGCGTACCGCGCCGCCGGCTGACCCGGACGGTCGCCGCCGAACAGGCCGTCCTGGTGGGCCTGGCGCTCGCGGTGGGCCTGGGCCTGGGCGCCGTACTGGCCCGCACCGTCCTGCCCCTGATCGTGCTGACCGGCGAGGCGGCCCGCCCGGTGCCGGACCTGCTGGTCCGCCTCCCGCCCGGACCGGTGGCGCTGCTGCTCACCGCCGTCGCGGCAGCCCCCCTGGCGATCGCGGCGGCGGCCGCCGTACGCCGGACGGACCCGTCACGGGCGCTGCGCGCGCAGGGAGGTGAGTGACGTGGGGATCGTTCCTGGTCCCGTCGCCGCGGAGGCGGCCACTGCCTGGTCGGTGACTGCATGCCGGCCGCCCCGGCCCGCAGCCGGCCCGGCGGCCACCGCGCACCGGGCCCCCACCAGCCCGCCGATGCCCCACGCCCCCTCACCCGGGGCACCCCCCAGGGCCGTTCCGCCCACCCGCGCCCAACTGCCGGACCCGCCTGCGACGGTGGCCGCCGCGCGCCGGCCGGGCCCCGGACAGGTGCCGCACGGTCAGGGAGGTGAGTGACATGAGCCGGCCCTCGGCCCGCATGGTCGCTCCCTGGGTGCGCACCCGGCTGCGGGCCGCGCCCGGCGCCGCCCTCGCCCTCGCGGTACTGGTCGCACTCGCCGCCTGCCTGGCCGGCGCCCTTCCCCGCGCAGTGGACCGGTACGAAGACGCGGGACTACGGCAAACACTCCGCCAGGCCCGCCCGGAACACACCACCGTACGCGTGACCGCCCCCCAGCCCGACCTCGCTCTGCCACCCGAGCGGCGCGCCGCGGCCCTGCGCCCCGGCGCACTGAAGCGGCAGTACGAGAAGGTGCTCGGCACGGTCGGCAGCCCGCTGAGCGTGCGGCGCCCCGAGTCCGCGTACGGCGTCGCCGGCACCGTCAGCCCGGCGGTGCCCGACCCGTGGCTGCCCCGGCCGACCGGACTGCCCGCCCGCATCTCGCTGGCCGCGCAGAACGGCCTCGCCGACCACGCGCGCGTGCGCACCGGCCGGTTCCCCCGCGCCCCGCGCCCGGTTGACGCCTCGACCCCCGAGGTGGAGGCCGCCGTCACCACCGCCACCGCCAAGGCCCTGCACATCGAGGTGGGCTCGGTCGTCCACATGCCGGCGCCCGGCCGTGCCCCGCTCGCCGTCCGGGTCACCGGCATCCTCGTCCCGCGCGACCCCGGCAGCGCCTACTGGTCCACCGTCCCGCTGCTGCGCACCCCCACCCTGGTGACCCTGCCCACCCCCGGCCCGGACCCGGACAAGTACTGGCTCGGTGCGCTGCTGCTCGCCCCCGAGGCGGCTCCCGCCCTCCTGGGCACCAGCACCGACCCGGCCCGCTACTGGCACCTCGCCCCCGATCTGCGCGGCCTGCGCGCCCACGACCTGGACCGCCTGCGGCCGGCCGTCGCCGCCCTGGAGTCCGGTCCCGGCCTGCAACGCGCCCGCGCCGTCACCGACGACGGCACCGACGTCAGCACCGACCTGGACGACGCCCTCGCCTCCTTCTCCCGGCTGCGCTCCGGCATCGCCCCGCTGGTCTCCGTGGCCGCCGCGGGCGCCGCGACGGTCGTCGCCGTCGTCCTGCTCATGACCGGCGGTCTGGCCGCCGACCGGCGCCGCGCCGAACTCGCCCTGCTGCACGCCCGCGGCGCCTCCCTGTCCGGGCTCGCCGGGCGGCTGCTCGCCGAGACCGCCGTGATCGCCGTACCGGCGGGCGTCCTCGGCCTGGCGGTGTCCCTGCTCGTGGTCCCCGCCGGCCGGACCACCCCGGCCGTCCTGTGCGCCCTGGCCGTCATCCTGGCCGCCTGCGCCGCCCTCCCCCTGCGCGCCGCCCTCGCCCACCGCACGGTCCGGCTGGCGGCCCCGCGCGAGGACATCACCTCGGTACGGCCGTCCCGGCGCCGTACGGTCGCCGAGCTGACCCTGCTGGTGCTGGCCGCCGGCGCGGTGGCCACCCTGCGCCGGCGCGGCACGTCGGGCGACCAGCTGACGGCCGTCGCCCCCGTCCTGGTCGGTGTCATCGCCGCGCTCGTGCTGCTGCGCGTGTACCCGCTGCTGCTGCGCCGCCTGTCCGGCCCCGCCGGACGGCTCCGCGGCGCGGTCGGCCACCTCTCCCTGGCCCGCGCCGGCCGCACCCAGGGTTCCGCGGTGCTCCCGCTCCTCGCCCTGCTGACCGCGCTGACCACCGCGGCGTTCGGCGGCTCGGTGCTGGCGGGCGTGGCCGAGGCCCGCGACCGGGCGGCCCTCCTCACGGTCGGCGCGGACGCCCGCGCGGACGCGGGCGTCCCCCTGCCCGCCGACGCCCCCGCCCGGGCCCGCGCGGTCCCCGGGGTCCACGCGGTGACCCCCGTCAGCATCGCGTACGAGGCGAAACCGGAGGACGGCGCGAACGCGGTGCCCCTGGTGGGCGTCGACCCGGGCGGCTATGACGCCCTGACGACGCACACCGCCCTGGGCACGTTCCCGGCCGACCGGCTGACGGCGGGGGGGCGGACCGGCACGGGGCGGGTGACGGCGGGGGGCCGCTCCGGTAGCGGGTACCTGTCCCCCAGCCGCTCCTCGGCAGACGGGGGACGGTCCCGCACCAGCCTCCTGACGCACGGGGACCACGCGGGCATCAGCCCCCTGACAGACGGAGACCACTCCCGCACCAGTCCCCCGGCAGACGGGCACCACCCCCGCGTCAGCCCCCTGACAGTCGAAGCCCACCCCGCCGCCAGCCCCCTGACGGCCAAGGCCCGCCCCGGAGCCGGCCACCTCGCGGGCGAGACCCGTTCCGGGCCCCTCCCCGCCGTCGCCTCCCCCTCCGTCGCCTCCTCGTACGGCACCCGGCGGCCGTTCCTGGTGCGGCTGGAGGACGGCAGCGCGGTCACCGTGCGGATCGTCCTCGTCCGCGACCGCACGCCGGCCGTCTCCGGTCCCGACTTCCTCGTCGTGGACCGGGCGGGCCTGCCCGCCCCGGCGAGCCGCCCCACGACCCTGCTGCTCACCGGCGACCACGTGGACGCGCACGCCCTGCGGAAGGCCGTGGGGGGCTCGGCCGCCGTACGGCTGCGGGCCGAGGAACGCGCCCGGTACGCCGACTCGCCCGTCCAGTCCGGCGCCGAGCGCGTCTACACGGCGGCCGTCGCCACGGGGGCCGGCTTCGCCGTGCTGGCCCTGCTGCTGTCGCTGCTCCGGGCCGCCCCCGAACGCTCCGCGCTGCTGGCCCGCCTCCGCACGATGGGCCTCACCCGAACCGAGTCGCGCCGCCTGCTGGTCCTCGAATCCCTGCCCCAGGCCCTCCTGGCGGCCCTGGGCGGCACCCTGACCGGCTGGACCGCGATCCACCTCCTCGCGCCCGGCGTCGACCTGACGGCCGTCGCCTTCCCGTCGGCCCAGACCCCCGTGACCGGGATCCGCCTCCACCCGGACGCCTGGTCGCTGCTGCTCCCGGCACTCGCCGTGGTGACAGTGGCGGTGGGAGTGGCGGCGCTCCAGGCCTGGTGGACGGCGAGGCGGGGCTCGGTGACGGAACTACGGGCGGGGGACGGCCGATGACCCCCCGCAGGGCTCCCGGCCGGCACGGGCCGGCGACCCCGCCCCCGCCCGGCACGGACACGGCGTACCCGCAGGAGACCCCATGACGACCGACCCGAGCCTGACCGAGCTGGCCAACCGCGTCACCGAGGCCGGGGCGAACCCGGCCTACGGCCACGACGCCCTGATCACCTGCGACCGCCTCGTCCGCGTCTTCGCCACCGCCGGGACAGAGGTGCAGGCCCTCCAGGGACTGGACCTCCTCGTCCGCGAGGGCGAACTGATGGCGCTGGTCGGCGCGTCCGGGAGCGGCAAGTCCACCCTGATGAACATCCTCGCCGGCCTCGACACCCCCACCGCCGGCGCGGCCCGCGTCGCCGGACGCGACCTGCTCACCATGACCGCCGCCGACCGTCTCGCCTACCGCCGCGAGGTCGTCGGCTTCGTCTGGCAGCAGACCGCCCGCAACCTCCTGCCCTACCTCACCGCGGCCCAGAACGTCGCGCTCCCCCTCCAGCTCTCCCGCACCCGCAAGGGCCGCCGCGCCCGTACCGAACGCGCCCTGGAACTCCTGGAGTTGCTCCAGGTGGCCGACTGCCGCGACCGCCGCCCGCAGCAGATGTCCGGCGGCCAGCAGCAGCGCGTGGCGATCGCCGTGGCCCTCGCCAACGGCCCGGCCGTCCTGCTCGCCGACGAACCCACCGGCGAACTCGACTCCCAGACGGCCGCGCAGATCTTCGACGCCTTCCGCACGGCCAACGAGGCCCTGGGCACCACGATCGTCATCGTCACGCACGACCAGGCGGTGGCGGGCGAGGTCCGCCGTACGGTGGCGATCCGGGACGGCCGGACCTCCACCGAGGTGCTGCGCCGCAGCGAGATCGACGCGGCGACCGGCCACGAGACGGTCGTGGCCCGCGAGTACGCCATGCTCGACCGCGCGGGCCGCCTCCAGCTGCCCGCCGACTACCTGCGCGCCCTGGACATGCGCGACCGCGTGGCCCTGGAACTGGAGTCCGACCACATCGGCGTATGGCCCGACGACACACCATGAGCGGAACCACCGGGTTCAGCGCACACCGGCCCGCCTGGCCCCGCACACGCCGGCCCGCCCCGCTCAGCGCACACTGACCCCGAAGGCCCCGAGCAGCCCCGCCTGCCGCACGGCCACCGAGCCGTACGGCGTACGCAGCCGCAGCCACGCCCCCGAGGAGAACAGCCCGATGCCGCCCGGCTCACCGCCGGGCCGCAGGAAGCCCAGGGACTGGGCCGCGTGCACGGCCCGTACCGGCAGCCGGGTGCCCGCGATCTGCCGGGACCAGATGTCCTGCCCGATCCGGTCCAGCTCCGCGCGGGTACGCCCGTGCGGCCCCAGCTCCTCGGTGCGCGAGCGGAATTCGGCCACCGCGGCGGCGACCGTGGCACGCAGCGCGTCGGGCGCCGGCAGTCCCGGCTCGGGCCGCCAGCCGGCGCGCGGCGGCAGCACCCCGGCCCACGGCGGTCCGGTGACCGCGCCGGGGACGGCGGCGGTGGCCGCGCGCTCGTCCACGGACTCCAGGAACTCACCGGCGGAGACGGTCACGTCGAGGGTGACGTCGAGCCCGTCCTCGTACGGCTTGGCCAGCCGCACCGCGCGGACGGCCAGCACCTCGAAGGACGGTGGCCGGCCGAAGACGGCGAGTGCGGTGCCGGCCGCCTGCAGCCGCACCGCGGCCCCACGGTCGAAGTGGAGCAGCCGGGAGAGGAAGGCGGCGAGGTCCGCCGCCTCCGTCTCGTCGGCCAGGTGCAGCACGGTCATGCCGCGACGGCCTCCCCTTCGGGATCGGGCTCGGCGTCCGCGGGGCCCTCGGCGGTGTCCATGTACTCGCGGAGGAACTCACGCTCCTCCGCGGTGATCCGCCGCGGGCGCTGGGCGTCGAAGTCGAACGGGACGATGACCGTCGACGCCCGCACGTACACGAGGTCCCCGTCCTTCACCTCGTAGGTGAGCGTGAAGGACGCGGCCTTGATCTCGGTGACCCACAGCTCGACGTCCACCGGCTCGTGCCGGTGGACGAGCTGCCGCTTGTAGTCGATCTCGTGGCGCGCCACCACGGACCCCTGCTTGAAGTCCTTGTCCGGGCGGAACAGGAAGTCGATCCGGGCTTCCTCCAGGTAGCGGAGGAACACCACGTTGTTGACGTGGCCGTACGCGTCCATGTCCGCCCAGCGCAACGGGCAGCGGTAGATGTGGCGCAAGACCGATCAGCCCCGGGTCAGCTTCTTGTAGGTGGCGCGGTGCGGACGCGCGGCGTCCGCCCCGAGCCGCTCGATCTTGTTCTTCTCGTACGACTCGAAGTTGCCCTCGAACCAGAACCACTTCGACTCGCCCTCGTAGGCGAGGATGTGCGTCGCCACGCGGTCGAGGAACCACCGGTCGTGGGAGACGACGACGGCGCAGCCGGGGAAGTCCAGCAGGGCGTTCTCCAGGCTGGAGAGCGTCTCCACGTCGAGGTCGTTGGTGGGCTCGTCGAGGAGCAGCAGGTTGCCGCCCTGCTTCAGGGTCAGCGCCAGGTTGAGCCGGTTGCGCTCACCGCCGGAGAGGACCCCGGCCGGCTTCTGCTGGTCCGGGCCCTTGAACCCGAAGGCCGACACGTACGCCCGGCTCGGCATCTCGACCTGGCCGACGTTGATGTAGTCGAGCCCGTCGGACACGACCTCCCACAGCGTCTTCTTCGGGTCGATGTTCTCGCGGCTCTGGTCGACGTAGGAGATCTTGACGGTGTCGCCGACCTTGATGTCACCCGAGTCCGGCGTCTCCAGGCCCTGGATCATCTTGAAGAGGGTGGTCTTGCCGGCGCCGTTCGGACCGATCACCCCCACGATGCCGTTGCGCGGCAGCGTGAAGGACAGCCCGTCCACGAGGATCTTCTCGCCGAAGCCCTTGTGCAGGTCGTTGACCTCGACGACGACGTTGCCCAGGCGCGGGCCCGGCGGGATCTGGATCTCCTCGAAGTCCAGCTTCCGCATCTTGTCGGCCTCGGCGGCCATCTCCTCGTACCGCGCGAGACGTGCCTTGGACTTGGCCTGGCGCCCCTTGGCGTTCGACCGCACCCACTCCAGCTCTTCCTTGAGCCGCTTCTGGCGCTTGGCGTCCTTCTGGCCCTCGACCTTGAGGCGGGCGGCCTTGGTCTCCAGGTAGGTGGAGTAGTTGCCCTGGTACGGGTAGGCGCGCCCGCGGTCGAGCTCCAGGATCCACTCGGCCACGTTGTCCAGGAAGTACCGGTCGTGGGTGATCGCCACGACGGTGCCCGGGTACTTGGCCAGGTGCTGCTCCAGCCAGTTCACCGACTCGGCGTCGAGGTGGTTGGTGGGCTCGTCCAGGAGCAGCAGGTCGGGCTGTTCCAGCAGCAGCTTGCAGAGCGCGACGCGGCGCTTCTCACCACCGGAGAGGTTGGTCACCGGCCAGTCGCCCGGCGGGCAGCCCAGCGCGTCCATGGCCTGCTCGAGCTGGGCGTCGAGGTCCCACGCGTTCGCGTGGTCCAGGTCCTCCTGGAGCTTGCCCATCTCGTCGAGCAGCGCGTCGGAGTAGTCGGTCGCCATCAGCTCGGCGATCTCGTTGAACCGGTCGAGCTTGCCCTTGATCTCGGCGACACCCTCCTGGACGTTCTCCAGGACGGTCTTCTCCTCGTTCAACGGGGGCTCCTGGAGCAGGATGCCGACGCTGTAGCCGGGCGAGAGGAAGGCGTCACCGTTGGACGGCTGCTCCAGCCCCGCCATGATCTTCAGCACGGTCGACTTACCGGCACCGTTCGGGCCGACGACGCCGATCTTCGCCCCGGGGAGGAAGTTCAGGGTGACGTCATCGAGGATCACCTTGTCGCCGTGCGCCTTGCGCGCCTTGCGCATGGTGTAAATGAACTCAGCCAAGAGAAACCGTCCGGCAGCTTGAAATCTGGCAGTGGGCAGATACACCCCATCTTGCCTGACGGCTACCCCTGGGGGGAAACTCGTCGGGCCCGAGGGCCTTGACCTGCCGTTTCCCGGTCCCGCGCGGCTGCCCCACCTGCCACCGCCGGCCGTCGACGACCGGCCCCGGGGCTCTGGCACGGCCCACGCCCGGGTGAGCCTCTGCTGTCAGTACGTGCGGCTGTGGTGCGTGCGCCACGCTCTGAGAGGGGCTTCGGGAGCCAAGCCGGGGCTGCTGCTGTACGCCGACGGGGCCGTGCCGCGGTTGCTGCGGCAGGCGGGCGCGGCGGACCGCGCCCGGACGACCGCCCCGATGCGGCGGCTCCACCCCGGCTGGGAGATCGAGGAGCGCACGGGCTCGGATCTCGGGGCCGGCGTCCACCCACCGAGCGCGACGGCCTCTGACTCACGACCGTGCAGCGCGGTCGTACGCGCCCGGGGCAGCTTGCGAACCATCGCGAACTCACTCCAGCGTCCTGGTGCCGCCCCGTCTTCGCCGAGGACGCCGCCGCGCGCCGCCGCCCGCTCAGAAGTCGTGCCATCACCGTGCCCACCAGGACCGGTACGGTCACGAGCACGGTCCACCACGGGAGGTCGAGCCACACCGAGACGGCCCCCACCCTGACGCCGACGCCGATGTTGGTGAAGGCCAGCCACCTGCCGTACGGCTCCCGGACGAGGGGCGCGTAGGCGGCCGGCCCGGTCAGGCGGACCGCGCCGAACACCAGCGACTGGGCCGCGAGGAGTGCGAGGAGGACGCCCAGGGCGGCGTTTCCCGAGTGCTCGTCGCGGGGTGCGTCGGAGGTGCTCTGGCGGACGCCGTCCTTGCCGAGGGCGACGATGTCGCCGCGCCAGCCGGTGGCGGTGACCTCGTCGCCCCGGTGCAGCGTGTCGAAGAGGGGCCCGGAGTCGCTGAACCGCACGATCGTCCGCCGCGAGGCGTCACCCTGGCCCCTGAGGGTCGCCGCGTAGACCGTGACCTCTCCCGTGAACGTGGACTCGGTCTACGTGACGGTGAACTGCCCGGTCACGAGGCAGTCCGCCGCAGCCGCCGCCCGCGGGGACGCCTGCGCGGGGCACGGTTCGGCCGCCCGGTACCGCTCGTAACGCTCCTGCTGTCCCGGCACCCACACCGTGAACGCCAGGCAGCTCAGCGCGGCCGCCGTCAGGGACAGCACGATCAGCGCCGCGCCCGTGAGCAGAGGGTGCCGAGGTACACGTTCCCCGTGGCTGCTCACACGGTCTGGTACGACCGCCCGCCAGACCCTCCCCGGCTCACGCGCCGGGAGCGCGGAAGGCGACCTGTCGGCCGGCGGCCTCGTCGACCTCCTCCAGTGTGAGGAGGGGAGTGGCCCGGGTGTGCAGGGCACCGCTCGCCTTGACCGTGAGGCTGACGGCGGCCATCGACACCGGGTCGGGGAGGTCGATGATCAACACGAGGTCGTCCTCGCCGAAGGCGAAGTACATGGCCTCCACCGTCCCGCCGAGGTCGGCGACGACTCGGTCGACGGCGTCGCGGCGGCCGCTGGCGCCTTCCTTGAGCAGCCCCTTCGTACCCTCTGGCGTGTAAGTGGCCTGGATGAGGAACTTCGGCATAGGACTGCTCCCTGTCCGCTTCTTGTCCGACAGCACCATGCCCTACCCGCTTCCACGCCGGTCGCCGCGCACCGAACGGCTCCATTCACCCGGAAGCGCCGCACTCCACCGCTGTACCTCGGCACCACCACTGGAAGCGCCGCCCGGTTCGGGGATGCCGGAACACTCGACAGGGCCGTCGACCCGCGGCAGCGCTTCCGTTATGCCGCCGAGGGGGCGGGTTGTGCTGCGTCGAAGCCGTACCCGACCGCGGCGAGTGGACCGTCATCCAGCAGGCCGGGCCCACGGGTCATCCTCCGTGGGTCGACTCCCTCTTGCGCAGCACGATCAGGACCACGCCGCCGATCACCACCAGCCCGATGGCCACGCCCGCGATCATGGGAGTGATCATCGAGCCACCGGTGGCGGCCAGGTTGGTGGTGTCCGCGGTGTTCCCGCCCACCGTGACCGGGCTGGGCTCGGTGTGGAGCTGGGCCGTCTCCGTCGTGATCGTGCCCTGCGTCTTGCAGTCAAGGACGCCGGTGAAGCGGTGGCTGAAGCCGTGGGGGCCGGTGATCGTGAAGTCGTACGCCTGGTCCTCCTGGAGCGGTACGGTCACTGTGCGGGACGCATGCGCGGGGATCGTGTGCTCGGTGCCCATCAGGCGGAAGGTGAACGGCTCGTCGCCCGTGTTGGCCGTCGTGATGTCCACGCCGCCCTTGGCGCAGTTCGTGCGGGCCGACACCGCCGGTATGGAGCCCTTCTCCGCCCAGCCCGCCGTCGCGGTCGCGGAGACCGTGGACTCGCTGGAGCCGGCCAGGATCTGGGTCTGGCTGCGGCTCTCGGAGGCGAAGGCCCGACCCACCGGCACGGTCGTCGACGCCTGCACGCTCAGCTGGGCCGTTCCGTCCGCCGCGTCCTCGGGAATGTCGAAGAACAGCTGGCTGCCGTTCCCGGCCGAGGTGATCACCTTGCCGGTCTTGTCGATGATCCGCACCCCGCTGGTGGCCGCGTCCGCCGGCGGGCTCACCGTGACGGCGCCCGCGTTGGTGTGCACGGTCACCGGCCCGAGCAGGTCGCCCGGCCGGCCGGAGACCGCGGGCGGGTCCAGGGTGAGCGAGGCCTGCGGCTCGGCGACGTTCCGGGCGCTCTTCTCCAGATAGTCGGCGAGCTTCTCGGCCCGCGGGTCCACGGCGTCGACCTTCGCGCCGTCGGAGTAGCGCCAGATGGCCACCTGGGTGCCGGCCGCCGCGTCCTGCTCGGTCAGCCCGCTCGTTCCCGCGCGCCGCGCGAGTGCGGCGAGATCGTTGACCTGGGGGTAGGAGTTCTGCAGGATCCACCGGATCCGGCCCGCGTCCTTGTTGGCGCCCAGCGAGGTGCCGCTCCAGGGCGTCTCCTGGTATCTGGCGTCCCGCTGGGTCGGGTTGTGGAGGTCCACGCAGTACGTCTGCAGGGTGCCGCCACCGTCCACGGACATCTCGAAAAGCCCCGCGGACACCCGCTGGTCGCCGCCGTCCTCGTGGATCACGGCCTCGCCGTACGTCTTCAGACCGTTGATCGTCGCCGTCGCGCCGCCCTGGGTCTGCGGTGTGTCCACGGCCACGGCCGTACCGGCGCCGGAGAGCACGCCGGCCGCCACCAGGCCGGTCACCGTGGCGGCGGCGGCCATGCGGGCCGTTCCCGTGGACCGGCAGAACCCAGAGAGCGCAGCAAGCACAGAATTCCCCTTCGAGCAGGACCCGTTGGACGTGGGGGACGGTCCCACCAGCAGAATCGGCAGCCCCAAGGGGCACGCCCGGCATCCTATGGATCAGGCGGAGCCTCACCCGGCGGTCGGATCATCCGATGGCCGATCCGATCCGTAATCGTTATCGCCGAGACCGTCCGCGAGCTGGCCGTATCGACAAATCCACCGATTCGCACGGGGCGTTCGGGCCATACGCGGGGACTGCGGGGGCGGACCAGCGACAACGCGCCTGGATTCGCCCGGAGCTGACGTTATGTCATCACCGCCGCTTGCTGTTCCTGTGCCTCGACTCCCCCTTCTTCCGCGCCTCCTTCCTGCTGTTCCTGGCCGTGCTGCCCCGGCTGTCCGTCCTGCGGTTCCGTCGGCCGCGGCGTCTCCCAGTTCGGCTCCGGGCTGGCCGCCGTCGGCGGCGCCTCCGGTTTGACCGCGCGCTGGAAGAACGCCATACCGCGCGACAGGTCGTGGCCGATCGCCACGGCGTCGATGTCGGCGGAGGCCCACTGCTGCTGTCCCTGCACCTCCGTGCGCACCTTGAGCCGGCCCTGGACGACGACCGGCTGGCCCACCTCCACGCACGCGGCCACGTTGACCGCGAGCTGCCGGTTGGCCCACACGGTGAAGAAGTTGGTGTGCCCGTCCGTCCAGGCGTTCTTCTCCCGGTCCCAGTAGCGCGCGGTCACCGCGAGCCGGAACCGGGCCGACGGTCCCGTCGCCAGCTCTCGGTAGGCCGGCCGGGTCGCCACGTTCCCCACGACACAGACAGTGGTCTCGTTCACTTCGATCGCTCCCCTCCCCCGCCCTGCCCCTTCCGGCCGGACGGGCACGCGTACGGGCCCGTCCCGTACGGCTGCGTCTGCCGTGCCGGCGCGTACCTCTGCCGTACACGCCGGCACCACCCGACGACCGCCCGCACCGCCCGCCGCCTTCTCCTGGCCGGACCCGCCGTGCGATCGCCGTGCCCTCAGACTGCCTCCGCCGGGCCGAGCCCGCTGAGCGCTGTGGAGGACCGCTCCCCTGTGGAAAACTTCGCCACCCGCAGGGGTGACCACCAGCCGGCAACCGGGGTCACCCACCACGAGCGCTCCCGACACCCACCCCCAGCGCTCCCGCCTGGTCACCGCCTCCCCGCGCTGACCAGGCTTTCTCACCTCACCTCACCCCGCTCCCGGTCCGCACGACCCTCCCGTACTGTTCACGCACCTCCCGGTACCGCAGCAGTTCCGCCGCCACCGGATCGAGCACCCGGGCCCTGCCGCAGCTCGCCGCCGCCTCCCGTAGCCGGCGTTCCGCTTCCTGGCCGTAGCGCCGCGCGGGCCCCCGGGCCGCCATCCGGCAGGCCCACTCCACCAGCGGGCCGCCGATGATCCCGCACACCATCAGCAGCACCGGAACACCCAGGTTGGGCGCCATCACCCCGGCGATCTGGCCCACGAGCCACGCACCGCCCGCGATCTGCAGCAGGGTCATCGCCGCCTGGACCAGTACGGCCACCGGCCACCAGCCCGGCCGGGGCGGGCGGCCAGGCGGCAGTCCGGCCCGGGCCGCCAGGTCGTCCAGCGCCTCGGACAGCCCGTGGGAACCGCGGACGGCCGCCTCCCGCACCGCCTGGGCCCAGGGAGCGGGCAGCCCGGCCGAGGCACGGTCGGACACCGTACGCACCGCCTGCTCGACGCTCTGCCGGGCCGTCGCCTCCTCGTCGGCCTGGCCCCGCACCGCGTGGCGGCCCGTCGTGGAATCGGCGCGGCCCTGGTACCAGCGCCACAGCCGCAGCCAGGGCGTGCCGCAGGCGCGGTTGGCGTTGCGCAGCCAGGCGCGCTCGGCGGCCTCGCCCGCCGCGGTGGCGCCGACCGCGTCCGCGAGCCGCGCGGCGAAGTCCTCGCGCGCCTCCTCGCTGAGGCCGGCCCGTCGTCCGGTGGCGTAGACGGGCCGCAGCTCGGCGGCGGCGGTGTCGACGTCGGCCGCCACCCGGCGGGCCGCCGCGCCGCGCTCCGCCACGAACTGGCCGAGCGCCTCGCGCAGATCGCCGACGCCCTCCCCGGTGAGCGCGGACAGCGCGAGCACGGTGGCGCCGGGTTCGCCGTGCTCGCCGAGCGCGATGCCGTCCTCGTCCAGCAGTCGCCGCAGGTCGTCCAGGACCTGGTCGGCGGCGTCCCCGGGCAGCCGGTCCACCTGGTTGAGGACGATGAACATGATCTCGGCGTGGCCGGCCATCGGCCGCAGGTACCGCTCGTGCAGGACCGCGTCGGCGTACTTCTCCGGGTCCACGACCCAGATGACCGCGTCGACCAGTTTCAGGATCCGGTCCACCTGTTCGCGGTGCTGCACGGCGGCGGAGTCGTGGTCGGGCAGGTCCACCAGGACCAGTCCGCGAAGCTGCCCCTCGGTGTCGGGGCCGTGCAGCGGGCGGCGGCGCAGCCGGCCCGGGATGCCCAGCCGGTCGATGAGACCCGCCGCGCCGTCGCTCCAGCTGCACGCGATGGGTGCGGCCGTGGTCGGGCGTCGTACGCCGGTCTCCGAGATGGGCACTCCGGCGAGCGCGTTGAACAGCTGGGACTTGCCGCTGCCGGTCGCTCCGGCGAGGGCGACGACGGTGTGCCGCCCGGAGAGCTTGCGGCGCGCGGCGGCCTCGTCCAGGACGCGCCCGGCCTCGGCGAGGGTGCTGCTGTCCAGTCGGGTGCGGGAGAGCCCGACGAGTTCGCGCAGGGCGTCCAGGCGGGAGCGCAGCGGGCCGTCGTACGCCAGCGGGGCGGGGGTGTGGCTGCCCGGCCCGCGGTGCGCGGGTTCCGCGGCGGAGGCGCGCTCGGCGGAGGCGCGCTCGGCGGCGAGGGCGGCGGCGCTGGCGTCGGTGACGCGCCGCGCGATGAGACCGTCGTCCCAGGCGCCGGCGGAGTCGGCCTTGCCGTCGGCACCGGTGTCGGTGCCTTTGGTGGTGTCGGCGCCTTTCGTGGTGCTGGTGCCGTTCGCCGTACCGGTGCCGTTCGCGGTGGCGGAGTCGGTCGTGGCGGTGGTCTTGGGAGGCGTGCTGTCGGGTGCGGGGCGGGGCTTCGGCGAGTGGGGCTGTGCCCGGGGCACGGAGACGCCGCCGTCCTCGGCGCTGTGCCCGCGCGCGCGGCGGTCACGGTCAGGGGTGCGGTCGCGTGCGCCTTGCGCGCCGTGTCCACCGTCTGCACCGTCACGGTCGCGTTCCTCGCGGCCGGCGTTCTCGTCCTTCACGCGCGCGGGGGCCCCGCCGCCGGCGTCCGGGCTCCTGCCGCGCCCCCGTTCCAGACCCTTGACCATGCCTCCACCCAGGCCCTTGGCGCGGCCCCCTTCCGAACCCTTGCCGTGGCCCCTTTCCGGGCTGCCGTCCTCGCCTGTGCCGCCGTCCTCCCCGTCCCCCTCGCCCTTGTCCCCGGAAGGGGCGACGGCGGCTGGTCGTGGGGCGTCCGCACGGTGATCGGTGCCGGGGCCGTCGTCACCGCGCTTGCCTTCGGCGAGGTCCAGCCGGGCTTCCGGTAGGCCACCCGCCCGCTCGGCGCCGCCCTCGGGCCCGCGCTCGGCACCGCCCCCGGGGCCCGAGCCGGGGTGACCACCGTGCTCCCCGGGCTCCGCGTCACCGCTGTCGCTGCCGTGGTCGATGCGCCTGATGTGCTCGGTGTGATCGGTGTGGTCGTGGTCAGTGACGGCGGTCACCGGTCACCTCTCCTTCTGCAGTACGGACAGCGCGGCGATGAGTTCGGCCTGGGGCTCGGGATGGACGTCCAGGGCGTCGAGCGGGGCGAGGCGCCGCTCGCGTTCGCGCTGCATGACGCGGTCCACGTGTTCGACGAGCAGCCGGCCGGCCCGGTCGCGCAGCCGCAGCACGCCGTGGGCCCCGAGCCGCTCGGCGAGCCCCTCGCCGGCGGTGCGCGCCCGGCGCCCGCCGAGCACGGCCGTGGCGACGAGGGCGGAGACGACCTCCGGGTCGGGTGCGCCGGTCCGCTCCAGCACGCGTACCTCGTCCTCGGCGTACTCCTCCAGCTCGCGCCGCCAGCGCCGGGCCGCGAGCCCGATGCGGTGCTCGGCGCTCTCCAGGGAGGCCTTCCGCTCGGCGAGCCTCGGGGCGTCGGCGGCGGGCTCGCGCCGCCAGGCGTCGTCGACACGCTCGTCGGCGGCGGTCACGGCGCACAGCAGCAGGGCGGCCAGGCTGTCCACGAGGGCATCCAGGAGTTCCCCGGCGGTGCAGTCCAGGGGGAAGGCGCGCCAGCGTTTGAGGGCGTCCCCGGCGAGTACGGCGCCGGACTGGAGTCGGGCCCGCACGCGCGCGTGCTCCTTGTCGTACGCGGTCTCGACGGCGGAGGTGAGCCGGCAGGCCGCCGCGTACTGGGCGGCGGCGGCGCCGGCCAGCTCGGGCAGGCGGGACTTGAGCGAGTCGAGGACGCCGTAGGCCGTACGGGCCACGACGTGGTGGCGGGCCGCCGGGTCTTGGGCGTGGTGGACGAGCCAGCTCTTCAGGGGCGCGACGGCGGTGGTGGGCAGCAGCCCGGCGCCCCAGGCGGATTCGGGCAGTTCGGGCACGGTGAAGCGGGGTACGTCACCGAGGCCGGCCTTGGTGAGCAGGGCCGCGTACTGCCGGGAGACCTCGGAGACGACCTGGTGGGGCACCCGGTCCAGGACGGTGACGAGGGTCGCGTCGTACTCCTTGGCGGTGCGCAGCAGGTGCCAGGGGACGGCGTCGGCGTAGCGGGCGGCTGTCGTGACCATGATCCAGATGTCGGCGGCGCAGATCAGCTCGGCGGCGAGAACGCGGTTCTCGGCGATCAGCGAGTCGACGTCCGGGGCGTCGAGGAGGGCGAGCCCGCGCGGGAGGGTGTCGGCGGTCTCGACGCGCAGGACGCGCGCGGGGTCCTCGTCGGTGAGCAGAAGCTCGTCGGCGGGGTCCTGGTGGGGCACCCACACGCGGGTGAGGTGGGGCAGCACACGCATCCCGCTGAACCAGTGATGATCCTCCGGATGGCAGACAAGGACCGGAGTCCGGGTGGTCGGCCGCAGCACACCGGCCTCGCTGACCCGCCGGCCGACCAGGGAGTTCACGAGCGTGGACTTGCCCGCGCCGGTGGAGCCGCCGATGACGGCCAGCAGCGGCGCCTCGGGCTGCCGTAGGCGGGGTACCAGATAGTCGTCGAGTTGCGCGAGGAGTTCGTCGCGGTTGGCACGCGCGCGTGGCGCCCCCGCGAGGGGCAGCGGAAAGCGTGCGGCGGCGACACGGTCGCGCAGAGCGGAGAGTGTGTCGAGCAGCTGAGGCCGTACGTCCAAGGTCACCACATGCGAAGAATGCCCAATTTTAGGGGAATTCTGAAGCATATAGACATGTCTGCGCGCCGACGGAACAGAACGGACGGAAGGGATGACCGGGACACGCGCACAGTCCAGGCATAACGAGTGCACAACACCCGGTGCGTCAGGCGCCAAAAGCGGTGCACGATTCGTACCTGCCTGCGATTATCAGGACCGCTTCACCGAACCTCCACATCGAGCCACGGAGGCGAAGCGACAGGGTCGAGGAACCGGGAGCCCTATCCTTGACCCCGGCAACGTCACGGGTCAGCCCCCACCAGGGCACCAAGCACGAGGCCACCCCACCGGCCCCCGTAGCTCAGTGGATAGAGCAGGCGCCTTCTAAGCGCTTGGCCGCAGGTTCGAGTCCTGCCGGGGGCGCCAGTTCCGCCCTCCCGCTCGGGAGGGCTTTTCGCTGGTCAGAGCGGCTGTCAACGGGTACGACGAAGCCCCGGGCGCTTCCTCGATGATCAAGGGCGGGATCTGGGGCTGCCAGCCAGCGCCCGGCACCTCCGCCTCCGGGAGGTCACCCGCGGCTTCCAGCCGCCGCTTCAGATCAGGTAGCTGCCCGTCGATGCACCGGGCGTACGTCGCCAGCAGCACGGCAACGCTGTTCCTGGCCCACTCGGCTACCTGGGCGGACGGAATGCCGTGGTTGAGCCACTTCGTCAGGCGCGTGTTGCGGTTGTCGTAAACGCGCCGTCCAGTGGGTGACGGAGCCGGCAAGAATCCCGCCGGACTCACCCTGGAAGCAGATCACCCGGCTGGAGCTGTTCGTCCTCGATGTGCTGCCGCAGGATGCGCGTGTCGGTCCACTGCTTCCCGATCTCCGGCGTCGCCGTGTGGATCAGCAGCTCGCACCACTGGTGGTCAGCGTCGGGTTCCGGCAGGGTCACGTCTGCGTGTTCGGCGGCTTCCTTCCTACTTCATCAAGCCCCGGCTCCGCTCCGCGCTCCGCTCCTGCCTTCGGCCCGCTCCGCCCGCGCTGCGCCGACGCGCGCCCACATGTATAGGGCCGGGACATGAGTCGATCACCGTAGAGAAGCGGCCACGGTCGGAACAGCTGCCGGCGGGAGCGCCGTTCGAGGAGGCAAGCGGGTGCGCCTTGGCGGATGTTTTACGGCACCTCGAGGCCGCAAGACACACTCGTGCAGTAGCCTCCGCACGGAGGGGTGCCATGTCCGCGTGGATCGTTTTCGGTTCCGGCTGCTTTGTCGTAGTCCTGGGTGTGTTGACCTTGACCGGCAGCCGGGGAATCGCAGCGTACGCGCGGTCGCCTGGGGCTGGTTGGGGGCGGATGGCGATGGGTGGCGGCTTCGTCCTGGACGGCGGGGCTGAACTTCTCGGCTTCTCTCCCGGAGCGGGGATGGTTGTTTCCACCATTGCCCTGGGGTTCGTCGTACTCGGTGCGGTGCTTCAGCTCCGGGCTGGAGCGTTCGCCAAGGCTCGTCATGCTGGCGACGCAAATTGAGCAGTGCGAGCAGTGCCCCTACTCCCCGGCCAAGGCGACCGTCAAGTGAGCCACTGAAGTCTGACACCGTGATCGACCTGATGAAGATCAAGCCAGACCTCACAGCAGATTCCTAGAACGTCGCCCGCCGGACCTGGTAGTTCCAGCGTGTGAGCGACCGGACGACGGTCTCGGCGCCAATGGGGTTGGCGCTGTGCACGAAGACCGTGCCGATTCGGAAGGGCCGCCCGTTGAAAGCTGCTTCTTCCAGGAGGGTCACCACGGGCAAGATGCTGTCGTCGCCGCCGAGGTCGTGGTCGAGCCAGAGTTCATCGATGAAGCTGTCGCGGTGCTCTTGCAGGAGCTTGACACCTTCGCCGCTGCTGCGCGCGATCCGCGTGGTCCAAGGCAGCGACCGGAGATCGTCTATGCCAAGGATTACCGGCGACGGTACGAGCGGCCCTTCTTTCACCCGACCATCATCACGGCACGACCG
Source organism: Streptomyces sp. NPDC031445 (assembly GCF_055581365.1). Lineage (NCBI taxonomy): Bacteria > Bacillati > Actinomycetota > Actinomycetes > Kitasatosporales > Streptomycetaceae > Streptomyces > Streptomyces sp. NPDC031445. The sequence continues at coordinate 579,452 of NZ_JBVIJO010000002.1, forward strand.
CGGCTGTGTCCCCTCCCCAGCAACTCCCGTGTCATGGCCACGGCTCATGCCGCAAGCGTGCCGGATCCAGCGGGGAGTCATGGGGAACGACAGTGGCCGACGGCTGGCTGATCCCACCTCCGCCGGCTTAGGCGCTTCGCGGGTCAGAACAGCAATTACCCCACCTCGCTCCTGAAGCGGTGCTCAGTTCTCACCGCGCAGTGCGCTACTGATCTCCAGAAGGCGCCCCTCGGGCAGGGCGAAGGCGTTGCTTGGGTTGCGGTAGGAGTGCCCGCCGTCGTTGATCCAGGCACCGCCTGCCGACCTCCACCGAGCGGGAGCCCATTGGCCCTGGTTCTCAAGAAGCATCCTTGCGACCTCGGCGGGCTCCTCGATCAGGGTGAGAGCGGCGAGCGCTGTGGTGAGGGCCGCGGTTGCATCGTCGGGAAGCAGCACGTCGCCGAGGGTGGGGAAGAGCAGCAGGAGACGGGCGTCGGCATCGTCAATGCCTTCTGGCGCCGACTGTCGAGCAGTGGACAACAGTTCCGGCCAGGCCATGCCGGGACCCATGAAGTGACCGTCGTCCACGGCAAGGGTTTCCGCTTCGAGCCAAGCCGGCTGATGTATCAGATAGTCCACACCCCGTTCGTCCACGAAGTTGCGGTAGACGACGTAGATGGTGTGACCGGAGTGCAGCGGCACGGTGAACACCGGCCACTCATGCTCGGCGGACAGTGTGCGATAGAGCTCCATGGCTGCATCCCAGTCGGCACCGAACGCGGCTCGTTGTGCGTCCTGCCCACGCAGGCAGGAGCCGAGGTGCACGGGCCAGAACAACGGGTCGTCCAAGTAGGCGTCCCCTTGGACCAAGGGCCCGCCTTCGTATCCGGGGATCTTGAGCACGTGCAGATGATGGCACGCGGGACAGCCACGGCGTCAGGAGCGAGGTTCAGCCCTCTTCCGTCTCAGTTTCCGTCTCATTCAGCGCCGTTCGCAGACATGCAGACAAGACCGAAGCCAGTAGCCGTCACCTCAACCGGCCGCCCATGAACGCCGGTGAACTGCCCGGTTGGGAGCCGTACGACCTCACCGTACCCACCTCGACACCCTGCAATGCCGCAACAACCTCGCCTTCGCCTACGCGTCGGCCGGGGATCCGGGCCGGGCCGGGCCGGGCCCACTGTTCGAGTCCACCCTGACTCCGTGTGAGCGGGTGCTGGGTCAGACCCACCCCGATAGGTTGCACAGCCACGACCACCTCGCGCATGCTCGCCGTGCCGCCCGGGCCGTACAGCGGCGAGGTGCACCGGCTGCGACAGCCGCCTCCCTTTCCAACGTCCGCCGCGGGCTTCGGAGTAACCGCCACGGCCGGCATCGTCCGGTCCGGATCCGAGGGAGTTTGCCGCCGACGCGAGCGGCAAGGCGGAGTCTATGAGTCAGTCGAACAGCGGCACGAATGGAAGTTCCGTATCCAAGCGGGGTGCGTCCGCCAAGGCGCGGCAGGCCACGGCGAAGGCGACTGCTCCCGCGTCACAGGCGGCGGACAAGGCGGCCGAGAAGGCCGAACCCGTTGCCTCGGCCGGCACGGCGGTCGTGCACAGCGCGGCCGAACGTGTCCAAGCCGGACGCCAGGCCGTCGTCGCCGCCTCGGGACAGGCCGCGGCCTTCGCCAAGACGGCATGGACGGTGATCACCCACCGAAAGGCCCTCGCCGCCGGTGTGGGCGCGGGCTTGTCGGCGCTGGGTGCCACGTCCTATCTGGCGGGTCGTCGCGCGGTGCGCCGCACGCACGGTCCCCTCACCCGGCTCACCGGCGGGCGGATCTGAGCAGTGCCCATAAGCTGCGGCCGGGGGCAGGGACGGCAGCGCTGACGGCAACGACGGCGGGCGGCGGCGGCACCCGGCGCTCCAGCGCGGCGCCGGCGAGGTGCCGGCGGCGCACACCGTCGACGTCCGCTCGCGTCTTCCAGGCGCTTGGCCGCAGCTTCGGGTCCCGCCGCGATGCCGGTCCAGCCCTCCCGCCTGGGAGGGCTTCTCGCTGATCGGATCAGCGGAGCATGCCGACCGGTTGCGCAGACCCCTCCTCGTTATGGCAGGACGTGTGCTCGCCTCTACGTCAAAGCAGGAGCGGGGTCCCGGGCAGGGGCACGCCTCGGCGTGGGCGGGCTCATGCGCTGGGGGTGTGTGGCCTGGCAGGGCAGGCGTGGTGGCGGACCGGATGGGAGGGGTGTTCAGGGGCGCGCTAGAGTCGCCGGACGGGAGGGAGTTCTCGTGCGACTTCGCTGTGTGGTGCTGGACGACTTCCAGGGTGTGGCGACCCGGTCGGCCGACTGGTCGGTGATCGAGGACCGGGTGGAGGTCGTCGCGCTGCGCGAGCACCTCGCGGGAGAGGACGCCCTCGCCGCGGCGCTCGCCGAGTACGACATCGTGGTGACCCTGCGCGAACGCGTCCCTTTACCCGGCTCGCTGATCGCCCGCCTCCCCCGGCTGAAGCTGCTCATCGCCTCCGGGATGCGCAACAGCGTCATCGACTACGCCGCCGCCGAGGCGCACGGCGTCACCGTGTGCGGTACGGCGAGTTCCAGCACCCCGCCGGTCGAGCTGACCTGGGCGCTGCTGCTCGGTCTGGCCCGTGGGATCGTCCAGGAGAGCAACGCGCTGCGCGGTGGCGGGCCCTGGCAGTCGACCGTCGGCGCCGATCTGCACGGGCGCCGGCTGGGCCTGCTCGGGCTGGGGAAGATCGGCGGCCGTGTCGCCCAGGTCGGCCTCGCCTTCGGCATGCGCGTCGGCGCGTGGAGTCAGAACCTCACCGAGGAGCGCGCCGAGGAGGTGGGCGTCGAACTCGCCGGGTCGAAGGAGGAGTTGCTACGCGACAGCGACTTCGTGTCCGTGCACCTCGCCCTCGGCGACCGTACCCGCGGTCTCGTCGGCGCCGCCGAGCTCGCCCTGATGAAGCCGACCGCCTACCTCGTCAACACCTCCCGCGCCGCGATCGTCGACCAGGACGCGCTGCTGGCCGCGCTGCACGAGGGCCGTATCGCCGGCGCCGGCGTGGACGTCTTCGACATCGAGCCGCTGCCGGACGGTCATCCGATGCGCACGGCGCCGCGCCTCCTCGCCACGCCCCACCTCGGCTACGTCTCCCACGCCAACTACACGACGTACTTCGGCCAGGCCGTGGAGGACATCCAGGCCTATCTGGCGGGCTCCCCCGTACGCCGGCTGCCCTGAGAGGCGGAGCCGGGCGGGCGGCGCGGTACGGCGGGCCCGTCAGGCGGCCTCGGGACGCACGCGTTCGTAGACGCCCTCGCTCCGGCGCAGTTCGCGCAGGTCCACGAGGTACCGCCGGAGCGTCACATGGTCGATGTCGTCGGAACCCTCGCACCAGGCCCGCAGGCGCTCGTTCACGACCCGCTCCGGGTAGGCGACCCCCGGCTCGAAGGTCCGCTCCGCGATGTGCCGCAGCACCTGCTGCTTGCGGGTCCACTGGGCCGGCAGCCGGAGCAGGCGCCCGCCCCGGACGAAGGTGGCCACCGCATCGCCCGCGGCGGGTCGCGCGGAACGCTCCGCTCCCCGCGGGCGGGCCAGCGCGCGCAGGAGGTCGTGGGCGACGGCCAGGCCGTCCTCCGGTCCGTCGGTCACGACGCCGTGCTCGCGCAGTCTGAGCAGGGCGAGGGTCGTGTCCTTGAGCGGGAGGCCCGCCGTCTCGGCGACCTGCCGGGTGCTGCGCGCGCCCAGCGCCACCGCCGCGAAGGCCCGCAACCTGTTCTCCTCGGCGAGCAGGCCGATCAGCTGCCGCGACCGCTCACCCGCGTCGGGAACGTCACCGGGAGCGCTGTCGGGAACGTTGTCCGTGTCCATACCGGGAGGGTAGGGGCGGGCCCCGGCCGACGCCCGTGAATAAACTCCGGCCCCGCGCAGCCGCCCCTTCCGTCGAAGCGGGCCACCCCCTCCGTCGAAGCGGGCCACCCCTCCGTCGAAGCGGCGCCGCCGTGCCGTTGAAAGAGTGATCCGCCGCTGATCACCGTGACCAGCTCCGTGCGGGGCCGTTGAACGGGAAGTGCGGCGGCGGGCCTGCCGCCGCGCTTTCCGAGCTACAAAAGGAGAACGTGATGTCTCGCATCGCGAAGGCAGCCGCTGTCGCTCTCGGTACCGGTGCCGTGGTGGTCGGCGGGGCCGGGCTGGCTCTGGCCGACGCGGGCGCTCATGGCGCCGCCCTCGGTTCGCCCGGCGTGGTGTCCGGCAACGTGGTCCAGGTTCCGGTGAACATCCCGGTCAACGTGTGCGGGAACACCATCGACGTCGTCGGACTGCTCAACCCGGCCTTCGGCAACGCCTGCGTCAACCACAGCGACAAGGGCAAGCCCGGTCCGGGTCACGACGGCTACGGCAACTGAGCCGACCGGCGCGACGGGCACGACAGCACAGCGCACCACGCACGACAGGGAAGGGCCCCGGCACTCCGAGCTGCGGGGCCCTTCCCGCGTGCGGGCACGTGCCGCTCACGCGTACCGGTAGATCCGGCTCACGTCCTCCAGCTGGTCCGGTGTCTCGTCCCACGGCGGCAGCTTCTCGTGCCGGGCGACGACCCGCCGGTGCTGCTCGTCGGCGACGCCTGGCGGTTCGGCCGGGAGGTAGCGGTGGCTGCGGTGCGCCCGCTGCCAGCGGTACCACTGCAGGTCGAGGAAGGCGTGGTGCAGCCAGAACACGGGGTCGTTGACGGACGCGCCGCCGAGCATGGCGCCGCCGACCCAGCGGTGCACCCGGTTGTGGTTCTTCCAGGAGCCGCTGCCGCTGCCGGGCCCCCAGCCCTCCAGCTTGTTGCGGAAGCCCTTGCGGGCGGTGGAGTCCCAGGGCCGGGCGTCGTAGACGGGGTCGTCCAGCGCCCAGTTCAGCTCGCTGCGGGTGGGAAGCTGGAGCGGGGCGGCCGAGCGGCCGAGGTCCCGGGTGAGGAACTTGCCGTCGGTGACGCCCTCCCTCAGGGGCCAGTGGCCCGCCGCGTAGGCGAACGGGCCGGTCGTCACCTGCCGGTCGGAGCGGCGCCCGTTCCCGCCGAGCAGGTCCTTGGTCCACGGCACGGAGGTCGTCGTACGGTCCCGGGTCCAGTCCCAGTACGGCACCGTCACCGACGAGTCGATCCGGCGCAGCGCCCGTTCCAGTTCCAGCAGGAACCTGCGGTGCCAGGGCAGGAAGGACGGCGCCATGTGGGCGGTGCGCAGACCGTCCTCGCCGTCGGTGGTGTAGAAGTCGATGTGCAGGCGCACGAACTCGTCGTACTGGCCGCGTCGTTTGAGCGTGAGCAGCGCGTTCACGAACCGTCGCCGCTCGTCCGCGGTGAGCGTGCTGACGTTCTTACGCACGTACGCCATGCTGTCCCCCCATGTGCGCGTGCTCTCCCGGGCTCCCGCCGGTGAGCCGGCCCGGCGCGAGGTCGCGCAGCTCCCGGCCCGGCCCGATCTCGTCCACGGCCGCCCGGGTCGCCTCCAGCGGTGTCCGGTACGACGTGTAGTGGTCGACCATGCTGAGCCAGGTGCCGTCGGCCCGGCGCATCAGGTGCAGCGGGCGGCCGTCGACGGTGATCCGCCACTCGCCCCCGTCCGCCCGACGCCCCGCGGCCGGCACCAGGACGCCCTGGATGCGGCGGCCCCGATAAGTCTCGTCGAAGGAGCTGCCGCCGGAACTCCCGGCCGACGGCGCGGGCCGGGAGGCGGCGACGACCGGGGCCAGCCCCAGCGCCGCCGTGGAGGCCAGCAGCCTCCGCGCCACCTCCCTCCGGGACGGTCTCGCCGCCCCCGCTCCGGCCCGCTCCTCCGCACCGACCGCCACTTCGCCGACACCGACGACCATGCTCGCTCCTTGTCCGGGATCAGGTTCCGTACCGGCTAACCGGCCGAGGGCGCGTGGGGTCACTGAAGCGAAGCCGTACGGCGGGTACGGCCACCCGGCTGGGGTCTTCCGTTCGGATCAGGCCGGACCCGGGACCAGACCCCGCGCGCCCGGCATGATCCGAACGAGAGGCACTAGAGTCCCGGGCCCGTGCCCAGGTTGCCGTCGGCGACGGTCCGCAGGACCGGGGCGAGCACGCCGGCCTGGGGCAGCTTGGCGCCGGGAAGGCCGAAGTTGCCTCCGTCGGGCGCGGTCAGGGGGGCGTCGAGGGACAGGCCGGGGGCGAGGGCCCGCAGATCGCCCGCGGGCGCGTCGACGTCGAGGTGGTCGAAGCCGTCGCCGAGGAGATGCGGCAGCGGAGCCCTGGCGCCCAGGCCGGGCAGCCCACTGGTCACCGGCAGCTGGGGCAGGGTGCGGTCGGGCAGGAGCCGGCCCGTGACGTACCGGGGTCCGTCGGGGGCGCCCGGCTTCGGCAGCGGCAGCTCGGCGCCGAGCCTCGGCACCTCCATGCCGAGCGACGTGGAGGCGCCGCCCAGGGGCACCGGAACGGGGACCGTGCCGGCCGCCGCGGCCGGGGCGGCGGCCCCCGCGGTGACCGCGATGCCCGTGACGACGGCGGCGAGGGTTCCTCGGGTGGTCGGCTTCATGTCAGGTACGGTCCCTTTCAGGAGGCGGGGTGTTCGACGTCCGCCGGAATGCGGGGGCCGGCGTCCGTACCGCGTAACGAGCGGAAAACGCCTTCATTTCGGAATTCGCCCGGGTGCCGTAATAGTCAGCTCGTCGGTCAGCACCGGATTCGGCTGCCCCGGGGACGGAGCCCGGGTTCTCCGGCGGCTCGAAGACGTGCACGGTGGCGGCCCGGGCGGCCGGCGGCCCGGCCGCACCGCTGACGACGGGCGGCAGGGCGGGACCGCGGCCGGCGCCGGTGTCCCGGGGGATCAGACCCGCAGGCCGCGGGCGGGCAGATAGACGTGCGCGGCGGCGTTCGTCGTCTCCGGGGCTCCTGCGAACGCGGCCAGCTCCGCGCCGTCGGCCGGCCGGCGGGGACCGGTCGAGGGACAGACGCGCGTGGTGAACATGAAGTAGGTGTAACCGAGTTTCTCGACCGCCCTCAGCCACTCCGCCGGCGGGGTGACCTGCGTGGTGACGTGCGGCATCTGCAGGACGATCTGGCCCGCGACGACCAGCATGCCGACCTTCAGGCTGGGCCGGGTGGTGCCGTCGACCGGGTCGCCGCCCACGGGCAGGCCCATCTCGTCGAGGAGCCGCGCCACGGCGGCGGACGCGCCCTCCGGGCCGTCCGGGCCGTCTCCCAGCGAGCAGGCGAGGAGACACGGCGTCCTGCCGTCGCCCTCCTCGTTCCTGGCCATCCAGGCGAGCAGGGCGAGCGTGCCGAGGTCGGCGGCGCGGAAGGGGCGGATTTCGCTGGATACAGAGGTCACCGCGCGACCATATCGACGGGCCGTGGCGTGACCCGGCGGCTTCTCACCCTTCCGGAGCAACCCCCGGGGCCGCTCCACACGATCGAGGGACGGGGCCCCGGGCACGCGCCGGGGCCGGTCCGCGTGGATGCGGTACCGGCCCCGGCGGGAACGGGCGTCAGTGCTGCAGGGGCAGGCCGCCGAGCAGCCCCCGCTGGTTGAGGGTGGTGGTGACCCCCTTCACGCTGCTGAGCACGGAGTCCTTGTTCTCCGTGTTCAGCGCGTCCGACTGGTGCTGCAACGGCATCAGGTCCCGCACGGCGGGCGGCTTCTCGGCCAGCTCGGCGAGCGCGCCGTTGAGGCTCATCGGCGGCAGGTGCCGTGCGTCGTAGGCGAACGCGGGTGCGGCGACGCCGGCAAGGGCCACGGAACCGGCGACAACGGCGGCGGCCTTCAGGGACTTCATCGTGTTCCTTTCTTCGGCAACTCACGTCACCCGGGGAATTCTGACGCCCTGCCTAACGATGTCCGGCCGGGGCGGAAACCCCGCACCGAGAAGACATATGAAATTGCCGTACGGTCCGGTGAATCGCCCACGTCAGCTGGTCGTCGGCCGGCCCGACACCGCGGGGAGGCTGGGCAGCGGGGCGAGGGAGGGCAAGGACGGCAGGGGCGCCAGGGACGGCAGGGATTCGACGGTGGGGGTGGACGCGTCCTTGCCGAGGAGGGTCGTCCCGAGCAGGTCGACCAGGCCGGACACCACGTCGGTGGCGGACGAGAGGAGCTGGTCGAGCTGGTCGGTGACCGCCTTCACCAGGTTGTCGATCGCGGTCTGCAGGGCGGAGAGCGCGTCACTGGCGAGGTCGCGGGACGAGGGCAGCTCGGCGATGCCGCCGCGCCGTGTGGCCGCCCGCGCGGCCAGGGCCACCGGGGCGGCGGAGGCTGCGTGCGCGACCGGCGACGCCGGTGCGGCGGGGGCCGCGGGTTTGGCCGGGGTGCTCGGTACGGCGGCGGGCTTGGCGGAGGTCGTCGAGGAAGCCGGGGCGGTGGGCGCGGCGGGCTTGGCCGAGTTCGCCGGGGACGCGGGGGCGGTGGGGGCGGTGGAGGCCGCCGGAGTGGTGGCCGCCGCCGGCTTGGCGGACGTCGACGACGATGCGGGCGCGGTCGGCGCGGCGGTGGCCGTGGGAGCCCCGGGCTTCGCGGAGGCCGCCGGTGACGCGGACGCCGTGGGCTTCGCGGACGCCGCCGGTTTCGCCGGAGCCGCGGACGCCGCCGGAGCCGTGGGTGTCGCCGGCTTCGCCGCGGTCGGGGGCGTGGCCGCCGCAGGCGTCGTCGCCGTGTCGGTCGCCGGCTTCGCCGCGGTCGTGGGCGTCGTCTGGGCCGCGGGCTTGGCGGGCGTCGTGGGCGCCGCCGCTGGCTGGACGGCCGCCGTCGCCGGGGCGGCCGGCTTTGGGTCGGTGGCGGCCTTGGCGACGGCCGCCTTCGCCGCCTCCCCGAGCCTTCTGGCCTCGTCGGCGGGGAGCTTGCCCCGCTCCAGCGACCGGTTGACCAGATCGACGACCGGATCGAGCGCGGAGTCCGCCTGGCCCAGGGCTCTGACCTGGGCGAGCAGCTTCTCCTTGGCCGCTGCCGGAACGGACGCCCGGGAGGCGGCACGGTCGTGTTCCCGGGCCGCGTCGGCGGCGACCGCGATCGGGCCGGTGATCCCGACCAGGACGGACGCGCAGAGAACGGTGGACGCAAGACGCCGGGCCGGCACATCACGCATGGGTGTTCCTCTCGGTGGACGCTGGGACCTGACCCCACCGTCGATTCACCGATCGCTCACCGCAACCGCTCATCTACTCGCTGTGACCCGTCTGGAGGAGCACGAAACCGGCCGCCCACCCCGCGACGAACGAGCGGGACGGACGGCCGGCACCGAAGGGTGGCGCCCCGACGTCAGTCGCTGACGCAGGTGTTGCCGAACGCCGGGTTCAGCAGCGCGATGACGTCCACCGTGTTACCGCACACGTTGATCGGCACGTGGATCGGAACCTGAATGGCGTTGCCGGACAGCACGCCGGGCGAGCCGGCGGCGACGGCGCCCGCACCGGCGTCGGCGGAGGCCACGCCGGCACCGCCGGCGACGGCCGCGACGGCGGCGGAGGTCAGGACCAGGCCCTTCGCGATACGCGACATGGAGAGGTGCTCCTTGGGATCGACACGAACATCCGGGCGGGATGCCCGGCGTTGTGTCAACGCGTGGCGCTCCCGGGGGTTGTGCCGCCAATGGAGTGACAGGCGGGCGACACGCCTTCACAACTCGGACACAGGTGAGCGGTTTCTGATGGTTGGTCCGGTCAGCCGCTAGGGTTGCGGCCCTTCCCAGCACATGCGAAAGGGCTCGCCGTCATGCGCACGTTCCCGGGTCCGCCGCCGCGTACGACGGCGGGCGCCTCCGCCACCCTCTCCACCCGCGCGACGCGCACACCGTCCCCCGCTCTCCGGCGTACGCCCGTCGCGCGGCGCGACCCCGTCCCTCCCCCGGACGACGTACCCGGCCCCACGATCAGCGCATCGGGTGACGTACCCGCCCGGCGGATTCCGGCCTACGCCGACACGCTCGGCGACGACCCCGGCGTGTGCGATCTCGGCCGGGCTCTGCGACGGGGCGGTGACCAGCCGGGCTCCCGGCTCGTTTCCCACGCGGACGCGGCACGGGCCGGCGTGCTCTGCGCCGCCGCCAACGGCCCGAGGTAGCGCACGCGTTCACGACCGCAGTCCCGAGAGCGCCCCCGTGAGCGAGGTAACCCGCGAATGCACCATCGAGCACCCGACCTTCGGCCCCGGGTCCTGCACCTCGCGCAACCCGTCGACGGCGGTGTCGCCCGGGTCGTGCTCGACCTGGCCCGCGCCCAGCTCGCCGCGGGCCTTCGGGTCGCGGTGGCCTGCCCGGACGGCGCACTCGCCGCCGGCCTGCGCGAGCTGGGCGCCGACGTCCGGGACTGGCGCGCGGGCCGGTCCCCGGGTCCCGGCCTGCCGGGCGAGGTACGGCGACTCGCACGCCTGGTCGACGAGGTACGGCCCGCACTGGTGCACGCGCACAGCGCGAAGGCCGGCCTGGCCGGGCGGCTCGCCGTCCGCGGGCGGATCCCGACCGTGTTCCAGCCGCACGCCTGGTCCTTCGAGGCGGTCGGCGGCCTCACCGCGGCCCTCGCCCTGCGCTGGGAGCGGTGGGGGGCGCGCTGGGCGGACCGGGTGGTGTGCGTCAGCGAGGCGGAGCGTGCGACAGGTCTGCGCGCCGGGGTACGCGCGGCGTACGCGGTCATCCCGAACGGCATCGACACGACCCGCTTCGCACCGGCTCCGGCCACCGGCACCTCCGCGGTCCCCGCGCTGGACGGCACGGTTCACGCCTCCGGCACCGCGGACCACCCCTTCGACGCCGAAGCCGAAGACCGCCCCCTCGTCGTCTGCGTGGGCCGCCTCTGCCGGCAAAAGGGCCAGGACGTCCTGCTGCGCGCCTGGCGGGACGTCCTGGGCGCGCTGCCCCGGGCGAGACTGGTGCTGGTCGGCGACGGCCCGGACCGGGAGGGCTTACGCCGACAGGCGCCCCCGTCCGTGGAGCTGGCCGGTGCCGTCGCCGACCCCGTGCCCTGGTACCGGTCCGCCGACCTGGTGGTGCTGCCCTCGCGCTGGGAGGGCATGGCGCTCGCCCCGCTGGAGGCGCTGGGGTGCGGCGCCCCCGTCGTCGTCACCGACGTCGGCGGCGCCCGCGAGAGCCTGCCGCCGGCGCTCGCCGCGCACTGCCTGGTGCCCCCGGAGGACCCCGCGGCGCTGGCCGGTGCGATCACCGCGCTGCTGTCCGACCCACCGCTGCGCGCGGCACTCGGCGACCAGGGCCGCCGGCACGTCCTGTCGACGCACGACGTACGGCACACCGCCGAACGGATCGGGGCCCTCTACGGCGAACTCCTCGGCGCCACCGACACGGGCGCCGGTGCCGCCGGCACGAGCCTCGGCACCACCGACGCCGACTCCGGCACGGCCGACACCGGCTCCGACATCGCCGACACGGGCACCGGCGCCAACACCGCCGACGCGGACCCCCACACCGCCGCCCCAGCTCCCGGCTGCCCCGCCGACACCGCCCCCGGCACCCTCACCCCCGGGCCCGGCCCCGCCCGCACCGCCCCCGGCGACGCCGCTCCCCGCCCCGTCAGCCCGTCCGGGGCCGGTGGAAGCGCCCAGCCCGTGTCCCCCGAGTGCAGGGAGTCCATCCCCTCGTGACTGCGGAAAGCACCGTTCCCTCCCCCGGCTCGCAGCCTTGGGACCACGGATTCTCGCCCGTCTCGGTGTTGCCGGCCCGCGCCGCCGGCGGCTTCCGGTTCCCGGTGCGGCGCCCACCCGCGCGCCCCGCCTCCCCGCTGCCGCTGCTCGCCGCCGATCTGTTCGCCGCGCTGGCGGGCGCGGTCGCGCTGGACGAGGCCGCCCGCCGGCCGGTGCTCGTCGCCGCGCTGGTGTCCGGCGCGCTGCTGCTGCGCCCGTACTCCGCGCGGCCGGTGCCCGGTGTGCTCGAAGAACTCCCCGTGGTGTGCGGGCGGATCGCGGTGGCCTGGCTGGGCCTCGCCGCGCTGCTCGCCGCGCACGCCCCCGGGCGCGCCCTCACCGCCGGGACCCTGCTGCTGGGCTGGGCGCTGCACGCGGCGGCGGCCGGCGTGGGCCGGGGCGCGGTGTACTGGCGGCGCCGGGTCGTGCTGCGCCGCCACCCGCGGCCCGCCCTGGTGATCGGGCCCGCGGCGACCGCGCAGCGGGTGGCCGCGGCACTGCTCCGCCGGCCGGGCTGCGGGGTGCGCCCGGTGGGCGTGGTCGCGGAGGACCCGGACGGCGCCGGCGGACTGCCGGTGCTCACCACCGGCGAGGAGGTGGAACGGGCGCTGATCCAGAACGGGGTCCAGGTCGTCCTCTCCGTCCACCCGGCCGTGCGCACGGAGAGGGGGCCGCTGTTGCGGGCGCTCGCCGAGTCCGGCTGCGCGCTGTGGGAGGTGGACGCGGACAGCCCGGCGTACGAGGTGCGCGACCAGCTCGCCGGGTTCGCCGTGCGCCGGCTGGACCTGGGCGCGCGGCGGCGGACGAGCGTGGCCAAGCGGCTGCTGGACGTCGCGGTGTCCGGAGCGCTGCTGGTGCTGGCCAGCCCGCTGCTGCTGGTGTGCGCGGCGGTGCTGCGGCTCACCGGCGGGCCCGGGGTGGTGTTCCGGCAGGAGCGCATCGGCAAGGACGGCCGTCCCTTCACGCTGCTGAAGTTCCGCACCCACCGCCCGGCCGACGAGCACGAGGCGGCCACCCGGTGGAGCGTGGCCGACGAGCGGAGGATGAACCCGTTCTGCCGGTTCCTGCGGCAGGCCTCGCTGGACGAGCTGCTCCAGCTGTGGAACGTCTTCCGGGGCGACATGAGCCTGGTCGGCCCGCGCCCCGAACGGCCGTACTTCGTCGCCCGGTTCAGCCAGACCTACCCGGGGTACGCGGCACGCCACCGCATGCGGACCGGCATCACCGGGCTCGCCCAGATCAACGGGCTGCGCGGCGACACCTCGATCGAGGACCGGGCCCGTTTCGACAACGCCTACATCGACAACTGGTCGCTGTGGCAGGACGTCTGCATCCTGCTGCGGACCGCCGCCGCGCTGGTGCGGTCCACGGGGAGCTGACCGATGGCCCTCTCCCTGCCGCTCCGGCACCCCGCGCGGCTGTCCCCGGTCCTGCCGGTGGTGGCCGTCGTCGCGCTGCTCGCGCTGCCGGTCGCCCCCGGCGACGAGGGCGGCGCGGGGCCCGCCGACGCGGTGTCCGCGCTGGTCGTCGTCTTCTGCGCGGTACGGCTGCTGCGCGCGCGCCGCCGTCCGCTCGGCCGGACCGCCGCGCTGCTCCTCGGTCTGCCGGTGCCCGGTCTCGCGCTGGCCGCGCTGCACGCGGTCTCGCCGGGCGCAGGGCTCACCGGCCTCGGCCGTTACCTCCAGGTCTTCGTGCTCGTCCCGGCCGCCGTCGTGCTCCTCGTCCGTGACCGGGCCGACCTGCGGCTGCTGGCCTGGGCGTTCGTGGCGCTCGGCGGCTGGCAGGGGGCGGTCGGCGCGCACCAGTACGTCACCGGCACCGGCGCCTCCTACCAGGGCCAGGACGTCCGCGCGGTCGGCACGTTCGGTGTGTCGGACGTGATGGGCATGGCCACGGTGGTGTCGTTCGGGCTGGTGTGCGCGGTGGGTCTGGCGCTCGGCCGGACGTCGCCGAGGGAGCGGACGCTCGCCGTCTGCTGCGCGCTGGCCCTGTCGGTTCCGCTCGCCCTGTCCTTCAGCCGGGGCGCCTGGATCGCGACGGTGGTCACGGTCACCGTGCAGCTGGTGCTGTCCGGACCGCGCCGGGCGCTGAGGGTGGGCGCGGCGGCGGTGGCCGCGTGCGTGGTGCTGGTGGGCGGGCTGGGCGTGGGTACGGCGATGCTCCAGGAGCGGATCGACAGCATCACGCGGGTCACCGACGCGCCCGACCAGTCGGTCACCGACCGGTACACGATGTGGGCCGCGGCCACCGGCATGTGGCGCGACCGCCCGCTGACCGGCGTCGGTCTGAAGGGCTTCCCCGAGTACCGCGACGGGTACGCCTCGCTCGCGCTGTCCTCGGGCAGCGACACCGAGGGCGCGGGCGCGGCGTTCCGCCGGCAACCGCTGCTGTCCCCGCACAACATGTACCTGCTGGTGCTGAGCGAGCAGGGCCTCATCGGGCTGCTGTGCCTCGCGGGCGGCTGGCTGGCCCTGCTGGCGTGCGCGCTGCGCGGCCTGTGGCGGGCCCGTGCGCCCGGCGGCCGGGGCCTGGACTGCGCGCTGGTCGCCTGCGGGCTGCTGGTGTGGCAGCTCGTGGACTTCGCGTACGCAGACATCGGCGGCCCGTCGACCGTGCTGACGGCGGTGTGCTTCGGCCTGGTCGCCTGGTGGGCGCTGATCGGCGGCGACCAGGCGGGCTCCGGCGAGCACACCGCCGTACCGGCCGGGCGGGACAGGCGGCCGGGGCAGGCGGTACCGCGATGAAGGTCCCGGCGCCCTGTGCGCGCCCCGCGTCCGACGCGTTCCGCGCCGGACCGCGCACCGGGAGGCGGCCGAGATGACCCCGCCCAGGACCGAGGGGACGCCGGCCCCGGAACCCGGCGCCGCACCAGGACCGGGTGCCTGCCGTCCGGCGCTCGGGCCGGCACGGGACACCGCCGCGTCCTGCCCGCCGGCGCTCGGCACGGAACCGGAACCCGGCGCGCCCCGGCCGGCAGGCGACCCTCACCCGGAACCCGGCACCTCCTGGCCGGCACCCGGCGGGCACCCACTGTCCGGCCCGCCCCGGCCGGCGCCGGACGCCGAGCCGGCAGGCGGGACCGGTGGGGTGCGTCTGCCCGGAGCCCGGCCGGCCGAGGCGGTCACGGGGGCGGGTCCGCTCGGTCCGCTCCGTCCCCCGGTGCCACCGGTGTCCCCTCCCGCCCGGCACTCGCCGCCGACACGGCGTTTCCTCGCCCAGGCCACCCTCGTCACCGCGTCGCTCTCCATGGCGGCGGCGCTGCTCGGGCTGGTGCGGGACCAGTCGCTGGCCCGGCTGTTCGGGGCCGGGCGGGACACGGACGCCTTCCTGGTCGCGTGGACGGTGCCGGAGTTCGCGGCGACGCTGCTGATCGAGGACGGGCTGGCCTTCGCGCTGGTCCCGGCGTTCAGCATGGCCCTGGCCCGCCGCGCGCAGGGCGCCCCGGGCGATCCGGTGCGGGCGCTGGTGGCCGGCACGCTGCCCCGGCTGGCCCTGGGTTTCACGGCGGTCGGGGCACTGCTCGCGGTGGCCGCGCCGCAGTTCGTCACCGTCCTCGCGCCGGGCCTGCCCGACCCCGCCCTCGCCGTGGACTGCACCCGGCTCACCGCGACCTGCGTGCTGAGCTTCGGCCTCGCCGGGTACTCCAGCGCGGCGCTCAGGGCCCACCGCCGCTTCCTGGCGCCGGCCGCGATCTACCTCGCGTACAACGTCGGCATCATCACGGCGATGTACGCGCTCGGCGGCCGGTGGGGGGTGCGGTCGGCCGCGTTCGGGGTGACGGCGGGCGGCTGTCTGATGGTGCTGGTCCAGCTCCCTTCCCTGGTACGGCAGTTGCACCGCCGCCGGGCCGGCCGGACGGAGGCCGGGGCCGCCCCGGCCGCGCAGCCGCTGGCCGTGCCGCTGCTGGCCACCGTGCTGCTGTTCGCGCTGTGCCGGCAGTCGCAGGTGCTGATCGAACGGTTCCTCGCCTCCGAACTGCCCGCCGGGGCCATCTCGCACCTGAACTACGCGCAGAAGGTCGCGCAGATCCCGATGACGCTGTCGATGATGCTGTGCACGGTCACCTTCCCGGTGGTGGCCCGGGCGCTGGCCGACGGCGACACGGAGCGGGCCCGGGACCGGGTGGAGCGGGACCTGGCGCTGGCCGGCTGTCTGGTGCTGCTCGGCACGGCCGCGGTCGTGGCCTGCGCGCCGCAACTGATCGGACTGCTGTTCCAGCGCGGCGCGTTCACCGCCCAGGACACCGCGGCGACCGCCGGTGTGATGCGGGTCTACGCGCTCGGCCTGCTCGGCCAGACCCTGACCGGCGTCCTGGTCCGTTCCTACTTCTCGGCGGGCCGCGCCGCCTGGTACCCGGTGGCCGCGATGGCCGCGGGCATCGTCGTGACCTCCTGGACCGGTGCCTGGACGCTGGGGACCTGGGGGGTCACCGGGATCGCCGCCGCGAACGCCACGGGCATCACCCTCACCGCCGTGCTGCTCCTCGCCGGGATGCGGCGCGGGAGCGTACCCGTCCGGACCGGGCCGGTGCTGCGCGAGCTGAGCCGGCCGCTGCGGGCGGCGGTGGTGGCCACCGTGGCCGGCGGGTTCGCGGGGAGCATACCGGCGGGCCCGCTCGCCGGGCTGGCCGCCGGCGGCACCACGGTGACCGTCGTGTTCGTCCTGCTCTGCTGGGCGCTGGGCGCCCAGGGCTTCGCCCCCGCACTCCGTTCCGTACGCACCCTCACCCGAAAGCTCGCCCATGCCGTCCTCCGTTGAGTCCCCGGCCCCCGCCCGGCACCTCACCCCCGGCCCGGTCCCGTGGATCGCCATGTACCACTCGGTCGGCGACTGCTCCGACGACCCGTACCACCTCACGGTCAGCCCGGACCGGCTGGAGCGGCAGCTGCGCTGGCTGCGCCGGCGGGGACTGCGCGGGGTGTCGGTCACCGAACTCCTCGCCGCCCGGGCCCGGGGCGGGGGACGGGACCTGGTGGCGCTCACCTTCGACGACGGGTACGCCGACTTCCTCGGCAACGCCCTGCCGTCGCTGACCCGTTGGGGATGCACGGCGACCCTGTTCGTGCTGCCCGGCCGGCTCGGCGGCGACAACGCCTGGGACCCCCTCGGCCCGCGCAAGCCGCTGCTGACCGCCGACGGCATCCGGCGGGCCGCCGCCGCGGGCATGGAGATCGGCTCGCACGGCCTCACCCACGTCGACCTCACACGGGCCGGCGACGGCCTGCTGAGGGCCGAGACCGCCGGGAGCCGGACGGTCCTGGAGGAGCTGACCGGCGCCCCGGTCACCGGGTTCTGCTACCCGTACGGCACCGTCGACGGGCGTGTCGTGGAGGCCGTGCGGGAGGCCGGTTACGCCTACGCCTGCGCCATCGACCCCGGTGAGCTGACCGGCCCGCACGTCCTGCCGCGCGTGTACGTCGGGCAGAACGACACCGCCGTACGCCTGTTCCTGAAGTACCGGCTGCACCGGCTGCGCCGGCGGCCCGTCGAGGGGCTGCGGTGAAGGCCCTGCACATCATCACCGGGCTCGGCGTGGGCGGCGCCGAGCAGCAACTGCGGCTGCTGCTGCGGCACCTGCCGGTGGAGTGCGAGGTGGTGACCCTGACCAACCCCGGGCCGGTGGCCGACGGCCTGGCGGCCGACGGGGTCCCGGTGACCCACCTCGGCATGACCGGGAACCGCGACCTGGCCGCGCTGCCCCGGCTGGCCGGGCACATCCGGCGCGGCCGGTACGACCTCGTGCACACCCATCTCTACCGGGCCTGCCTGTACGGCCGGATCGCCGCCCGGCTGGCCGGCGTCCGCGCGGTCGTCGCCAGCGAACACTCCCTCGGCGACTCGCAGATGGAGGGCCGGCCGCTGACCGCCGGGGTGCGCGCGCTGTACCTGCTGGGCGAGCGGCTGGGCCGCTCCACCGTCGCCGTCTCCCCCACGGTCGCCGCCCGGCTCGCCCGCTGGGGAGTGCCCGAGCCGCGCGTCGAGGTCGTGCCCAACGGCGTCGACCTGGCGCGGTTCGCCTTCGACCCGGACGCCCGCCGGTGCACCCGCGACCGGCTCGGGCTGCCCGCCGACGCGTTCGTCATCGGCGGCATCGGCCGGCTCGTCCCCGGCAAGCGCTTCGACGTGCTGATCCACGCCCTCGCCCGGCTGCCCGCCGGCTGCCGGCTGCTGCTGGTCGGCGGCGGCCCGCAGGAGCCCGCGCTGCGGCAGGCCGCGCGGGAGGCGGGGGTCGCCGGACGGGTGCTGTTCACCGGGGAGCGGCCGTACCTGCCGGACGGCTCGGCCGGACCCGGCCTGCCCGCGCTGGCGTCGGCGATGGACGTGCTCGCCGCGCCCTCCCCCGAGGAGGCGTTCGGCCTCGCGGTCGTGGAGGCGCTGGCGGCCGGCCTGCCGGTGCGCTACACCTCCTGCCCCGCCCTGGAGGACCTGCCGCCCGGGGCCGCCCCGGACGCGGTGCGGGTCCCGTGCGACGCCGACGCCTACGCCCGCGCGCTCGCCGGGGTCCGCGCCGCCGGGCCCGGTCCGCGCACCGCCCCCGAGGCGGCCCGCCACTACTGCATCACCCGCAGCGCCGCCCGGCTCATGGACGTCTACGCGGCGGCGCTCGCCCGCACGGTCCCCCCGTCCCGATCCCCTGAGGGAGTCATCCCGTCATGACCGACAACCGCGTCCACCGCCGCCCCTTGCGCCCCTCCCGTCTGCGTGCGCTCCCGCCCTGGTCGCTGGTGGCGGCCGGGGCCCTCGCGGGCGGGCTGCTGGGCGGCGGGTACGGCGTGCTCAGGGCCCCGGAGTACACGGCGACCAGCTACGTCATCGCCGTCCCCACCGAGCGGTCCGACACCGCTACCGCGCTGGGCTTCGCGCAGGCCTACGGCCGGGTCGCCACCCAGATCGCGGTGCTCGGCGACGCCCAGGCGTGGGCCGGGGTGCCGGCGGCCACCCTGCGCGACAGCGTGCGCGCCGCGACCTCGCCGGACGCCCCGATGGTCGCCGTCTCCGCCACCTCCGACCGCCCGGCGCGGGCCGCCGACATGGCCAACGCGGTCGCCCGCGCGCTCACCCGGCACGCCGGCGCCGCCGAGGCCGACACGCACGTCCACCTCGTGCAGTTCTCCCGCGCGGTGACGCCCGGCGCGCCCACCTCGGCGTCCGCCGGGGTGACCGGACTCGTCGGGGCGAGCGCGGGCGGGCTGCTCGGCGCCCTCGCGCTGCTGGTCCGCCCCCGGCGCCGGCCGCGGGAGGAGGCGCTCCGCCCCGCCTCGGTGCCCGGTCCGGCCCTGGCCGCCGACGCGCACGGCCAGCTGTGACCGCGACCTACCCGCAGGGCCTCGCGCGTCCCGCCCGCCCCACGGAACTCGTCACCGAACTCGTCACCGACGCCGACGCCTTCGCGGCGCTGGGCCCGGCCTGGGCGCGGCTCCACGCGCGGTGCGCCGCCGCGACCCCGTTCCAGAGCCACGCCTGGCTGCACTCCTGGTGGCTGTCGTACGGACGGCACGGGCGGCTCCGGCTGCTGGTGGTGCGGGCGGGCCGGGAGCTGGTGGCCGTCGCGCCGCTGATGCTGGTGCGCCGGCCGCTGCCCGCGCTGGTGCCGCTCGGCGGGACGATCTCCGACTACACGGACGTGCTGCTGGACGACGGCGACGACGGACGGGCGGCCGGCGCGCTCACCGAGGCGCTCAGGGACGCGGCCCGCACGGCGCTGGTCGACTTCGGCGAGGTCCGCCCGGGCGGCGCGGTGGAACGGGTCTACGACCGCTGGCGCGGGCCGCGCCGGACGCTGTGCGACTCGCCGTGCCTGGAACTGCCCGCCGTGTCCATGGAGGAGCTGATCGCCCGGCTGCCGTCGAGGAAGTCGGGGCAGCGGGTGCGGGCCAAGCTGCGCCGGCTGACCGCGCTGGGCGTGCGGCGGCGGACGGTGGGCCCCGACGAGGTCGACGCGGCGCTCGAACGGCTGCTGGAGCTGCACCGGATGCAGTGGCAGGGGCGGAGGGTGACGAGCGAGCACCTGCGGTCCCGGTTCCGCGAGCACCTGGTCCGCGCGGTGGGCCCGATGGTGCGCGCGGGGAACGCGGTGGTCACCGAGTTCCGGCTGGGCGACGAGGTGGTGGCCGTGGACCTGACCCTGCTCTCGGGCGGCCTGGCCGGCGGCTATCTCTACGGCGCGCATCCGGGACTGCGGCAGCGGAAGGCGGACGTGGCGGTGATGCTGCTGGACGCCTGCGCCGAGCACGCCGGCGACGGCCGGCGCGGCACGCTGAGCCTGCTGCGCGGCGACGAGCCGTACAAGCACCACTGGCGGCCCGAGCGGGTCGTCAACCGGCGGCTGCTCATGGCCCGGCGGCGCACCGCCCCGCTGCTGGCGGCCGCGCTGTGCGACGCGGCCGTCCGGCAGCGGGGCCGGGAGGCGGTGCGGCGGTGGCGGGAACGGGGGCGGGGTTAGCGGTTCCGCGACCACCAGTCGAGGAGGCAGAGGTTTCCGCCGAGCCAGTGCCCCCAGTCGCCCGGGCCCAGCGGCGAGCAGTCGGCCGGGGGCCCGGTGGTGGGGGCCGGCGTGGGGGCCGGGGGCGGCGGGGGCACCGGGCCGGGCCGCTCGGTGCGGCCGTACAGGGCGGCCCGGTAGATCCGAGACGAGCGGGGATTGGCCGCGCACTGCCACACGCCGTGCGGGCAGTAGTCGGTCAGCGTGTTGTACAGCGGCCTGTGCTCGTCGATCCAGTCGAGCATGCGCCGCATGTACTCGGCGTCGTCACCGTTCTGGAAGAGCCCCCATTCCGGATAGGACAGGGGCTTGCCGTGGGCCTTCGCGAAGTCCACGTGCTGCTGGAGGCCGTAAGGCTCGGCGACCTGGTCGTCGAAGGACAGCCCGCTGGGCTGGTCGTAGGCGTCCATGCCGATGATGTCGACCGTGGCGTCGCCGGGGTAGCACTCCGTCCACGGTACGGCGTCCCGGCCGCGGCTCGGCGTGAAGTCGAACCGGAACCTCTGCCCCGGCACCGAGCGCATGGTGGTGACGATCCTGTTCCAGTACGTCTTCCATGCCGCGGGGTCCGGTCCGCAGCGGTGGGTGTAGGTGGTGCCGTTCATCTCCCAGCCGGGCACGATCACCGTGTCCGGCACCTTCAGCTCCACCAGCCGCTCGGCGAGGGCCCTGAAGTGGTGGTCGAACGCGCCGTCCGCGGCCTGCCGCAGCAGCCACCGCACCTGGACGTCCGAGAGGTTCTCCTCGTTGCGTTCCTGCATCGGCACGTTGAGGACGAGCGTCCGGTCCGCCTTCTCGCGCCGCCACCGCGCCCAGGCGTCCAGGAAGCCGGGCGCTCCCTCGATGTCCTGCCAGCGGTCGCCGGGCAGGTAGGTGTGGGCGACCTTCACCTCGGTCCCGCCGAGCCACTGGCTCACCTCGGCCATGCGCGCGACACCGCGCGGCCCGGAGTCGAGGAACAGCCCGAAGTCCGGGACGGGCCGGCCGGAAGCGGGGGGCACGGGGCTCTGCGAGGGGGTGGCGGGGAGGGGGACGGGCGGTGTCACCGGTGCGGGGGCCGGAGGAACGGGCGGGCTGGAGGAGGCCGCCGGGGTGGGCGGGACCGCGGCACGCGCCGTTCCGGGCCCGGTGTCGAGCCCGGGGCCGGCCGCGAGGGTGACCGACGCGACGACCGCCGCCGCGAGGACGGCGGCCGGCCGCGTGGACCGGGCCCTGCGCTGTCGCGGAGCCATGCCCGCTCCTTTCCCCAGTCCCCTTCGAAGTCCCGCCCCGCGCCGTCCGGCCGCTGACGCCCGGTCATGTCCGTACGGCCGGCCGACCGGAGGTGCGGGGGGTGGGGCGGGTGCGGCCGGGTGCCGGCCCTCGGTCCGGCACCCGGTGGGCCAGGGTCTTCCGTTCGGATCGGGCCGGATCAGCCCGGCGTGATTCGAACGAGAGGCCCTAGCGACGAGAGGCGGAGCGGCCTCGCCGGTACAGGACGGCCCCGGCCGCGATCAGGGCGGCGCTCGCGGCCGAGGTCGCGATCATGGCCGGGCCGTCACCGCCGGTGTGCGCGAGCACGGGCGGCTGCTCCGGGTGCTCCTCGCCCGGCGGCGTGGCGTGCCCGCCACCGGGAGGCGTGCTCTCGTCGCCGCCATAGGGAGGCGGGGTCGTCTCCTCACCGCCGTACGGGGGCGGGGTCGTCTCCTCACCGCCATAGGGAGGCGGAGTCGTCTCCTCACCGCCATAGGGAGGCGGAGTCGTCTTACCACCGCCGTACGGAGGCGGAGTCGTCTCCTCACCACCGTACGCAGGCGGAGTCGCCTTGCCACCGCCGTAGGGAGGCGGAGTCGTCTCCTCACCACCGTAAGGAGGCGGAGTCGCCTTGCCGCCGCCGTATGGAGGCGTGGAGTGGCCGCTTCCCGAGGGAGGCGTGGAGTGGTGGCCGCCGGGGGCCGGGCTGCCGTACCCGGAGTCGTCCGAGTCGCCGTACGACGAACCGCCGTGGCCCGGGTTCTCCGCACCGCCGTACCCGGAGTCGGCGTGCTCCTCGTCGGTGTCGTGACCCGGCCGGCCGTGGGTGGACACGGCGGCGCAGGAGTTGGCGAATGCCGGGTTCAGCGCGGCTGCCACGTCGACGGAGTTGCCGCAGACGTTGACCGGGATGTTCACGGGTGCCTGGATGTTGTTCCCGGACAGCACCCCGGGGGAACCCTGCGCGGCACCGTGCGCGTGGGAGTCGGCGAGTGCGGAGCCGCTGTACAGGGACAGCACGCCCGTCGCAGCGGCGGCCACGGCCATGCCCTTGCTGAGTGTCTGGCGCAATCTCGTGGTCTTTCCTGCTCGAAGAAGTGGGACGGCCGGCCCCGGAGCGCGGAATCGACGGATCGGCGGTCCGGGGCCGGCCAGTGCGCAGCCGGGGGCTGGGGCGTTGTGCGCGTCGTCAGTGCTTGTCGTTGTCGCCGTGCTTGTGGATGTCGCCGTTGATGCAGGTGTTGCCGGCCGCCGGGTTCAGCAGACCGATGACGCTGATCGTGTTGCCGCAGACGTTGATCGGAATGTGGATCGGGACCTGGACGACGTTTCCGGACAGGACGCCCGGGGAGTGCGCGGCGACGCCGTTGGTGTCGGAGTCGGCGAGGGCGGGTCCGGCCAGGCTCAGGGCCAGGAGGGCGCCCGCAACGGCAGCAACGGTCTTCTTCATGAATGTTCCCTTCTCTGGGGCCGAGCCCCATTGACGGCCAGAACCGTGTGAGCACGACGCGAACGGTCGCGGCACGGAACGAGAGATTGACAGAACGGAACACCGCGGAACGCGGACCGCACGACAATCACTCGATCGCACCGCTCCCTCACGCTTTTTCCCTCGCCGGAATAAGCGGAAAAAGGCCCGGGAAGTCCGCGGACAACGCAGCGGACGACCCGGGCCCTGCCGGTTCGGCTCAGCTCTCGCCGTTGGCCGAGAGGACCGACAGGTCCTCCAGGACGTGCGAGACCGCGCCGTCGCGCTTGGCGTTGGTGGAGTTGTCGTTGCACTGCTGCTGCAGGTGGTCCGACAGGATCGGGATGTCCTGCGCGGTGACGCCGATGAGGGCGTCGACCGCGACGTCGACGTCCTGGACGCCGACACACGGCTTGTTGAGCGAACCCTGCACCAGCGAGAGCTGCGGGCTCATGTCGCCCTTGGTCGCCGAGTTGCCCCACGACGACGCGGCGCCGTTGCCATTCGCGACGGTCGGTCCGTCGTCGTTGCCGATGGCAAGCGCCTGCGGCGCGGCCGCCACCGCCATTCCCACGACAGAAGCGGCGGTCGCGGCGGCGACCATTGCCTTCTTGAGCACTTCGCGTTCCTTTCCTCGTAGCGACGCATGCCCTACGGCCTCATCAACCCGGCGCGTCGGGAATGGTTCCGCTGATTCACTCGGTTGGAGCGCAACAGCCCTGGAGGTGACGAGAAGTCACCAATCCGAAAAGCACACCACCAGCCCACCGCATCGGCCGAGAGGGTGAACGGGAGAAACCAGGGAGGGTCGGCGGAGTTGACCAGTTCGCTCCGGTGGACGGGGTTTCCTCAGAAAGGACTGGCCAGTGATCAAGAAGATTGTTGCCACTGCGGCCGTCGCCGCTTCCGCCATGGGCGCCTCCGCCGCCGCGGCACCGCAGGCGCTGGCGATCGGCAACGACAGCGGCCCGACCGCCGCCAACGGCAACGGCGCTTGGCAGAGCTACGGCAACTCGGCCACGTACGGGAACATGAGCCCGCAGATCGCCCTGATCCAGGGCTCCTTCAACAAGCCGTGCATCGCCCTGAACGACATTCCGGTCGGCGTCGGCGCCCTCATCGGTGTCAACGTCCAGGACATCCCGATCCTGTCGGACCACATGCAGCAGCAGTGCACCGAGAACTCCTCGAACGTCAAGCGCGACGGCGCGCTGGCGCACCTGCTGGAGGACGTGTCGATCCTGTCCCAGAACTCCGAATCCGGTCACTGAACCCGGTCCGCGAAGCGGGTCGCCGAGTCCTCGGCGGCCCGCTTCCGCGTGTCCGCGGCCCGCTCGGCCGGTCAGCGCCTGTACAGTTCCTCGATCTGCTCCGCGTACGCGGCCGTCACCGCGTGCCGCTTGACCTTCAGCGACGGGGTCAGCAGCCCGTTCTCCTCGGTGAACTCTCCGTCGACCAGCGCGAACGCGCGGATCGACTCGGCGCGGGAGACCGCCTCGTTGGCGTGGTCGACCGCCTTCCGCACCTCCGCGCGCAGCCGCTCGTCGCGCACCAGCGTGGACAGCGGGGTGTCCGGTGGCAGCTTCCGCACGGACAGCCAGTGGGCGACCGCTTCCGGGTCGAGGGTGATCAGCGCGGCGACGAAGGGCCGGTTGTCGCCGACGACCAGGCACTGGCCGACGGGTGGGCGGCTGCGCAGCCGGTCCTCCAGGACGGACGGCGAGACGTTCTTGCCGCCGGAGGTGACGAGGATGTCCTTCTTGCGGCCGGTGATGGTGAGGTATCCGTCGTCGTCGAGCGCGCCGAGGTCACCGGTCGCGAACCAGCCGCCGTGCAGTACGGCGTCCGTGGCGGCCGGGTCGTTCCAGTACGACGTGAAGACCACCCCGCCCCTGATCAGCACCTCCCCGTCGTCGGCGAGGCGCACGCGGACGCCCGGCACCGGCCGGCCGACCGTGCCGGGGCGGGGCGTGAGCGGGGGCACGATCGTGGCGGCGGCGCTGGTCTCGGTGAGGCCGTAGCCCTCGTAGACGGCGATGCCGGCCGCGAGGAAGAACAGGTTGAGGTCGCGGTCCAGTGGGGAGCCGCCGCTGATGGCGTACCGCGTCCGGCCGCCCAGCTCCTTGCGGATGCGGCGGTAGACCAGCAGGTCGTACAGCGCCCAGGCGGCGTACAGGCCGGGTCCCGGGCCCTTGCCGGTGCCGAGGAACTTCCGCAGGTGGGCCTCGCCGAAGCGGACGGCGACGCGTTCGGCGCGGTCGAAGGAGGCGGCCCGGCCGAGTTTCTCCGCGGTGGCCCGCCCGGTGTCGTGGATCTTCTCGAAGAGGTACGGCACCCCGACCAGGAAGGTGGGCCGGAACTCCTTGAGCGCGGGCCGCAGTTCGTCGGGGCGCACGCTCGGGAAGTGGCCGGTCTCGATGCGGGCCAGCAGGCAGGCGAGCTGGAGGGTGCGGCCGAGGATGTGGGCGAGCGGCAGGAAGAGCAGCGTGCAAGCGGCCTGACCGGTGACCGCCTGGAAGACGGGGTGCAGCAGCTCGACGGTGTTGGCCGCCTCGGCGTGCAGGTTGGCGTGGGTGAGGACGCAGCCCTTGGGGCGGCCGGTGGTGCCGGAGGTGTAGCAGAGGGTCGCGATGGTGTCGGGACCGAGCGCCCCGCGCCGCTTGGCGAGTTCGTCGTCGGCAAGGTCCCGGCCGAGGACGGCGAGGTCGCCGAGGGCGTCGGCGTCGAGCTGCCACAGGCGCGGGGGGTGCGGGTGGCCGGCCGTGCCGGTGGTGACGGTGGCGGCGTTCGCCATGGTCTCGGTGACGACGAACCGGGCCCCGGAGTCGCGGACGATCCACTCGACCTGCTCGGCGGAGGAGGTCGGGTAGACCGGCACGGACTGGCCGCCGGCCGCCCAGATCGCGAAGTCCAGGACGGTCCACTCGTAGCGGGTGCGGGACATCACCGCGACCCGGCCGCCGGGTTCGAGCCCGGCGGCGACGAGCCCCTTGGCGACGGCGGCGACCTCGGCGGCGAAGGCGGACGCGGTGACCGGGTGCCAGGCGCCGTCGCGGTCGCGGCGGCGCAGCAGGACGGCGTCGGGGGTCCCGGCCGCGTGCGTGAACGGCAGGTCGGCCAGGGAGCCGGTGGTGAGCGGGGGCGCCAGGGGTGCGGCGCGCACCTCGCGGACCGCGCCCGTGGCGTCCCGGACCACCTCCACCGCGGCGCGGTCCGCGAGATCGGCGCGCCGCCGTGCCCGTTTCAGATCCCTGCGTACGCCCATGACGGCTCCCGGTGGCGGTGCGTGGCCTGCCCAAGGTCCTTACCGAAGAGTCAACTTACTCGTTGGTAAGGAAAGGTCAATGGGGCCCGCGGGGATCGCTCGGCGTTCACTCCGCGGGCTCGGTGCCGCTGGCCTGGCGGATGGCGTCGGCGAGGCCGCGCACGTCGGCGTCCTCGGTGGTGGCGGCCAGCCCGGCGGCCCTGCGGGCGAGGCCGGTCAGGCCGGGGGCGCCGGGGAGGGCCGGGCGGTCCGCCGAGCGGATGCGCAGGGCGTCGGCGAAGTACGCCGCGACCGCGGTGACCTGGAAGCGGGGGCTCGCCCGCCAGACCGAGCCGGCCAGGGCCCCGGTCTCCACGCCGCCCGACGCCTCGTGCGGGTCGCGGGTCACCGGGTCGAGCCAGCGGACGGTGGCGGTGGCGAGGTGGCCGCGGGCGCCGTGCCGGGTGTGGACGGCGTACAGGGCGGTGACGGTGTGCCCGGGGCCGACCTCGCCGCCGTCGACCCGGTCGTCGCGGAAGTCCCGGTCGGCGATCCTGCGGTCGTCGTAGCCGATGAGGCGGAAGGCGGTGACGGTGTGCGGGTCGAAGGCGACCTGGGCCTTGGCGTCCCGGGCGGTCAGCTCGATGTTCCTCGGGAGCTCACCGGCGAAGACCTTGTCGGCCTCGCCGGGATCGGAGACGTACACGGTGTGGCCGTCGCCCCGGTCGGCGAGGCGTTCCATGAGCGAGTCGCCGTAAGTGCTGCCGACGCCGACCCCGAAGAGGGTGACGCCGTGTTCGCGGCGGGCGTCGTCGATCCGGCGGAGGATCGCGTCCGCGCTGGTCTCGCCGGTGTTGGCGAGGGCGTCGGAGACGAGCACCACCCGGTTGGTGGCCCCCTTGCGGGCGCCCTCCACGGCGGTGGCGTAGCCCTCCTCGACGCCCGCGCCGAGGTTGGTGGAGTTCTGCGGCTCCAGGCTGTCTATGGCGTCGCGGACCGTGCCGCGGTGGCCGCCGAGCCGGGTCATCGGCAGCACGGTCTCGGCGTCCCCGCTGAAGGTGACGAGGGCGACGGAGTCGTCGTCGCGCAGCCGGTCCGCCAGGGTGGCCAGGGCGTGCTGGGCGAGGTCCAGGCGGCCGGGTTCACCCATGGAGCCGGAGGTGTCGACGACGAAGGTGAGCGCGGCGGGCGGGCGGTGCGCGTCCGGTGCGGCGGGCCGGGTGGCGAGGCCGACGCGGACGAGGGACCAGTCCGGCTCGCCGGTGCGGGCGCCGTCGACGGTGACCGTGAAGCCGTTGCCGTCGGGCCGCCGGTAGTCCTGGCGGAAGCTGTTGACGAACTCCTCGGGCCGCACGGCCCGCGGATCGGGCCTGCGGCCCTCGGCGAGGCTGCGGCGGGCGTAGGCGTAGGAGGCGGTGTCGACGTCGAGCGCGAAGGTGGACAGCCGGCCGCCGGCGTCCTGCCGGACCAGGCCGGGCCCGCCGTCGCGGGCCTTGCCCTCGGCCGGCCGCGCGGCGCCGCCCGCGCTGCACGCCGTCAGCAGCAGTCCGCCGGCGGCCGTGAGCGCGAGCAGTGCCCGCCGCGCCCGCCGTGTCCGTCGGTCCCCGTACCGGTCCATCGCGTCCTCCCCCTCGGCCTGTCGCCACCGGACGTGTGCGTCCGCTGCCGACTGTGACGGGGCGACGGTCCGGAACGTGCGTCCCGGGGAGTTGCGGATGGATTGCGAACCGGCCACGGCGGCGGCCCGTCGTGACCGGTGGGTGACGCGCCGGCGACCTAGGAGACGACGTCCTTGCGGGCGAAACCCCGGAAGGCCAGGGCGAACAGCACCAGGGCGTACGTTATGGAGAGCGCGGTGCCCTGGATCATGCCGGACCACTCGGGGCGGGGCTGGACGGCGTCGGCCCACGCGAACTGCCAGTGCGCGGGCAGGAAGTCACGCCAGTGGCCGAGGGCCGTGACGGCGTCCAGGACGTTGCCCACGATGGTCAGGCCGACCGCGCCGCCGACCGCGCCGAGCGGGGCGTCCGTCCTGGTGGACAGCCAGAACGCCAGCCCGGCGGTGACCAGCTGGGACACGAAGATGTACGCCACGGCCACCAGGAGCCGCTGGGCCGCCGTACCCATCTCCAGCGCGCCGCCGGTCGGTATCTGAAGCGGCCCCCAGCCGTAGGCGGCCGTGCCGGCGGCGAGCGCCACGACCGGCAGCAGCACCATCGCGGCGAGGCTCATGCCGAGCGCGACCACGAGCTTGGACCACAGCAGCCGGGCCCGCGGCACCGGCGCGGCGAGCAGATAGCGCAACGAGGACCAGCCGGCCTCCGAGGCGACCGTGTCCCCGCAGAAGAGGGCGACGGGGATCACCAGCAGGAAGCCCGCCGAGACGAACAGGTTCACGGCGGCGAAGTTGGCGCCGGAGGCGGTGGCCGTGTCCATCAGGGTGACCTGGTTGTTCCGGCCGCCCGGGTCGCCGCCGATCGCGAAGGCGATCAGCAGCACGAACGGCAGTACGGCCAGGACGGCGCCCATGACCAGCGTCCGGCGCCGCTTGAGCTGGCGGACCAGCTCGACCCGCAGCGGCAGGGTGCGCCCCGCCTGATAGCCGGAGGCGACCTCGGTGAGCATGCTCATGCGGAACCTCCGATCAGGGTGAGGAAGGCGTCTTCGAGGCGCCGGTGCGGGCCGACGGAGGCGACCGGCACCTCCAGCCGCACCAGCTCCACGACCAGCCGCTCGGCGGTGCCGCCGGGTTCCAGCCGGATCAGCAGCCCGTCGTCGGTGCGCACGGCGGAGGCGACGCCGTCCAGCGCGCCCACCTTCTCCACCACCGGCTCCTGCACGGGTACGGCGGTGCCGACCAGCAGGGTGTCGCCGGAGCCGACGATCTCCCGGACCGGGCCCGCCTGCACCAGCCGGCCGCGGTCCATCACCACCAGGTGGGTGCAGGACTGCTCCACCTCGGCGAGGAGATGGCTGGAGACGATCACCGTACGGCCGCCGGCCGCGTAGCGGATCATCACCTCGCGCATCTCGCGGATCTGGGGCGGGTCCAGGCCGTTGGTGGGCTCGTCGAGGATGAGCAGGTCGGGCAGGCCCAGCATGGCCTGGGCGATGGCGAGGCGCTGCCGCATGCCCTGCGAGTACGTGCGGACCGCGCGGGCGAGCGCGTCGCCGAGCCCGGCGATCTCCAGGGCCTCGTCCAGGTGGGCGTCCTCGGGCGGGCGGCCGGTGGCCCGCCAGTACAGCTCCAGGTTCTCCCGGCCGGACAGGTGGGGCAGGAAACCGGCGCCCTCGACGAACGCGCCGACACGGGAGAGCACGGACGCGCCGGGCCGGATGGTGTGGCCGAAGACGCGGATCTCGCCGGCGTCCGGCCGGATGAGGCCCATCAGCATGCGCAGGGTGGTGGTCTTGCCCGCGCCGTTCGGTCCGAGCAGGCCGAGGACCTGGCCCTTCTCCACGCGGAAGGAGAGGTCCCGGACGGCGTACCGGTCGGTGGACCCGGCGTACCGCTTGCTCAGGCCGGTGATCACCAGCGGGACCTCGGCCAGCCCGGGGTCGGGCGCGGGGGCGGACGTCCGGCGGCGGGTGGTGAGCAGCAGGGCGAGGGCGGCGGCCGCGCCGGCCGCGGGCAGCCACCAGACCCAGGCCGGCAGGGACGCGGCGGCGGTGGTGACGGCGGGGGCCGTCGGCACGCTCAGTGCCCCCTTCAGGGAGACGGTGTAGGTGGCCGGGGCGGCCGGGGATGCGTAGCCGAGGTCGGTGGAGGCGAGGACCAGGCGGAGCCGGTGGCCCCTTTGCACCTCGTGGTCGATCGCCGGGAGCGTGACGGTGACGTCCTTGCCCGCCTTGGCGCCGGTCACCCGGAAGGGGGCGACGAGCTGGGCGGGCAGCACCTGCCGCTTTCCGTCGGGGCCGACGTCGTAGACCTTGCCGAACAGGACGGCGTCGTCGCGGGTGGAGGTGATGCGCACGGTGGCGGTCGGGGTGCCGGTGATGCGCAGGTCGCGGGTGAGGGGCGCGGAGTCGAACCGGGCGTACTGGCCGGGGAAGTCCAGGGAGACGCCGACGCCGAGCGCGGAGAGCTGCGCGAGGCCGCCGGAACCGCCGAGGCCGGGCAGCGCGGAGACACCGGGCGGGCTGGCCCCGGCCGGGTTGGCGACGCGCTGGGTGCCGCCGGTGAGGGCGATGGGGCGCGGATGGTCGCGCAGGCCGGGATAGGCGGCGGCGCTCGCGCCGCGCAGCTGGGCGGTGCCGTCGGTGGAGTCGACGCCGCCGGTGCGGGTGACGCGGAAGGCCGGGCCGGTGTCGGTGCCCTTGTCGCCCTTCAGGTAGCGGTCGAACCACGTACGCACGCGTGCCTCGACCCGGCTCGTCTCCATGTCGCCGCCGTCGTGCCCGCCGGCGATCCAGTCGACGTCGACCGGGGCGCCGTTCGCGCGGATCGCCTTCGCGGCGGCGTCGGCCTGGCCGAGCGGGAACAGGGAGTCCGTCTGCCCCTGCACCAGCAGCGTGGGCACCTTGATCCGGTCGCCGACCGCGGACGGTGAGCGTTCCTCCAGCAGCTTCCGGGCGGCGGGGTCCGGGGTGCCGGACTCGGCGACCCGCTCGTACATCCGGCACAGCGCGGGCTGGAACTTCGCGCAGCCCCCGCCGGTGTTGACGAAGACGCCGGTCCACAGCTTCTTGAAGACGCCGTCCGGGAACAGGGCGTCCGCGAGGTTCCAGTAGGTGATGGCCGGGGCGATGGCGTCGACCCGGTGGTCGTACCCGGCGGCGAGCAGGGAGATCGCGCCGCCGTAGGAGCCGCCGGCCACGCCGACGCGCGGGTCGCCCGGCTTGTCGAGCCGCACCTGGGGCTGCCGGGCCAGCCAGTCGATGAGCCGGGAGACGTCGGCGACCTCGCCCTCGGGGTCGTTGAGGCCGATCTTCCCGGTCGAGCCGCCGAACCCGCGCGCGGACCAGGTCAGGACCGCGTACCCGTCCCGGGCGAGGTCCTCGGCCTGCCGACGCATGTCGTCCTTGCTGCCGCCGAAGCCGTGCGCGAGCAGGACGGCGGGGTGCCGGCCGGAGCCGGCCGGGGTGAAGTACGAGGTGTCCAGGCGCACCCCGTCGACCGCCATGACCTGGTCGCTGCGGCGCACGGCCCGCGGGTCGTCGGAGGCGACGGCCGCCGTCCACGTCCCGGCGCCGGCGAGCACCACGACGGCGGCCCCGGCGGCCAGCAGCCGGCGGGGCCTCCGCAGCAGGCCGCGCAGGGCGGGCAGGGCGGGCAGTCGAAGATCCATGCGTCAACGGTACGGGGCGGTGCTGACAATCGCCGCCGACCTGGGGTGGAACGGCGGACCCTCCCTCGGGAGTACGGGTCCGCCGTCTCCTACCGCGACCGCGGTACGGGCGGCGACCGCGCGGCGCAGCCGCGGGGTGCTACGGCCCCGCGGCCCCGCGGGGACTCAGGCCTGCGCGTCCTCCGGGATCGACACCAGCCAGTGGGTGTCGCGGCGCGGGCGCAGGTACAGGGCCCAGTAGAGGGTCGCCACCGCGGTGATGCCGCCGGTCCACAGCAGGTAGGTCGTCTCCTGCTGGGTCAGGATGTAGGCCAGGACGGCGATGAGCAGGACCGGCATCGCGGGCCACAGCGGCATCCGCCAGGCGGGGGTGTGCTTGTGGGAGCCGCGGCGGGCGAGCAGGGCGGCGATCGCGACGAGCAGGTACATGCCGGTCACCGAGACGCCGGTGACGCCGTACAGGGTGTCCAGGTTGACGAAGCAGAGCACCGCGCCGGGGACGCCGACCGCGAGGGTGGCGACCCAGGGGGAGCCGAAGCGGCCGAGCTTGGAGAAGACGGTGTTGACCGGGCCGGGCCAGGCCTTGTCGCGGGCCGAGGCGAACAGGACGCGGGAGTTCTGGATGACCATGACGATGCCCGCGTTGATGATCGCGAGGGCCACGCAGAGGCTGACGAAGGTGCCGACCGCGGAGTTGGACCAGGCGGTGACCATGGAGCTGATGTCGCCGCCGGTCAGTTCCTTGAGGTCGGAGGCGCCCATGGTGATGGCGGCGACCGGCACCAGGATGACCACGGTGGAGATGGCGAGGGTGGCGAGGACCGTCCGGGCGACGTTGCGGCGCGGGTTCTCCAGTTCCTCCGACAGGTAGACGGCGGTGGAGAAGCCCTGGGTGACGAAGAGGGCGATGGCGAGGCCGGAGACCACCAGCATGGCCGTCACGGTGTCGGTGTGGCCGTTCGCGCCGGCCACCTGCATGGAGACCAGGCTGCCCACGCCGCGGTGGCCGTGCGAGAAGCCCAGCAGGGCGACGACCCCGGCGGCGATGACCTCCAGGACGAGGAAGATGCCGGTGATCCAGGCGTTGGCGCGCAGGTCCAGCAGGCCGGCGAGGGTCGCCAGCAGCATCACTCCGGCGCCCGTCATGGACGGGTCCAGGTGGACGATGGGGGTGAGGTAGTCAGCGGTGCCCATCGCGATCACCGGGGGCACGATCATGACGACCAGCAGGGAGAGCACGAAGACCAGCCAGCCCGCGAGCCGTCCGGCCATCGTGGAGACCATGGCGTACTCGCCGCCCGCGCTGGGGATCAGGGTGCCCAGTTCGGAGTAGCAGAACGCCACGGCGATACAGAGGAGCGAGCCGATGGCGATCGTCAGGGCGGTGGCGGTGCCGAGGGAACCGAACAGGTCGGGAACGACGACGAAGAGCGTGGAGGCGGGCGTGACGCACGACAGCGTCAGCAGCGTGCCGCCGACGACACCGATGGAACGCTTCAGCCCGGGTGCGGGGGCCGTCGCGGTGTCTACCACGGACTTCTGGAGCGTGTCGGTCATACGGCGGTTCCGTTCGACGTGAGCGGCTGGGTGGGGGTCGGGAGCGCTATCGCCTCCGGCGGATCGTCGTACGTTCGTCTCGTCCGCTCCCGGCGCTGCATAGCGAACCCCGACGAAAACCACCACGTCAATGGCCGTTTACCTTCGGAATCCGCACCTCCGGACGACTGTGCGCCGCATCACTTTCCCAGGCTGTAACACCCTATGGGCGCATCCATCAAGCCCATAGCCGATGTGACCTTGCTTTTGAAGGTCATCCAGCGGCAACCCCTTCGCCACCCGTTTCGTCCGGGCTGAACGGGAACCGCAGCCAAGGTTTCAAAAAAATGTCAGCCTTCCGACATCCGGACGGTTGATCCAGTCGCGTGCATGTCAACAGCGCGGCCGGCAGGACGGAACGCACCGGTGCCCCGCCCTCCCGCACGGGGGAGACGGGGCGCCGTGCCGACCGGCTCAGTGGTTGCGCGGGAAGCCCAGGTCCACGCCCGCCGGGGCGTCGGCCGGGTCGGGCCAGCGCGTGGTGACGACCTTGCCGCGGGTGTAGAAGTGCGTGCCGTCGTTGCCGTAGACGTGGTGGTCGCCGAAGAGCGAGTCCTTCCAGCCACCGAAGGAGTGGTAACCCACCGGCACCGGGATCGGCACGTTCACGCCGACCATGCCGGCCTCGATCTCCAGCTGGAAGCGGCGGGCGGCGCCGCCGTCCCGGGTGAAGATCGCGGTGCCGTTGCCGAACGGCGAGGCGTTGATGAGCGCCACGCCCTCCTCGTAGGTCTCGGCGCGCAGCACGCACAGCACCGGGCCGAAGATCTCGTCCTGGTACGCCTTCGCGCTGGTCGGCACCTTGTCCAGCAGAGAGATGCCGATCCAGTGGCCGTCCTCGAAGCCCTCGACGGTGTAGCCGGTGCCGTCGAGCACCACCTCGGCGCCCTCGGCGGCGGCGCCCTCCACGTACGAGGCCACCTTGTCGCGGTGCGCCTTGGTGATCAGCGGGCCCATCTCGGACGTCGGGTCGTCGCCCGGACCGATCTTGATCTTCTCGGCGCGCTCGCGGATCTTCTCCACCAGCGTGTCGCCGATGGCGCCCACCGCCACGACCGCCGAGATGGCCATGCAGCGCTCGCCCGCGGAGCCGTAGGCGGCGCTGACCGCAGCGTCGGCCGCCGCGTCCAGGTCGGCGTCCGGCAGCACCAGCATGTGGTTCTTGGCGCCGCCGAGGGCCTGCACGCGCTTGCCGTTGGCGGAGGCGGTGGTGTGGATGTAGCGGGCGATCGGGGTCGAGCCGACGAAGGAGACGGCCTTCACGTCCGGGTGCTCCAGCAGGCGGTCCACGGCCACCTTGTCGCCGTGCACCACGTTGAAGACACCGTCGGGCAGTCCGGCCTCGGCCAGCAGCTCGGCGAGGCGGACCGACGCCGACGGGTCCTTCTCGCTCGGCTTCAGCACGAACGTGTTGCCGCACGCGATGGCGATCGGGAACATCCACAGCGGGACCATCGCCGGGAAGTTGAACGGCGTGATGCCGGCGACGACACCGAGCGGCTGGCGGATCGCGGCCACGTCCACCCGGCTCGCGACCTGCGTGGACAGCTCGCCCTTCAGCTGGACGTTGATCCCGCAGGCCAGGTCCACGATCTCCAGGCCGCGCGCGACCTCGCCGAGCGCGTCCGAGTGCACCTTGCCGTGCTCGGCGGTGATCAGCTCGGCGATCTCGTCCCGGTGCGCGTCGAGCAGCGCCCGGAACCTGAACAGGATGGACGTGCGCTGCGCCAGCGAGGACTGGCCCCAGGTCAGGTAGGCGTCCTTGGCCGCCGCGACGGCCGCGTCCACCTCCTCCACCGACGCGAACGCGACCTTCGTGGTGACCGCGCCGGTCGCCGGGTCGGTGACCGGCCCGAACTCACCCGACGCGTCTTCGACGGTCTTCCCGCCGATCCAGTGGTTGACGATCTTCGTCATGTCCGGGGACTCCTTCTCACAGATGGCGGCGTCGGGTCGAGACGTGCCGTTCGTACAGCTCACGTGCCTTGACCGCGGAAGGTCGGGTCGCGGTCTCGGCCACAGGAACATCCCACCAGGCCTGCGCCGGGGGCGCCCCCGACACAGTGTCGGACGTTTCCGTCTCCACGTAGACACATGTGGGTGTGTCGGCCGCGCGCGCCTCCGCGAGCGCCGCGCGCAGGTCCCGTACGGTCTTCGCGCGCAGCACCCGCATGCCGAGGCTGGCCGCGTTGGCGGCGAGGTCGACGGGGAGCGGGGCGCCGGTGAAGGTGCCGTCCTCGGCGGTGTAGCGGTAGGCCGTGCCGAACCGCTCGCCGCCCACCGAGTCGGAGAGCCCGCCGATCGAGGCGTACCCGTGGTTCTGCACCAGCAGGATCTTGATCGCGATGCCCTCCTGCACCGCGGTCACGATCTCCGTCGGCATCATCAGGTAGGTGCCGTCGCCGACCAGTGCCCACACGTTCCGCTCGGGCGCGGCGAGCTTCACCCCGAGGGCGGCCGGGATCTCGTAGCCCATGCAGGAGTAGCCGTACTCCAGGTGGTACTGGTCGTACGACCGCGCCCGCCACAGCTTGTGCAGGTCGCCCGGGAGCGAGCCGGCCGCGTTGATGATGACGTCCGACTCGTCCACCAGCGCGTCCAGGGCGCCGATGACCTGGGTCTGGCTCGGCCGTACGTCCGTCTCCCCGGCCTCGAAGCAGGCGTCGACGCGCTGCTCCCAGCGCTCCTTGCCCTCGGTGTACTCGCGGACGTAGGAGTCGGCGACGCCGTGGCCGTGCATGGCCAGTGCCTCGGTCAGCTCGCCCAGACCGCTGCGGGCGTCGGCGACCAGCGGCAGCCCGGCCAGCTTGTGACCGTCGAACGGCGCGATGTTGAGGTTAAGGAAGCGGACGGCCGGATTCTCGAACAGGGTGCCGGACGCCGTGGTGAAGTCGGTGTACCGGGTGCCGACGCCGATGACGAGGTCGGCGGTGCGGGCCAGCTCGTCGGCGGTCGCGGTGCCGGTGTGGCCGACCCCGCCGACGTCCTGCGGATGGTCGTACCGCAGTGAGCCCTTCCCGGCCTGGGTGGAGGCGACCGGGATGCGCGTCGCCGCCGCGAACTCGGCGAGGGCCTCCTCGGCGCGGCTGTGGTGGACCCCGCCGCCGGCGATGACGAGGGGCCGTGCGGCGGAGCGGATCGCCCGGACCGCCTCCGCCAGCTCGGTCGGGTCCGCGCCCGGCCGCCGTACCGTCCACACCCGCGTCGAGAAGAACTCCTCCGGCCAGTCGAAGGCCTCCGCCTGCACGTCCTGCGGCAGGGCGAGCGTGACGGCGCCGGTCTCCACGGGGTCGGTGAGGACCCGCACGGCCTGGAGGGCGCTGGGGATCAGGGCCTCCGGGCGGGTGACGCGGTCGAAGT
The DNA here is from genome assembly GCF_055581365.1 of Streptomyces sp. NPDC031445. NCBI lineage: Bacteria > Bacillati > Actinomycetota > Actinomycetes > Kitasatosporales > Streptomycetaceae > Streptomyces > Streptomyces sp. NPDC031445. Next base: position 615,720 of record NZ_JBVIJO010000002.1, read on the forward strand.
ACTTCGACACCGGGCGCAGGGTGTCGTTGACCGAGACGTCGCCCGCGTACGGCAGCTCCAGCTGCTGGAGGACCGGGTCGGCGGGGCGGGCGGCGAAGACGTCACCGGGCAGGAGCAGCACCGGGAGGTGGTTGACGGTCGCGAGGGCGGCGCCGGTGACGAGGTTCGTGGCGCCGGGGCCGATCGACGTCGTGACCGCGTGCGTGGACAGGCGGTTCGACTGGCGGGCGTAGCCGACCGCCGCGTGCACCATGGACTGCTCGTTGCGGCCCTGGTGATACGGCATCACGTCCGCGTACTCGACCAGGGCCTGGCCGATGCCGGCGACGTTGCCGTGCCCGAAGATGCCCCACGTGGCGCCGATCAGCCGCTGCCGCCGGCCGTCCCGCTCGGTGTACTGGGCGGCGAGGAAGCGGACGAGTGCCTGGGCGACGGTCAGCCGGATCGTCATCGGTAGCCCCCTGTGCTGTCTACGTGGTCGGGGTGGAAACAGATCCGCCATTCCCGGGTCTCCCCCGGGCCCGCCATGACGTTCAGGTAGTACATGTCGTGCCCGGGCTGGGCGATGGACGGGCCGTGCCAGCCGTCGGGGACGAGGACGGCGTCGCCGGAGCGCACCTCGGCGAGGACGTCCGAACCGCCCTCCCGCGAGGGGAACACCCGCTGGTAGCCGAGTCCGTGCGGGCCGTCGATCTCGAAGTAGTAGATCTCCTCCAGCTCGGACTCCTCGCCCGGCCGGTGCTCGTCGTGCTTGTGCGGCGGGTACGAGGACCAGTGGCCGCCCGGCGTGATCACCTCCACGGCGATCAGCTTGTCGCATGCGAAGGAGTCGGCGGAGGCGAAGTTGCGCACCCGGCGGGCGCAGGTGCCGCTGCCGCGCTCCTCGACGGGGACCTCCGGCGCGGGGCCGTAGCGGGCGGGGAGTCGTCGCTCGCACTTCGCTCCTGCCAGGGCGAAGCGGCCTCCCGCGCCGGAGGCGATCAGGACCTGGGCGTCCCGGGGCACGTACGCGAAGTCGGAGACATCCGCGAACACGCTTTCCCGGCCCAGGAGTTGGAACTCGTTGTGCTCCATATGTACGGTACATCCGCCTTCCAGCGGAAGCACGATCCACTCACTGTCCCCGGTGCTGAACGTATGGCTGCCACCGGGCCCCAGCTCCACGACACGCAGGCTGCTGTGCGTCCAGCCGGCCGACGTGGGGCCGATGTCGACGGCGTAGTCGCCCTGCGCGGCGGCGCCCCGGGGAAGATGCAGGTCGGTGCTGGTCATGCGGCCCTCACAGCAGTCCTACGGCGGTGTCCACGGCGGCGGCCACATCGCCGTCCGCCGGGTACAGCAGCGAGCGGCCTACCACCAGGCCGCGCACGGTGGGGAGTCGGAGCGCGCCGCGCCACTTCTCGTACGTGGCGACCTGGTCCTCGGGCGAGTCGCCGATGTCCCCGCCGAGCAGCACGGCGGGCAGGGTGGAGGTCTCCATGACCCGCGCCATGTCGTCGGGGTTCTCGGTGACCGGCACCTTCAGCCAGGTGTAGGCGGAGGAGCCGCCGAGACCGGAGGCGATGGCGATGGACCGGGTGACCGCTTCGGCGGACAGGTCGTTCCTCACCTTCCCTTCGGGGGTGCGGCGGCTGATGAACGGCTCCACGAACACCGGCAGCCGGCGCTCGGCCATCGCGTCGATGGCGCGGGCGGTGGACTCCAGGGTGCTCAGGGAGCCGGGGTCGCTGTAGTCGACGCGCAGCAGCAGCTTGCCCGCGTCGAAGCCGAGGCGCTCGATGTCCTGCGGGCGGTGGCCGGTGAACCGGTCGTCCAGCTCGAAGCTGGCCCCTTGCAGACCGCCGCGGTTCATGGAGCCCATGACGACCTTGCGGTCCAGGGCGCCGAGGAGGAGCAGGTCGTCCAGGATGTCGGCGGTGGCGAGGACGCCGTCGACGCCGGGCCGGGACAGCGCGAGGCAGAGGCGTTCGAGCAGGTCGGCGCGGTTGGCCATGGCGAGCTTGCGGTCGCCGACGCCGAGCGCGCCACGGGCCGGGTGGTCGGCGGCGACGATCATCAGCCGCCCGTTCTCGTTCAGCAGGGGCCTGCGGACCCGCCGGGCGGCGGCCTCCGCGATCGCCTCGGGGTGCCGGGTGCGGATCCGGACGAGTTCGCCCACGTCGACGCCCCGGCGCGGGGTGCCTGCGGCGCCGTGGCGGGGAGGGCGCGCGAAGGCGTCGGGACGAGGGGGTGCGGCGCCTTCGCGGGGAGCGTCCGCCGGGGTGTCGGGCCCGGTGCCGGAGCCGTCCTCGGGGTGCGTGCCGGTGACGCGGCCGGCCCTCACAGCACCGCTCCGGCGTCGAGCGCGGCGGCCACCTCGTCGGGGGTCGGCATCGCGGAGGAGCACTCCAGGCGGGAGGCGACGATGGCCCCGGCCGCGTTGGCGTGCCGCATGATCGTCTCCAGGTCCCAGCCGGCCAGCAGGCCGTGGCAGAGGGAGCCGCCGAAGGCGTCCCCGGCGCCGAGTCCGTTCAGAACGGTGACGGGCAGGGGCGGGACCTCGGCCGACTCACCCTTCCGGTTGACGGCGAGGACCCCCTTGGGGCCCTGTTTGACGACGGCCAGCTCGACCCCGGCGTCCAGCAGGGCGCGGGCGGCGGCGTGCGGCTCGCGCACTCCGGTCGCGACCTCCACCTCGTCCAGGTTGCCGACGGCGACGGTGGCGTGGCGCAGGGCCTCGGCGTAGAAGGGGCGGGCGGCGCCGGGGTCCGACCAGAACATGGGGCGCCAGTCGAGGTCGAAGACGGTGCTGCCCGCCTTGGCGCGGTGGGCGAGGGCCGCCAGGGTCGCCGTACGGCTCGGCTCCTCGCTCAGGCCGGTGCCGGTGACCCAGAAGATCCGGGCCTCACCGATGGCGTCCAGGTCCAGCTCGTGGGCGTCGATCTCCAGGTCGGGGGCCTTGGGCTGCCGGTAGAAGTAGAGCGGGAAGTCGTCCGGCGGGAAGACCTCGCAGAAGGTGACCGGAGTCGGCAGGCCGGGGACGGGGGTGACCCAGCGGTCGTCGACGCCGAAGCCGCGCAGCGCCTCGTGGAGGTACGTGCCGAACGGGTCGTCGCCGGTACGGGTGATCACGGCGGTGCGCCGGCCGAGGCGGGCCGCGGCGACCGCCACGTTCGTCGCCGACCCGCCGAGGAACTTGCCGAAGGACGACACCTGGGCGAGCGGGACACCGGTCTGCAGCGGGTAGAGGTCCACCCCGATCCGCCCCATGGTGATCAGGTCGTAGGCCATCGGCTTCCCTTCGTCATGGCTCTCCCCGGCTTTCTAGTCCCGCATGCCGAGCCATGTCAATGTTTTGTCCAGACATTCGGACTAGTCTCCGTCCGGAGTCGGCGTCACAGGGGTGTCTTGTGTGGCGGCCGTGTCACAAAGACCGCCCTCGTGTCACACATGTCACGTGCACGCGGGTTCTCGGTCACACCCGGACGACAGGGAGGCCCCGTCGGTCACGCAGCGTCGTTCACCAGGCGCAGGTTTGTGATCAGCGCAGCGCCCGGTCCCCCCGGTGGCCCTTCCCGGTCGCCGCCGTGGTGCGCGCGGGGAGGTGCAACGCATGGCCGACCGAAGGCTCTGGTCCTACAAGGAGATCGCGGCGCACATCCGGGTGCAGCCGGACACCGTACGGTCCTACCGCAAGCACGGGCTGCTGCCCCCGCCCGACCACGTCGAGGGCGGCAAGCCCTACTGGTACGCCGACACCGTGCGCGCCTGGGTCGCCTCCCGTCCCGGCAACCGCGGCCGCAGAGAGGACTGACGCGCTCTCGCGGACACGGTGCCGGGCAGCGGGGAAGCCGGGGAGCGGTGGGGGCGCCGGGCTCTCAGCTCCAGGGCTCGATGACCGTGACGCCCGCGCCCGGCGCCGTGTCCATCGCCGCGAGCGCCGCCGGAGCCGCGTCGAGGGTGATCGTCCGGGTCACCAGGAGGTCCGGGCGCAGAACGCCGGCGCGGACCAGGTGCAGCATGCCGGGATAGGCGTGGGCGGCCATGCCGTGGCTGCCGAGGAGCTCCAGCTCCAGGGCTGTCGCGCGGGCCAGCGGGACCGGGGTGGTGCCGTCGGGCGAGGGCAGCAGGCCGACCTGGACGTGCCGGCCGCGGCGGCGCAGGCCGTTCACGGAGGCGGCGCAGGTGGCCGGCGAGCCGAGCGCGTCGAGGGAGAGGTGGGCGCCGCCGCCGGTCAGCTCCCGGACGGCGGCGGCCGGGTCGGACACGCCGGTCGCGTCCAGGCACTCGGCGGCGCCGAACGTCCGCGCCAGCTCCAGCGCCCGGGCAGACACGTCGACCGCGACCACCCGGGCCCCCGAGGCCGCCGCGATCATCACCGCCGACAGGCCGACCCCGCCGCAGCCGTGCACCGCGACCCACTCCCCCGCCGCCACCCGGCCCTGCTGCACCACGGCCCGGAACGCGGTGGCGAAGCGGCAGCCGAGGGCGGCGGCGGTGGCGTACCCCATGTCGTCCGGCAGCGCCACGAGATTGACGTCGGCGTGGTCGAGCGCGACGTACTCGGCGAAGGAGCCCCAGTGGCTGAACCCGGGCTGGGTCTGCCGCTCGCACACCTGCTGGTCGCCCGCCGCGCAGGACGGGCAGCCCCCGCAGGCGCAGACGAACGGCACGGTGACCCGGTCGCCGGGCCGCCAGCCGCTCACCCGGGCGCCCACCGCCTCGACCACGCCGGCGAGTTCGTGCCCCGGCACGTGCGGCAGCGCGATGTCCGGGTCGTGCCCCATCCAGCCGTGCCAGTCGCTGCGGCAGAGGCCGGTGGCCTCGACACGGACGACCACCCCGTGCTCCGCGGGCTCCGGGTCGGGTACGTCCCGCACCTCGGCCGGCTTTCCGTACTCCTCGAACACCACGGCTCGCATGCATGCTCCTTCCGGGAACCTGCGCGAAGGCTAGGACCTCCCCGTCTGGATCACGCCGGGCTCGCCCGATCCAGACGGAAGACCCTAGTTCTCGAGCCCGCCGGAGTGGGTCACCAGTTCCGGTTCGCCGTGGCCGGTGGCGCCGCTCCCCGCGCTCCTCGGGGGTGCCTCCCGCTCGCCCTCGCTCACGCCGAACCGGTCGTGGAAGCGCCGCAGCCACCCCGGCGCCCACCAGGTCGCCCTGCCCGTCAGCCGCATGATGGCCGGGACCAGGAGGCTGCGGACCACCATCGCGTCCATCAGGACCGCGAGCGCGATGCCGAGGCCGAGCATCTTGGTGTTGGTCACCCGGGAGGTGCCGATCGCCACCATCACCACGGCCAGGATGACCGCCGCCGCCGTGATCAGGCCACCCGTGCGCTGGAGGCCGAGGCGGACCGCTCGCTCGTGGTCGCCCGTGCGGTCGTACTCCTCCTTGATGCGCGAGAGCAGGAACACGCCGTAGTCCATGGAGAGGCCGAAGGCCACGCAGAACATCAGCACGGGCAGGGTGGTCTCGATGGAGCCGGGGCTGGTGAAGCCGAGCGGGCCGGACAGGTGGCCGTCCTGGAAGACCCAGACGACCGCACCGAACATCGCCGTCAGGCTGAGCGCGTTGAGCACCACGGCCTGGAGGGGTATCAGCACGCTGCCGGTGAGGAGGAAGACCAGCAGGAGCGTGACGACGGCGATGAACACGGCCGCCCAGGGCAGGCGCTCCGCTATCGCGTGCTTGGTGTCCACCAGGACGGCGGCGGTGCCGGTCACCTTGGTGGTGAAGGGGGCGTCCAGCGCGCGCAGGTCGCCGACCAGCCGCTGGGCCGCACCGTCCACGGCCTCGCCCGCGGGCTGCACCGTGAAGGAGGCGGTGTCGCCCCTGACCAGGGGGCCGTCGACGCGCATCACCTCGGGCAGGGCGGCCACGCGCTGCTTGTAGGCGGCGTACTGAGCGTCGGTGGCCCGGCCTTCGGCGAGGACTTCCAGGCCACCGCCGGGGCTGCCGGGGAAGTGCTCGCGCAGGTGCTGCTGCACCACGTGGGACTCAGCGGTCGAGGGCAGTTGCCGGTCGTCGGCCGTACCGAACCTGACCCCCAGGAACGGCAGTCCGAGCAGGACGAGCAGGGCGGTGGTGCCGAGGGCGAAGAGGGGGGCGCGGCGCATCACCAGGCCGGCCGTGCGCGCCCAGGCGGTGCCGCCCTCGGCCCGCTCCGGCGCGCGGCCACGGCGGAAGAGACGGCGCAGGTCCAGGGAGTTGACCCGGTGGCCGAGCAGGACGAGCGCGGCCGGGAGCAGGATCAGGGCGGCGGCCGCCGCGAGGAGCACCACCGCGATGCCGGCGTAGGCGAAGGACCGCAGGAAGTACTGCGGGAAGACCATCATGGCGGCCAGCGAGACCGCGACCGTCAGGGCGGAGAAGAGCACGGTGCGGCCGGCCGTGCGCAGGGCCGTGCCCACGGCGGTCAGCGGGTCGGCGCCGCCGGACAGTTCCTCGCGGTAGCGGCGGACGATGAACAGGGCGTAGTCGATGGCGAGGCCGAGGCCGAGGGCCGTGGTGAGGTTCAGCGCGAAGACGGAGACGTCGGTGAAGGCGGTCAGGCCGCGCAGCACCGCGTTCGTCCCGAGGATGGCGACGATGCCGATGCCCAGCGGGAGCAGGGCCGCGACCGCGCTGCCGAAGACCATGACCAGCAGCACCAGTGTGATCGGCAGGGCGATCAGCTCGGCGCGGGTGAGGTCCTCCTTGATGACCGTCTGCATCTCGTGCCGCACCGCGACGATGCCGCCGATCCTCACCTCGAACGGACCGTGCGTGCCCCGGTAGTGCGGGGCGATGCGGTCCAGGGTGCGGCCCATCGCGCTCTCGTCGCCGGTGACGCGGGCGGCGATCAGCGCCTCGTGGCCGTCCTCGGCGCGCAGGGCCGGGGCCTGCGCGGGCGGGGCCTGCCAGTAGGAGCCGACGCCGGTGACACCCGGCTCCCTGGCGAGCCGCGCGGTCAGGGCGCGGGCCTCGGCGGCCACCGCCGGGTCGTCCACCGAGGCGCGGCCCGCGTCGACCAGGAGCAGCAGGTTCGGCTCGGCGGCGGGGAACGCGCGTTCCAGCGCCTTGGTCGCGTAGGTCGACTCGGCGGCCGGGTCCTCCCAGCCGCCGCTGCCGAGGCGGTCCGCGACCCCGCCGCCGGCCAGCACGGCGAGCGCGGTGAGCACCAGGGCGACCAGGAGCGACAGGCGCGGCCGGGCGGTGACGAATCGGGTCCAGCCACCGGTCCGCGGTGGCTGGACCGCGGACCGCGGCGCCTTGTTGACATCGGTCATCGTGCGGTGTCCCCTTCACCGTGACCAGCGCTGACGCGTGCGAGCACGGCAGCATGGTCCAGCCATTGCCTAGACTGGCAAACACGAGAGATCGCTCGCGTTTCATCAGAATGCGAGCGACCACTCGCGTTTGTCAATCGCGTTCGGAGAGCTGGGGATAACGCGTGCCCGACACCACACCGAAGGACGGCGCCTCGCAGGCCGCGCGGAAGGGCGGCGCCCCGGGGGACGGCGCCCCGGACAAGGAGCAGGCGCCGCGCCGCCGACAGGCCCGCGGCGAACGCCGCATCGCCCAGCTGCTCGAAGCCGCCGCCCAGGTCTTCTGCACCACCGGCTACACCGCCGCCAGCACCAACGCCATCGCCCGCGCGGCGGGCGTCTCGCCCGGCACGCTCTACCAGTTCTTCCCGAACAAGGAAGCGATCGCGGTCGAGCTGGGCGACCGGCTGATGCACGAGATGCGGGAGGCGTACGGCGAGGCACTGGCCCCCGTCGACCCCGCCACACCACTGGAGGAGGCGATCGGCTCGGCCGTGGACCGGTTCATGGCGTTCAACACCGACCATCCGGTCTTCTTCGCGCTGATGCACGGGCCCGACATCCCGGGCCGGATGGCCGAGGCGCACGACCAGCTGCACACGACGGTGATCGGCCGGATCGAGGCGCTGCTCGGCTCGCTCATGCCCGGCGCCGCCCCGGCCGACGTCACCCGCACGGCCCGCGTCTGCCTCGGCGTCTACAAGACCGGCCTGGAACTGGTCCTGGCCCACGAGGGCGCCGAGCGCGCCGCGTACGTCCGGGAGACCAAGGACGTCCTGATCCGCTACCTGGAACCCCTGGTGGGCGACCGACTCGGCCGCACGTGATCCGGAACACCGGGAACCCGGGCGCGGGAGTCGCTGGAGTCATACCCCCTAGGGGTATAGTCTGAGAAGAGATGGGGCTCCCGCGGGCCTCCCCGGCCGCCGCGGACCCCATTGGCCCCACACGCCTCGACGAGGAGTAACGACATGACCGCTCAGACCGACACCACGGGCTCCGTCACCACCGTCTACAAGGTGACCGGCATGAGCTGCGGCCACTGCGAGGGCTCCGTGTCCGGCGAGATCTCCCAGCTCCCGGGCGTCAGCTCGGTGAAGGCCGTCGCGTCGACCGGCGAGGTGACCGTCGTCTCCGAGGCCCCGCTGGACGAGGAGGCCGTGCGCGCCGCCGTGGACGAAGCCGGTTTCGAGCTGGCCGGCCAGGCCTGAGGAAAACCCTCCCTTTCCCCGACCCGGGCCGTGCCGACCAGCTGATACTGGATCCGTACGGCCCGGTCCGATGTCTGGAGTCCGGACATGACCAGCACCACCGCAGAAACCGCTCGGACAGCCGCGGCCACGGGTGACGCCTCCGAGGTCGAGCTGCTCATCGGCGGTATGACCTGCGCCTCCTGCGCCGCCCGGGTGGAGAAGAAGCTCAACCGGATGGACGGCGTCAGCGCCACCGTCAACTTCGCCACCGAGAAGGCCAAGGTCGCCTTCTCCGGCGGCGTCCAGGTCGCCGACCTGATCGCCACCGTGGAGAAGACCGGCTACACCGCCGAGGAGCCGCCGCCGCCCCGGCCCGCGCCCGCGACGGAACCGGAAGCTCCCGCACCTGACGCGGAACTGGGCGCCCTGCGCCACCGTCTGCTCGTCTCCGCGCTGCTCGCCGCCCCCGTGGTCCTGCTCTCCATGGTCCCGGCGCTCCAGTTCGACAACTGGCAGTGGCTCTCGCTCACCCTCGCCGCGCCGGTCGTCGTCTGGGGCGGCGCCCCCTTCCACCGGGCCGCCTGGACCAACCTCCGGCACGGCGCCGCGACCATGGACACTCTCGTCTCGGTCGGCACGCTGGCCGCGTTCGGCTGGTCGCTGTGGGCGCTGTTCCTCGGCGACGCCGGCATGCCCGGCATGCACGACGAGTTCCGCCTCACCGTCTCCCGCATGGACGGCGCCTCCACGATCTACCTGGAGGTGGCCGCCGGAGTCGTCGCGCTGATCCTGCTCGGCCGCTATCTGGAGGCCCGCTCCAAGCGCCGCGCCGGCGCCGCCCTGAAGGCCCTGATGGAGCTGGGCGCCAAGGACGTGGCCGTGCTGCGCGAGGGCCGCGAGGTCCGGATACCGGTGTCGTCCCTGGCCGTCGGCGACCGGTTCGTCGTCCGCCCCGGCGAGAAGATCGCCACCGACGGCACGGTCGTGGAGGGCGTCTCCGCGGTGGACGCCTCGATGCTGACCGGCGAGTCGGTGCCGGTGGACGTCGGCCCCGGCGACCGGGTCACCGGCGCCACGGTCAACGCGGGCGGCCGGCTGGTCGTGCAGGCCACCCGGATCGGCGCGGACACCCAGCTCGCCCGGATGGCGAAACTGGTCGAGGACGCGCAGAACGGCAAGGCCGAGGTCCAGCGGCTCGCCGACCGGATCTCCGCCGTCTTCGTGCCCGTGGTCATCCTCATCGCGCTCGGCACCTTCGGCGCCTGGCTGGGCGTCACCGGCGACACCGTGGCCGCGTTCACCGCCGCCGTCGCCGTGCTGATCATCGCCTGCCCCTGCGCCCTCGGCCTGGCCACCCCGACCGCGCTGATGGTCGGCACCGGGCGCGGGGCCCAGCTCGGCATCCTCATCAAGGGTCCCGAGGTGCTGGAGTCCACCCGCCGCGTGGACACGGTCGTCCTGGACAAGACCGGCACGGTCACCACCGGCCGGATGAGCCTCCAGGCGGTGTACGTCGCCGAGGGCGAGGACGAGAAGGAGCTGCTGCGGCTCGCGGGCGCCCTGGAGCACGCCTCCGAGCACCCCGTGGCCCGTGCCGTCGCCGCGGGCGCCGAGGAACGCGCGGGAGCACTGCCGCCGGTCGACCACTTCGAGAACGTGCCCGGCCGGGGCGTGCGCGGGCGCGTGGACGGCCGTGAGGTGGCCGTGGGGCGCCTCTACGACGACCTCCCGCGGGACTTGGCCCGCGCGGCGCGGGAAGCCGAGCAGGAGGGTCGTACGGCCGTCGTGGCGGGCTGGGACGGGCGGGCCCGCGGGGTCCTTGCCGTCGCCGACGCGGTCAAGGAGACCAGCGCCGAGGCGATCCGCGAGCTGCGGGCGCTGGGGCTGACGCCGGTGCTGCTCACCGGGGACAACCGCACCGTCGCCGAGGCGGTCGCGCGCACGGTCGGCATCGACCCCGCGCACGTCCACGCCGAGGTGCTGCCCGAGGACAAGGTGGACGTCGTGCGACGGCTCCAGCGCGAGGGGCGGGCCGTGGCCATGGTGGGCGACGGCGTGAACGACGCGGCCGCGCTCGCCACGGCGGACCTGGGCCTGGCCATGGGCACCGGCACGGACGCGGCGATCGAGGCCGGCGACCTGACGCTGGTGCGCGGGGACCTGCGGGTGGCGGCGGACGCGATCCGGCTGTCGAGGCGGACGCTGGCCACCATCAAGGGGAACCTGGTGTGGGCCTTCGGCTACAACGTCGCCGCGCTGCCGCTGGCCGCCGCGGGGCTGCTCAACCCGATGATCGCGGGGGCGGCGATGGCCTTCTCCTCGGTGTTCGTGGTGACCAACAGCCTGCGGCTGCGGGCCTTCCGGTAGGGCGGCGGCAATTGCCGGGGCGGATGTCCCGGTCCCCCTGGAGTCCGGCGCGAGCCTCACATAAGCTCTTCACAAGGCTCGCGCATCATCCTTACGCTTGAGTCCCGATCGCCGTATCGGGGCTCTTGCGCACCTAAAGGACATATGCAAGAGACGCAGATCACAGTGATGCGAACGTAACCCTCGAAGGGGTTCGAGGGTCTAAGTTGGCGGTGTCAGACCAGCGTCTTGGGGGGCGCTGACTGGCATCTGGGGATGTCTTGGGGGACTTCCTCAGAGATGCGTTGCCGGGGCACGTACACCGGGAAGCTTTGAGCGGCCCTTCCGGCGTGCGTTGTCCCGGCAGATCGCACCGCATCACTGGAGCAGGCCGAGTTTTGCTCGTTCTGCTCACCGACAGCGATTCAGGCGCTGTCCTCTCCAAGCGCCCGGCCGGATCCCGTGGGGGGAATCCGCACCGGGACATGGGAAGGCGCCCTGGTCGTCGGCCCGTGGGGGGACCGGCGTCTCAGGGCGCCTTCCGCTTTCGCGTTGTTGCGACTTCACGCCGACGGCCTCTCGGCGAGCGCGGCCGGAGAGGCGCGGGCAACCGCGCTGCCGGCCCGCCGACCGGCCCGCAGTCGCCCACGCCCTTCAGCGGCACGCTGTCGGGCGCACACCGGCCAAGAACACTGCTCCGGTGTGGGGCCCCGGCGAACGCGGCCCCCTCACCGGAAGGTGTCAGCGCTCCTCGACCGGAACGAAGTCGCGCTCCACCACGCCCGTGTAGATCTGGCGCGGGCGGCCGATGCGGGAGCCCGGCTCCTTGATCATCTCGGTCCACTGGGCGATCCAGCCCGGCAGCCGGCCGAGGGCGAACAGGACCGTGAACATCTCGGTCGGGAAGCCCATGGCGCGGTAGATCAGACCGGTGTAGAAGTCCACGTTCGGGTACAGCTTGCGCTCGACGAAGTAGTCGTCGGACAGCGCGTGCTCCTCCAGCTTGAGGGCGATGTCGAGGAGCTCGTCCTCCTTGCCCAGCGCGGAGAGCACGTCGTGCGCGGCGGCCTTGATGATCTTGGCGCGCGGGTCGAAGTTCTTGTAGACCCGGTGGCCGAAGCCCATCAGGCGGACGCCGTCCTCCTTGTTCTTCACCTTGCGGATGAAGGTGTCGACATCGGAGCCCGAGTCGCGGATGCCCTCCAGCATCTCCAGCACGGACTGGTTGGCACCGCCGTGCAGCGGGCCCCACAGGGCGCTGATGCCGGCCGAGATCGACGCGAACATGTTGGCCTGCGAGGAGCCGACCAGACGGACCGTGGAGGTCGAACAGTTCTGCTCGTGGTCGGCGTGCAGGATCAGCAGCTTGTCCAGCGCGGCGACGACGACCGGGTCCAGCTCGAACTCCTGCGCCGGCACCGAGAAGGTCATGCGCAGGAAGTTCTCGACGTAACCGAGGTCGTTGCGCGGGTAGACGAACGGGTGGCCGATCGACTTCTTGTACGCGTAGGCCGCGATCGTCGGGAGCTTGGCGAGCAGCCGGATCGTGGAGAGGTCGCGCTGCTTCTCGTCGAACGGGTTGTGGCTGTCCTGGTAGAACGTGGACAGCGCCGAGACGACCGAGGACAGCATGGCCATCGGGTGCGCGTCGCGCGGGAAGCCCCTGTAGAAGTTCTTGACGTCCTCGTGCAGCAGCGTGTGCCGCGTGATGTCGTTCTGGAACGCCGTCAGCTGGTCGACGGTGGGCAGCTCGCCGTTGATCAGCAGGTACGCCACCTCAAGGAAGGTGGAGCGCTCGGCCAGCTGCTCGATGGGGTAGCCGCGGTAGCGGAGGATGCCCGCCTCGCCGTCGAGGTAGGTGATCGCGGATTTGTAGGCGGCGGTGTTGCCGTAGCCGCTGTCCAGAGTCACCAGACCGGTCTGGGCGCGGAGCTTCCCGATGTCGAAGCCCTTGTCACCGACGGTGCTGTCGACCACCGGGTAGGTGTACTCGCCGTCGCCGTACCGCAGTACTACAGAGTTGTCGCTCACGTCTTCCCTCACCGACGTAGTGCCTCATCTTCGAGGTGCCCTGACTGTCTCTACCATCCCCCATTTGGCTCAGGAGAGTGCACTCGGGGTCGACCATTGGGCCTATTGGCGGCACTCAGTGCCGTCAACCTGCTCATCCTGCCCCCTCGGAGGGGTTACCGGAAGTGCTCTGTGACCTTCACGACTCGTTTGATCGATCATTTTCGCCGCGGGGCCGGATTCCGTGCCGCCACCGTGACTTCGGGGCCACCGCCCGTGACTTCAGGACCCGCTGCCGAGGCGCCGGGACCCCAGTCTGAAGTCCAGGGCCGTGCAGCGCCGCCCGGCCGACACCGTGCGCACCGCCTGCCCGATCGCCTTGCGCGAACCGACGAGAACGACCAGCTGACGGGCCCGGGTGACCGCCGTGTAGAGCAGGTTCCGCTGGAGCATCATCCATGCTCCCGTGGTGACGGGAATCACGACGGCGGGATATTCACTGCCCTGCGAGCGGTGGATGGTCACCGCGTAGGCGTGGGCCAGTTCGTCCAGTTCGTCGAATTCGTACGGAACCTCCTCATCCTCGTCCGTCAGCACGGTCAGGCGTTGGTCGACCGGGTCGAGTGAGGTGACGACACCCACGGTGCCGTTGAATACGCCGTTTTTCCCTTTCTCGTAATTGTTACGAATCTGGGTGACCTTGTCGCCGACACGGAAGACCCGGCCACCGAACCGCTTCTCCTGCAGATCGGGCCGCCCCGGGGTGATGGCCTGCTGGAGCAGCCCGTTGAGCGTGCCCGCGCCGGCCGGCCCCCGGTGCATCGGCGCGAGCACCTGCACGTCCCGGCGCGGGTCCAGCCCGAACTTGGCCGGGATCCGCCGCGCGGCCACGTCCACGGTGAGCCGGCCGGCGGCCTCCGTGTCGTCCTCCACGAACAGGAAGAAGTCCTTCAGCCCGTCGGTGAGCGGATGCTGCCCGGCGTTGATGCGGTGGGCGTTGGTGACGACACCTGACTGCTGGGCCTGCCGGAAGACCCGGGTGAGCCGGACGGCCGGGACGGGGCTGCCGTCGGCCAGCAGATCGCGCAGGACCTCCCCCGCGCCCACGCTGGGCAGCTGGTCCACGTCCCCCACGAAGAGCAGATGGGCCCCCGGCGGTACGGCCTTCACGAGCTTGTTGGCGAGCAGCAGGTCCAGCATGGAGGCCTCGTCCACGACCACCAGGTCGGCGTCGAGGGGCCGGTCCCGGTCGTAGGCGGCGTCCCCTCCGGGCTTCAGCTCCAGCAGCCGGTGCACGGTGGAGGCCTCGGCTCCGGTCAGCTCGGCCAGCCGCTTGGCGGCCCGGCCGGTCGGGGCGGCGAGCAGCACCTTGGCACGCCGGGCCCGGGCCAGCTCCACGATCGAGCGCACGGTGAACGACTTGCCGCAGCCGGGGCCGCCGGTGAGGACGGCGACCTTCTCGGTCAGCGCGAGCTTCACGGCCGCCTCCTGCTCGGGCGCGAGGTCGGCGCCGGTGCGGGATCCCAGCCATCCGAGCGCCTTGCCCCAGTCGACGTCCCGGAACCCGGGCATCCGGTCCTCGTCCGTGCGCAGGAGCCGCAGCAGCTGGGCGGAGAGGGAGAGTTCGGCGCGGTGGAAGGGGACGAGGTACACGGCGCTGACGGGCTCGTCGCCGCCTCCGTCGGGTCCGGGCACCTTCTCCCGGACGACCCCCGGGTCGCCTCCGTCCTCCGGTACCCGGCCCAGCTCGCCCAGGCACTCGATGACCAGCCCGGTGTCCACCTGGAGCAGCTTCACGGCATCGGCGATCAGCCGCTCCTCCGGCAGGAAGCAGTGCCCCTGGTCGGCGGACTGCGACAGGGCGTACTGCAGGCCGGCCTTCACGCGCTCGGGACTGTCGTGCGGGATCCCGACCGACTGGGCGATCTTGTCGGCGGTGAGGAAGCCGATGCCCCAGACGTCGGCGGCGAGCTGGTAGGGGCGTTCCCTGACGACGGAGATCGACTCGTCGCCGTACTTCTTGTAGATCCGCACGGCGATGGAGGTGGACACCTCGACGGTCTGGAGGAACAGCATGACCTCCTTGATCGCCTTCTGTTCCTCCCAAGCGTCGGCGATCTTCTTGGTGCGTTTGGGGCCGAGGCCGGGGACCTCGACGAGGCGCTTGGGCTCCTCCTCGATGATCCTGAGCGTGTCGACGCCGAAGTGCTGGGTGATGCGGTCGGCGAAGACCGGCCCGATGCCCTTGACCAGCCCGGACCCCAGATAGCGCCGGATGCCCTGGACGGTGGCCGGCAGTACGGTCGTGTAGTTCTCGACATGGAACTGCTTGCCGTACTGCGGGTGCGACCCCCAGCGGCCCTCCATCCGCAGCGACTCACCGACCTGGGCACCGAGGAGCGCGCCGACCACGGTGAGGAGGTCCCCGGCACCTCTGCCCGTGTCGACCCGGGCGACCGTGTACCCGTTCTCCTCGTTGGCGTACGTGATCCGCTCCAGCACGCCTTCGACCACGGCAAGACGCCGTTCACCGGTCTGGGTCCCCGCCTGTTGAGCCATGATCCGACGGTACCGCTGGGGTCTGACAGCGGCCCAATGGCCTATAGCTGCTCCCGTGGTGGGGAGCGAGCGCCGGAGGCAGTGTGCCCGGCGGATGCGGTGTGCCATGGGGGCTTCGACCCGACCGTTGCCGGGAGCGTGGCGCGGGCCGGGTGCAGGGCCGGGTGCCGGGCCGGCGGGAGATGCGGCCCGCGAGCGTGAAGGGTGACGTGGGCTTCCGCGTCCTCCATCCCCGCGGGGGCCGCTCCGTCCCGACGGGGGCTGATCGCGGGTCTTCACCGCGGTCAGAGGGGGTTGAGGCGGGCCTTGAGCAGGCAGAACTCGTTGCCCTCGGGGTCGGCGAGAACGTGCCAGGACTCGTCGCCGGTCTGGCCGATGTCCACCGGGCGCGCCCCGAGCTCCAAGAGGCGTTCCAGCTCGGCGTCCTGATCGCGGTCCGTGGCGTTGACGTCGATGTGCAGCCGCGACTTCCCCGGCTCCGGCTCGTCCCTGCGGCTGAGGAAGAGCGTCGGCTGCGCGCCGCCGAAGCCTTCCCGTGGGCCGATCTCGATGCTGCCGTCCTCTTCGCGTCCGAGCACCACGAAGTCCAGGACCTCGCACCAGAACCGTGCCAGCACCTCGGGTTCGCGGCAACCGAGCACGAGTTCACCGATACGACATGCCATGCGCGGAACCTGCTCTCAGCGTGGGTCGGCCGTTAGGGCCGCGCGGAGCGGGTGGCCTCCACGCGGTGGGAACACGCCCGAGACCGTACCGGGCGGGGCGAGCGGGTGCGAAGGGGTTTTGGTGCTGGGGAGTGGAGGTGGGGCGGGTGGGGGGCGCTTGCGGGGCGTCTCCGCGCCCGACGCCGTGAGCGGACGGGTGAACGTCTGTGTGGCTTCGACCGGTTGGATGCCTGGGGGCAGCGAGCCGTGCGCGCGGTGAAGGCCACGGAGCTGTTCACCGGGGGTGAGCAGGCAGCCGTTGGGCCACTCGCTTCTGGGTCGGTGTCGGGTTTCCGCTGTCCGCGTCGAGGGCGCTCCGCGCTGCCGATGGGCCTCCGGCCCACCCTTGACCCGGCCCGCTCCGGCCCACGTCAAAAGCGAGCGAGCGGCCCGGAACAGCGGTGGCCCCCGCCGGTACCGGGCCCTCGGGTCGACTGGGGCAAGCCGTCGGCTTGGGCACGCGGTCACGTCTCGCCGGCACGCGGGGTGGGCTTGGCGGCTGACGGCCGGTGAGGGGTTCGCCGTCGCGCCTTGCCCGCACGCCGGGTGGGATCGGCGGCTGGCGGCCGGTCGACGCGCCTTGCCTGCACGCGGGGTAGCGTCGGCGACTGACGGCCGGTGAGGGGTGCGCCGCCGCGCCTCGCCTGCACGCGGGGTGGGCTTGGCGGCTGGCGGCCGGTGAGGGGTGCGCCGACGCGCCTTGCCTGCGCGCCGGGTGGGCTTGGCGGCGAACGCTGGGTGGGAGGGGCGCGGCCACGTCTTGCCCGCTCGCCGGGTGGGTTCAGCGGCATGTGGCCGGTGGGTAGTGGGGTGCGCCGCCGCGCCTCGCCTGCACGCCGGGCCGTCCTGGCGGCTGACGGCCGGTGAGGGGTGCGCCGACGCGCCTTGCCTGCGCGCCGGGTGGCGTCGGCGGCTGGCGGCCGGTGAGGGGTGCGCCGACGCGCCTTGCCTGCACGCCGGGTGGGCTTGGCGGCGAACGCTGGGTGGGAGGGGCGCGGCCACGTCTTGCCCGCTCGCCGGATGGGTTCAGCAGCATGTGGCCGGTGGGTAGTGGGGTGCGCCGCCACGCATCGCCTGCACGCCGGGCCGTCCCGGCGGCTGACGGCCGGTGGAGGTACGCCGCCGCGCCTTGCGTGCACGCCGGGTGGGCGAATCCGCGACCGCTGGGCGGGAGGCACGCGGTCACGTCTCGCCAGCACGCCGGGAGGCTTGGCGGCTGACGGCCGGTAGCGCGGCCCCGTCGCCCCTCGCCTGGACACCGGGCCGGACCGGCGGCGGGCAGTGAGTGGGGCGCGGTCGCACCCCGCCAGCAGGCCGGTTCGACGGCTGATCGCGCCGGTGAGGGGTGCGCCGTGGCCCCTCGCCAGCAAGTGGGGTGGGCTAATCGGCGACCGCTGGGTGGCAGGGGCGCGGTCGCGTCTCGTCAACTCGCCGGGAGGCCTGGCGGCTGGCGGCTGGCGGCTGGCGGCTGGCGGCCGATGCGGGTCCGCCATCGCGTCTTGCTTGCACACCGGGTGGGCTAGGCGTCGCCGTCGGGCGGGTGGTGCGCGGCCCCACCTCGCCCGCATGCCGGGCCGGCCTGGCGGCTGACGGCCGGTAGCGCGGCCCCGTCGCCCCTCGCCTGGACGCCGGGCCGGTCCGGCGGCTGACCGCCGGTGAGGGGTGCGCCGTCGCTCCTCGCCAGCATGCCGGGTGGGCTTGGCGGCGAACGCTGGTTGGGAGGGGCGCGGTCGCGCCCCGCCTGGGCGCGGGGCCGGTCCGGCGGCTATCGGTCGGCGGGTGGGGCCGCGCGGGCGCGTCTTGCTCGCATGCCGGGTCGGTCTGGCGGCTGACGGCCGGTGGGGGCCGCGGAGCCGTCTCGCCCGCGTGCCGGGTGGGGGCGGCGGCCTGCGGGCGGGGGCGGGGGCGGCGGGGGGATTGGCGGATGCGGGCCGGGGGTGTGGGGGGAAGGCCCAGGTGGGGGGGGTTCTCAGGTGGAACGGATTTGCCTGCCGCCGAGGCGAGGCGAGAGTGGCGGCGCCTTTGCTCAGCGGCGGTGGCGGGGCTTGTCCTGGCGTGGGGGGAGCGTCAGCGTGATTTGGCGGACCAGTTGCTGGAAGCAGGCCAGGGACGCGCACGCGGGGAGGGCCGCGCCGGCGATTCCCGTGATCGTTCGGTCGGCCTGGGCCACGCACAGCATCATCGCCACGGACGAGAACAGCAGGACGATGAACCACGAATGCAGGGCTCGGCGCTGGTGCAAGGCGCTGCGCAGGATGGAGAGGGAGGCCACCATCCAGGGGCCGTACACGAGAATGGGCCACCAGGCGATCATCTCGCCGTTCGTGCCCGACGTGATGTTGCGCAGTGGCCCGTAGGCCGCCATACCGCCGAATACGCTGACCATCGCCACGATCACGGAAACGAATGCGGCGATCACGAAGCTACTGGTCTGCATCCATTTGATGTGGATTTTACGGACCCGGCTCTTGCGGTGTCCGGCCCCGGCGGAGGGGCGTCGGACGGGCGGCAGTTGCGCGGTGATCCGGGCCAGGCTCTCCATCGGGTCGGCGTAGTCGGCGTAGTCGGCAGGGGGTGACGGCTCGTGGCGCGGGGGCGGGACCACGGCCGGCTGTTCGGCCGGGATGGCCTCCTGCAAGAGGTAGGCGAGCTCTTCGGCCGGGTCCCAGCCCGAGTCGGGGGGCACCAGGAGCGCCTCTGCGTCGAGGGCGTCGACGGGGCTGCCGTGCCAGACGGTGCCCACCGTGTAAGGGGGTGTGTCCGCATACCGTTCACGCCGGGCGAAGGAGGAACCCGCATAGTCGTGATTCATGAAGATCCGCCCCCGTCACACGCGATCCGCGCGACAGTCAGAGTTTGCCTGGTCGGTCCACCGTTGATTAAGTTCCTCCTGCACCGCTTCCAATAGCGTGAGGAACTCGCGGAGCAGCGATTCGGTGGCCTGGGGTTCGACGCGTACGCCGTCCCCGCGCAAGGTGCCACGCGCCCGCAGCGAGCGTGCAACACCAGGTGTGTAAATATACTTTGCCACCGTCGCCACACGACTCGCAGACAGACTGTCTTTCCTCGCGTCGCGGTGAGGCAAGCCATGGAACCTTGCTGTCGTCATATTCGAGCTAACGCCGCCCCCTCTCCTCCAGATGCGCGGCAAATGAGTGAACATGGCGCAGGGGAAACGTTGGAAGTGCGTTTTTTCATTTGTGTCATTCGCTTTTCAGCGGCCAGTTTGTGAGTCGAGTGGTTTGTATTCTGAGAACCCTCCCGGTCTGATCGTCCGTCCCGCTGCGGGCGGCCCGTCCGACCCCGGCGGCGGGTCCGCCGGTCCGCTCCCGGTCACGATTGGGTCTCGGCCGCCCGCCGCCCCTTGCCCCCGGCCCGTGTAATCGATTCCAATCCTCCCTACGG
Source organism: Streptomyces sp. NPDC031445 (assembly GCF_055581365.1). Classification (NCBI taxonomy): domain Bacteria; kingdom Bacillati; phylum Actinomycetota; class Actinomycetes; order Kitasatosporales; family Streptomycetaceae; genus Streptomyces; species Streptomyces sp. NPDC031445. The sequence goes on from NZ_JBVIJO010000002.1 coordinate 635,229, forward strand.
CATCGATGTAATCGATTCCACGAGTCCACGAGGAGGTGGGGCCGGCGATGGCGAGCATCAAGGACGTGGCCGCTGCGGCGGGCGTGTCCGTGGCCACCGTGTCGCGCGCGCTGAACGGGCATCCGTCCGTCAGTGCCGACGCGCGGGCGCGGGTGATGGCGGCCGTGGACGCCCTGGGGTACCGGCCCAACGCCGTCGCCCGGTCCCTGCGGACGGACCAGACCCATACGCTCGGACTGGTCATCAGCGACGTGCTGAACCCCTACTTCACCGAGCTGGCCCGTTCCGTCGAGGAAGAGGCCCGCGCGCTCGGCTACAGCGTGATCATCGGGAACGCCGACGAGCGGCCCGACCTCCAGGACCACCACGTACGGAACCTGCTCGACCGGCGGATCGACGGGCTGCTCGTCTCCCCCACCGACGGCGGTTCGCCCCTGATGCTCGACGCCGCCCGGACGGGGACGCCCATGGTGTTCGTCGACCGGTGGATCCCCGGCGTGGACGTGCCGGTCGTGCGGGCCGACGGACAGGCGGCCGTACGGGATCTCGTCGCCCACCTCCACCGGCTCGGACACCGGCGGCTCGCCATCATCGCCGGGCCCGCCGCCACCACCACCGGCAGTGAGCGCGTGGAGGCGTTCCGGGCGGCGCTCGCCGCGTACGGGCTCCCGCTCCCGGACGCCTACATCGGGCAGGGCGACTTCCAGGCCGAGAGCGGGCGGCGGGTCACCGAGGGGTTCCTCGATCTGCCGCAGCCGCCCGAGGTCGTCTTCGCCGCCGACAACCTGATGGCGCTCGGCGCGCTGGACGCCGTACGCGCGCGCGGGCTGCGCGTGCCCGACGACATCGCGCTGGCCGCGTTCGACGACATCCCGTGGTTCGTGCACACCGATCCGCCGGTCACCGCCATCGCCCAGCCGACCGGTGAGCTGGGGCGGGCCGCCGTACGGGCCCTGGTGGACCGGATCGAGGGGCGCACCCCGCGCTCCGTCACCCTGCCCGCGCGGCTCGTCGTACGCCGCTCCTGCGGAGAGGCGCACGTGCCCTCCCAGACCCCCGCACCCCCCACGCAGTCCCCCTCCCCAGTGCAAAGGAGCACGTCGTGAGCAACCCGGACGAGTTGCTGCGCATCGAGGGCATACGCAAGACCTTCCCCGGCGTGGTCGCGCTCGACGGCGTCGACTTCGACCTGCGCCGGGGCGAGGTCCATGTACTGCTCGGTGAGAACGGCGCCGGCAAGAGCACCCTCATCAAGATGCTCTCCGGTGCCTATACCCCCGATGCCGGCCGGATCCTCGTAGGCGGTGAGGAGGTGCGCATCCACGGTGCGCAGGACTCCGAGCGCCTCGGGATCGCCACCATCTACCAGGAGTTCAACCTGGTTCCCGATCTGACCGTCGCCGAGAACATCTTCCTGGGGCGGCAGCCGCGCCGGCTGGGGATGATCGACCGGAAGCGGATGGAGGCCGAGGCCGCGACGCTGCTGGAGCGTGTCGGGGTCGACGTCTCGCCCCGCGCGCGGGTGCGGGAACTCGGCATCGCGCGGCTGCAGATGGTCGAGATCGCCAAGGCGCTCAGCCTGGACGCGCGCGTGCTCATCATGGACGAGCCGACCGCCGTGCTCACCTCGGAGGAGGTGGAGAAGCTCTTCGCCATCGTGCGGTCGCTGCGCGAGGACGGCGTGGGGATCGTCTTCATCACCCACCACCTGGAGGAGATCGCCGCCCTGGGGGACCGGGTGACGGTCATCCGGGACGGGCGGAGCGTCGGGCAGGTGCCCGCCTCGACGACCGAGGACGAGCTGGTCCGGCTGATGGTGGGGCGCTCCATCGAGCAGCAGTACCCGCGTCAGCGGCCGGAGAAGGGTGCCGCGCTGCTGTCCGTCGAGGGGCTGGGCCGTGACGGCGTGTTCCACGACGTGAGCTTCGAGGTGCACGCCGGCGAGGTCGTCGGTATCGCGGGGCTCGTCGGGGCCGGCCGTACGGAGGTCGTCCGGGCGGTGTTCGGCGCGGATCCGTACGACCACGGGGTCGTGCGGGTCTCCGGTGCCGAACTCAAGCGGCACGACGTGAACGCGGCGATGGCGGCCGGCATCGGGCTGGTGCCGGAGGACCGCAAGGGCCAGGGGCTGGTGCTGGACGCCTCCGTCGCGGAGAACCTGGGGCTGGTGACCCTCCGGTCGGCCACCCGGGCCGGGCTGGTGGACCGCAAGGCCCAGTACTCGGCCGCCGAGCGGATCGCCGGGCAGCTGGGCGTGCGCATGGCGGGCCTCGGGCAGCACGTGCGGACCCTGTCCGGCGGCAACCAGCAGAAGGTCGTCATCGGCAAGTGGCTGCTGGCCGACACCAAGGTGCTGATCCTGGACGAGCCGACGCGGGGTATCGACGTCGGCGCCAAGGTCGAGATCTACCAGCTGATCAACGAGCTGACGGCCGCCGGTGCCGCCGTGCTGATGATCTCCAGCGATCTGCCGGAGGTGCTCGGCATGAGCGACCGGGTGCTGGTGATGGCCCAGGGCCGGATCGCCGGTGAACTCCCGGCCGACGAGGCCACCCAGGACGCCGTCATGGCGCTCGCCGTCTCCTCCCCGACCGCCGGCCCGGACTCCGCCGCCGGCTCCACCCCCCTCACCGACAAGGAGGCCCCCCGTGGCCACTGACACGCTCAAGAGGCCGGCGGGCGCGAGTGGCGCCCCGGGCGGCCTGCGCCGGCTGCTCCTGGACAACGGCGCGCTCACCGCGCTGATCGTCCTGGTCATCGCCCTGTCGGCGCTGTCCGGCGACTTCCTGACGACGGACAACCTGCTGAACATCGGCGTCCAGGCGGCCGTGACGGCGATCCTCGCCTTCGGTGTGACCTTCGTGATCGTCTCGGCGGGCATCGACCTGTCGGTCGGCTCGGTGGCCGCGCTGTCGGCGACCGTGCTGGCCTGGAGCGCCACCTCCCACGGGGTGCCGGTCGTGCTGGCGGTGCTGATGGCGGTCGCCACCGGCATCGTCGCCGGTCTGGTGAACGGTTTCCTCATCGCCTACGGCAAGCTGCCGCCGTTCATCGCGACGCTGGCCATGCTGTCGGTGGGCCGCGGTCTGGCCCTGGTGATCTCGCAGGGCTCGCCCATCGCCTTCCCGGAGTCGGTCTCCCACCTCGGGGACACCCTCGGCGGCTGGCTGCCGGTGCCGGTGCTGGTCATGGTGGTGATGGGGCTGATCGCCGCGTTCGTGCTGGGACGCACGTACATCGGCCGCTCCATGTACGCGATCGGCGGCAACGAGGAGGCCGCGCGGCTGTCCGGTCTCCGGGTGAAGCGGCAGAAGCTCGCGATCTACGCCCTGTCCGGGCTGTTCGCCGCGGCGGCGGGCATCGTGCTCGCGTCCCGGCTGTCCTCGGCGCAGCCGCAGGCCGCCGACGGTTACGAGCTGGACGCCATCGCGGCGGTCGTCATCGGCGGCGCCTCGCTGGCGGGCGGCACCGGCAAGGCGTCCGGCACGCTGATCGGCGCACTGATCCTGGCGGTGCTCCGCAACGGCCTCAACCTGCTCTCGGTGTCCGCGTTCTGGCAGCAGGTCGTGATCGGTGTCGTGATCGCGCTGGCGGTGCTGCTGGACACGGTGCGCCGCAAGGCCGGCGCGACCCCGGTGGCCGCCGGCACGGGCGGGCCGAAGGGCAAGCAGGCGGCGACGTACGCGCTCGCCGCCGTGGTGACCGTCGCCATCGTCGGCGCGACCTCCTTCCTGCACGGCGGCTCCTCGTCGTCCACGACCCCGAAGATGGGTCTGTCCCTGTCGACGCTCAACAACCCCTTCTTCGTGCAGATCCGGTCGGGTGCCCAGGCCGAGGCGAAGAAGCTGGGCGTGGACCTGACCGTCACCGACGCGCAGAACGACGCCTCGCAGCAGGCCAACCAGCTCCAGAACTTCACCAGTTCGAACCTCGGCGCGATCATCGTCAACCCGGTGGACTCGGACGCGGCGAGCAACTCCGTGAAGGCCGCCGACAAGGCGGACATCCCGGTGATCGCCGTGGACCGGGGTGTCAACCACGCGTCCGTGGACACGCTGGTGGCCTCGGACAACGTCGCCGGCGGCGAGCTGGCCGCGAAGACCATCGCCGAGAAGCTGGGCGGCAAGGGCAAGATCGTCATCCTCCAGGGCCAGGCCGGCACGTCGGCGGCCCGGGAGCGGGCGGCCGGGTTCGCCCAGGGCCTCAGGGCCTACCCGGGCATCCAGGTGCTCGCGCAGCAGCCCGCGGACTTCGACCGCACCAAGGGCCTCGACGTGATGTCGAACCTGCTCCAGGCCCACCCGGACGTGCAGGGCGTCATCGCCGCCAACGACGAGATGGCGCTGGGCGCGATCAAGGCGCTCGGCTCCAAGGCCGGCAAGTCCGTGCAGGTGGTCGGCTTCGACGGCACCCCGGACGGCCTGACCGCGGTCAAGAACGGCACGCTGTACGCGTCCGTCGCCCAGCAGCCCTCGCAGCTGGGGAAGATCGCCGTGGACAACGCCCTCAAGGCGGTCAAGGGCGACAAGGTGGACCCGACGGTGAAGGTGCCGGTGAAGGTCGTCACGAAGGACAACGTGGCCGGCTTCACCGGCTGACAACAGGCGGCTCGGGCGGGCGGCCCCGGGCACTTCCGGGGCCGCCCGCCCGGCGTCATCTCTCAGGGGAGTCAACTGATGTACGACTACGACCTTCTGGTCGTGGGATCGGCCAATGCCGACCTGGTGATCGGCGTCGAGCGGCGGCCCGCCGCCGGCGAGACGGTGCTCGGCGGCGATCTGGCCGTGCACCCGGGCGGCAAGGGCGCCAACCAGGCGGTCGCCGCGGCCCGGCTCGGCGCCGCGACGGCCCTGCTGGCGCGGGTCGGCGACGACGGACACGGCCGGCTGCTGCTCGACTCCCTGCGCGCGGCCGGGGTCGGCACGGTGGGCGTGCTGGTGGGCGGGGCGCCGACGGGGGTCGCGCTGATCACCGTCGACCCGTCCGGCGACAACAGCATCGTGGTGTCACCGGGCGCCAACTCCCGGCTGCTGCCGGCGGACGTCCGGGCGGCGGCGGGCGTGCTGCGCGCCTCCCGGGTGGTGTCGGCGCAGCTGGAGATCCCGCTGGAGACGGTCGTGGAGGTCGTGCGGAACCTGGCGCCGGGCAGCCGCTTCGTGCTGAACCCGTCCCCGCCGCGTGAGCTGCCCGCGGAGGTGCTGGCGGCGTGCGACCCGCTGATCCTGAACGAGCACGAGGCACGGGTGGTCCTCGGGGACGCCTGCGCGAGCGACGACCCCGAGGACTGGGCCCGGCTGCTGCTGGCCCGGGGTCCCCGCTCGGTGGTGGTGACGCTGGGCGCGGAGGGGGCGCTGGTGGCCGACGGTTCGGGGGTCGCCCGGGTGCCGTCGGTGACGGTGGACGCGGTGGACACCACGGGTGCCGGGGACGCGTTCACCGCGGCCCTGGCCTGGAGGCTCGGCTCCGGCGCGGACCTGGCGGACGCGGCGGCCTACGCGGCCCGGGTCGGTGCGGCGGCCGTGACCAGGCGGGGCGCGCAGGAGTCCTACCCGACGGCGGAGGAGGTCGAGGCCCTGTGAAGAAGGCGGGGATCCTCAACCGTCATCTCTCCGGCGCCCTGGCCGAGCTGGGCCACGGGCACGGGGTGCTGGTCTGCGACGCGGGCATGCCGATACCCGACGGGCCCCGGGTGGCGGACCTGGCCTTCCGTGCCGGTGTGCCGTCCTTCGCCGAGGTGCTGGACGGCCTGCTGGCCGAGCTGGTGGTGGAGGGCGCCACGGCGGCGGAGGAGGTGGAGGCGGCCAATCCGGCGGCGGCCGGGCTGCTGCGGGCCCGTTTCCCGCAGCTGGCCCTCGTCCCGCACGAGCGGCTGAAGGAGCTGTCGGCCGGGGCCCGGCTGATCGTCCGCACCGGTGAGGCCCGGCCGTACGCGAACGTCCTGCTGCGCTGCGGGGTGTTCTTCTAGGACGCGGACGGCCGGCACGTTGCGAGGGGGCCTCCCCGGCCCGCAGGCCCGGGACGCCCCCTCGGCGTTTCCCCTCCCTGCCGGAACCCACCACCCCCGGGGCCCCGTGGTTCCGGCGACAGGTACGACACGGCGGGCGACGGAATGGTTGCACCCGCTTCCGGAATTCCTCCGCGCGGGTGAGCTAGGGTCTTTCGCCCGGACCAGGCCGGATCACGTGCTCCACGAACCGCTCCGCCGTCTCCGCCAGCACCTCCCGCCCGTCCCGCGCCCACAGCCGCTCGTTGAACAGCTCGACCTCGATGGGGCCGGTGTACCCGGCGGCCTCCACCCGGCCCTTCCACTCCCGCATGTCGATCACCCCGTCGCCGAGCTGGCCGCGCCCGTTGAGGACGCCCTCGGGCAGGGGGGTGGTCCAGTCGGCGAGCTGGAAGGTGTGGATGCGGCCCGCCGCTCCCGCGCGGGCGATCTGCGCGGGCGCCTGGTCGTCCCACCAGACGTGGTAGGTGTCCACGGCCACCCCGACCTGGTGCGCGGGGAAGCGTTCGGCGAGGTCCAGGGCCTGGGCGAGGGTGGAGACCACACAGCGGTCGGACGCGTACATCGGGTGCAGCGGCTCGATGGCGAGACGTACGCCGCGTTCGGCCGCGTAGGGGGCGAGGACGGCCAGCGCGTCGGCGACGCGCTCGCGGGCGCCGCGCAGGTCCTTGCTGCCGGCGGGGAGTCCGCCGGAGACCAGGACCAGGGTGTCGGTGCCGAGGGTGGCGGCCTCGTCGATCGCCGCGTGGTTGTCGCCCAGCGCCTCGGCCCGCCCGACGGGGTCGGTCGCGGTGAGGAAGCCGCCGCGGCACAGGGTCGTCACCGTCAGGCCCGCGTCCCGCACCAGCTTGGCCGCGGCCTGCACGCCGTACCGCCGCACCGGCTCCCGCCACAGGCCCACACCGGGCACGCCCAGCGCGGCACAGGCGTCGGCCAGTCCGGGCAGGGACAGCTGCCTGACCGTCATCTGGTTGACGGAGAAGCGCGCGAGTTCCGCCGTGTTCACCGGTCCACCCCGTACAGCGACAGAAGGGTCTTCATCCGTTCCTCGGCGAGCCTGGGGTCCGGGAACAGGCCGAGGCCGTCGGCGAGTTCGTAGGCGCGGGCGAAGTGGGGCAGGGAGCGGGCCGACTGGAGGCCGCCGACCATGGCGAAGTGGCTCTGGTGGCCGGCGAGCCAGGCGAGGAACACCACCCCCGTCTTGTAGAAGCGGGTGGGCGGCTGGAACAGGTGCCGGGACAACTCCACCGTGGGGTCGAGGAGTTCGCGGAAGCCCTGGACGTCGCCCGTGTCCAGGACCCGTACCGCCGCGGCCGCGAGCGGGCCCAGCGGGTCGAAGACGCCGAGCAGGGCGTGGCTGAAGCCGTGGTCGTCGCCCGCGATCAGCTCCGGGTAGTGGAAGTCGTCGCCGGTGTAGCAGCGCACGCCCTGCGGCAGCCGCCGTCTGAGGCCGGCCTCGCGCCGGGCGTCCAGCAGGGAGATCTTGACGCCGTCGACCTTGTCGGGGTGGGCGGCGATCAGCTCCAGGAAGGTGCCGGTGGCCGCGTCCAGGTCGGACGAGCCCCAGTAGCCCTCCAGGGCCGGGTCGAACATCGGACCGAGCCAGTGCAGGATCACCGGCTCGGCGGACTGGCGCAGGAGGTGGCCGTAGACCTCCAGGTAGTCCTCGGGGCCCTTCGCCGTCGCGGCCAGCGCCCGGGAGGCCATGAGGACGGCCTGGGCGCCCGCCTCCTCCACGACCGCGAGCTGCTCCTCGTACGCGGCCCGGATCTGCGCGAGGGTGCCCCCGGCGAGCTGGTCCGTGCCGGCACCGCAGGCGATACGGCCGCCGGCCGCGCGCGCCTCGGCGGCGCTGCGCCGGATCAGTTCGGCGGCGCCCGCCCAGTCCAGGCCCATCCCGCGCTGGGCGGTGTCCATGGCCTCGGCGACACCGAGCCCGTGGGACCACAGGTGGCGGCGGAAGGCGAGGGTGGCGTCCCAGTCGACGGCGGCGGGCGCGCCGGGCGGGGCGTCGGCGAGCGGGTCGGCGACGACGTGGGCCGCCGAGAAGACCGTGCGGGAGGTGAAGGGGGTGCCGGGGGTGAGGGAGAGGGGCGTGGTGCGCGGCTCGTACGGGCGCAGGGTGCCGTCGGCGGCGGGGAGTCGGAGGGTCACAGGGAGATCTCCGGCACGTCGATGCGGCGGCCCTCGGCGGAGGACTTCAGGCCCAGTTCGGCGAGCTGGACGCCCCGGGCGCCGGCCAGCAGGTCCCAGTGGTAGGGAGCGTCGGCGCAGACGTGCTTGAGGAACAGCTCCCACTGGGCCTTGAAGCCGTTGTCGAACTCGGCGTTGTCGGGCACCTCCTGCCACTGGTCGCGGAAGACGTCGGTGGCGGGGACGTCCGGGTTCCACACCGGCTTGGGGGTGGCGCCGCGGTGCTGGACGCGGCATCCGCGCAGGCCGGCGACGGCCGATCCCTCGGTGCCGTCGACCTGGAACTCGACCAGTTCGTCGCGGTGGACGCGGACCGCCCAGGAGGAGTTGATCTGGGCGACGGCGCCGCCCTCCAGCTCGAAGACGCCGTAGGCGGCGTCGTCGGCGGTGGCGGCGTAGGGCTTGCCGTTCTCGTCCCAGCGCTGGGGGATGTGGGTGGCGGCGAGGGCCTGTACGGAGGTGACCCGGCCGAACAGCTCGTGCAGGACGTATTCCCAGTGCGGGAACATGTCGATGACGATGCCGCCGCCGTCCTCGGCGCGGTAGTTCCAGGAGGGGCGCTGGGCGGGCTGCCAGTCGCCCTCGAAGACCCAGTAGCCGAACTCGCCGCGCACGGAGAGGATCCGGCCGAAGAAGCCGCCGTCGACGAGGCGCTTCAGCTTCAGCAGGCCCGGCAGGAAGATCTTGTCCTGGACGACGCCGTGCTTGACGCCCTTGTCGTGGGCGAGACGGGCGAGGGCGAGGGCGCCTTCGAGGCCGGTGGCGGTGGGCTTCTCGGTGTAGACGTGCTTTCCGGCCGCGATCGCCTTCGTGAGGGCCTCCTCGCGGGCGGAGGTGACCTGGGAGTCGAAGTAGATGTCGACGGACGGGTCGGCGAGGACGGCGTCCACGTCGGTGGAGACCTGGTCCAGGCCGTGCCGCTCGGCGATCTCCCGCAGGGCGTGCTCGCGGCGGCCGAGCAGGACCGGTTCGGGCCAGAGCACGGTGCCGTCGCCGAGGTCGAGGCCGCCCTGGTCGCGCAGGGCGAGGATCGACCGGACGAGGTGCTGGCGGTAGCCCATGCGCCCGGTCACGCCGTTCATGGCGATACGCACCGTCTTGCGTGTCACGTGAATCCCCTTCGTGGGCCGGTGGAGCAAGCAGTTCAGCCGTCGGACAGCAAGCGCTTTCTACACGAGGAGAAGCTAGCCTCTGGAAGTGGTCTGGACAAGACCGCGTCCGCTGCGAGTTGTTCGAGGATGCGAACAACCACGCGTCGTGGCCTTAGGGTCTGCTCGGAACCAGGACGGACGCCCCGCTGTCTACGAGGGCGTACCAGACGACGCGTGACCGGAGGACGACGAGATGACGGTGACCCTGGCGGACGTGGCGGCCCGCGCCCAGGTCTCGCCCGCGACGGTGTCGCGCGTGCTGAACGGCAACTACCCGGTCGCCGCGTCCACCCGCGAACGGGTCCTGCGCGCGGTGGACGAGCTGGACTACGTCCTCAACGGCCCCGCGAGCGCCCTCGCCGCGGCCACCTCCGACCTGGTCGGCATCCTCGTCAACGACATCGCCGACCCGTTCTTCGGGATCATGGCGAGCGCGATCCAGGCGGAGATCGGCGGGCCGGGCGGGCGCGCGGGCGGCGAACGCCTCGCGGTCGTCTGCAACACGGGCGGCTCCCCCGAGCGCGAGCTGACCTACCTGACCCTGCTCCAGCGGCAGCGGGCCGCCGCCGTCGTGCTGACCGGCGGGGCCGTGGAGGACGCGCCGCACGCTGCCGCCGCCGCGGCCAAGCTGCGCAAGCTGGCGGACGCCGGCACCCGGGTGGTGCTGTGCGGGCGCCCGCCGGCGCCGGACACCGGGGCCGTCGCGCTGACCTTCGACAACCGGGGCGGCGCCCGCGCGCTGACCGACCACCTCATCGGCCTCGGCCACCGCCGGCTCGGCTACATCGCCGGCCCCGAGGAACGCACGACCACCCGGCACCGCCTGGAGGGCCACCGCGCGGCGCTCGCGGCGGCGGGCGTCGAGGAGGACCCGCGCTGGACGGTCCACGGCCGCTACGACCGCCGGTCCGGTCACGAGGCCACGCTGGAACTGCTGCGCCGCGACCCCTCGTTGACGGCGATCGTGGCCGCGAACGACTCCGTCGCCCTCGGTGCCTGCGCCGCGCTGCGGGAGTCCGGGCTGCGCATCCCCGACGACGTCTCGGTGGCCGGCTTCGACGACCTGCCCTTCAGCATCGACGCGGTGCCGTCCCTCACGACGGTCCGGTTGCCGCTGGCGGAGGCGGGGGCGCGGGCGGGCCGCATCGCGATGGGCCGGGAGGAGCCGCCGCCCGGGGGGATCGCCTCGGTGCGGGGGGAGCTGATGGTGCGGGGGTCCTCCGGGGTTCCGCGGGAGTAAGGATGCGGAATGCGCGGCGGGGCCGCACATCCGCCCCCGAGGTTGGCCGGGCCGCCGCCTTCCTGGCCGGCACCGATGAGTTTTCGAGGTGCCGGACGTCTTCACCGTCGTAAGCAACGGACACATGCCGAGGAGCGGGACCATGCGGGTCGTCGTCACCGAGTTCATCAGCCTTGACGGAGTCGTACAGGCCCCGGGCGGGCCCGAGGAGGACACCGACGGGGGGTTCGCGCACGGTGGGTGGTCGCACCCCTTCTTCGATCCGGAGGTGGTGGGCGGGGCCTTCGCCGCGGGGCTGGAGCAGGCCGAGGCGCTGCTGTACGGGCGGCGGACGTACCTGACGATGGCCGCCGCGTGGCCGGAGCGGGCGGGGGACCCGTTCGCCGACCGGCTGAACTCCATGAAGAAGTACGTCGTGACCGACACGCTCGGCGAGTCCGAGCTGAGCTGGGAGAACACCGTGCGGATCCCGGGAGCGCGGGCCCTGGAGACGGTGCGGGAGCTGCGGGCCGCCGAGGGCGGGGACCTGGCGATGATGGGCAGCCCCACGCTGGTGCGGGCGCTGATCTCGGCGGGGCTCGTGGACGAGTTGCGGCTGGTGGTCATGCCCGTGCTGCTCGGCGGCGGGAAGTCGGCCTTCCCGGCCGACGGGGGGCTGCGCAGCTGGGAGCTGGTGTCGTCGGCCACCGCGAAGACCGGGGCGCAGGTGAACGTGTACCGGCCGGCCGGCCGGGCGGTCGTAGGCGTGGACGGGGGCGCGGGGGCGTCCTAGGCTCGGGGGAGCAGGATCTCTGACTGGGTCAAGCATCCGGGGGCGATCGTGACCGTCCAGGACGTCCGCGCTTTCAACCGGTTCTACACGGGTGTGATCGGCGCCCTCGACTACGAGCGGCACCTGTACGCCCCGTACACCCTGACCGAGGCCCGCGTGCTGTACGAACTCGCGCACGCGCCGTACCTCGACGCGGCCGACCTGCGCGGTGGGCTGGGGCTCGACGCCGGGTACCTGAGCCGGATCCTGAACCGTTTCGAGGAGGACGGGCTCGTCCGGCGGGAGCCGTCGCGGGACGACCCGCGGCGGCGCCGGATCACGCTGACCTCGCACGGGCGTGAGACGGCCGCGCTGCTGGACGAGCGGGCCCGGCAGTCCGTGCGGGCGCTGCTCGACGGCGTCGCCCCGGCGGACCGGGACCGGCTGGCCGAGGCCATGCGGACCATCCGGGAGATCCTGGGCGGGTCCAAGCAGGCCCTGGACGTGGTGGTGCGGGAGCCGCGGGCCGGGGAGCTGGGATGGATCGTGCAGCGCAACGGCGCGCTGTACGCGGCCGAGTTCGGGTGGAACACCGAGTACGAGGGGCTTGTCGCCCGGATCGTCGCCGACTACGCGGAGGATCACGATCCGGATCTGGAGCGGGTGTGGATCGCGGAGCTGGCCGGGCGGCCCGTGGGCTGTGTGATGTGCGTACGGGACGACGCGCCCGGCACCGCGCGGCTGCGGCTGCTGCTCGTGGAGCCCGGGGCGCGCGGGCACGGCGTCGGCGACCGGCTGGTGCGGACCGTGACCGACTTCGCCCGCGGGGCCGGCTACCGGGAGCTGGTGCTGTGGACCAACGACGTGCTCGGCAGCGCCCGCCGCCTCTACCAGCGGCACGGGTTCGTCCTGGTCGCCGAGCGGCCCCACCGCTCCTTCGGCAAGGACCTGGTCGGCCAGGACTGGCGACTGCCGCTGCGCGGACCGGGCGAGTGACGGCGTCGCCTCCGCCGCGGGCGACGGTTCCCGCCGGCCACGGCCGGGTGACCGGCGACCCCGGGTGAGGGGTGCTTGGTATGGCTGGCGGGGGAAGGCCGTGCGCGTGTCTGGTCCTGGCCGAGGGCATCCCCGCCCCCGCCACTGCCTCCCCCGGCCACGGCCCAGCCCCCGGCCAACCGAACCCGGTACCCGCCCCCGGCCACCGCACACCGCGCCCCGGCCCCCGGTCCGCCCGGCGCGGGGGGTCGTATCGTGTGGCGGGTGGGGCGGGTAGGGTCCCTGCCCATGAAGCTGGCGTTCTCCACTCTCGGTGTCCCCGGCCTGCCCCTCCCGGAGGTCCTCGCGCTCGCGACCGCGCACGGCTACCACGGTGTCGAACTGCGCGCCCACCCCGAGGAACCGGTGCACCCCGGCCTGAGTCCCGCCCGGCGAGCCGAGACCGCGGCCCTGTTCCGGGATTCCGGGGTCGAGGTGCTGGGCCTCGCCGGGTACGCGCGCGTCGCGGCCCCGGGCGACGACGCGCCCGTGCTGGAAGAGGTCCGGGACCTCCTGCGGCTGGCCCACGACCTCGGCGCGCCGTTCGTCCGGGTCCTCCCCGGCGCCGACCCGGACCGGCCCCGCGAGGAGTCGGACGCGATCGCCGCCCGGCGGCTCGGCACCGCCGCCGAGGACGCCGCCGCCCTGGGCGTCCGGATCCTGCTGGAGACCCACGACTCCCACCGCACCGGCGCCGACGCGATCCGGGTCCTCGGCCCGGTCGGGCACCGGCAGGTGGGGGCGCTGTGGGACGTGATGCACACCTGGCTGGGCGGTGAGCAGCCTTCGGACACCTACGCGGCCCTCGCCCCGCACCTGGGCTACGTCCAGGTCAAGGACATCGCCTCGGCCGAGGACACCGCCCCGCTGCCGCTCGGCGCCGGGGTGCTGCCGCTCAGCGAGTGCGTGGACGTGCTGTCCCGGCACCACTGGGACGGCTGGCTGTGCTGGGAGTACGAGAAGCGCTGGTACGAGGAGGCCGCGCCGCTCGCGGATCTGCTCGACGCCGGTCGCGAGCACCTGCTGAGGTTGCTGGGCGAAGCCGCCTAGACTCCGCCGCCCCCTCCGCGGACAGCCGCTTCCCGCGCCGAATTCGCTGGCCGGGGCGTCGGCGTACGGTTACCCTCCCCCGGTGATCCAGCCACCGGGGCCGTGCGCCCGCCTCCGCTCATGAGCCTCACCCGCTCGCTCGTCGACGTACGCCCCCTGCGCACCTCACCCGTCTTCCGGCGGCTGCTGATCGGCCGGACCGTGTCCGTGCTCGGCGGGTTCATGACCATGGTGACGGTCATGTACCAGGTCTGGGACCAGACCGGCAGCACCGCGTGGACCGGAGCCGTCGGGCTGGCCCAGGCGCTGCCGCTGGTGGTGTTCGGGCTGTTCGCCGGGGCGTGGGTGGACCGGGCCGACCGGCGCCGCGTCTTCCTCGCGGCGACCGTCGGCCAGGCGGTCTGCTCGCTGCTCCTCGCCGTGCAGGGCTTCACCGGGCACGTGCCGCCGGCGGCCGTCCTGCTGCTCGTCGCCGTGCAGTCGGGCTTCGGCGCGCTGGGCGCCCCGGCCGCCGGGGTGTTCGTACCACGGCTGCTGCCCAAGGAGCAGGTGGCCGCCGGGCTGGCGCTCCAGCAGGTGAGCGGTCAGTCGATGATGCTGATCGGCCCCGCCCTGGCCGGGCTGCTGCTGGGCTGGTTCGGCATCGGCGTCTGCTATCTGCTGGACGCCCTCAGCTTCGGCCTCGCCTTCTACGGCGCCCGCGGGCTGCCCGCGCTGCCGCCGCAGGGCGAGCCGTCGCGGGCCGGGCTGCACGGGGTGCTGGACGGGCTGCGGTTCCTGGCCGGGCACCGGGTGGTGCGGGGCGCGCTGGTCACCGACCTCGCCGCGACCGTGCTGTCGTTCCCGGTGAGCCTGTTCCCGCTGGTGAACGCCGAGCGGTTCGGGGACGACCCGCGCACCCTCGGCCTGTTCCTGTCGGCGCTGGCGGTGGGCGGGGTCGCCGCGACCGCGCTGTCCGGTCCGCTGACCCGGCTCGCCCGGCCGGGCCCGGTGATGCTGTGCGCGTCCGCCACCTGGGGCGCGGCCCTGGTGCTGTTCGGCCTGGCCGGCGACCCCTGGCTGGGCCTGGTCCTGCTCGCGCTGGCCGGCGCGGCGGACGCCACGGCCGTGGTCTCGCGTTCCACGATCGTGCAGACCCGTACCCCGGACGCGCTGCTCGGCAGGGTCACGGCGGCCGAGCAGATCGTCGGGCAGGCGGGCCCCAGCCTCGGCAACGCGCGCGGCGGTCTGCTCGCCGGCTGGACGTCGGGCACGACCGCCCTGATCAGCGGCGGCCTGCTGTGCGTGCTGGCGGTGGCGGCGGTCGCGACGACGACACCCGAACTGCGGGACGGGGCTAGCGCGGTGCCGGACGTGCCGTGAGCGGCACGGTGCCGTCGGCGCACCAGTCCAGGACCGCGGGCCAGGGGCCGTACCCGGCGTCCAGGTCGAGGTGGGCGGCGCCGGGCAGGATGTCGGCGGGGATGCCGAGCGGCTCGGCGAAGACCGTGTCCGCGCCCCCGGGGCAGTAGGGGTCGTCGTCGCCCGCGACCAGCCGGGTCGGCCCGGGCAGGGTGAAGCCGGGCGCGGGCGGGGCGAAGGCGGCCACCTCCGGGTACCGGGCGAGGACGGGACCGGACGGCGGGGAGACGAGCAGCACCCGGTCCGCGTACCGCTGCTGCTTCATGCCCCGGGCGGCGGCGTGCAGCCAGAGCACGGCGGACAGGCTGTGGGCCACCACGACCCGCTCCTGAGGTCCGTTCAGCTCCTCCAGGTGGCGGGCGAGTTCGCCGAGCCAGACGTCCAGGTCGGGGTCGTCGGCGTCGGGCAGCTGCGGGTAGCCGACCCGGTGGCCGAGGGCGGTGAGCCGGTCGGCGAGCCAGTGCTGCCAGTGCTCCGGCGGGCGGTGGTTCTGCCAGCCGTGCAGGATCAGGTACGCGCGTGTGGTCATGCCGGTGATCCTCCACGGCGGGTGTCCACCGGTCCAGCGAGCCCCCCGGGAGCCGGCGGAACGCCCGGACGCGCGCCGCGGGTGCGCGGCCGGCCGGCCCTCGGTGGTTACTGTGCATTCCCTTGACGGAAAGAAACTTCCCGGATATTGGTGACTCCTCGGAAGTTTCCTTCAGCGGTTCTCCTCGGGAAGGAGCGCACGTGCACCACACCAGCACGGGAAGCGGCACCGGCACGGAAAGCGGCGCGGAGGACTCCGCGCGTGCCGGCGGACGCACCGCACGGCCGTCCAGACGCGCCGTCCTCGCCGCGACCGCAGGCCTCACCGCCGCGCTGACCGTACCGGCGACCGCCCACGCCGCCACCCCCGACGACCGCCGGCTGCGCGCCCTGATCTCCCGCATGACGCTGGAGGAGAAGGTCGGCCAGCTCTTCGTGATGCGGGTCTACGGCCACTCCGCCACCGCCCCCGACCAGGCGGACGTCGACGCCAACCTCCAGGAGATCGGCGTCCGCACCGCCGCCGAGCTGATCGCCAAGTACCGGGTCGGCGGCATCATCTACTTCGCCTGGGCGCACAACACCCGGGACCCGCACCAGATCGCCGACCTCTCCAACGGCATCCAGCGCGCCTCCCTGGACCAGCCGCGCGGGCTGCCGGTGCTCATCGCCACCGACCAGGAGCACGGCGCGGTGTGCCGGATCGGCAAGCCCGCCACCCTCTTCCCCGGCGCCATGGCGATCGGCGCGGGCGGCTCCCGCTCCGACGCCCGTGCCCTCGGCCGGATCTCCGGTGCCGAGCTGCGCGCGATGGGCGTCAACCAGGACTACTCCCCCGACGCCGACGTGAACGTCAACCCGGCCAACCCGGTCATCGGCGTCCGCTCCTTCGGCGCCGACCCCGAGGCCGTGGCCGCCCTGGTGGCCGCCGAGGTGAAGGGCTACCAGGCCGCGGGGGTCGCCGCGACCGCCAAGCACTTCCCGGGCCACGGGGACACCGCCGTCGACAGCCACTACGGCTTCCCGGTCATCACCCACAGCCGCGCACTGTGGGAGGAGCTGGACGCGGTGCCGTTCCGGGCCGCGATCCGGGCGGGCATCGACTCGATCATGACCGCGCACATCCAGTTCCCGGCGCTGGACGACTCCGGCGACCCGGCGACCCTCTCCCACCCGATCCTGACCGGCATCCTGCGCGGGGAACTCGGCTACGACGGTGTCGTGATCACCGACTCGCTCGGCATGCAGGGCGTGCGCACCAAGTACGGCGACGACCGGGTGCCGGTGCTCGCGCTCAAGGCCGGCGTGGACCAGCTGCTCAACCCGCCGTCGCTGGACGTGGCCTGGAACGCGGTGCTGAAGGCCGTGCGGGAGGGCGAGCTGACCGAGGCCCGCCTGGACGAATCGATCCTGCGCATCCTGCGCCTGAAGGCCCGGCGCGGACTCTTCGACCGGCCCTGGGCCGACCGGGCGGACGTCGACCGCACGGTGGGCGCCAAGGCCCACCTGGCCACGGCCGACCGCATCGCCGAACGCACCACCACCCTGCTGGTCAACGAGGACGCCACCCTGCCCCTGGACCGCCGCACGCGGCGCAGGCTCCTGGTCGTCGGCGCCGACCCCGCCTCCCCGTCCGGCACCACGGGCCCGCCCACCGGTGTCCTGGCCGCCGCCCTCACCGAACTCGGCTTCACCGCCACGGCCCTGTCCACCGGCACCGCGCCCTCCGCCGCGGTCATCGACCAGGCGGTCACCGCCGCGCGGGACGCGGACGCGGTGATCGTGGCCACGTACAACGTGACGGCGTCCAGCAGCCAGCGCACGCTGGTCGACCGCCTGCTGGCCACGGGCACGCCGGTGGTCGCGCTGGCCGTCCGCAACCCGTACGACGTCGCACAGCTCCCGTCCGTCCGCGCCTGCCTGGCCACGTACTGCTGGACGGACGTCGAACTGCGCGCCGCCGCCCGGGTGATCGCGGGCCGGGTGAGACCGCGCGGGAAGCTGCCGGTGCCGGTGCAGCGGGCGGACGACCCCACGCGGGTGCTGTACCCGATCGGCCACGGGCTGACCTACTAGCGGCACCCGTCCGGCGTCCGCTCCCTACGGCTCCCTCCCGGCCGCGCGCGTGTCAGTGCCGGCCGGGACGGGGGCCGCGGTCAGCACAGGATCCAGCCCGAGCTGACGGAGTACTTGCCCACCGAGCCCCTGATCCACACGCAGCGGTGGCCGGCGTGCACGGTCACCGGGCCGGCGTGGTGGCGGTAGCGGCCCTTGTCGACGACCGGCCGGTTGCCGCGGGCCTGCACGCTGACCGACATGGTCCGGCTGGGGCCGGGCTGTCTGGCGACGGTGACGGCGCAGACGTAGCCGTCGCGCTTGTAGACGTGGGTGATCCCGGTCGCGAACGGGAGCGTCCGCACCTCGCGCCCGGCGCAGCCGCTCGCCGACTCGGCCCGCGCGGTCCCCGTCGCCGTCAGCCCGAGCACGCCGGACGCGGCCAGCAGGGCCGCAGCGAGCGCCAGCCGCCGGCGTATCGCACCACTGTCCACTGTCGTCCTCCCCGTCCCGGTCACACACCGCGTGTCCGTACTGATGTACGGACGCACGGGTGTGCCGGATGGTTGCACGACCGTCAGCGCGACGCCCTCGCGGCAGGGCCCGGGGCGGCGGCCCGGCCGGGCCCTCAGCGGGAGGCGCCGACCGGCTCCTCCGGCTCGGGCTCGCCGACGAAGGTCCGCCACAGCTCGGCGTACAGGCCGCCGCGGGCCAGCAGTTCGTCGTGGGTGCCGTCCTCCGCGACCCGGCCGTGGTCCATCACCACCACCCGGTCCGCGCGGGCGGCGGTGGTCAGCCGGTGGGCGACCACCAGGGTCGTACGACGGCCCGCCAGCCGGTCGGTGGCCTGGTTGACCTGCGCCTCGGTGGCCAGGTCCAGGGCCGCCGTGGCCTCGTCCAGGAGCAGGATGTCCGGGTCGACCAGTTCCGCGCGGGCCAGGGCGATCAGCTGGCGCTGGCCCGCCGAGAGGTTCCTGCCGCGTTCGGCGACCTCGTGCAGGTAGCCGCCCTCCAGCGTGGCGATCATCTCGTGCGCGCCGACCGCGCGGGCCGCGGCCTCCACCTCGGCGTCGGTGGCGTCGGGACGGCCGTAGGCGATGGCGTCGCGGACGGTGCCCGGGAAGAGGTACGCCTCCTGCGGGACGACCCCGAGCCGGTGGCGGTACGCCGTGAGGTCCAGGGCCCGCAGGTCCGTGCCGTCGACCGTCACCCGGCCCTGTGTCGGGTCGTAGAACCGGGCCACCAGCTTCACCAGCGTCGACTTGCCCGCGCCCGTCTCGCCGACGAACGCGACCGTCTGCCCGGCCGGGATCGTCAGGTCGATGCCGGACAGCGCCTCCTCCTCGTCGCCGTACGCGAAGCGCACGCCCTCGAAGGCGATGTCTCCGCGCAGGGACGGCACGTCGAGGGGTTCGTCGGCGGTCCGCGTGGACGTCGGCTCGCGCAGCAGCTCCTGGATGCGGCCGAGCGACACCGTGGCCTGCTGGTAACCGTCGAAGACCTGGGAGAGCTGCTGGACGGGCGCGAAGAACAGGTCGATGTAGAGCAGGTACGCCACCAGGGCGCCGGTGGTCAGCGTGGCCGCCTCCACCCGGCCCGCGCCCGCGATCAGCACGGCCGCCGCGGCCACCGAGGACAGCAGCTGCACGAACGGGAAGTACACGGAGATCAGCCGCTGGCCGCGGACGCGGGCGCTGCGGTAGGCGTCGCTGCGCTCGGCGAACCGCCGGCCGCCGTCCCGTTCCCGCCGGAAGGCCTGCACGATGCGCAGCCCGGCCACGGTCTCCTGGAGGTCGGCGTTCACCGTCGACACCCGCTCGCGGGCGAGTTCGTACGCCTTCACGCTCGCCCGGCGGAAGAAGAAGGTGGCCACGAACAGCGGGGGCAGGGTGGCGAAGACGACGAGCGCGAGCCGGAGGTCGAGCACCAGCAGCGCGACCATGATCCCGAAGAAGGTGACGACCGAGACGAACGCGGTGACCAGTCCGGTCTGCAGGAAGCTGGAGAGCGCGTCGACGTCCGTGGTCATCCGGGTCATGATCCGGCCGGTCAGCTCGCGCTCGTAGTAGTCCAGTCCGAGCCGCTGGAGCTGGGCGAAGATCTTCAGCCGCAGCGTGTACAGCACGCGTTCGCCGGTACGGCCGGTCAACCGGGTCTCGCCGGTCTGCGCGACCCACTGGACGAGCACGGTCAGCAGACCGAGCAGCGCCGCCGACCAGACCGCGCCGATCGCCATCCTGGTGACGCCCGAGTCGATGCCGTGCCGGATCAGCACCGGCAGCAGCAGGCCGGCGCCGGCGTCGACGGCGACCAGCAGCAGGCTGGCGAGCAGGGGCAGGCGGAAGCCGCGCAGCAGGTGGCGCAGGCCGTAGGAGTCCTCGGGCAGGACGGCGCGGGCCTCGTCGATGTCCGGGGTGTCGGTGGCCGGGGGCAGCGCCTCGACCTGGGTGAGCAGTTCGGGGGTGGCCGGGGTGCCGGCCAGCGCCGTGTCCTCGGCGTTCTTGGGCTCACGGTCGCCCGTCCACAGCCGCGGGGTGACGCCGCGCTCGGCGTCGAACTCGGCCTCCAGCTCGTCGCGGACGGAGGTGTCCTCCCGGCGCTCGGCGGGCAGGGCGCGGCCCGGGGAGACCCCGCCGAGCTCGTCCGGGTCGGTGAGCAGACGGCGGTACAGGCCGGAGCGCTCCTGGAGTTCCTCGTGGGTGCCGACGTCGGCGAGCCGGCCGCCGTCGAGCACGGCGATGCGGTCGGCGAGGTTGAGGGTGGAGCGGCGGTGGGCGATGAGCAGGGTCGTGCGGCCCTCCATCACGTGCTTGAGCGCCTCGTGGATCTCGTGCTCGACGCGGGCGTCCACGGCCGAGGTGGCGTCGTCCAGGACGAGCAGGCGCGGGTCGGTGAGCAGGGCGCGGGCGAGGGCGACGCGCTGGCGCTGGCCGCCGGAGAGGGTGAGGCCCTGCTCGCCGACCTTGGTGGCGTAGCCGTCGGGCAGCTCCCTGATGAAACGGTCCGCCTGCGCGGCGCGTGCGGCGGCCTCGATCTCCTCCTGGGTCGCGTCCGGGCGGCCGTAGGCGATGTTGTCGCGGACGGTGTCGGAGAAGAGGAACGAGTCCTCCGGGACCAGTCCGATCGCGGCCCGCAGCGAGTCCAGGGTCAGCTCGCGGACGTCGTGGCCGCCGATCAGGACGGCGCCGTGGGTGACGTCGTAGAAGCGCGGCAGGAGCAGGGAGAGGGTGGACTTGCCGGAGCCTGAGGAGCCGACGACGGCGAGGGTCTCGCCGGGGCGGATTGCGAAGCTCAGCCCTTCCAGCACGGGACGCTCGGGGTCGTAGCCGAAGGACACGTCGTCGAACTCGACGGTCGCGGGCGCGTCGGGCGGGAGGGTCTTGGTGCCGTCCCTGAGGGCCGGCTCGGTGTCGATCAGCTCCAGGACGCGCTCGGTGCCGGCGCGGGCCTGCTGGGCGACGGTGAGGAACATCGCGAGCATGCGGACCGGGCCGACCAGCTGGGCCAGGTAGGTGGAGAAGGCCACGAAGGTGCCGAGCGTGATGTGGCCGTGTACGGCGAGCCAGCCGCCGAGGGCCAGCATGGCGACCTGGCCGAGCGCGGGCACGGCCTGGAGGGCCGGGGTGTACCTGCTGTTCAGGCGGATCGTGCGCAGGCGGCCCGCGAACAGCCGGCGGCCGACCTCGCGCAGCTTGCCCGTCTCCTGGTCCTCCTGCCCGAACCCCTTGACCACGCGGACGCCGCTCACCGCGCCGTCCACCACGCCGGCCACGGCGGCGGCCTGGGCCTGCGCGTACCAGGTGGCCGGGTGCAGCCTGCTGCGGCTGCGTCTGGCGATCCAGCCGAGGGCGGGCGCGACGGCCAGGGCGACCAGGGTCAGCGGCAGCGACAGCCACGCCATGATCACCAGGGAGAGCAGGAAGAGCACGACGTTCCCGATGGTCATCGGGAGCATGAAGAGCAGGCCCTGGATCAGCTGGAGGTCGCTGGTGGCACGGCCGACGACCTGCCCGGTGGACAGCTCGTCCTGGCGGCGGCCGTCCAGCCGGGTGATCGTGCCGTACATCTCGGTCCGCAGGTCGTACTGGACGTCGAGGGCGAGCCGGCCGCCGTAGAAGCGGCGGATGTAGGTGAGGGCGTAGACGAGGACGGCGGCGCCCACGAGCGCGCCGGCCCAGGGGGCCATGGCACGGGTGTGGGCGCCGATCACGTCGTCGATGATCACCTTGGTGATCAGCGGGACGACGGCCAGGACGGCCATGCCGGCGAGCGAGGAGGCGAGGGCGAGGACGACGTCCTTCGGATACCGCCAGGCGTACCCGGCCAGACGTCGTGTCCATCCCCGTTGCGCTGCCACGCCGGTGCCTCCTGGTTGCGGCCATGCTCTACCGGAAGGCGTCAACGCCGGACGATGCGGATTTCATCCCTCCGCAACAAACCGCGGGCCGCGGTCAGACGCGTACCCGCAGGTAATAGAACCTGGTCGTCTGGGCCGCGTTCTGGTTGTCGTCGCTCACGAGGAGCACCTTCAGGCGGCCGGTGCGGTCGCGGCCCGTGATCGTCATCCCCTCGATGTTGTCCAGGAGCGGGTTGGGCTGGGGCTGCTTCGCCGTGGCGCCGAGGGAGGGGCAGGCGGCGATGTCGGCCAGGAGCGTCTTCCTGGCCAGGCGGACCCCCGGCTGACCGGTGAGGTTCTCGATGCCGCTCGTGTCCGTGGCGTGGCGGGGGTCGGCCAGGTAGAGGCGGACCGTGTTGCCGACGCCGGCGGTGAAGCCGCGCTCCAGGACCAGGAGGCGGCCGTCGGGGGTCGCCTGGACCTCGGGGACGCCGAGGCCGGTGTCGGTGCGGTAGGCGTACTGGGCGCCGGGCGTGAAGCGGCCGTGGTGGCGGGTCCACGTCTGGAAGCGGACGACGCCGGCCGAGTCGCCCGCGAGCGCGTACTCCATGGACGCCAGCAGGGTGTGGCCGCCGGGCAGCAGGGTCAGGCCCTCGAAGGTCTGGTTGGCGGTGGCGCGGCCGGCCGGGGCGACCTGGAGGGCGGGCGGGACCGGGAGGCGCTCGAGGAGCGTGCCGTCGCGGGAGTAGCGGCGGACGGACGGCTCGGTCTCGGAGGAGATCAGCCGGGTGCCGTCCCGGTCGATGACGAGGCCCTCGGAGTCGAGGTCGGCGCCCTTCTCGTCGGCGAGGCGGACGACCGCCCGCGGCTGGAGCGTACGGGCGTCCAGGCGGAACAGCGAGGAGCGGTCGGCCAGGGCCGCGAGCGAGCCGTCCCGGTCGACGGCGAGGGCGGAGAGGTTGCCGACGAAGGTGCCCTCGTACGTGGTCTTGTCGAGCGCGTCGGAGAAGCGGTCGATCGACACGGTGGCCGAGCAGGCGTGGCGCGCTGGGGCGCCGGGCGCGGCGGCGGCGGGCCCGGCGGCGGCCGGACAGGTGGCCGTCGCCAGGCCGGCGGTGAGGGTGGCGAGTAAGGTTCTCAGGCGCATGCCTCACACCGTAGGACCCGCCGGTGACGTGCGCGAGACCGCCTCGTGGAGGGTCAGCCCCGCGGCGGCACGGCGACGAACGCCTCGCGCGGGCGGCTGGTCGGGGTGTACCGGGTGACGCCGCTGGTGGTCGGCACCAGGTCCTTGTGGATCGCCTTGGCGACGTTCTGGATCGTGGTGACGCCGTAGCTCATGGTGCTGTTGTCCTGCGTCAGCACGGTGATCGTGTAGTCGCGGCCGGCGCCGTTGAAGGTGCCCAGGCTGTGCACCCGCCAGCCGTGCGTGGAGCGTTGCAGCCAGCCGTTCTTCACGTGCACGGAGACGGAGGACGGCGCGCCGGCCGGGGTGCCCCAGCGCTGCGAGGAGACGACCTGGCCCATCAGCTTCAGGATGTAGGCGCGGGAGTTGTCGCTCAGCACGCTGTTCTTGGCGGTGACGAGGCCGAGGAGCTTCTGCTCGTCGTTGACGTTCTCCTGGGTCAGGCCCCAGTAGCCGTTCGCGCCCGGCACGGTCTTGGTCATCCCGGCGGCGGCCAGGAAGCCCTTGATCTTCGTCAGGCCGAGCTGCTTCCAGAGCTTGCTGGTCGCGTTGTTGTCGGACTGGGTGATCATGGCCTTGGCGAGCGACTGCTCGGTGCTGGTCAGATACCGGTTGTGCTTCTTCGCGTCCCACAGCAGCGTGGCGAGGACGGTGACCTTGACCGTGCTGGCCGAGTCGTAGGCGCTGGTGGCCCGCAGGGTGCAGGTGGTCTTGGTGCTGCGGTCGTACAGGCCGATGGCGACCGTGCCCTTGCGGTTGGTGAGGGCGGCCGTGATGTCCTTCTTCAGCTTGGCGGCCAGGCCCGCCTTGGCGGACGTACAGGTCACGGTGGGCGTGGCCGCGGCGGCCGGGGCGGCGGCGGTGACCGCCGGCACGAGCAGCGCGGCGCTGACGGCGGCCGCGAGCACGCCGGCCCGGCCGGATATCCGGTGAGTCATGGAAGAGTTCCCCCTTGAACGTCGTACGGGCGTCCCCCTGAACGCCGTTGAGCGCACCCATGCGCTGCATCACTGGACTCGCCGGGGTGGTCGATAGTTGTACGCGCGTTCGGAGATGAGGAGTTGCTCACTATTGGCAGGGCCATGCCACGCAGGGAAGTGCGGGTCCCCCCGGTCCTACTAGTCCCACTTCTTCCCTCACACCGGCGAAGGCGGTCTCGCCGCCGGGCGTGTCCCGCCGGCCGGCCCCCACCCTGGCGATGCCCGGCGCACTGCCGGGCGTCCCGACTCCCCTTCCTGGAGAGCCACATGAAGCAGCAGCTCCGCGCCTGGACGCTGGCCGCCGCCCTCGCCGTCACCGCCGTACTCGTGCCCGCCGGGACCGCCACGGCCCGCGCCGCCCAGCCCTCCTGCCCCGACGGCTCCGTCTGTCTCTGGAGCGGTGAGGGCTTCGGCGGCTCGTACTGGGAGTGGACGGCCCGCAGCGGCTACCGCGACCTGCCGCCGAGCCTGCACGACCACGTGGGCTCCTTCGTCGCCTCGACCCGCGCCTGCTTCGTCAACTGGGGCCCGGTGGAGAAGCGGGACGTGTTCAACGGCGACTGGCGCTCCCGCTACCTCGGCGACTTCGGCGGCCGGATGGACGGGTTGGGACCGGGCGGCTGCTGACCCCGCCGGAACCGGTGGGGCGCGTCAGCCGCCCAGGTGCGTCGGCGCGAACATCCTGAGCACGGCCGGGAGCACGACCACCGACGGGCCCGGGGTGCCGAGCGCCTTCGCCAGGTCCTGTTCCAGCGTCCGCGGGGTGGTGCGCACGCCCGGTACGCCGAAGGACTCCGCGAGGGCCACGTAGTGCGGGCGGGTCAGTTCCGTCGCCGTCGCCTGGCCGAAGGCGTCCGTCATGTACTCGCGCAGGATGCCGTAGCCTCCGTCGTCGACGATCAGCCAGGTGACGTTCAGGTCGTACTGGCGGGCCGTGGCCAGTTCGGCGATGGAGTACAGGGCGCCGCCGTCGCCGGACACCGCCAGCACCGGGCGCGTCGGGTCGGCCGCCGCCGCGCCCAGCGCCGCCGGGAAGCCGTAGCCGAGGCCGCCCGCGCCCTGGGCCGAGTGCATGGTGTTCGGGCCCTGCGCGTCGAACGCGGACCAGGCCCAGTAGGCCAGGATCGTCATGTCCCAGAAGGACGGGGAGCCGGCGGGCAGGGCGCGGCGGACCGAGGCCAGCACGTCCTGCTCCAGGGTCAGTTCCTGGGCGGCGATGCGCTCGGACACGCGGGCCAGGAGGTCCCGCACCCGCTCGGGAGCGGAGTCGTCCGTGCGCTCCTCCACCGTCTCCAGCAGCGCCTGGAGGGCCGGGCGGGCGTCCGCGTGGATACCGAGGGCCGGGTGGTTGGACTCCAGCTTGCCGAGGTCCGCCTCGATCTGGATGACCCGTCCCCGGGGCTGGAACGTGTGGTAGTTGGAGGACAGTTCGCCGAGGCCGGAGCCGACCACCAGCAGGACGTCCGCGTCCTCCAGGAAGTCCGTCGTGTGCCGGTCCTCCAGCCAGGACTGCAACGACAGCGGGTGGTGCCACGGGAACGCGCCCTTGCCGCCGAAGGTCGTCACGACCGGCGCCTGGAGCTTCTCGGCCAGCCGGAGCAGCTTGCCCGACGCGTCCGCGCGGACGACCCCGCCGCCCGCGATGATCGCCGGACGGGCGGCGCGGGACAGCAGGCCGGCCGCCACCGCCGTCAGTTCGGGGCGCGGGACCAGGTCCTCGGGGGTCGCGTCCATCGCCGTCACCACGGGCAGCGAGGTCTCGGCCAGCAGCACGTCCTGCGGGATCTCCACCCACACCGGGCCGTGCGGGGCCGTCAGGGCCGACTTCCAGGCCGCCGCGATCGCGGAGGGGATCTGGGAGGGGGTGCGGACCGGGTGCACCGACTTCACCACGCCCCGGAACGAGGCCGCCTGGTCCGGGAGTTCGTGGAGGTAGCCGTGCCGGCCGCCGCCCAGGCCCGCCGTCGGGATCTGGCTGCTGATGGCGAGCACCGGCGCGCTGGCCGCCGCCGCCTCCTGGAGCGCGGCCAGGGACGTCAGCGCGCCCGGCCCCGTCGAGAGCAGCAGCGGCGCCGCCTCGCCGGTGATCCTGCCGTACGCGTCCGCCGCGAAGCCCGCGTTGTTCTCCACCCGCAGGCCCACGTACCGCAGCGAGGAGCGGCGGAGCGCGTCGAACATGCCGAGGGCGTGCTGGCCGGGGAGACCGAAGACGGTCGTCGCGCCCAGCCCGGCCAGCGTCTCCACGACCAAGTCTCCGCCGGTGCGCCCCGGGGGAGGGTTCAGGGCGGCGGTGATCTGCGCCGGCGTCGGGCGGAGTACCAGGTCGTGGTCGTGGGTCACTTCGCTTCCGCGTCCTTCCGGGCCGCCGCGATCTGGCGGCTCATGATCGTGGTCAGTTCGTACGCCGTGTGGGAGGCGGCGACGGAGGTGATCTCGGCGTGGTCGTAGGCCGGGGCGACCTCGACGACGTCCGCGGACACCAGGTTGCAGCCCGCCAGGCCGCGCAGGATCTCCAGCAGCTCGCGGGAGGTCATGCCGCCCGCCTCGGGGGTGCCGGTGCCGGGCGCGTGCGCCGGGTCGAGGCAGTCGATGTCGATGGAGATGTACAGCGGGCGGTCGCCGATGCGCTGGCGCAGCTGGTCGGCCACCTCGTCGGCGCCCCGGCGGTAGACGTCGGCGGAGGTGACGATGCCGAAGCCCATCTTCTCGTCGTCCGTCAGGTCCTGCTTGCCGTACAGCGGGCCGCGGGTGCCGACGTGGGACAGGGCGGAGGTGTCGAGGATGCCCTCCTCGACCGCGCGGCGGAACGGGGTGCCGTGCGTGTACTCGGCGCCGAAGTAGGTGTCCCAGGTGTCCAGGTGCGCGTCGAAGTGGAGCAGGGCGACCGGGCCGTGCTTCTTCGCCACCGAGCGCAGCAGCGGCAGCGCGATGGTGTGGTCGCCGCCGAGGGTCATCAGCCGGGCGCCGGTGCCGAGCAGGTCGTCGGCGGCGGCCTCGATGGTCTCGACGGCCTCGTTGATGTTGAACGGGTTCACGGCGATGTCGCCGCCGTCCGCGACCTGGGCGAGGGCGAACGGGGAGGCGTCCTGCGCCGGGTTGTAGGGGCGCAGGAGCCGGGACGCCTCACGGATGGCGTTGCCGCCGAAGCGGGCGCCCGGCCGGTACGAGACGCCGGAGTCGAACGGCACGCCCACGACGGCGACGTCGGCGGTGCCGACCTCGTCCAGGCGGGGCAGCCGGGCGAAGGTCGCGGGACCGGCGTACCGCGGGACGCGGGAGGAGTCGACGGGGCCGCGGGGCGTCTCGTTGCTGCTCATGGTGAAATGCCTTCTTCCTTGCGCTTCTTCGCGCACGTACTGCTTTCTCTGCGACTCTACTGGTGAGCCGGGACCGGTTCGGACGGGAGTTCGGGGGTGCGTCCGGCGAGGCGCTCGCGCCAGGTGGCGAGGACGGTCTCGTCGGTGGGCCTCGTGGCCAGGGAGACGGCGACGTAGGCGGCGAGGGAGGCCAGCAGGCCGTAGTAGACGGGCTCGTTGGCGAGGATGCCGTAGCCGGCCATCAGGCCGATGACCGCGAGGCCGCCGACGATCACGGAGGCCAGCGCGCCCTGGACCGTGCCGCGCTTCCACAGCAGGCCGCCCAGGATGGGCACGAGCAGGCCGCCGACGAGGAGGTTGTACGCCACGGTGAGCGCCTCGACCACGTTGTTCAGGGCGATCGCCGTGCCGATCACGGCCAGGCCCATGACCAGGATGAACACGCGGTTGCCCGTGACCTCGTCGTGGTCGTCGCCGTCCCGCCGCACGACCCCGCGCAGACGGGACCAGATGTCGTTGTTGGCGACCGTGGCGCAGGCGATCAGGGCGCCGGAGGACGTCGACATCACGGCGGCGAGGGCCGCGGCCAGGACCAGCCCGCGCACGCCGACGGGGAGTTCGTCCTTGACGATGGTGGCGAAGGCGTCGTCGGGGCTGCCCAGCTTGGGGTACATCACCTTGGCGGCCGTGCCGATCACCGCGCCGGCCAGGGCGTAGGCCAGGCAGTAGGTTCCGGCCACGGTGCCGCCCCACCGGGCGGTCCTGTCGCTGCGGGCGGTGAAGACGCGCTGCCAGATGTCCTGGCCGATCAGCATGCCGAACGTGTAGATCAGGACGTAGGTGAAGATCGTCTCGCCGCCGATGCCCAGCGGGTCGAAGTAACCGGTCGGCAGCTTGGCCTTCATCTCGGCGAAGCCGCCGGCCTTGACGACCGCGATCGGCAGGAGCAGGAGCAGCACGCCGATGGTCTTGACGACGAACTGGACCATGTCGGTGAGGGTGATGGACCACATGCCGCCGAGGGTCGAGTAGGCGACGACGATGGCGCCGCCGAGGATGATCGCGACCGTGCGGTTGATGTCGAAGAGCACGTCGAAGATCGTGGCGTAGGCGATGGTGGAGGTCACCGCGAGCATGAGGGTGTACGCCCACATGACCACGCCCGAGATCACGCCGGCCCGGCCGCCGTAGCGCAGGTCGAGCATCTCGGAGACCGTGTACACCTTCAGACGGGCGATGCGGGCCGAGAAGAAGACGGAGAGGGCGAGCAGGCCGAGGCCGATGGTGAAGACCATCCACGCGCCGGAGAGGCCGTACTGGTAGCCGAGGCCCACGCCGCCGATGGTGGAGGCGCCGCCGAGGACGATCGCCGCCATGGTGCCGGAGTACATGGCGGGCCCGAGGCGGCGGCCGGCCACCAGGAACTCGCTCTTGGACTTGGCGCGGCGCATGCCCCACCAGCCCATGGCGAGCATGCCGGCGAGATAGACGACGATCACTGTGTAGTCGACGGCCATGGGGCCCTCCTTCGCGCACTGTCCGGTGGCGTGTCGTGCAGGTTCTTCGCAGATGCGCCGGCAGCGGCTCGCGGGGACATCCGCCCGTACCCGCGGCTGCCGTGCCCCTTGAGGCTAGGTGGCCGGAAAGCGACTGCGAAGTGTACGTTTCATCCATATGCACGGGGCGGGATGGAGGGAACGCACACCATGCCCGAGACGATCGCCCCGGCGGTCCCGCCGACCCCGCCGGTCACACTCCAGGCGCTGCTGGCCCGGGACGACCTCGCGCTGCGGCAGATCGCCGGGCCCGCGGACCCGGGGATCGTGATCCACTGGGCGCACACCTCGGAGATGGCCGACCCCTACCCCTATCTGCTGGGCGGCGAGCTGCTGCTCACGGCCGGGGTGCACATCCCCGAGGCGGCCGGCTCGGGCACCTACTTCGACGACTACGTCTCCCGGATCGTGGCCGCGGGCGGCGCGGCCCTCGGCTTCGGGGTGGCCCCCGTGCACGACACGGTCCCGCGCGCCCTGGTCGCCGCCTGCGACCGGTACGGGCTGCCGCTGCTGGAGGTGCCGCCGCAGACCACGTTCTCCGGGGTGGCCCGCGCGGTCTGGCAGCTGATGGCGCAGGCCCGGCTGGCCGAGCTGCGCCGGGTCACCGAGGCGCAGCAGAGTCTCGCGGCCGCCGCCTCCCGGCCGGACCCGGTCCCCTCGGTGCTGCGCCAGCTGGCCCAGCGCGTGGGCGGCCGGGCGGTGCTCTACGGGCCCGACGGCACGGAGATCGCGGGCGCGGGCAGGGGGGCACCGGAGGGCGCGCGGACGGCGCTGGCGGAGCTGGCGGGCGTGGTCAGGCACCCGGCCGCTCCCCCACCGGCCGTGCCCCGCGGCCGGCCGCACCCGGCCCCTTCCGCACCGGGCAAGCCGGGCACACCGAGCACCCCGGGCACAGCCGGAACAGGGCACGCACGGAGCACACCCGGCACGCCGGTCCCCCGCCCGCACCCCGCCTCCGCCACCGACACCCACGGCGCCACCCACCTCGCCGTCTACGCCCTCGGCGCCGGGGAGGGGTTCGTGCTCGGGGTGGCCGCGCCCCGGCGTGACCCGGGTGACCACACCATCGCCTCCGTCGCCGCCGTCCTGCTGGCCCTGCTGACCGGGGAGCACCACAGCGGTGCCGGGGCGGCCCGGTCCTCCGCGCTCGTCCGGCTGCTGCTCGGCGCCCCGCCCGAGGAGGTGGCGCCCCTGCTCGGCACCGGGCAGTGGCTCGTGGTGCACGCGCGGCCGGAGGTCCAGGCCCCGGACGCGGTCGCCGCCTCCGCGCTGGGCGCCGCCCTGGGCTCGCCGCTGGTCGACCTCGCCCGCGACGTCGTACGGGTACTGGTGCCGGCGGACCGGGAACCGGGGCCACAGCCCGGCTGGACGCTCGGGGTGAGTGCCGCGGCCGGGCCCCGGGAGTGGCCGGCCGCCGACACCCAGGCCGCCCGTGCCCTGGCCCGGGCCCGCGCCACCCGCACCCCGCTGGTCCGGCACGCGGCCCGCCCCGCGCTGGCGGACCTGGTGCCGCGGGCGGACGCCGAGACGCACGCCCGTGCGCTGCTCGGCCCCCTCGCGGGGCAGGCCGCGCTCGCCGACACCCTGCGCACCTGGCTGTCCCTGCACGGCAGTTGGGACCGTACGGCGGTGGCGCTCGGCGTGCACCGCAACACCGTGCGGCAGCGGATCGCCCGCTGCGCCGCCCTGTTGGCCGCCGACCTGGACGATCCGGACGTGCGCATGGAGCTGTGGTTCGCGCTGCGCCGGGACTGACGGCGACCGTGGGTGACCCCCGTCCCAGCGGACGGTACGCCGAGGACGCGCGCCGGGCACTGCCCCACAATGGGAGGCATGCCGATATCCGGGACACCCAGCCGCGCCCAGCTCGTCGACCACCTGGTGCGCACGCGTATCGCGGGGGACGTCGCCACGCCCCGCGAGAACAACCTCTCCCACTACCGTCAGCTCGCCAACGGTGTCCGCAACTACTGGCTCGGCCTGGAACTGGGCGACCGCTGGACGGACGAGCAGGACGTGCTCGCGGTCATGGCCGAGCGGGTGGGCGTCAACGACGACCCGGAGTACCGGTACGGGCAGGACACCATCGACCCCGAGCTGACGGTGGACGCCCTCGACCGCATGGCGGCGCGGCTGCGCAAGGCGGCCGAGGACCGGCAGCGGGTGCTGTTCGCGACCGGGCACCCGGGCGGTCTCCTGGACGTCCACCGGGCCACGGCCGCCGCGCTGCGCGCCGCCGGCTGCGAGATCGTCGTCATCCCGGACGGGCTCCAGACGGACGAGGGGTACGTGATGCAGTTCGCGGACGTGGCCGTGCTGGAGCACGGGGCGACGCTGTGGCACACGCACTCCGGTGAGCCGATGCGGGCCATTCTGACGGGACTTGAGCGGGAGGGGCGTCCGCTGCCGGACCTGGTGGTCGCCGACCACGGCTGGGCCGGGTACGCGGGGCAGCACGGTGTCGACTCCGTCGGGTACGCCGACTGCAACGACCCGGCGCTGTTCCTGGCCGAGTCCGAGGGCACCGTGCAGGTCGTCGTCCCGCTGGACGACCACGTAGTGAGCCCGCGTCACTACGATCCGATGACCGCGTACCTGCTCGCCGCGGCCGGTCTGGTCTGACACCGCGTCGCGACGGGGGTCCCGCACTCCGGTGCGGAAAGAAGAGGTGCGGCCCCGCGAACGGGGCCGCACGTCGTCAGTCAGTGGCCGGCTCAGCGGCCGCCGCCACCTCCGCCGCCGTGACCGCCGCCACCGCCGCCGCCGTGGCCACCGCCACCGCCGCCGTGACCGCCGCCACCGCCGCCGTGACCGCCGCCGCCACCGCCGTGACCGCCACCGCCGTAGCCGCCACCGCCGTGACCGCCACCGCCGTAGCCGCCACCGCCGTGACCGCCACCGCCGTAGCCGCCACCGCCGTAGCCGCCACCGCCGTGGTCACCGCCGCCGTAGCCGCCACCGTGGTCGCCGCCATAGCCGCCGCCGTGGTCGCCGCCGTAGCCGCCGTAGCCGCCGTAGCCGTTGTCTTCATCGCCCCAGTTCCAGCTGTAGGAACCGCGGTCGCTGTGGGTCGAGGCTGAGGCGGTTCCGGCGGTGCCGATCGCGGCTCCGCCGGCCAGCAGCAGGCCGCTGGCGGAAATCGCGACAAGACGCCTCACGCGCTGTGATCGCATAGGAATACCTTCCATCTCCATCGTCTCTCACGGCTCCCTGGGGGAGGCGCGAGGTGGATGGCCGTCGCCGCTGCGAAAGGGGAAGAGTGCGGCGCGGTCTTCAGATGTCACCGCAGACAGTTGGAACCGATACGGTGCCGGGCACCTCACACTCGGGTCTGCCGGGCATGCCGTTCACTGCGGCCTTCACTCAGAGAGCCTAGTCCCACATGGGTCACGCGTCATCTCGGAGAGCACGCCGGTCACGGCCGTCTCGGCACTCGGACGACACCCTCCTGGATGACCGAGATGGCGAGCCGCCCGTCCTGGGTGTAGATACGGGCCTGGCCGAGGCCCCGGCCGCCGTGCGCGGACGGTGACTCCTGGTCGTACAGCAGCCATTCGTCGGCCCGGAAGGGGCGGTGGAACCACATCGCGTGGTCCAGGGACGCGCCGACGACGTCCCCGACGGCCCAGCCGCCGCGCCCGTGCGCGAGCAGCACCGAGTCGAGCAGGGTCATGTCGGAGACGTAGGTGGCGAGGACGACGTGCAGCAGGGGTTCGTCGACGGGGCCGCCGAGCTTGCCGTTGGTGCGGAACCACACCTGGGAGTGCGGCTCGCGCGGCTCGCCGTACCGCCCGTACGGCGGCTCGTCCACGTACCTGAGGTCGATCGCCTCGCGCGCCTGGAGGAACCGCTCCACGACGTCGGGGGCGAGGTGGCCGTAGCCGCGCAGCCGCTCCTGGGAGGTCGGCAGGGTCACCGGGTCGGGCGCGGGGGGCATGGGCGCCTGGTGCTCCAGCCCGTCCTCGTACGCCTGGAAGGACGCCGACAGGTGGAAGATCGGCTTGCCGTGCTGGACGGCGACCACCCGGCGGGTGGTGAAGGACCGGCCGTCGCGGATGCGGTCCACGGTGTAGACGATGGGCGCGCCCGGGTCGCCGGGGCGCAGGAAGTACGCGTGCAGGGAGTGGGCGGGCCGGTCCGCGGGGACCGTCCGCCCGGCGGCGACCAGCGCCTGCGCCGCCACCTGCCCGCCGAAGACGCGCGGGACGACGGCGGGGCGGGAGCGGCCGCGGAAGATGTCCTCCTCGATCTGCTCCAGGTCGAGCAGTTCGAGGAGGTCCTGGAGTGCCTGGCTCATGGTGTCCTGGTGTACCGGCCAGTGATCGCGTGTCGGTGTCCGGGGCCTTACAGTCCCATGTCCTTGGCGATGATCGTCTTCATGATCTCGCTGGTGCCGCCGTAGATGCGGTTGACACGGTTGTCCGCGTACAGGCGGGCGATCGGGTACTCGTTCATGTAGCCGTAGCCGCCGTGCAGCTGGAGGCAGCGGTCGATGACGCGGTGCGCGACCTCGGTGCAGAACAGCTTCGCGGAGGCGGCCTCGGCGGGGGTCAGCTCACCGGCGTCCAGGGCCTCCAGGGCGCGGTCGGCGACCGCCTCGGCGGCGTCCACCTCGGCCTGGCAGGCGGCCAGCTCGAACTTGGTGTTCTGGAAGTGGGCGACCGGCTTGCCGAAGACGGTGCGCTCCTGCACGTAACTCTTGGCGAACCGGACGGCGGCCTTGGCCTGGGCGTAGGCGCCGAAGGCGATGCCCCAGCGCTCGGAGGCCAGGTTGTGGCCGAGGTAGGAGAAGCCCTTGTTCTCCTCGCCGAGCAGGTCCTCGACCGGGACCTTGACGTCGACGAAGGCCAGCTCCGCGGTGTCGGAGGTGCGCAGGCCCAGCTTGTCCAGCTTGCGGCCGATGGAGTAGCCCTCGGACTTGGTGTCCACGGCGAACAGGGAGATGCCGTGGCGGCGGTCCTCGGCGGTGGGCGCGGCGGTGCGGGCGCAGACGATCACCTTGTCGGCGTGCACACCGCCGGTGATGAAGGTCTTGGCGCCGTTGAGGACGTAGTGCGTGCCGTCCTCGGAGAGCTTGGCGGTGGTCTTCATGCCCGCGAGGTCGGAGCCGGTGCCCGGCTCGGTCATCGCGATGGCCCACATCTCCTCGCCGGTGACGAACTTCGGCAGGTAGCGCTTCTTCTGCTCGTCGGTGGCGAGCATCTTGATGTAGGGCAGGGCGAGCAGCACGTGCACGCCGGAGCCGCCGAACTGGACGCCGGCGCGGGCGGTCTCCTCGTAGAGGACGGCCTCGAACTTGTGGGTGTCCAGGCCCGCGCCGCCGAACTCCTCGGGCACGCTGATGCCGAAGACGCCCAGCTCGCCGAGCTTGTAGTAGAAGTCGCGCGGCGCCTGGCCGGCGGCGAACCACTCGTCGTACACCGGCACGACCTCGGCCTCGATGAAGGCGCGAAGGGTCTCCCGGAACGCCTCGTGATCCTCGTTGAACACCGTACGGCGCACGCCGTCCACCTCCACGTACCTGACATCGGCATGTCTAAGCGCTTGCTCACCCAACCGTACCGGCGAGTACGGAACCCCGTCCAGGGGGGTCCCGCCGTAACGCTCGTCACGCCCGGTCGCCCTCGGGCCGCAGCCGCAGGCCCACCTGCCAGTCCTGGTCCTGCCGGTACTCCACGGCGCCCTGGCGGTACCGGACGCGATAGCCGGACAGGTTCTCGTGGACGGGGCCGGTCACCTCCACCCGGGCGAGCACGTAGGCGTCCGCCCGGCCGTGCGGCGGCACCCGGATCGGCCGGGCGGCGTGCACCCGCGCCCCGGGCACGGCCTGCGCGAAGTCCTCGTCGTCCGAGGCGAACAGCCCCTGGCCGCCCGTCTCCTCGACCGTGACGACGCCGTAGCGCAGCACCCGCAGGCCCGCCGGCACGTGCAGCCACTCGGTGCGCAGCAGCGTGAGCGGCCGGCCGGTGACGTTCTCCTGGACGGGCACGCTCATCCAGTACGCGGTGCCGATCCGGGCATGCGGGAAGCCGATGGCGTTCCCGGTCCCGGCCAGGCCGTGCCCCTGCGCGTAGTCCCGCGCCCGGTCGCCCCCGGCCGCGGCCGTCAGCGCCCCCGCGACGACGAGCGCGGCGACCGCGCGCAGCGCTCTCGTACGCCTCTTCCCACGAGCCGTGCCGATTCCCACGGCTTCCCCCTCCACTCGGTGCAGGGGAGCGTCAGATCACGTCGCTGACCTGCGGGAACAGCCCGGTCCGCTACTCCTCGCCGGCCGCCTCGAACGCGCCCCGCGCCATGCGGTGCAGCAGCGCCGCCGTCACCCCGCGCCCCGGCAGGGTCCCCGCGCGGCCCAGGTGGGGGGTGGAGTTGAGCAGGCCGAAGACCGAGTGGACGGCCGAGCGGGCGGCCGGTTCGGTCAGGCCCGGGTACACCGCGCGGACCACCTCCACCCACAGCTCCACGTACTGCCGCTGGAGCTGCCGCACCAGCTTGCGGTCGCTGTCCCGCAGGCGGTCCAGCTCGCGGTCGTGCAGGGTGATCAGCGGGCGGTCGTCCAGGGCGAAGTCGATGTGGCCCTCGATCAGGGAGTCGAGGACGCGGGTCGCGGGGATCCCGTCGGCCTCGGCCAGCCGGCGCTTGGCACCGGTGAGCAGCTGCCCGCTGATGCCGACCAGCAGCTCGGCGAGCATCGCGTCCTTGCCCGGGAAATGCCGGTAGAGGCCGGGGCCGCTGATGCCGACCGCGGCGCCTATCTCGTCGACACCGACGCCGTGGAACCCGCGCTCGGCGAACAGCCGGGCGGCCTCCTTCAGGATCTGCTCGCGGCGGGTCGGGGCGTCGGTTCTGGTGGCCATGCAGACAATTCTAGACAGCGAGGTTAGCGGTCGTTAACCTGATGGTGATGGTTAACGCTCATTAACAGGTTCGATCACCGGTGAGGGGAACCGCAGGATGCAGGAGGCACCGGAGCTTCACAGCGCGGCAGATCCCGCGTCGGAGGCCTGGCGGGCCAACGAACAGGCGCATCTGGCCCTCGTGGAGGAGCTGCGCGCCAAGCTGGCCGCGGCGGCCCTCGGCGGCGGCGAGAAGGCCCGCGCCCGGCACACCGCGCGCGGCAAGCTGCTGCCGAGGGACAGGGTGGACACGCTGCTCGACCCGGGCTCGCCCTTCCTGGAGCTGGCCCCGCTCGCGGCCGACGGGATGTACGAGGGGCAGGCCCCGGCCGCCGGGGTGATCGCCGG
The DNA here is from genome assembly GCF_055581365.1 of Streptomyces sp. NPDC031445. NCBI lineage: Bacteria > Bacillati > Actinomycetota > Actinomycetes > Kitasatosporales > Streptomycetaceae > Streptomyces > Streptomyces sp. NPDC031445. The sequence goes on from NZ_JBVIJO010000002.1 coordinate 671,253, forward strand.
GATCGGCCGGGTCAGCGGGCGCGAGTGCGTGATCGTCGCGAACGACGCCACCGTCAAGGGCGGCACGTACTACCCGATGACGGTGAAGAAGCACCTGCGCGCGCAGGAGGTGGCGCTGGACAACCGGCTGCCGTGCGTCTACCTGGTCGACTCCGGCGGGGCCTTCCTGCCGATGCAGGACGAGGTCTTCCCGGACCGGGACCACTTCGGGCGGATCTTCTACAACCAGGCCCGGATGTCCGGCGCGGGCATCCCGCAGATCGCGGCCGTGCTCGGCTCCTGCACGGCCGGCGGTGCGTACGTCCCGGCGATGAGCGACGAGGCCGTGATCGTCCGCGGCCAGGGCACGATCTTCCTGGGCGGCCCGCCGCTGGTGAAGGCGGCCACCGGCGAGGTCGTCACGGCGGAGGAGCTGGGCGGCGGCGAGGTCCACGCGCGCGTCTCCGGGGTCACCGACCACCTCGCCGAGGACGACGCGCACGCCCTGAGGACCGTCCGGAACATCGTCGCCACGCTCCCGGCCCGGCAGTCCCCGCCCTGGGAGGTCGTGCCCGTCGCCGAGCCCAAGGTCGATCCCTACGGGCTCTACGGCGCGGTCCCCGTCGACTCCCGCACCCCCTACGACGTCCGCGAGATCATCGCGCGCGTGGTCGACGGCTCCCGGTTCGCCGAGTTCAAGAGCGAGTTCGGGCAGACCCTGGTCACCGGCTTCGCGCGCATCCACGGCCACCCGGTCGGGATCGTCGCCAACAACGGCATCCTGTTCTCCGAGTCCGCCCAGAAGGGCGCCCACTTCATCGAGCTGTGCGACCAGCGCGGCATCCCGCTGGTGTTCCTCCAGAACATCTCCGGCTTCATGGTCGGCAAGGACTACGAGGCGGGCGGCATCGCCAAGCACGGCGCCAAGATGGTGACCGCGGTCGCCTGCACCCGCGTGCCGAAGCTGACGGTCGTCGTCGGCGGCTCGTACGGCGCGGGCAACTACTCGATGTGCGGCCGGGCCTACTCCCCCCGCTTCCTGTGGATGTGGCCCAACGCCAAGATCTCCGTCATGGGCGGCGAGCAGGCCGCGTCCGTGCTGGCGACCGTCAAGCGGGACCAGCTGGAGGCGCGCGGCGAGCAGTGGCCCGCCGAGGACGAGGAGGCGTTCAAGGCGCCCGTGCGCGCCCAGTACGAACGCCAGGGCAACGCCTACTACGCCACCGCCCGGCTCTGGGACGACGGCGTCATCGACCCGCTGGAGACCCGTCAGGTGCTGGGCCTCGCCCTGACGGCCTGCGCCAACGCGCCCCTGGGAGACCCCCAGTTCGGCGTCTTCCGGATGTGAGGAGGGGAACCGTGTTCGACACAGTGCTGGTGGCCAACCGGGGCGAGATCGCCGTACGCGTCATCCGTACGCTCCGCTCGCTGGGCGTGCGCTCGGTGGCGGTCTTCTCCGACGCCGACGCCGACGCGCGGCACGTCCGGGAGGCCGACACGGCGGTACGGATCGGCCCGGCGCCGGCCGCCGAGAGCTATCTGTCGGTGGAGCGGCTGCTTCAGGCCGCCGCCCGCACCGGCGCCCAGGCCGTCCACCCCGGCTACGGCTTCCTCGCGGAGAACGCGGGCTTCGCCCGCGCCTGCGAGGAGGCGGGTCTGGTCTTCATCGGCCCGCCGGCGGACGCGATCGCGCTCATGGGCGACAAGATCCGCGCCAAGGAGACGGTGCAGGCGGCCGGGGTGCCGGTGGTGCCGGGCGGCCGGGACCCGGAGCTGGCCGAGGCGGCCCGCGCGCTGGGCGCGCCCGTGCTGCTCAAGCCGTCCGCCGGCGGCGGCGGCAAGGGCATGCGGCTGGTGCGGGACATGACCGTGCTGGAGGAGGAGATCGCCGCCGCCCGCCGCGAGGCCCGCGCCTCCTTCGGCGACGACACCCTGCTGGTGGAGCGGTGGGTCGACCGGCCCCGGCACATCGAGATCCAGGTGCTGGCCGACGGCCACGGCAACGTGGTCCACCTGGGCGAGCGCGAGTGCTCCCTCCAGCGGCGCCACCAGAAGATCATCGAGGAGGCGCCGAGCGTGCTCCTCGACGAGCGGACCCGGGCCGCGATGGGCGAGGCGGCCGTGCAGGCGGCGCGCTCGTGCGGGTACCGGGGCGCGGGCACGGTGGAGTTCATCGTCCCGGGCGGCGATCCCTCGCAGTACTACTTCATGGAGATGAACACCCGCCTCCAGGTGGAGCACCCGGTCACCGAACTCGTCACCGGGCTGGACCTGGTGGAGTGGCAGCTGCGGGTGGCCGCCGGGGAGCCGCTGGGCTTCGCGCAGGAGGACCTGCGGCTGACCGGCCACGCGGTGGAGGCCCGGATCTGCGCGGAGGACCCCGCGCGCGGGTTCCTGCCCTCCGGTGGCACGGTCCTGCTGCTGGGCGAACCGCAGGGCGACGGCGTGCGCACCGACTCCGGGCTCACCGAGGGCACCGAGGTGGGCAGCCTGTACGACCCGATGCTGTCCAAGGTGATCGCGTACGGCCCGGACCGCGCGACGGCGCTCAGGAAGCTGCGATCGGCGCTCGCGGAGACGGTCACGCTGGGTGTGCAGACCAACGCCGGGTTCCTGCGCCGGCTGCTCGCGCACCCGGCGGTCGTCTCGGGCGAGCTGGACACGGGCCTGGTCGAGCGGGTCGTGGACGACCTGGTCCAAACGGACGTCCCCGAGGAGGTCTACGAGGCGGCGGCGGCCGTACGCCTGGAGCGGCTCACGCCGCGCGCGGAGGGCTGGACCGACCCCTTCTCCGTGCCGAGCGGCTGGCGGCTCGGCGGCACCCCGAAGCCGCCGGCCTTCCACCTGCGGGCGCAGGAGCCGGTGACGTACACCCCCCGGGGCACCCACACCGTCACCGGTGACCGCGTGACCGTCACCCTCGACGGCGTCCGGCACACCTTCCACCGGGCCGGTGACTGGATCGGCCGGGACGGGGACGCCTGGCAGGTGCGCGACCACGACCCGGTGGCCGCGTCCCTGAACCGCGCGGCCCACGCGGGCGCCGACTCGCTCACCGCGCCCATGCCCGGCACGGTGACGGTGGTCAAGGTGGCCGTCGGCGACGAAGTGACCGCCGGGCAGAGCCTGCTGGTGGTGGAGGCGATGAAGATGGAGCACGTCATCTCCGCCCCGCACGCCGGCACGGTCGCCGAGCTGGACGTGACACCGGGTACGACGGTCGCCATGGACCAGGTGCTGGCCGTCATCGCCCCGAAGGAGGCGGCGGAATGAGCGTCGACGGTCTGCCCATGGTCGTACCGGCCCCGGGCCTGCCCGCGCGGGTGCGGATCCACGAGGTCGGCGCGCGGGACGGGTTGCAGAACGAGAAGACGGCCGTGCCGACCGCGGTGAAGGCGGAGTTCATCCGGCGGCTGGCCGGCGCGGGCCTGACCACGATCGAGGCGACGAGCTTCGTGCACCCCAAGTGGGTGCCCCAACTGGCCGACGCCGAGGAGCTGTTCCCGCAGGTGAGCGACCTGCCCGGGGTGGCCCTGCCGGTGCTGGTCCCGAACCGGCGCGGCCTGGACCGGGCGCTGGCACTCGGCGCCGGGCGCGTCGCCGTGTTCGCCAGCGCCACCGAGTCCTTCGCGAAGGCCAACCTCAACCGCACGCTGGACGAGTCGCTGGCGGTGTTCGAGCCGGTGGTGCGGCACGCCAAGGACCGAGGCGTGCACGTGCGCGGCTATGTGTCCATGTGCTTCGGCGACCCGTGGGAGGGCGCGGTGCCGGCGCGGCAGGTGGCCCGGGTGTGCACGGCCCTGCGGGACATGGGCTGCGACGAGCTGAGCCTCGGCGACACGATCGGTGTGGCCACGGCCGGTCAGGTGCGCGAGCTGCTCGCGCTGCTCAACGACCGGGGCGTGCCGACGGAAGCGATCGGCGTGCACTTCCACGACACCTACGGCCAGGCGCTCGCCAACACGCTGGCGGCGCTCCAGCACGGCGTCACCACGGTCGACGCCTCCGCGGGCGGCCTCGGCGGCTGCCCCTACGCCAAGTCCGCCACCGGCAACCTCGCCACCGAAGACCTCGTCTGGATGCTGCACGGGCTCGGCATCGCGACGGGGGTCGACCTCGGCCGTCTGACCGCCACGAGCGTGTGGATGGCCGAACAGCTGGGCCGGCCCAGCCCGTCCCGTACCGTCCGCGCTCTCTCCCACAAGGACCAGTGATCAGCATGGACCACCGTCTCAGCCCCGAGCTGGAGGACCTCCGCCGTACGGTGGAGGAGTTCGCGCACGATGTCGTGGCGCCGAAGATCGGCGACTTCTACGAGCGGCACGAGTTCCCGTACGAGATCGTCCGGGAGATGGGCCGCATGGGCCTGTTCGGGCTGCCGTTCCCGGAGGAGTACGGCGGTATGGGCGGCGACTACCTGGCGCTCGGCATCGCGCTGGAGGAGCTGGCCCGGGTCGACTCCTCGGTGGCCATCACCCTGGAGGCGGGGGTCTCGCTGGGCGCGATGCCGCTGCACCTGTTCGGCACGGAGGAGCAGAAGCGCCGGTGGCTGCCCCGGCTGTGCTCGGGTGAGGTCCTGGGCGCGTTCGGCCTGACCGAGCCGGACGGCGGCAGCGACGCGGGGGCGACCCGTACGACGGCCCGCCTCGACCCGGACACGGACGAGTGGGTGATCAACGGCACGAAGTGCTTCATCACGAACTCGGGCACGGACATCACGGAACTGGTGACCGTCACCGCCGTCACCGGGCGCAAGCCGGACGGCCGGCCGGAGATCTCGGCGATCATCGTCCCGTCGGGCACGCCGGGCTTCACGGTGGCGGCGCCCTACTCGAAGGTCGGCTGGAACGCGTCGGACACCCGTGAGCTGTCGTTCGCCGACGTCCGCGTCCCCGCCGCCAACCTCCTGGGCGAACAGGGCCGTGGCTACGCCCAGTTCCTGCGCATCCTGGACGAGGGCCGCATCGCGATCGCGGCCCTGGCGACGGGGCTGGCCCAGGGCTGCGTGGACGAGTCGGTGAAGTACGCCAGGGAACGCCGTGCCTTCGGCAAGCCCATCGGCGCCAACCAGGCGATCCAGTTCAAGATCGCCGACATGGAGATGAAGGCCCACACCGCCCGGCTCGCCTGGCGCGACGCCGCGAGCCGGCTGGTGGCGGGCGAGCCCTTCAAGAAGGAGGCGGCCCTGGCCAAGCTCTACTCCTCCACGGTCGCCGTCGACAACGCCCGCGAGGCGACCCAGATCCACGGCGGCTACGGCTTCATGAACGAGTACCCGGTGGCCCGCATGTGGCGCGACTCCAAGATCCTGGAGATCGGCGAGGGCACGAGCGAGGTGCAGCGCATGCTGATCGCCCGCGAGCTGGGCCTGGTGAGCTGACCCGGAGCCCGGCCCATCCGCACGGGACCGGCGGCACCGGCTGCCGGTCCCGTGTCATCGGGCGCTGTCCCCGCCGTCGTCCGTGCGCGAACGCCGGGCTTCGTCCACGACACGCCGCCAGGACCTGATCACTTCGGGCACCTGGTCCAACAGCCGCTTCAGGGCGGACAGAGCCGCGGACACGACGCCCGCCGCGCCGAGAATCGCCAGGGTGATCCGCAGATCCACGCTCGGGTTCCGCCTGAGCCGGAGGGTGGCCGAGCCGGGGACGTCGGACCCGTTCCCGTCGCAGCCGGCTGTGCCGGCCGTGGGGTGCCGACCGTAGCCGCGCGGACCCCGGCCTGTCCGCCGTACCGCCAACTCCGGGCCCGTCGGCGGTTGTCCGCCAGACGCGCACCGGCCGAACGGGCAGGTACCCGCCCCCTGGACATCACATGAGGTTAGGCTAACCTACCTTCGAACTTGTCCGGCGGGCGCTTCGCCCCGTTCGAAAGCAGTCATACCCATGCCCCATGCCCGTGCCACCCACCTCACTCGCCGCGGCCTGCTCGCCGCCGGCGGCGCCCTCGGACTCGGTGCCGCGCTCGCCGCCTGCGGGGACGACAAGGGCAAAGACGGCGGCTCCGGCACGGAGGCGAAGGCCGGCACGTCCGGGCCCTGGTCCTTCAAGGACGACCGCGGCACGACCGTGAAGCTGGACAAGGTCCCCGCGAACATCGTCGCGTTCACCGGCGTGGGCGCCGCGCTGTACGACTACGGCATCCAGGTGAAGGGCGTCTTCGGCCCGACGAAGACCGCCGCCGGCAAGCCCGACGTCCAGGCCGGCGACATGGACATCAGCAAGGTGACGGTCCTCGGCAACACCTGGGGCCAGTTCAGCGTCGAGAAGTACGCCTCCCTCGCCCCGGACGTGCTCGTCTCCACGCTGTTCGACGGCGCCGGCACCCTCTGGTACGTCCCCGAGGAGTCGAAGAAGAAGATCGCCCAGCTGGCCCCGAGCGTCGGCATCTCCGTCTACGACCGCCAGCTCACCGAGCCGCTCCAGCGCATGTGGGACCTCGCCGCGTCGCTCGGCGCGGACATGAAGGCCGCCGAGGTCACCGACGCCAAGAGGCGGTTCGAGGACGCCGCCGCCCGGCTGCGCGCCGCCGCCAAGGCCAAGCCCGGCATCAAGGTGATGGCCGGCAGCGCCAGCGACCAGTTGTTCTACGTCTCCGGCACCAACCTCTCCGTCGACCTGGAGTACTTCAAGGCCCTCGGGGTGAACTTCGTGGAGCCGCCGGAGAGCGCCAAGAAGCAGGGCGGTGGCTGGTACGAGTCGCTGAGCTGGGAGAACGTCGACAAGTACCAGGCCGACATCATCATGATGGACGACCGCACCTCGGCCATCCAGCCCGCCGACATCACCAAGGCCACCTGGAAGAAGCTGCCCGCGGTGAAGGCGGGTCAGGTCATCGCCCGCTCCCCCGAGCCGATCCTCTCCTACGACAAGTGCGTGCCGCTGCTGACGAACCTGGCGGAGGCCCTGGAGAAGGCCAAGAAGGTCAGCTGACCCGTAAGCACCCCTGACAAAGCCCTGACCCCACTCTCAGGAGCCACACATGACGACGGCCGTAGCCGCCCCGTTCCGTTTCTTCTCCCTCCAGGTCGTACGGACGAGGCGGCTCGGTCCGTCCCTGGTCCGGGTCACCTTCGGCGGAGCCGATCTGCACGCCTTCCACTCCGACGGGCGGGACCAGTCCCTGTCGCTCTTCCTGCCGCATCCCGGGCAGAGCGAACCCGTCGTCCCGCTGGAGCTGGGCGAGGGCTGGTGGCAGGGGTGGCGGGAACTCCCGGACGACGTACGGGCGGTGATGCGCTCGTACACGCTCCGGGCCCTGCGCCGCGACCCCGACGAGATCGACATCGACTTCGCCCTGCACGGCGTGGAGCCGGGCGCGGCCACGCCCGCCGGTCCCGCCTCCCGCTGGGCCGCCCGCGCCGCCGCCGGTGACCGCGTGCTGCTGCTCGGCCCGGCCGTCGCGGACAACCGGGCGATCCGGTTCCGCCCGCCCGGTGACACCGGTCCCGTCGTGCTGTGCGGCGACGAGACCGCCGTACCCGCCGCGACGGCGATCCTGGAAGCCCTGCCCGCCGACACCCGGGTCCGGGCCTGGCTGGAGGTGCCGCACGCCGGTGACATCCAGGACGTGCGCACGCGGGCGGACGCGGAGATCACGTGGCTCGTACGGCGCGACGGGTCCCCCATGGCCGTCGACGCCGTACGAGCCGCTCCCCTGCCGGACGCCGGGCGGGCGTACGTGTGGATCGCCGGCGAGTCCGGCCAGGTGAAGGCGCTGCGGCGGCACTTCGTCGCCGAGCGCGGGGTGGACCGGCGGCGTGTCACGTTCGTCGGCTACTGGCGGCAGGGGATGACGGAGGAACAGCTCCGGGCCGCGGAATAAACCTGACGTGCCGTGGCATCGGTCACGGGCCGCGGCATGTCACGGAACTCAAAAGTTAGGTTAGGCTAACCTAAGTTGATCTCGCACGGACCGTCCCCTCGGAGGACCCCCACATGCGCTCGCACCTGCTCAATGGCCTCACCGCGGAGCACTACCGCCGCTCCGTGACCGAAGGAGTCGAGCGGGTGGCGGCCAAACTCGCCACCACCGACCGTCCGTTCACCGGCGTCACCGTGGACGCCCTCTCCCCCACCGTCGACGCGATCGACCTCGACCGTCCGCTGGGCGACACCGCCGCCGTCCTGGACGAACTGGAGGACGTCTACCTCCGGGACGCGGTCTACTTCCACCACCCCCGCTACCTCGCGCACCTCAACTGCCCGGTCGTCATCCCGGCGGTGCTCGGCGAAGCCGTGCTCTGCGCGGTCAACTCCTCGCTGGACACCTGGGACCAGTCGGCCGGCGGCACCCTCATCGAGCGCAAGCTCATCGACTGGACGGCCGCCCGCATCGGCCTCGGGCCGGCCGCCGACGGCGTCTTCACCTCCGGCGGCACCCAGTCCAACCTCCAGGCGCTGCTGCTGGCCCGGGAGGAGGCGAAGAGCCACTCGCTCGGCCGGCTGCGCGTCTTCGCCTCCGAGGCGAGCCACTTCAGCGTCAGGAAGTCCGCGAAACTGCTCGGACTCGGGCCGGACGCCGTCGTCACCGTCCCCGTCGACCACGACAAGCGCATGCGGACGGTCGCCCTCGCCCGCGAGCTGGAGCGCTGCGCACGGGACGGCCTGGTCCCCATGGCCGTCGTCGCCACCGCCGGCACCACCGACTTCGGCTCCATCGACCCGCTCCCGGAGATCGCCGGGCTGTGCGCCCAGTACGGCGTCTGGATGCACGTCGACGCGGCCTACGGCTGCGGGCTGCTCGCCTCCCTGAAGTACCGGGACCGGATCGACGGCATCGAGCGCGCCGACTCGGTCACCGTCGACTACCACAAGTCGTTCTTCCAGCCGGTCAGTTCGTCCGCCGTGCTGGTCCGGGACGCGGCCACCCTGCGGCACGCCACCTACCACGCGGAGTACCTCAACCCGCGCCGCATGGCGGAGGAACGCATTCCCAACCAGGTCGACAAGTCCCTCCAGACCACCCGCCGCTTCGACGCCCTCAAACTGTGGATGACGCTGCGCACGATGGGCGCCGACGGCGTCGGGCAGCTCTTCGACGAGGTCTGCGACCTGGCCCGGGAGGGCTGGGAACTGCTCGCGGCCGACCCCCGCTACGACGTCGTCGTCGAGCCCAGCCTGTCCACCCTCGTCTTCCGCTACGTCCCGGCCGCCGTCACCGACCCCGCCGAGGCCGACCGCGCCAACCTCCACGCCCGCAAGGCCCTGTTCGCCTCCGGTGACGCCGTGGTCGCGGGCACCAAGGTGGACGGCCGCCACTACCTGAAGTTCACCCTGCTCAACCCTGAGACACGGGCGGCCGACATCGCCGCCGTCCTCGATCTGATCGCCGGCCACGCCGAGCAGTACCTGGGAGAGTCCCTTGACCGCGCGTCCTGAAGCCCACGGCAAGACCTACGACTTCGTGGGGATCGGGCTCGGCCCCTTCAACCTCGGACTCGCCTGCCTCACCGAGCCGATCGCCGAACTGGACGGCGTCTTCCTGGAGTCCAAGCCCGGCTTCGAGTGGCACGCCGGCATGTTCCTGGACGGCGCCCACCTCCAGACCCCGTTCATGTCGGACCTGGTCACCCTGGCCGACCCGACCTCGCCGTACTCCTTCCTGAACTACCTGAAGGAGAAGGGCAGACTGTACTCGTTCTACATCCGCGAGAACTTCTACCCGCTGCGGGTCGAGTACGACGACTACTGCCGCTGGGCCGCGAACAAGCTGAGCAGCGTCCGCTTCGGCACCACGGTCACCGAGGTGACGTACGAGGACGAGCGGTACGTCGTGCGCACCGGCGCCGGGGACACCTACCGGGCCCGCCACCTGGTCCTCGGCACCGGCACGGTCCCCTTCGTGCCGCAGGCGTGCCAGGGGCTGGGCGGCGACTTCCTGCACACCTCCCAGTACATGCACCGCAAGGCGGAGCTGCTGGAGAAGGAGTCCATCACCATCGTCGGCAGCGGCCAGAGCGCGGCGGAGATCTACCACGAGCTGCTCGCCGGGATCGACGTCCACGGCTACCGGCTCAACTGGGTCACCCGCTCCCCGCGGTTCTTCCCGTTGGAGTACACGAAGCTGACCCTGGAGATGACCTCCCCGGACTACGTCGACTACTTCCGGGCGCTGCCCGAGGAGACCCGCTACCGGCTGGAGAAGCAGCAGAAGGGCCTGTTCAAGGGCATCAACTCGGACCTCGTCGACGCGATCTTCGACCTGCTGTACCAGAAGAACGTCGAGAGCGGCGACCGCCCGGTCCCCACCCGGCTGCTCACCAACTCCACGCTGCGCACGGCGACGTACCAGGACGGCGCGTACACCCTCGGCTTCCACCAGGACGAGCAGGACAAGGACTTCGAGATCCGCAGCGAGGGCCTGGTCCTGGCCACCGGCTACCACTACACCCCGCCGGCCTTCCTCGCCCCGGTCCAGGGCCGGCTCCGCTTCGACGGCCACGGCCGCTTCGACGTCGCCCGCAACTACTCCGTCGACGTCACCGGCCGCGGTGTCTTCCTCCAGAACGCCGGCGTCCACACCCACAGCATCACCAGCCCCGACCTGGGCATGGGCGCGTACCGGAACGCTTACATCATCCGTGAGCTGCTCGGCACGGAGTACTACCCGGTGGAGAAGACCATCGCCTTCCAGGAGTTCGCAGTATGACCGGCACGACCACGACCACGACCACGAGCACGACCTTCACCTTCCGTCCCGTCGACCCGCCGGCGGACTCCGGACTGCTGCACTCCTGGGTCACCCATCCCAAGGCGGCCTTCTGGATGATGCGGGACGCGCGGCCGGAGGACGTCGAGCGCGTCTACAGGGAGATCGCGGCGGACGAGCACCACCACGCGCTGCTCGGGCTGCGCGACGGCACTCCCGTCTTCCTGATGGAGACGTACGACCCCGCGCACCGGGAGCTGGCCGGGCTGTACGAGGCGCGGCCGGGCGATGTCGGGATGCACTTCCTGACCCCGGCCACCGACACTCCCGAGCACGGGTTCACCAAGGCCGTCATCACCGCCGTCATGGCCCGTCTGTTCGAGGACCCGGCGGTGCGGCGGGTCGTCGTCGAGCCGGACGTGCGCAACACGGCCGTGCACGCGCTGAACGCGGCCGTCGGGTTCGTGCCCGAGCGGGAGATCGACACACCGGAGAAGCGGGCGCTGCTGAGCTTCTGCACCCGCGAGCAGTTCGAGAAGGCGGTGACCGCATGACCCTCGCCGACGCCGTGGCCCATCTGTCCCCCGAGCGCTGGGCGACAGCCAACCGGCTGCTGCTGCGCAAGGCGCTCGCCGAGTTCGCGCACGAGCGGCTGATCACGCCCGAGGAGGACGGCGACCGGTACGTCGTCCGCAGCGACGACGGGCTCACCACCTACCGGTTCGGCGCCGTACGGCGGGCCCTGGACCACTGGGAGATCGACGCAGGCTCCCTCACCCGGCACCGCGAGGGCACCGAACTCCCGCTCGCCGCCCTGGACTTCTTCATCGAGTTGAAGGAGTCGCTGGGGCTGAGCGACGAGATCCTGCCGGTCTACCTGGAGGAGATCTCCTCCACCCTGTCGAGCACCTGCTACAAGCTCGCCAAGCCCCGCGTGACCTCCGCGGAGCTGGCCCGCGGCGGCTTCCAGGCGATCGAGATGGGGATGACCGAGGGCCACCCGTGCTTCGTCGCGAACAACGGGCGGCTCGGCTTCGGCGTCCACGAGTACCTGTCGTACGCCCCGGAGACGGCGAGCCCGGTGCGGCTGGTGTGGCTGGCCGCGCACCGCTCGCGGGCCGCGTTCACGGCCGGCGCCGGGGTCGAGTACGAGTCCTTCCTGCGGGCCGAGCTGGGCGAGAAGACGGTGGAGCGCTTCCGCGCCGTCCTCACCGACCAGGGGCTGGACCCCGCCGACTACCTGTTCATCCCGGTCCACCCCTGGCAGTGGTGGAACAAGCTCAGCGTCACCTTCGCCGCCGAGGTGGCCCGTCGGCACCTGGTCTGCCTGGGCGAGGGCGACGACGAGTACCTGGCCCAGCAGTCGATACGCACCTTCTTCAACACCAGCGACCCGGCCAAGCACTATGTGAAGACCGCCCTGTCGGTGCTCAACATGGGCTTCATGCGGGGTCTGTCCGCCGCCTACATGGAGGCGACCCCGGCCATCAACGACTGGCTGGCCCGGCTGATCGACGGCGACCCGGTGCTGAGGTCGACGGGCCTGTCCATCATCCGGGAGCGGGCCGCCGTCGGCTACCGGCACCTGGAGTACGAGCGGGCCACCGATCGCTACTCGCCGTACCGCAGGATGCTCGCCGCGCTGTGGCGGGAGAGCCCGGTGCCCTCGCTGCGGGACGGCGAGACCCTCGCCACCATGGCCTCGCTGCTGCACGTGGACGACGAGGGCGCCTCCTTCGCGGGCGCCCTGATCGAACGCTCGGGCCTGGCCCCCGCCCAGTGGCTGCGGCAGTACCTGCGGGCCTACTACGTTCCGCTGCTGCACACCTTCTACGCCTACGACCTGGTGTTCATGCCGCACGGCGAGAACACGATCCTGGTGCTGCGGGACGGGGCCGTGCAGCGCGCGGTCTACAAGGACATCGCCGAGGAGATCGCCGTTCTGGACCCGGACGCGGCCCTGCCGCCGGAGGTCCGGCGGATACGCGTCGAGGTCCCCGAGGACAGGAAACTGCTGTCGGTCTTCACGGACGTCTTCGACTGCTTCTTCCGCTTCCTCGCCGCCCGCCTCGCCGCCGAGGGCGTCCTGGAGGAGGACGGCTTCTGGCGCACGGTCGCGGAGGTCACCCGCGAGTACCAGGAGGCGAACCCGCGACTGGCCGACCGGTTCCGCCAGTACGACGTGTTCGCCCCCGAGTTCGCGCTGTCCTGCCTGAACCGTCTCCAGCTGCGCGACAACAGGCAGATGGTGGACCTCGCCGACCCCTCCGGCGCGCTCCAGCTCGTCGGCACCCTCAAGAACCCGATCGCCGGGTTCTGAGGGCACCACGGTCCCACGGGCACCCCGCGGTACGGTCCTGCGGGGTGCCCGTCGGCTCCCGGTCAGCGTGCCGGCCAGGGCACCTGCGGTGAGCGGTAGTAGTGGATGCCGAGGGCGTCCCAGCGGGGGCCCTGGGCCGCCAGCCGCACCCGGTAGGCGTTCCAGTCGTGGGTGGCCGCCGGTGACCAGCCCAGCTCGGCCGCGCCGGCGAGCCGGGGGAACGCCATGTACTCGATCTCGGCGGTGTCCGTCACGTTCTCCGTCCACAGGGGCGCCTCGACGCCCCGGACCGCGGAGGCCGGCACCCCGGCGAGATAGGCGCCCGGATCCCAGTCGTACGACCGCTTCACCTCGACCAGGCCCGCCCAGTCCTGACCGGGGCCGGTGTTCCGCGTGTACTTCATGTCGAGGTAGGTCCGGTCGGCCGGGGACAGGATCAGGCCCGTGCCGTTCCGGGCGGCCTCGGCGACCTGTGCCTTCTCCGCCGCGCTGGTGTCGTCCAGGCCCCAGTACTGGGCGAGGGCGCCCTTCGCCGGGTGGGCGCCGGTGAGCTGGTGCCAGCCGATGACGGTCTTGCCGTAGCGGGCGACGACCGGCTGCACCCGGTCCATGAACGCCACGTAGTCCGCGTGGCTGGTGGAGTGCGCCTCGTCGCCGCCGATGTGCAGGTAGCGGCCGGGGGTGAGGGCGGCCACCTCCCGCACGACGTCGTCCACGAAGTCGTAGGTGGCCTTCGCGGACACGCACAGCGAGCTGAAGCCGACCTCGGTCCCGGTGTACAGCGGGGGCGCCACGCCGTCGCAGTTGAGCCCGGCGTAGGAGGCGAGGGCCGCGTTGGTGTGGCCGGGCATGTCGATCTCGGGCACGACCTCCAGGTAGCGGGAGGCCGCGTACCGCACGATCTCCCGGTAGTCGGCCTTGGTGTAGTGACCGCCCGGGCCGCCGCCGACCTGGGTCGAGCCGCCGTAGGAGGCCAGGCGCGGCCAGGAGTCGACGGCGATGCGCCAGCCCTGGTCGTCGCTGAGGTGCAGATGCAGCTCATTGACCTTGTAGAGGGCCAACTGGTCAATGTACCGCTTGACTTGGGCGACCGTGAAGAAGTGCCGGGAGACGTCGAGCATGGCGCCCCGGTAGGCGAAGCGGGGGCGGTCCCGCACGGTGCCGCCGGCGACCGTCCAGGGGCCGGGCTGGACGGTCTTCTTCTCGACGGCCGCCGGGAGGAGCTGGCGCAGGGTCTGCACGCCGTGGAAGAGGCCCGCGGGGGTGCGCGCGGTGAGGGTGACCCCGCCCGCGTCGCTGTGCAGCCGGTAGCCCTCGGCGCCGAAGTCGCCCCGCGCGAGGGCGAGCCGGATGCCGCCGGCGCCGTGGCCGGTGACCGGCAGCGGATAGCCGGTGGCCGGGCGCAGCAGGCCGGCCAGGTAGCCGCCGACGTGGCGGGCCCCGGCGGACCCGTCGACGCGGATGCGGGTCTGGCGGGTGATGCGGTAGGGCGTTCCGCCGGGCGTGACCGAGGCGGGGGCCGGGACCACCCGGTCCAGCGGGGTCGGGGCGGCGGCCTGCGCCGTGCGGTCCGCGCCGAGGGTGACGACGCCGGCCGCCGCGAGCAGCAGCAGGGAACCGAGGACGTGGGAGAGGCGGGGAGTCGTGCCGTGGTTCCGTCTCACAAGCGCTCCCTTCGGAAGGGGTGACCGTCAGACTTGGTCGGGACCAACTGTCCCGCAGATCGGGTGGAACAATCCCCGCATGGCGGAGATCATCCAGAAGGACGGTACGTGGGCCTTCGACGGGGACGCCCTGCGCCTCACCCCGGGCCGGGACAAGAACGTGGGCCTGCTCCGCCGTGAGCTGGGTGAACTCATCGTACCGCTCGGTGCGTTGGCCGGTGTCTCCTTCGAACAGGGCCGGACGTCGGGGCGGCTCAGGCTGCGGCTGCGCGACGGCGCCGATCCGCTGCTGCACGTCACCGGGGGCCGGCTCGCCGAGCCGCACGACCCGTACCGGCTGACGGTGGAGCCCGACCGGTACGGCGTCGCCGGGTACGTCGCCGACGAGGTGCGCAACGCCCTGCTGCTGGAGGGGGTTTCCGCGGAGCCGGCCGACGCGTACCTGCTGCCGGGCCCGTCCTTGCCGGTGTCCGCCTCGGCCGGCGACGGCACGGCGGGCTTCGACGGGAACCGGGTGCGGCTGGAATGGAACTGGAAGACCGAGGCGTCCAAGGCCTCGGCCGGACCGCGCACCATCCCCCTCGCGGACGTCACCGGCGTGGAGTGGCAGCCCGCGGCCGGACTGGAGAACGGGCACCTGCGGTTCCTCGTGCGCGGCGCTCCGGTCACCGCATCGCCCAAGTACGACCCGAACGCGGTCGAGCTGTGGGGCTTCAAGAGGGATCCGCTGATGGCCCTGGTCGCGGCGGCGGTACAGGCGCGGCTGCCGCACCCCTCGGCCCCGCGTCCCCCGGCGGCGGAGCCGGACGTGCGGCAGGACGCCGCCCGGCCGGCCGGGGAGGGCGCCGGGGACGGCCACGACGCGCTGCTGCGCCGGCTGCGCGAGCTGGGTGAACTGCACCGTGACGGGGTGCTGACGGACGAGGAGTTCGCCCTGGCCAAGCGGGCGGTCCTCAAGCGCCTGTGAGGAAGGCTCCGGCGAGGAGAGCGCCGGTGAGGACCGCCCGCCGGGGCCTACTTGGCCTGGCGGGACACCGTGAAGTGGTCGATGCGGTCGCCGGTCTCGGCGATGCCCGACACCGTCAGCGTGGTCTGCCGGCCCTTCGGCGCGGGCGTGACGTCCACGCGCAGGAAGGAGTAGTTGAGGTAACGCACCCGGGACCAGGCGACGGTCTCGTTGACCTTGCCGTCCTTGGTGTTGACGAACGAGGCCACGGAGTCGGTCTCGTGCTCGTGACCCTCGTAGGAGTCCGGGGCGGAGAACGCGTACAGGCTGCGGCCGGCGGCGCCCGCGGTGACGTAGACCACGCCGTCGGTCTCGGGGTAGGCCGTGCCGCCGATCGGCAGCTTCTTGGTGACCTTGCCCGCCTTGATGACGTCGGTGCGCTCGTACTGGTGGTTGTGGCCGTTGATGACCAGGTCCACCGTGTACTTCTCGAACAGCGGCACCCACTCCTGGCGCACGCCGCCCTCCGACGCGTGCGCGGTGGAGGTGCAGTAGGCGCAGTGGTGGAAGAAGACGACGACGAAGTCGACGTCCTTGGCGGCGCGGAACTTCTTCAGCTGGCCTTCCAGCCACTTGGTCTGGGTTCCGCCGGATATGCCCAGGTTCGCCGGGATCTCGAAGGAGACATCGTTGGCGTCGAGCGAGATGACCGCCGTGTTGCCGTAGACGAAGGAGTAGACGCCCGGCAGGTTCTTCTTGTCGGGGCCGTTGTCCGGGAGGGTCCAGCGGGCCTCCTCGCCGCCGTAGCCGTTGGGCGAGTACCAGGCCTCCATGTCGTGGTTGCCGTACGCGGGCATCCACGGGATCTGCTTGGCGACCGACTCGGTCTGGGCGAGGAAGGAGTCCCAGGTGCGCGAGTCGAAGCCGGTGTCGGCGGTCTTGCCGGCGCCGGACGGGTCGGCGTAGGCGATGTCGCCGGCGTGCAGGTGGAAGGCCGGGTTCTGGCCGAGCAGCAGGCTGTTGTTGGCCAGGCCGTGGTAGCCGACGCCCTCGTCGCCGAAGGCGGTGAAGGTGAACGGCGCCTTGTGGGCGGGAGCGGTGGTGAACGTGCCCACCGTGCCCAGCAGGTGCGGCTCGGCCGGGTCGAAGCCCTGGTGGCCGACGCCGTAGTAGTAGGTCTTGCCGGGGCGCAGGTGGGTCAGCTTGGCGTGCAGGTAGTACTGGGTGTGGTCGCCGCTCGCGCCGACGCCGGCCGGGGTGTAGAGGGTGCGGACCTCGGCGTCGATCCTGCGCGAGAGGTCCCAGGGGTGGGCGCCGATGCGGATGAAGGGCTTCTTGACGGCGACCGGGACCTGCCAGGAGACGGTGATCTCCGTACGCGGGTCGTTGCCCCAGGCCAGGTGGCGGCCGAAGGGGGCGACCAGGGCGCCGTCGACGTGCTGGGCGGCGGGGGCGGAGCTCCGGGTCGGCACGGCGGCCTGGGCGGTGGCGCCCGGCACGAACGCGCCACCCGCGACGGCGCCCAGCGTGACCGCGCCGCCCCTGATCATGGTGCGCCGCGAGAATCTGGCGCGCAGGTACTCGTGCTGTTCGGCCATGCTCATGCGCGCGGCCAGCTTGTCGGGTACTCCCATACGAGGAATGTCCATGGCGTCTGAAACTCGTCTGTTCCGGCAACGAGTCGCAGGACGCAGGATGGACGGCTCGCGAACAGAGCCCCATAAGAGTTTCAACAGCCGCTTGCCCGGAATCGGGCACGATTCTTGCGAAACAGGCGTCGGTACTCCAGGATCTACCGGGTGCACGACGAACTTCTCGATCACCTGACGCGGTCCACGCCCCTCAGCCGGGGCGAGGCGCTGCGCGTGGTCCAGGACGTGCTCGCCTACTTCGACGAGACGATCCAGGAGTTCGTCCGCCGCCGCCACCGCGAACTCCAGGCCCAGGGCCTGGTGAACGCGGAGATCTTCGAACGGATCGGGGCGGACCTGAAGTACCGGGCGGTGGCGCCGCCGGAGCTGACGCTCAGGCAGCTGCGCCGCATGGTCTACGGCTGAAACCAGCCGGAACCCGGCCGGCGGCAGCCCGGCCCAGCGACAGCCAAGGGATACCTCTATACATGTGCGGAATTGTCGGATACATCGGCAAGCGTGACGTCGCCCCCCTCCTCCTGGAGGGCCTCCAGCGCCTGGAGTACCGCGGCTACGACTCCGCGGGCGTCGTCGTCACCTCCCCGAAGACGCCCGGCCTGAAGATGGTCAAGGCCAAGGGCCGGGTGCGCGACCTGGAGGCCAAGGTCCCGGCGCGCTTCAAGGGCACCACCGGCATCGCCCACACCCGCTGGGCCACCCACGGCGCCCCGTCCGACGTGAACGCCCACCCGCACATGTCGGCCGACAACAAGGTCGCCGTCGTCCACAACGGCATCATCGACAACGCCGCCGACCTGCGCCGCAAGCTGGAGGCCGACGGCGTCGAGTTCCTCTCCGAGACCGACACCGAGGTCCTCACCCATCTGATCGCCCGCTCGCAGGCCGAGAAGCTGGAGGACAAGGTCCGCGAGGCCCTGCGGGTCGTCGAGGGCACGTACGGCATCGCGGTCATGCACGCCGACTTCTCCGACCGCATCGTGGTGGCCCGCAACGGCTCCCCGGTCGTCCTCGGCATCGGCGAGAAGGAGATGTTCGTCGCGTCGGACATCGCCGCCCTGGTCGCCCACACCCGGCAGATAGTGACGCTGGACGACGGCGAGATGGCCACCCTCAAGGCCGACGACTTCCGCACCTACACCACCGAGGGCACCCGCACCTCGGCCGAGCCGACCACCGTGGAGTGGGAGGCGGCCTCCTACGACATGGGCGGCCACGACACCTACATGCACAAGGAGATCCACGAGCAGGCCGAGGCGGTCGACCGCGTGCTGCGCGGCCGCATCGACGACCGGTTCTCCACCGTGCACCTCGGCGGCCTCAACCTGGACGCCCGCGAGGCCCGGCAGATCCGCCGCGTGAAGATCCTCGGCTGCGGCACCTCGTACCACGCGGGCATGATCGGCGCCCAGATGATCGAGGAGCTGGCCCGCATCCCCGCCGACGCCGAGCCCGCCTCCGAGTTCCGCTACCGCAACGCGGTCGTCGACCCCGACACCCTGTACGTCGCGGTCTCGCAGTCCGGTGAGACGTACGACGTGCTGGCCGCCGTGCAGGAGCTCAAGCGCAAGGGCGCGCGGGTCCTCGGCGTGGTCAACGTCGTCGGCTCCGCGATCGCCCGCGAGGCCGACGGCGGCATCTACGTGCACGCGGGCCCCGAGGTCTGCGTGGTCTCCACGAAGTGCTTCACCAACACCACGGTCGCCTTCGCGCTGCTCGCCCTGCACCTCGGCCGCACCCGCGACCTCTCGGTCCGCGACGGCAAGCGGATCATCGAGGGCCTGCGCAGGCTGCCGCAGCAGATCACCGAGATCCTGGAGCAGGAGGAGGAGATCAAGAAGCTGGCGGAGAGCTACGCCGACGCCCGCTCGATGCTCTTCATCGGCCGCGTCCGGGGCTACCCGGTGGCCCGCGAGGCCTCCCTGAAGCTCAAGGAGGTCTCCTACATCCACGCCGAGGCCTACCCCGCCTCCGAGCTGAAGCACGGCCCGCTGGCCCTCATCGAGCCTGCCCTGCCCACGGTCGCGATCGTCCCCGACGACGACCTGCTGGAGAAGAACCGCGCGGCCCTGGAGGAGATCAAGGCCCGCGAGGGCAAGATCCTGGCGGTGGCCCACCAGCACCAGGAGAAGGCGGACCAGACGATCCTCGTCCCGAAGAACGAGGACGAGCTGGACCCGATCCTGATGGGCATCCCCCTCCAGCTCCTGGCGTACCACACGGCGAAGGCCCTGGGCCGGGACATCGACAAGCCCCGCAACCTCGCCAAGTCGGTGACGGTGGAGTAGCGGACGGGACGGACCGGACAGGACGGACCCCCACGTGGCCACCTCTCACGTGGGGGTCCTTTCCGTGCTGCTCGTCTCAGCCGGCGGCCGTCACCCCCCGGCCCGCAGCACGTCCCGGGAGGGCCGTCGGCCAGTGGGCGAGCGCCGCCGTCGCCGCGTACCAGGCCACCGCCCCCGAGACGACGGCCACCCATCCCCCCGCCTTCGCGAGGGCGGAGCTGTCGGCGAAGGCCGCCACGGCCAGCACCACCATCGCCAGGAACAGCAGCCCGTGCGTGAGCTGACCGAGGGTGTCCCCGCCGGCGACGGTCAGCGTGAGGGCGACCAGGGCGAACAGCAGCAGCAGGAGTCCGGCCGCGTCGGCCGAGCCGGAGTCGGACACGGCCCAGGTGAACCACAGGGCGCCGAGGGCGGCGTACCCCGCGCCGAAGGCGCCGTCGCGCAGGGCCAGCAGGCCGACGAGGAAGAGGGCGACCCCGCCCACGTAGTGGGCCACGGTCACGGCGTCGGAGGCACCCACGCCGTCGATGACACCGGTCGTACCGAGTCCGAACGCCAGCAGGGTGATCGCCAGGGCCAGTCGGCCGGCCACGGTGGTGCTCACGATTCCCGCGGAGACGTCATTGTCCACGGCGGGCTCCCTTCATGCATGTGCAGTTGTGCGGTGACCGGTATATGCCCTTCACAAGGGCACAAACCACCTCTACGCACGAGTAGTTTCCCGCTGCACAAAGGGAGTTGACGAAGCGTGAGACGCCAGGGGGATGCGAGGGGGACGTCGGGGGGACGTCAGGGAATGACGATCACGGGCCGCTGGGCCCGCTTGGCGAGCCGCCCCGCGACCGAGCCGAAGATCCGGCCGACGATGCCGTGCGTGGAGCCGACCACGATCGCGTCGGCCTCGTACTCGCGGCCGACCTCCTCCAGTTCGTGGCAGATGTCCCCGCCCCGTTCGACCAGGATCCACGGGACCTCGGCCAGATAGTCCGCGCAGGCCAGCTCCAGCCCCAGGACCTCCGTGCGGTGGTCCGGCACGTCCACGAAGACGGGCGGCTCACAGCCGGCCCACACCGTGGTGGGCAGCCGGTTGGCGACGTGCACGATGATCAGGCCGGAACGGGAGCGGTGGGCCATGCCGATCGCGTAGGCGAGGGCGCGCTCACTGGAGGTGGAGCCGTCGAAGCCGACGACGACTCCGTGCCGGAAGGCGGGGTCGCAGGAGGGGCGTGACTCGGCCGCCGCCTGGGGATCGGCCGCCGTGGGGTCGGCGACCGGCCGCTTGCGGTCCGCGGGTTCGGAGAATTCGTGACCGGCCATGGCTGTCTCGGCGTTGTGATCCTTTATGGGTGGGACGACAGTGTGCTGCGGAAGCGTGCTGCGGAGCTGTGTCCGGGAAACATCTTCCCAAGCCCATACCCCCAAGGGTACGGCGGCAAGCCTCCTGAGCCCAGATCCCGCGCACGCTCCGTGAGCGGTCCCCGACGTCCGCGGGGGTTCACCGGAGCATGCACGAGCCGCGCCCGTAACGCAATGGTTGCTGCCCCGTACAGGCGGTTTGCACAGCGTTCACAGATGCGCGTTCGGTGACCGACCGGTCGGACGGACGTTGAACCGGGGTGAGCCACCGCCACAGGGAGTACGAGATGCCCGCAGCCCGACCCCGCCGCGACCCGCGCCCCGCACCGGACAGCGCGAGCGATGTGATCCGCTGGGCCGCCTTCAGCTGCGTGCTCGTGCCCGTGGTCCTGCTCTGGTACGGCACCTCGCTGGCCGGCGCCACGGGCACCGCGCTGGGCCTCGCCGCCGTCACGGCGGCCTGCCGGGTGCTGCTGCGCCGCTCCGAGCGCTGTGCCGAGCGTTGCGCCGCGCAAAGAGGCGGACGTCACACCCGGGAGCAGACACCGGTCGACTGACCTGTTTCCATACCTAGGAACGCTGCTTTTCAGCCAACTTCTGGATATCGCCCAGGAGGGGCCCGAACCACCCCCCAACCCCCGTTCCACCTGCACGGAAAGGGTCTACGGACCGCTGCGCACCCTACGCGGTTTGGCCACTGCCACAAGGCGCACTTCCCTGCACGCCTCGCGAGTGCAACGCTTCGTGATCGAATGCTTCACGCCAAGTTGTCATGTCGACAATGTGCCGCGTGTGGAACTGGTCACCGCACGACCGCGGGAGCCAGTAGATTCGATCTTGACTGTCTTACGGCGGGGGACTCGTGCAGGACCGAGGGGAAACGTGCAGGAGCGACACAACCGAGGAGCCGCGACCACCGAGGGGGGCTTAGCAGTATGAGCCACGACTCCACTGCCTCGCCGGACGCCGCAGCCCGGAAACTGTCCGGGAGACGCCGCAAGGAGATCGTCGCGGTGCTGCTGTTCAGCGGCGGCCCCATCTTCGAGAGTTCCATTCCGCTGTCGGTGTTCGGGATCGACCGCCAGGACGCCGGCGTGCCGCGCTACCGCCTTCTGGTGTGTGCCGGCGAGGAGGGCCCGCTGCGGACCACAGGGGGCCTGGAACTCACCGCGCCGCATGGGCTGGAGGCGATCTCACGCGCCGGGACGGTCGTCGTACCGGCCTGGCGTTCGATCACCTCGCCGCCGCCGGAGGAAGCACTGGACGCGCTGCGCCGCGCACACGAGGAGGGCGCCCGCATCGTCGGGCTGTGCACGGGCGCGTTCGTGCTCGCGGCGGCCGGACTGCTGGACGGCCGCCCGGCGACCACGCACTGGATGTACGCGCCGACGCTGGCCAAGCGCTACCCGTCGGTGCACGTCGATCCACGCGAGCTGTTCGTCGACGACGGCGACGTACTGACGAGCGCGGGTACGGCGGCCGGAATCGATCTCTGTCTGCACATCGTGCGGACGGACCACGGCAACGAGGCGGCCGGCGCGCTCGCCCGGCGCCTGGTGGTCCCGCCGCGCCGGTCGGGCGGCCAGGAACGCTACCTCGACCGGTCTTTACCGGAGGAGATCGGCGCCGACCCGCTCGCCGAGGTCGTCGCCTGGGCGCTGGAACACCTCCACGAGCAGTTCGACGTGGAGACGCTGGCGGCACGCGCCTACATGAGCCGCCGTACGTTCGACCGCCGGTTCCGCTCGCTGACGGGCAGCGCGCCGCTGCAGTGGCTGATCACACAGCGCGTGCTCCAGGCCCAGCGTCTGCTGGAGACCTCGGACTACTCCGTGGACGAGGTGGCGGGCCGGTGCGGGTTCCGCTCGCCGGTGGCCCTGCGCGGCCACTTCCGCCGCCAGCTCGGCTCGTCCCCCGCCGCCTACCGGGCCGCCTACCGGGCCCGCAGGCCGCAGGGCGACAAGCCGGGTGACGCGGAGGCGGCCGTACCGCCGGCCGGCCAGCAGGGCGCGCCCGCGGGCCTGTCCGGTCCCGGCCCGGTCGGCCCGGCCCCCCTGCTGCACGAGCACCGGGACAGCGGGGTGCCCCTGCAGAGCCGCCGCGCCACGGCGGGCGCGGTGGGCCTGCTGCCGGGGCCACGCAGCGGTAACTGAGCGCGACGGGAAGGGGGGCGGGAGCATCCCGTCCCCCTGACGTCCCTCCCGCCGCTTCCCGCGGAGCACGGGGGGCACGCAAAAGCCCAGGCCCGCTTTAGGGTGGTCGCATGAACGATCGCATGGTGTGGATCGACTGCGAGATGACCGGCCTCTCGCTGTCCGACGACGCTCTCATCGAGGTGGCCGCCCTCGTCACCGACTCCGAGCTGAACGTACTCGGCGAGGGGGTGGACATCGTCATCCGCCCGCCGGACCGGGCGCTGGAGACGATGCCGGAGGTGGTGCGTCAGATGCACACCGCGTCCGGGCTGCTCGCCGAGCTGGCGGGCGGCACGACCCTAAAGGACGCCGAGGCGCAGGTCCTCGCCTACGTCCGGGAGCACGTGAAGGAGCCCGGCAAGGCCCCGCTGTGCGGCAACTCGGTCGGCACCGACCGCGGCTTCCTCCTGCGGGACATGCCGACGCTGGAGGACTACCTCCACTACCGCATCGTCGACGTCTCCTCGGTCAAGGAGCTGGCCCGCCGCTGGTACCCGCGGGCGTACTTCAACAGCCCGGAGAAGAACGGCAACCACCGGGCCCTCGCCGACATCCGCGAGTCGATCGCCGAGCTGCGCTACTACCGCGAGGCCATCTTCGTGCCGCAGCCCGGGCCGGACTCCGACACCGCCAAGGCGATCGCCGCCAAGCACGTCCTGCCCGCCCGGTAGCCGCCACCGTGGACCGCGCGAAAACGTGTGCGCGAGCACCCCTTCCGACCCTGTAGACTTCTTCTCGGCCGGTCGGGGAGAGCACTCCTCGGACATCCGGTCGTGGTGGGTGTAGCTCAGCTGGTAGAGCACCTGGTTGTGGTCCAGGATGTCGCGGGTTCGAGTCCCGTCACTCACCCTGAGTAATCAGCCGGTGACTCCGTCGTGAGACGGGTCACCGGCTGTTTCGTTGTCCGGGCGCCCCCGCGCGCCGGCGTCCCGCACGGGCCGGGGCATCGGTCCCCGGCCGGCGGGGGACGTCACGACGACGCGCGGACCATCAGTTCCGTCGGCAGGACCGCCTGCCGGCGGTCGGCGCCACGGGACGCCGCCGGGCGGCGGTCGGCGATCTCCGTGAGGAGGAGGTCGATCATCGCTCGGCCCATCTCCTCGATGGGCTGGCGGACGCTGGTGAGCGGCGGGTCCATGTGCCGGGCGATGGCGGAGTCGTCGTACCCGACCAGCGCGACGTCGTCGGGGACGCGGCGGCCCGCCTCGCGGAGCACCTGCCGGGCGCCGGCCGCCATCACGTCCGAGCCGGCGAAGACGGCGTCCAGGTCGGGGTGGCGGGACAGCAGGGTCGTCATCGCCCGGCGTCCGCCCTCGTCGGTGAAGTCACCCGGCGCGATGAGGAGTTCGTCCACCGGGTGGCCCGCGTCGCGCAGGGCGTCGCGGTAGCCGTCGACGCGGCGCTGGGCGCCGTAGACGTCCAGGCGGCCGGTGATGTGCGCGATCCGGCGGCGGCCCCGGCCCAGCAGGTGCTCCACCGCCGAGCGGGCGCCGCCGTAGTTGTCGGAGTCCACGGAGGGGAGCGGCTCGGCCGCCGAGCGGGGGCCGCTGATCACGGCCGGGATCTCCAGCTGGGCGAGCAGGTCCGGGAGCGGGTCGTCGGCGTGGACGGAGACCAGCAGCACCCCGTCGACGCGGTGGGCCGCCAGGTACTGGGCCAGGCGCTGCCGCTCGCGGTCGCTGCCGGCGAAGATCAGCAGCAACTGCATCTCGGTGTCGGAGAGTTCGGCGCCGACCCCGCGCAGCATGTCGGAGAAGTACGGCTCGGCGAAGAACCGGGTCTCCGGTTCGGGGACGACCAGCGCGATGGCGTCGGTGCGGTTGGCCGCGAGGGCGCGGGCGGCGGTGTTGGGCACGTAGCCGAGTTCGGCGACGGCCGCCTCCACCGCGGCGCGGGTGGCGTCGCTCACCCGGGGCGAGCCGTTGATCACCCGGGAGACGGTGCCCCGCCCGACCCCGGCCCGGGCGGCGACCTCTTCCAGGGTCGGCCGCCGGCCGCCCCGGCCTCTCCCACCGTTGCCTGCCATGGTCGCCGCCTTCCGTTCACCGCCGTTCAGGCCAGGAATGTAACAGCCGTGACCGGGGCGCTTCCCTTCCGTCCGCGGCCGCGGGCACGGCCGGCGCCTCCCGGCCGTGCCGCCGCGGGCATGGGTCAGGCGGGCAGGGCGTTGTCGCGGATCACGCCGGCGTACCAGTGGGCGCTGGCCTTGGGGATGCGGCGCTGGGTGGCGTAGTCGACGTAGACGGCGCCGAAACGCTTCGAATAGCCGTAGGACCACTCGAAGTTGTCCAGCAGCGACCACAGGAAGTAGCCGCGCACGTCGGCGCCGTCGGCGATGGCACGGCGGACGGCGTCCAGGTGGGAGTGGAGGTAGGCGATCCGCTGCGGGTCGTTGACCCGTCCCTCCGGGGAGACGTAGTCGTCGAAGGCGGCGCCGTTCTCGGTGACCATCAGCGGCAGCCGCGGATGCGAGGCCGCCAGTCCGGTCAGCAGGGTGTGCAGTCCGCTCGCGTCGATGGCCCAGTTCATCGCGGTCAGGTCGTCGTTGGCGAGGTGGAAGGCGACGTGCTCGGAGCCGGTCCACGGGGAGTGGTCGCTGGCGCCGTGACCGTCGTTGCGGGTGCTGGCGGAGCCGTCGGCGGGCAGGGAGACCACGGTCGGCGAGTAGTAGTTGACGCCGAGGACGTCGATCGGCCGGGAGATCTCCGTCAGGTCCCCGTCGTGCACCAGCTCTGCCCAGTCGACCAGGTGCGCGGTGTCGGCCAGCAGGTCCTCGGGGTAGGCGCCGTCCAGGAGGGGGCCGGTGAAGATCCGGTTGCCGACCGCGTCGATGCGGCGCGCGGCCTCGGCGTCCCCGGGGCTGTCGGTGAGCGGGCGCACCTGGTGCAGGTTCAGGGTGATGGAGGTCTGCGCGGACGCCGGCAGGACGGCGCGCAGCGCGCCGACGGCCTGGCCGTGGGCGAGGTTCAGGTGGTGCGCGGCGCGCAGGGTGGCGGCCGGGTCGGTCCGCCCCGGCGCGTGCACGCCGGAACCGTAGCCGAGGAACGCCGAGCACCACGGTTCGTTGAGGGTGGTCCACACGCCGACCCGGTCGCCGAGGGCGCGGGCCATGATGTCGGCGTAGTCCGCGAAGCGGTGGGCGGTGTCGCGGTGCGGCCAGCCGCCGACGTCCTCCAGCTCCTGCGGCAGGTCCCAGTGGTAGAGGGTGGCGACGGGCGTGATGCCCGCCTCCAGGAGCTCGTCGGTGAGGCGGCGGTAGAAGTCCAGGCCGCGCTCGACGGCGGGTCCGCGGCCGGTGGGCTGGACCCGGGACCAGGAGACGGAGAAGCGGTAGGCCTTGAGGCCGAGTTCCTTCATCAGGGCGACGTCGTCGCGGTACCGGTGGTAGTGGTCGGCGGCGATGTCACCGGTGTCGCCGTTGCGCACCTTGCCGGGGGTGTGGCTGAAGGTGTCCCAGATGGAGGGGGTGCGGCCGTCCTCGGCGGCGGCGCCCTCCACCTGGTAGGCGGCGGTGGCGGCACCCCAGACGAAGCCGGTCGGGAAGGAGGTGTCCGCGGCCGGCTGGGCCGTGGTCTCGGGTCGTACGGCGGTCATGGTGAGAACGCTCCCAAAGGGGGTGAGAAACGGACGACGGACGGCGGTCCGGCGGTGCGGGAGTAAAAGGGGGGCGGGAGGGAAGGCGGCGTGCGCGGGCGGGGCGCGGTTCGGGTGGCGCCCGGTCCGGTACGGCCCGCTGCGGGGCGGCCTGTGCGGGCGGTACCGGACCGGACACGGCGGCGGGCCGACGGGACGCGGCGCGCGCCTGCCTCGGGGGGCGGGACCGGCGCCGTGACGGCCGGCCCCGCGGCACCGGCTGGGCTCAGCCCTTGACGGCGCCCGCCATGATCCCTCCGACGATCTGCTTGCCGAAGACGACGAAGACGAGCAGCAGCGGCAGGGTGCTGATCAGCGCACCGGCCATGACGATGCTCTGGTCGGGGGTGTAGGAGGCGCTGAGCTGGCCGAGCGCCACCTGGATGGTGGGGTTCTCCTGGTTCAGCGCGAGGAAGGGCCAGAAGAAGTCGTTCCACGCCTGGACGAAGGTGAGCATGCCCAGCACCATCATCGCGGGCCGGGCCACGGGCAGCACCACGCTCCACACGATGCGGATGTTGCTCGCCCCGTCGACCTTGGCCGCTTCGATCAGCTCGTACGGCAGGGCCTCGATGAGGTAC
Source organism: Streptomyces sp. NPDC031445 (assembly GCF_055581365.1). Taxonomy (NCBI): domain Bacteria; kingdom Bacillati; phylum Actinomycetota; class Actinomycetes; order Kitasatosporales; family Streptomycetaceae; genus Streptomyces; species Streptomyces sp. NPDC031445. Next base: position 698,514 of record NZ_JBVIJO010000002.1, read on the forward strand.
TGGCGCATGAAGAAGACGCCGAAGGCGCCGACCAGGGTCGGGAAGATCACCGACTCCAGCTTTCCGCCCCACCCGATGTCCGACATCATCATGAACAGCGGGACGACGCTGAGCTGGGGCGGGATCGTCAGCGTGGCGATCACCGCGGTCATCAGCACGCCACGGCCCCGGAAGCGCATCTTGGCGAAGGCGTAGCCGGCGAGGGTGCAGAAGAACAGGGTGGCGACGGTGATGCAGCCGGCCACGATGACGCTGTTGACGATGGCCTTGCCCAGGTGGGCCTGGTCCCAGGCCGCCTGGAGGTTGTGCCACAGTTTGCCGCCCGGCACGAGCGGCGGCGGGGTGTCCAGGACCCGCTGCTGGTCGTGCGAGGCGGCCACCAGGGTCCAGTACAGCGGGAAGATCGATCCGAGGCCGACGACGACGAGGGCGACGTAGGTGAACGGACCGCCCCTGAGCTGCTGGCCGGCTCCTATCCTGAAGCGGGCGCGGCCCTTGCCGGGCGCGGTGGGAAGCGGTGCCGGGCCGAGGTCCGGCGCGGTCGTGGTGGGACTGGTCGTGGTCATCGATGTCGCTCCCGTCAGGCCGCGCTCTTGCGCATGAACCGGCCGACGATCCAGTTGATCAGGGCGATGAGCAGCAGCAGGACGAGCATGGCCCAGGCCACGGCCGCCGCCGGACCCAGATGGCCCAGCTTCCAGCCGTAGTTGAAGAGGTAGATGCTGAGCGTCTCGTACTGGTGCTCGCTGCCGCCGATCGAGCCGAGGGTGCCGCCCTGGAGCAGCAGCGGCTCACCGAACAACTGCATCGAGCCGATGGTCGAGATCACGATGGTGAACAGGATCGTGGGCCGCAGCGAGGGGATGGTCACCTTGCGGAACTGCTGCCACCGGCTCGCTCCGTCGATCGAGGCGGCCTCGTACAGGTCGGTGGGGACCGCCTGCATGGCCGCCAGGTAGATCAGGGCGTTGTAGCCGGTCCACCGCCAGATGATGATGACCGAGATGGCGATCTTGGAGGTCCACTCCCCGTCGGCCCAGTCGATGTTGCCGGCGCCGAAGAAGTGCAGCACCCAGTTGAGGATGCCGCCGTCGGCGCGGAAGACCAGCGCGAAGACCAGGGCCGCGGTGGCCACCGAGGTGGCGTACGGGGTGAGGATGACGGTGCGCCAGAAGGTGCTGGCGCGCAGCTTGTAGTTGAGCAGGTGGGCCAGGCCCAGCGCCACGAGCAGCTGCGGGACGGTGGAGACGACACCGATGACGAAGGTGTTGGTGACGGCCGTCCAGAACTCGGAGTCCTGGAGGATCCTGGCGAAGTTGTCCCAGCCGACCCACTGGGACTGGTCCAGGCTCGTCATCTCCACGCGGTGCAGGGCGATCCAGCCCGTGTACAGCAGCGGGTAGAGCCCGAAGGCGCCGAAGATCAGGAAGAAGGGGGCTATGTAGGCGTACGGCGAGGCCTTGTCGTCGAAGCGCCACAGCCGGCTGCGCCAGGTGCCGCGTCCGTTCGACGCGGCACCGGTGCCGCCGGGCGGCGGGGTGTAGGCGCCCCGGGCGGGGGTTGTCGTTGCCACGGAGGGAGTCCTTCCCTGGAGGTTTCGGCCGGGTGGGGCGGGAAGCGCGTTCGGGGACCGGGGTCGGTCCGCCCCTCCCCGCGCGGATCGGTACGGTGGCGGACGGCCCACGCCGCGGCCTGACGTGCGTGTGAGGCGGAGCCCGGCCGTCGGCTGCCGGGTCCCGCCGGGTGGTGCCGTGGGCGGCGCCCGCCGTCGGGCACCGCTCACGTCGTCGAGCGCGTGGGGGTGCGGGCGCCCGGTGGGCCCCCGCACCCGGTACTGCTAGCCGAGCGCCTTGTCGATCGAGTCGGTCGCGGCCTTCCACGCGTCGGCGGGCTTGGTGCCCCGCTTCTCCATGTTGTTGATCTGGTTGGAGATCGTGTCCTTGATCACGCCGTCCTTCGCGCCGAGCACCGCCTCGGGGATGGACTTGGCCTCCTCGGCGTAGATCTGGCCGATGGGGGCGTCACTGAAGTACGGCAGCTTGGCGTTCTTCACGTCGGCCAGCTCGTAGGCGCCCTTGTTGGACGGGAAGACGCCGATCGCCTTGAACACCGCGGCCTGCTGCTCCGGGGCGGTCAGCCACTTGACGAGCTCCGTGGCCTCCTTGACGTGCTTGCCGCCCTTCGGGACGGCGAGGAAGGAGCCGCCCCAGTTGGCCGCGGTCGAGCCGGGGGCGCGGGAGATGTCCCACTTGCCCTTGAAGGAGTCGCCGGAGTTGACGGAGATCTGGGCGGCCATCCAGGCGGGGCAGGCCACGGTGGCCACGGTCCCCTTGCGGAGCGCCGCGGTCCAGGCGTCGGTGAACTGCGGCAGGCCCTGGGTCAGCTTCTTGTCGGCGGCCTCGGCGGCCAGGTTCCAGCCCTGCTGCACGGACGGGCTGTCCTTGTAGACCGGCTTGCCGTCGGTGTCGTAGTACTGCTTGGAGGAGGAGCTGACGACCGCGTTGTACATGGCGGACGCGGAGTCCATGAAGTAAGTGCCCGAGGGCGCCTTCTTCTTGTACTGCTCGCCGAGCTTGAGGTAGTCCTCCCAGCCGCCGGCGACGGCCTTGGCGACGGCCTCGCGGTCGCTGGGCAGGCCCGCCTTCTGGAAGAGGTCCTTGCGGTAGCACAGGGACATGGGGCCGATGTCGGTACCGGCGCCGATCACCGTGCCGTCCTTGGCGGTGGCCTGCTTCTCCTTCCAGGACACCCAGTCGCTCACGTTGATCGTCTTGCTGAGGTCGGCGAACTTGCCCGACTGGGTGTCCACGACCTCCTTGATGCGCCCGACTTCGATGCCCGTGACGTCCGCGAGGCCGCTGCCGGTGTTCAGCTGCTGAAGGAGCTTCGGGTAGTAGTCCTGCTCGTTGGCGGTGGTCTCTTCCTGGACCGTGATGTTCGGGTGCAGCTCGTGGTACTTGGCGAACAGCCCGGCCTCCTTGTAGCCGAACTGCCCGAAATCGGCCACCTTGAGGGTGATCTTCCCATTGGCGTCCGAGCTGTCCGAGTCGTCGTCACTGCTGCAACCGGTCAGCAGCAGCGCGGAGGCCGTCAGGACCGTCGTGGCCAGTGTCGCCGTTCTGCGGCCGTGACCACCGCCGGTACGGGTGATGCGCATTCCACTACTCCTTGTTCCAGTGGGCAACGGGATCTCAGGAATCGGACCGCCGGACACGGCGGTCCGGACCTGCCCTCTCGGTTCGAGCAGCGGCTAGCCAACAGCACGCGCAGTGCGATGGAAAGGTGCTGGTCAAAGGTGCGCCATGCAAGGTAGAGGGGAAGGCCATGAGTGGTTCGATCCGAACGGAAGAGAGCCCCGGTCGCCCTGTGGGACCGCTCCCACGCGGCATGCCGGAAGACTCGTTGGTGCCAGGCCGGGTGTCAAGTCTTGAAGACGCCCTTGTTGCGTAAGCGTGTTCAGCGCGTCACGTGAACGTGTCGTGCGCCGGGACGCAACCAGCCCGTCATCCAGGCGTTGCCCACGGCGTCGGAGCAGGTCACGGGCGGGACGATCGCCGCACGCGGCCAACTGCGGCCGCACCCGGACCGGTTGCCGGAATCCCTGGGTCAGAATGAATCTCCCCCGCACCGGACCACCGGAAGGTGAACGATGAGCCCTGCCGAACAGCCGCAGCCGCACAGGACCGCGGACGTCCGGCGCCCGACCCTGAACGCCGTGGCGGCACGCGCCGGCGTGGGCCGCGGCACGGTCTCGCGGGTGATCAACGGCTCCCCGAAGGTCAGCGCGCGCTCCCGGGCGGCCGTGGAACAGGCCATCGCGGAACTCGGCTACGTCCCCAACCGCGCCGCCCGCTCCCTGGCCACCCGGCGCACGGACGCGGTCGCGCTGGTCGTGCCCGACGCCGGGAACCGGCTCTTCTCCGAGCCGTACTTCTCCGGGATCATCCGGGGCGTCTCCACCGGACTCGCCGGTGCCGGGATGCAGTTGCTGCTGGTGCTCACGGGCCACGAGAAGGAGCACGGCCGGCTCGCCGCCTACCTGGCCGCCCATCGGGTGGACGGCGTCCTGATGATGGCGGTCCACGGGGACGACACCCTGCCCGACCGGCTGGAGGAACTGGCCGTGCCGACCGTGCTGGCCGGGCGGCGCAGCGACCGCGAGCGGCTCGGCCATGTCCGCGCGGACAACCGGGGCGGCGCCCGGCTCGCCGTCCGGCATCTGCTGGCGGGCGGCCGCCGGGCCATCGGCACGATCACCGGTCCGCTGGACATGGACGTGGCGCGGGCGCGGCTGGAGGGCTACCGGGAGGCGCTGCGCGAGGCCGGGGTCGCCGTCGCGGACGACCTCATCGCGGCGGGCGACTTCACCGAGGAGGGCGGGCGCGTGGCCACGCGGGAACTGCTGCGCCGGCACCCGGACCTGGACGCCGTCTTCGCCGCCTCCGACGTGATGGCCTCCGGCGCGGTGCTGGAACTGCGCGCGGCGGGGCGCCGGGTGCCGCACGACGTGGCGCTGATCGGCTTCGACGACTCGATCGTGGCCCGGCACATCGACCCCCCGCTGACCAGCGTCCGCCAGCCGCTGGAGGAGATGGGCCGCACGATGGCGAGCCTGCTGCTGGAGGAGATCGCCCACCGCGGCACCGGCCGACGGGAAGTGGTGCTCCCGACGGAACTGGTGGTAAGGGCGTCGGCTTGAGGGGGGCTCGGGGCGGCGGCTCGGGGGCGACCTGAGGCCGGGTGGCCCGAGGAGCGGGCGCCGGCCCGCGAACACGCGCGTCGGTCCGGGTGCCGCCGCCGGCATGTCGACCGGGCCCGACCCCTTTCGCCGTGGGAGCGCTCCCATGCATAATGCGTGCACTCGACCCAGGGGAGAGCCCTCATGCCCGAACCGACGACCGTGGCCTTTCCTCCCGCCTTCCTCTTCGGCGCCGCGACCTCGGCGTACCAGATCGAGGGGGCGGTGCGGGAGGACGGCCGCACCCCCTCGATCTGGGACACCTTCAGCCACACGCCGGGCAGAACGGCCGGCGGCGAGACCGGGGACATCGCCGTCGACCACTACCACCGCTACCGCGACGACGTCGCGCTCATGGCGGAGCTGGGCCTGACCGCGTACCGCTTCTCCGTCTCCTGGTCCCGGGTGCAGCCGACGGGCCGGGGGCCGGTGGTCCAGCGGGGCCTGGACTTCTACCGCCGGCTGGTCGACGAGCTGCTGGCCCGGGGCATCACCCCGGCGCTCACCCTCTACCACTGGGACCTGCCGCAGGAGCTGGAGGACGCGGGCGGCTGGCCGCACCGCGACACCGCGTTCCGGTTCGCCGAGTACGCCCAGTTCGTCGGCGAGGCGCTGGGCGACCGGGTGGAGCAGTGGATCACCCTCAACGAGCCCTGGTGCAGCGCCTTCCTGGGCTACGCCTCCGGGGTGCACGCCCCCGGCCGGACCGACCCGGCGGCCTCGCTGCGCGCGGCCCACCACCTCAACCTGGGGCACGGGCTGGCCGTTTCCGCCCTGCGCACGGCGATGCCGGCCGGCAACCGGATCGCGATCAGCCTCAACTCCTCCGTCGTCCGGCCCCTTTCCCAGGACCCGGCCGACCTCGCCGCGGCCCGCCGGATCGACGACCTGGCCAACGGCGTCTTCCACGGGCCGATCCTGCACGGGGCGTACCCGTCGTCGCTGCTGGAGGCCACGCGCTCGGTGACCGACTGGTCGCACGTCCTGGACGGCGACGTCCGCACGATCAACGCCCCGCTGGACGCGCTCGGCCTGAACTACTACACCCCGACGCTGGTCTCGGCCGCTTCCGGCGGGGCCGAGGGCCCCCGGGCCGACGGCCACGGCTCCAGCGACCACTCGCCCTGGCCGGCCGCCGACGACGTCGTCTTCCACCAGACCCCCGGGGACCGCACGGAGATGGGCTGGACGATCGACCCGACCGGCCTGTACGACCTGCTCATGCGCTACACGCGCGAGGCGCCCGGCCTGCCCCTCCACATCACCGAGAACGGCGCGGCCTACGACGACAAGCCCGGCCCCGACGGCCAGGTGCACGACCCCGAGCGCATCGCCTACCTGCACGCCCACCTCGCGGAGGTGCGCCGCGCCATCACCGACGGCGCCGACGTGCGCGGCTACTACCTGTGGTCCCTGCTGGACAACTTCGAGTGGGCGTACGGGTACGGCAAGCGGTTCGGCGCGGTCTACGTGGACTACGCCACGCTGGAGCGGACGCCGAAGTCGAGCGCGCGGTGGTACGGGGAGGCGGCGCGGACGAGGGTGCTGCCTCCGGTGCGCGCGGGGGCCTGATAGGGGGCGGCGCGACTACTTGTACGCCCCGAACGCCTTGGAGAAGGCGAACGGTTCCTGGGTGACGGAGCTGCACGTGGCGTCGGCGGTGGGCTTGGTGCCGCCGGCGCACTGCTTGTCGCGGGTCGCCGACCACATCGACAGCCAGCCGAGCCCCTTGGAGCGGGCGAAGTTCACCAGCTGGGTGGCGTCGTCGGCCTTGAACACCTCCGAGGAGACGTCGTTGACGCCGATCATCGGGGTGACGGCGACGGCCTTCCAGGCGGCGGAGTCGGACAGTCCCAGCACGCTCTTGACCTGGGCCTGGGTGGCGGTCGCGGCCTGCTCGGCATAGGTGCCCATGTCGCCGCTGTACGAGGCGCCGTAGTCCATCGCCATGATGTTGACGGTGTTGATCCGCACGCCGTTGGACCTGGCGTTGGCGAGGAGGTTCACGCCGTCCTGGGTGAGGCCCTCGGGCATCACCGGGAGGGTGAAGGAGACGTCCAGGCCGGGGTGTTGCGCCTGGAGCTTGGCGATGGCCTGGGCTCGCCGGGTGTTGGCGGCGGTGTTGGGCAGCGCGCCGCCCTCGACGTCGAAGTCGACCTTGGTCAGCCGATACGCGTCGACCGCCTTGCCGTAGGCCGCCGCCAGCGCGTCCGCGGAGGAGCAGGTGGTGGCCAGCTCGGAGCCGGAGGCGCCGCCGAAGGAGACCCGGACGTCACCGCCCTTGGCGCGCAGCGCGCCGATCTGCGCGGCCACGGCGTCACCGGTGAGGTCCGTGACCCCGCCCCACTTGGGGGTGCAGCCGCCGCCGTCGGTGAGGAAGGCGAGGTTGTAGGTCTTCACGCCGGTCGCGTCGGCGGCGCCGAGGAGGTCGAAGGCCGGGTAGAGGCTGGTGTCGACGTAGGGGGCGAAGCCGGCGGACACGGTGGAACCGGAGGCGGTGCCGCCGGTGGGGGTGGGGGTCGCGCTCGCGGTGGGGGTCGAGGTGGGTGTGGAGGTGGGAACCGTGGTCGGCGACTGGGTGGGCTGCGTCGGCCGGCCGCTGGGCTCGGGGGTCGCTCCGCCGTCCGCGGAACACCGCGCGTCGTCGATGCGGCAACCGGCCGGGTCGCCGCTGCCGTTGACCACGAAGCCGACGGTCACCGACTTGCCCGGGGCCAGGCCGTCGGTGTCCCAGGTGGCGGGCTTCACCGTGACGTGCTGACCGCTGACGCTGGACTCGCCGTTCCACAGGGAGCCGAGCCTGGCGCCCGCCGGCAGGTCGAACTCCAGCGTCCAGGTCTTCTCGGTCCGGCCGGTGTTGTTGGTGACGACGTACTGGGCGGTGTAGCCCGTGGACCAGTCACTGGTCCTGGTGTACGCGGCGTTCACCCCGGCCGCGTTGGCGGTGCCGGTGAGCAGGACCGCTCCGCCGCCGATCACGGCCGCGGCCACCAGGCCGCCTATCGCCTTGTTCCTGCCACTGATCCTGCGCCGGTGCGTGCTCATGCGGGTGTGCCTGCCTTCGCTGTCCACGGGGTGGGGTGCGGCAGCACGCTAGCGATCAGGAAAGGGGCAATCCGCTTGTTCGGGACGCCCGTCGCCGGCCTTAGGGTTCGCTTAAGGCAGCGCTCGGGAGCGGTTAAAGGCGGCGACCGATTTGCCCGGTCGGCGTCTTCGCACGGCGCTCCGCTGTCCGCGTCCCCCCGGCTTCCGCGCGTCCAGCGGGAACCAGATCCGCACCTCGGTGCCGCCCAGCACCGAGGAGCCGATGCGGACGTCACCGCCGGTGGACTCGGCGAGCCGGCGGACGATGTCCAGGCCCAGGCCGGTCGAGCCGGGGTGCCCGGAGCCCCGGCCGCGGGCCATCGCCGCCTGGGGGTCGGCTATGCCGGGGCCCGCGTCGGAGACGAGCACGATCACCGCGTCCTCCCCGTTGTGCACGTCGACCGCGAAGGCGGTGCCCTCGGCGGTGTGCCGGAAGACGTTGCCCAGCAGGGCGTCGAGCGCGGCGGCCAGGTCGGCGCGGGCCAGGGGTACGCGCACCGGCCGGTCGACGCCGGCCACACGCCACGTGCGGCCCTCGTCTTCCGCCAGCGCGGACCAGAACTCCATGCGTTCGCGGACCACTTCGGCCGCGTCACAGCCCGCGCCGGGTCCGACGGCGGCCGTCTGCGGCTTGGCCTCGCGGGCCGTCCGGATGATGGTGTCCACCTCGCGCTCCAGCTGGGCGACGGCCTCCCGGGTCTGCTCGGCGGCGGGCCCGGCACCGAGGGAGGCCGCGTTCAGCCGGAGGACGGTGAGCGGGGTGCGCAGCCGGTGCGAGAGGTCGGCGGCCAGTTCCCGTTCGTTGGCGAGGAGCTGGACGACCTGGTCGGCCATGGAGTTGAACGCGACGGCGGCCAGCCGGAGTTCGGTCGGACCGTCCTCGGGCACCCGGGCGCCCAGCTTGCCCTCGCCCAGCTCGTGCGCGCCCTCGACGAGCCGCCGCGCGGGCCGCACCATGCGCACCCCGAGCCGGTCGGCGACCGCGACCGAGCCGACGATCAGCGCGAGGCCGACGGCCGCGAGCACCGCCCAGGCCGTGCCGACGCCGTGGGTCACCTCGGACTCGGGGACGTACACCTCGACCACGGCTATCGCCCCGGAGCCGAGCGCGACCGGCTGGAGCAGGGCGGAGCCGCCGGGCACGGTGGTGGTGGAGGCGCGGCCGAGTCGTCGTACGGCCTCGATGTCGCGTCCCGCGGCGCGCCGGCGGCCGAGGTCGAGCGCGGGCCGGCCGCCCTCGGCGGGCAGGTGGACCGCCGGCCCGGAGTCGGCGCCGGCCGAGGCCACCACCCGCTCCAGCTGGTCCCGGTCGGTGGTGATGGACAGCGCGGGCGCGACCGCCGCGGCCTGCCGCTCGGCATTGGAGAACGCGCGGTCGCGGGCCATCTCCTTGACGACCAGGCCGAGCGGCACGGCGAAGGCGACCACGACCATCGTGGTGACCGCGAGGCAGACCTTGACCAGGGCCCATCTCATCGCGGGGCCCGCCCGGCCTCCCCGTCGAAGGGCGGTTCGAGCTTCACCCCGACGCCCCGCAGCGTGTGCAGGTAGCGCGGCCGGGCGGCCGTCTCCCCCAGTTTGCGGCGCAGCCAGGACAGGTGGACGTCGATGGTCTGGTCGTCGCCGTAGGACTGCTGCCAGACCTCGGCGAGGAGTTCCCTGCGCGGGACGACGACGCCCGGCCGCCCGGCCAGGAAGGCCAGCAGGTCGAACTCGCGGCGGGTGAGGTCGAGCCGGGCCCCGTCCAGCTCGGCCTGCCGGCGCAGCGGGTCGACGGTCAGGCCGCCGACGCGGAGCACGGCCGGGGGCGGGGCCTCGCCGCCGGCACGGGCCCGGCGCAGCACTGCGGCGATCCGGGCGGAGAGGTGTTCGACGGAGAACGGTTTGGTCAGGTAGTCGTCCGCCCCGGCGTTCAGCAGCCGGACGATCTCCGTCTCGTCGTCCCGGGCGGTGGCGATGATGACGGGCACGTCGGTGATGCCGCGCAGCATCTTCAGGGCCTCGGAGCCGTCCAGGTCGGGCAGTCCGAGGTCCAGGATGACCAGGTCGAAGCGGAAATGGGCGACCTCGCGCAGCGCCTCCAGCGCCGTACCGACGCTGCGCACGGTGTGTGCGGCGTCGGTCAGGTGCCGGATGAGCGCCGAGCGTACGAACTGGTCGTCCTCGACCACGAGCACACTTGCCATGCGCCGCACCGTACGCCATGCGGACGGCACCGGCCGGTCGCCTGTGGACAACTCGGGGCATGTGCGAACGGCGGTGCCCCTGGGGCAGTATGGCCCGCGATGCGCAGAGGACTCGTACACGTACTGGCCTGGCTGCTCGCGACCGGGGCGGCGGTCACGCTGTCGTGGTGGGGTGTCCACACGGTGATGGCGGGGACGGCGTACGACCCGCCGCGCGCGCTCGCGGTCACGGCCGCCGGCGCGGACCCCCGGGACGCGAGGTCCGCGTCCGGGTCGCCCTCCGCGTCGCCGGACCCGTCCCGCGAGCGGCCGGTCCGGCCGACGGCGACGCCCGCGCCCGCGCGCACGCCGGCCCGCACACCGTCTCCGCCCCCGTCCCCGTCCTCGTCCTCGTCCTCGTCCCCCACCGCGACCGCCACCGCGTCCGGCCGGGTCAGGTCCTACGACACCGACGGCGGCCGGGCGGTGTTCGACCTGCGGGCGGCCGACGCCGCGCTGGTGTCGGCGACCCCGGCGACGGGCTGGTCGATACAGGTGTGGAAGACGGAGAGCTGGATCCGCGTGGAGTTCGGCCGGGGCGCGGACCGGGTGTCGGTGTTCTGCACCTGGCACGACGGGCCGCCGCGGGTCGAGGTCGGCACGTACTGACCCGCCTGAGCGTGGTCGGGGCGCGGGGACGGCCTGCACGGTGCCGCCTGCGGGGGGCTTCCTAGCGGAACACCGAGGGCGGTGGTGCCGGGGAGGCCACCGCGGCCTCGTCCGTCACGGGCACCGCGCCTCCGGTGAAGTCGGTGAGCCGCCTGCCGTGTTCGACCCGGCCGGGGTGCGGGTCGGAAGCGGCGCGGCGGGTGAGTTCGGCGAGCGGCAGCGGGAGGTCGGAGGCGACCAGGACCGCGTTGCCGAAGCGCTTGCCGCGCAGCACGGCCGCGTCGGCGATCAGCGCGAGTTCGGCGAACCGGGCGGCGGCGGTGGCGATCTGGCCGCGCAGGTGCGCGAGCGGAGGGCCGTCGGCGAGGTTGGCCGTGTAGACGCCGGAGGGCTTCAGGGCGCGCCTGACCTCGTCCAGGAACTCGGTGGAGGTGAGGTGGGCGGGGGTGCGGGCGCCGCTGAAGACATCGGCGACGACCAGGTCGGCCCAGCCGTCCGGCACCTTGGCGAGCCCCGCGCGCGCGTCGGTGGCCCGCACCCGGATGCGCGCGCCCGGGTCCAGCGGCAGCTCCCGGCGGACGAGTCGCACCAGGGTCTCGTCCCGCTCCACGACCTGCTGGGTGGAGCGGGGCCGGGTCGCGGCGACGTACCGGGCGAGGGTGAGCGCGCCGCCGCCGAGGTGGACGGCGTGCACGGGCTTGCCGGGCGGGGCGGCGAGGTCGATGACGTGACCGAGGCGGCGCTGGTACTCGAAGGACAGGTACGCCGGGTCGTCCAGGTCGACGTGCGACTGGGGCGCGCCGTCGATCAGCAGCGTCCAGGCCCGCGCGCGATCCGGGTCGGGGACGAGCTGGGCGAGCCCGCCGTCGACCGGCTCCTCGACCGCTGCCGCGGCCGACCCGCGCCGTGTGCTCCTCGACCTGCCCATCCCCCCATTTTCGCAGCCGCCGGGGGCAGGCGCGTCACCGGCAGTTGTCGGCCGCCTCGATCAGGCGGGCCGCCTCGCCGAGGGCCCGGCGCAGGACCACCGGGTCGGTGGCGAGGTCCGCCTCGCCGGGCGGCAGCAGCCAGTCGGAGCCCTCCACCGGCGGCCCGGGGTTCAGCCGCAGCCCGCGGCCGTCGGTCTCGGTGCAGGTGCTGCCCGGCACGTCCCAGCCGGCGGCCGTACCGGCCGGCACCAGGAAGCCGAGCGTGCCGCAGCCGTCGTCGTGCAGCACGGGCCCGACCGCGTCCGCCGCGCCCCGCCGCAGGATGTCGACCGCCTCCAGCCCCTGGCGGGTCGGTACCGTGACGAGGTCGCATCTCGCGTCACCTCCCCCGCACGCGGACGACGACGGCGACGTACAAGGATCGTTGCTCTGGCTGGTCTCCATGCCGGCCTCCACCACACAGCCCTGTTGCGGTCCATGGAGTCCAACGCGCGGACCCGTCAACGGCAACGGCACAAGTGCGCCGCAAAGGATGGCACTTCATGGCAGATAGTGCATGAGATATCCGGTTTGTAGCCAAACACCGCGTGGCGGGTCGTGCACAGCGGGTACGTTCATGCCCGCCGGAACCAGGTCGGCACACGGGCAACTCGTCCCGGAAGCGACCGGGTCCCGGCGTGGTTCGACGGTTCGCACGAGAGGACCCGGCCATGGCGTCGTCAACCGTGACCTCGTCCCAGCCCGAACGGCCACCGCGGCCGAACCTCGCCTTCCGGCAGCTGCGCGGCCGGCGCTCACCGGCGGAGTTCGCGGCCCTGGTACGGCGGGCCGCGCGCGAGATCGGTGAGCGGGTGAGCTGTGACGCGCGCTACATCGGCAGGGTCGAGGCGGGCGAGATCCGCTGCCCCAACTACGCGTACGAACGGGTGTTCCTGCACATGTTTCCCGGCCGCACGCTCACCGACCTCGGCTTCGCGCCCCGCTCGTCCGTCCGCGGACGCGCGGCGCGTACGGCGGTGGAGACGGCCCCCGCGCCGCGGGTGCCCGGTGAGTCCCGCGGGGCCGCGCAGCCGTATGTCTCCGGTGCGGCCCCCGGATCACGCGACACGCGGGACGCGCGGGAACGGGGCCCGCGTGCGCCGCGCCTGCTGTACGAACCGCACGAACCGTTTGCGAAAGACCCCCTGAACCACGAGGAGAGCGACGTGCTGCGTCGCGCATTCATGACCGGCGGAGGCGCCACCGTGGCCGCCGCCACGCTGGCCCCGCTGGGGCTCACCACCGGCGCCACGGCGGCGGAACGGCCGCTGCGGCGCGCCGGCGCCTCCGAGGCCGCGGCGCTGGAGGAGGCCGTCCGCCGCATCCGGCTGCTCGACGACCGGCACGGCGCGGACGGGCTCTACCGGCGCGCGGCGGCTCCGCTGCGCGCGGCGTACGAGCTGCTCGACGCCGGCGCGACCCGGCAGACCACCGCCGACCGGCTGCACGCGGGCGCCGGTGAACTCGCCATCTCCGTCGGCTGGCTGGCCCATGACTCCGGCCGCTTCGACGACGCCCGCTCGCACTACGCGGAGGCGCTGGCCACCGCCCGGATGACCGGCGATCCGGCGCTGGAGGCGCACGCCTTCTGCAACACGGCGTTCCTTGCCCGGGACGCCGGGCGCCCCCGGGAGGCGGTACGGGCCGCGCAGGCCGCGCAGCGCGCCGCCCGGCCGCTCGGCTCGGACCGGCTGATGTCCCTGCTGGCGCTGCGCGAGGCGGGCGGCTGGGCGGGGCTCGCCGACCGCACCGGGTGCGCGCAGGCGCTGGCCCGGGCGCACGCCCTGTTCGAGCGGGGCCGCTCGGACGCCGACCCGGAGTGGATGAGCTTCTACGGGGAGGCCGAGCTGGAGGGGCTGGAGGCCCAGTGCTGGTCCACGCTGGGCGACTGGCGGCGGGCCTCCCGGCACGCGCGGCGGGCGGCGCGCCTTCAGGACCCCCACTTCACGCGGAACATCGCGCTGTACACCGCGGAGCTGGCCGACGACCTCGCCCGCGAGGGGCGTCCCGACGAGGCGGCGGAGGCGGGGCTGCGGGTGCTGGCGCTGCTGGACCAGGTCCAGTCCTCCCGCATCCAGACGATGCTGGCCGGGACGGCGCGGGTGCTGCTGCCGCACCGGCGGGCGTCGGGGGTGTCGGAGTTCCTGGACCGCCACGCGTCCGTGCCACGGCGGGTGTAGCGGGTGGTGCGCTGCGGGGTCGGGGCCGGCGTGGCTACCGGTCCGCGGACCGGCGGCAGGCGCGCGGCGTCCCGGTCCGGTCGACGCGGACGGCGGCCGCGCCCGCGCGGCGGAGCCGCACACCGCTGCGGCGCCGTCCCCGGGCACCTCACCGGGCGGGGCCCGGCGGCACCCGCCCGGCCGGCCCCGCGCCGGGCACGCCGTCAGCCCGCCAGGTGCCCCGTGTCGTTCCAGCTCTCGACGGCCGGTTCCCCGTAGGCCCAGCCCAGTACCGACAGCGACGTGGGGTTCAGCCGTATCCGCGCCGCGAAGTCCAGCGGCAGCCCCAGCCACCGCGCCCCGATCGACCGCAGGACGTGCCCGTGGGCGAAGACCAGGACGTCCCGGTCGGCCGAGCGGGCCCAGGAGACCACCTCGTCCGCGCGCGCGGTGACGTCGGCGAGGGTCTCGCCCCCCGGGACCCCGTCGCGCCAGATCAGCCAGCCGGGCCGCACGGCCTGGATCTCGGCCGGGGTCATGCCCTCGTAGGCGCCGTAGTCCCACTCCATCAGCGTGTCCCACACCGTGGCACGGTCCCCGAAGCCGGCCAGTTCGCACGTCTCGCGCGCGCGTGACAGCGGGCTGGTCCGCACCTCGGCGTCCGCCAGTCCGTCCAGCGGAGCGCGGTGCAGCCGCTCGCCGAGCAGCTTGGCCCCGCGCCGCCCCTCCTCCAGCAGTGGCACGTCGGTCCTGCCGGTGTGCTTGCCGGACAGCGACCATGCCGTCTGTCCGTGCCGGGCCAGCAGAATGCGCGGTGCCATGGGGTCTCTCCGAAGGAACAAGCGGATGAACGACGGGGGAACGCACGACGGGTGGGTGCGGTCCCTCCATCATCGCGCACCCCGCTCCCAGGCAACCCGCCGGGCGATCTCCGCGTCTTCGAGCACTGACACCCACCGGGTGTGATCCCGAGCGCCCGTCCGGGGCGGAACAGGGACACCGTAAAGTGGCACGGTCGCCCGCCGGGCGCAGCCGCACAGCAGAAGGGGAAGGGCGATCGGATGCCGCAGACCGAGACACCGGGCACCGAGGTGGTCCCGCGACCCCGGCTGCGCTGGTGGACCGAGCTGCCGTTGATCGTGCTGGTCTACGGCTGTTACTCGGCCGGCCGGCTCCTCGCGCGCGGTGACGTCACCAGTGCCGTCGACCACGGCCTGGCGATCCTGCGCGTCGAGAAGGCCCTGCGCCTGAACGCCGAGCACCCGCTGAACCGGCTGTTCACGCGCGAGCCCTGGCTCGGGGTGCCGGCCGACTTCTGGTACGCCTCGCTGCACTACCTGGTCACGCCCGTGATCCTGGTCTGGCTGTTCCGCGCGCGTGCCGCGCACTACCGGGCGGCCCGCACCTGGCTGATGGGGTCCACGTTCATCGGCCTGATCGGCTTCACCCTGCTGCCGACCTGCCCGCCCCGCCTGCTCTCCGCCGGCCACGGCTTCGTGGACACGATGGCGCAGTACAGCGCGTACGGCTGGTGGGGCGGCGAGGCCAGCGCCCCGCGCGGCATGGGCGGCATGACCAACCAGTACGCGGCGATGCCGAGCCTGCACGTGGGCTGGGCGCTGTGGTGCGGTGTGATGCTGTGGCGGCACGGCGGCACGCGCCTGACGAAGGTCCTCGGTGTCGTCTACCCGCTGGTGACCGCGCTGGTGGTCATGGGCACCGCCAACCACTACTTCCTGGACGCCGTCGCGGGCGTGGCCGTGATGGGCGTCGGCCTGCTGCTGGCGCCGCGGCTGCTGGGGGCGGCGGACCTCGTGCGGACCCGGCTGTCCCGCCGTACCGCACCGGTCCCGCAGACCGCGGGTTCCCCGATTGTCAGTGCCGGATGCCAGACTTCGGCGGGTGAGCGAATTCCACGGCAGCGCGAGTCGCGGCTCGACCCCGCGGCCGGACCGGACGCCTCCCCCAGCGACGCGGGCGAAGGGGCTCCGGCACCGGCTCGCTGAGCTGCGCGGTCCCGACGTACCGGCCAAGGCCCTGGACGCCCGCGCCCTCGCGGCGCTGGCCGCGAACCCGGGCTGTTCCCGGCGGGCGATCCTGGACGGCGCCGGGGTGGACAAGGCCCGGCTGGCCGGTGCGCTGGGCGCGCCGGCCGGCTTCGGGCAGTCGCAGTTCGCGCTGACCCGGGGCAACGCGTTCGAGGCGCGGGTCAAGGCGGACGGCGGCGCCGAACTGCTGCGGCTGGCGCACGCCCTGCTGGACCCCGGCGCCGAACCGCCCGCCACGGCGGCCGTGCCCGATCTGACCGCGCACGGCCCCGAGGGGCGCACGGCGCGTACGGCGCTGGCGCTGCGCGAGGCCGTGCGGGCCGGCGGCTGGACGCTGCTGGACCATCCGATGCTCGCCCTGGACGTGGCCGGTTCACTCGCCTTCCTGGAGCCGGACGCGGTCGTGGTGCACCCGGACGGCGGCTGGTCGGTGGTGGAGATCAAGTCCTTCCCGATGGTGGACGGCGCGGCGGACCCGGCGAAGGTGGGCGCGGCGGCCCGCCAGGCCGCGGTGTACGTGCTCGCCCTGGAGGAGGTCGCGCAGCGTCTCGGCGCTGAGCCGGAGGGGCCCGCCCCGGCAGGCGCTCCGGTGCCGCGGGTGCGCCACGAGGTGCTGCTGGTGTGCCCGAAGGACTTCTCCAACCTGCCCGCGGGCTCCGCCGTGGACGTCCGCAAGCAGCGCGCGGTCACCGCCCGCCAGCTGGCCCGGCTCACCCGCGTCGAGGAGATCGCCGACGCGCTGCCCGAGGGCACGTGCTTCGCGCCCGACCTGCCCGCCGAGGAGCTGACGGCGGCCGTGGAGGCGGTGCCGGCGACGTACGCGCCCGAGTGCCTGTCCGCCTGCGAGCTGGCCTTCCACTGCCGGGAGCGGGCCCGCGCGAGCGGCGCGGTCACCCGGCTCGGCCGGCCGCTGCGGGCCGAGCTGGGCGGGCTGGCCACGGTCGAGGAGGTCCTGGCGGCGGCCCACGGCGAGCGCGGCGACCCGGACGACCCGGCGGTGGCCGCGCTGCGCCGGGCGGCGGCCCTGCGCGCGGAGGCGCTGCGCGAGGCGCGGGAAGCCGGAGAGGCCCGTGAGGCGGCCGCGGCGAGCGAGGCGGTCCCGTGTCCCTGATCACCACCCTCGCCCGGCTGGAAGCCGTCGGCACGGGCCGGGCGCAGCCCGCCGCGACCGTCCGGCACCGGCACCTGTCCGACCACCCGCTGGTGTTCGTGCCGCTCACCACGGCCGGTGAGACGGGCGCCCCGCTCGGCGCGCTGGTCGGCACCGACCGGGACACGCCCCGGCTGCTGGTCGTGCCGCAGCCCCGGGACCGCGATCTGCGCTTCACGTTCCTCGCCGACCTGGCCGACGTCGTCCTGCCCTACATCGACGCGTACGCCGCTTCCGTGGAGGCGGCTGAACGCACCGAGACCGACCCGGAGACCGGCAAGCGGGTCAAGGTGGCGGCCGAGCTGTGCGCGGACGCGCCCCAGCTGATCGTGCCGAGCCGCACGGGCCTGGACCTCGTACGGCTGCTGGGCCGCTCGATGCGGTTCCGGCGCACCGCCGAGCAGGACCCGGACGCGCCCTATCCGGCGCCGCCCCGGGTGCCGCTGCTCGGCCGCTGGCTGACCCACTACGGCGAGCGGGCCCGGGTCCCGGGCTCCTCGCTGCTGCTGGCCCTGACCGATGTGCTGTCCCGGCACTGGGCGACCGGCCAGTCCGGCCTGGAGGACGAGCACCTGGGCGCGCTGCTGGCCTGGATCGACCCCCCTAAGGGCCTGACCGGCGCCGAGGCGGCCCGCCGGGCCGAACTCGCCAGGGACGCCGACGGCCAGCTGCTGTGCCCGCCGGCCGGCCCCGCCACCGACCCGGCGTTCGACAACAGGCTGCTGGCCCCGGCGATCGAACGCTACGACCGCGCGCGGACGGCCCTGGCCGCCGCCGAGGACCCGCTGGAGGCCGACGAGCGGCTGGCCGCGCTCGGCCGGGCCGAGCGGGAGGTCCGCGACCTGGTCGAGAGCCGTACCCGGCCCACCTGGGACGCGGTGTGGCACGGGCTGGACCTGCTGCGGGCGCTGCCGGAGGGCGCGCACGTGGAGGGGCGCTGGACCCGGGACCGCTGGTCGTTCACCGGGCACCGGGACCGGGTGCTGGCCGGTGAGCCGCCGCAGCCGCGCCGGGACGACGCGGTGACGGCGGCGAACAAGCTGGCCACGCGCGAGCGTGAGCAGGCCCGGCTGGAGGCGCAGGAGGCGCTGGACGACCCGCTGGTGATGGCGGGGCGGCGGCTGGCCGGAGAGGCGTTCGCGGGCGAGGTGACCGACGTCGTGATGGCGTACAGCGAGGGCAAGCGGCCCGGCCCGCGCCCGCTGGTGACGGTCCGCACCGAGGACCGGCCGCATCTGGCCCAGCGGGCGAAGGTGTACCGCTCGCTGGGCGGCAGGCCGCAGTCGGCGGAGTTCGTCGGTCAGGAGGCCGACGGCGTGCTGGTCCTGCGCGTCCTGGACAAGATGGGCCGCGGGAAGGAGCCGGAGCCCGGATCGGTGCCGGAGAAGGGCGACCGGGTCTGCTTCACCCTGTTCGAGCACGAGCAGCGCGGCGGCGCGAAGCTGCCCGACCCGGAGGAGACCCCGTGGACGCACGGCGGCCCGCCGGGCGAGCCGGCGCCGGAGGCCCCCGACACCGTGACCGAGGAGGACGTGCTGTGACCACCGTCGACTTCGATCCCGGAGCCGCGGCCGGCCGCGCCACCGACGCGATCCTCCACGACACGCTGCACGGCGCGGAGCGGGGCGTGGTCGTGGACTCGCCGCCGGGCGCCGGCAAGTCGACGCTGGTGGTCCGCGCGGCCCTGGAACTCGCCGACGCGGGACGCCCGCTGATGGTGGTGGCCCAGACGAACGCCCAGGTGGACGACCTGGTCCTGCGCCTGGCCGAGAAGAACCCGGAGCTGCCCGTCGGCCGTCTGCACAGCAGCGACACGGACGCGTACGACGCGGCGCTGGACGCCCTGCCGCAGGTCCGTACGTCGGCGAAGGCGGCGGACCTGAACGGGCTGCCGGTGGTCCTGTCCACGGCCGCCAAGTGGGCGCACGTGAAGGTGGACGAGCCCTGGCGGCACGCGATCGTGGACGAGGCGTACCAGATGCGCTCCGACTCCCTGCTCGCCGTGGCCGGCCTGTTCGAGCGGGCGCTGTTCGTGGGCGACCCGGGCCAGCTGGACCCGTTCTCCATCGTCGGCAGCGAGCAGTGGGCCGGTCTGTCGTACGACCCCTCGGCCTCGGCGGTCACCACCCTCCTGGCCCACAACCCGGACCTCCCCCAGCACCGTCTGCCGGTCTCGTGGCGCCTTCCGGCCTCGGCGGCCCCGCTGGTCTCGGACGCGTTCTACCCGTACACCCCGTTCCGCAGCGGCACGTCCCACGGGGACCGCCGGCTGGCCTTCGCCGTCCCCTCCGACGGCTCCGGCCCGGACCGGGTGATCGACGAGGCCGCGGAGTCCGGCTGGGGCCTGCTGGAACTGCCCGCCCGGCACACCCCGCGCACGGACCCGGAGGCGGTGCGGGCGGTGGCGGCGGTGGTCCGCCGGCTGCTGGACAGGGGCGGCGCGGCCACGTCCGAACGCGCGCCGGACCCCGCTCCCCTCACGGCCGACCGCATCGCCGTGGGCACGGCCCACCGCGACCAGGCGGCGGCGATCCGCGCGGCCCTGACCGACGTCGGCGTCCCGGACGTGACCGTCGACACCGCGAACCGTCTCCAGGGCCGTGAGTACGACATCACGGTCGTGCTGCACCCGCTCTCCGGCCGCCCCGACGCCACCGCCTTCCACCTGGAGACGGGCCGCCTGTGCGTCCTGGCCTCCCGCCACCGCCACGCCTGCATCATGGTCTGCCGCGCCGGGGTGACCGACCTGCTGGACGACTACCCCTCCACGGAACCGGTCCAGCTGGGAACGCTCGTGAAGTTCCCGGACGGCTGGGAGGCGAACCACGCGGTCCTGTCCCACCTCACAGAACACCGCATCACCTGGCACCCCTGAGCACCGCCCCGCCGCCTCTTCCCGCCCGGAGGGAATAAGCGGGGACTGTCTCCTGTTATGCATTGGAGGACAGCTCACGCTCGCATCAGGAGGCGCACACCGTGTCGGCAGACGAGGCAGACGAGATCCGGGGCGCCGCGCTCGGCACCGCCCCCGCCCCCCTCTCCGTACTGGACCTGGTGACCGTCGGCGCGGGCAGTACCGCCACCGACGCCCTGCGCACCAGCGTCGCGCTCGCCCGGTTCACGGAGTCCCGCGGCTTCCACCGGTACTGGGTCGCCGAGCACCACTCCATGCCCGGTGTCGCCTCCTCCTCCCCCGCCGTGATCCTCGCCCACCTCGCCGCCCACACCGACCGCATCCGGCTCGGCTCGGGCGGCGTCATGCTGCCCAACCACGCCCCGCTGGTGATCGCCGAGCAGTTCGGCACGCTGGAGGCGCTGGCCCCGGGCCGGGTCGACCTGGGCCTCGGCCGGGCGCCGGGCACGGACGGGGCGACGGCCGCGGCCCTGCGCCGTACCGACACCCTCAACGAGGGCGCCGACGACTTCCCTCAGCAGCTCGCGGAGCTGACCCGGTTCCTGGACGACGACTTCCCGGACGGGCACCCGTACCGCCGCATCCACGCGATCCCGGGACCCGTCCAGGGCAGCGCCCCCGGCGGGGTCCAGTCCCCGCACCGGCCGCCGGTCTGGCTGCTCGGTTCCTCCGGCTTCAGCGCCCGCCTGGCCGGCCTGCTCGGCCTGCCGTTCGCCTTCGCGCACCACTTCTCCGCGCAGAACACCATCCCGGCGCTCGACCTGTACCGGGAGACCTTCCGGCCCTCCGGCGTCCTCTCCGAGCCGTACGCCCTCATCGGCGTCTCCGCCCTCGCCACGGACGACGAGCGGGAGGCCCGCCGGCAGAGCCGGGCGATGGCGCTGAACATGATCCGGCTGCGCACCGGCCGCCCCGGCCTGTTCCCCGACCCGGAGGAGGCCGAGCGGCACGAGTTCAGCCCGATGGAGGAGGAGTTCGCCGCCTCCTGGACGGCCAACATCGTGCAGGGCACGGCCGACGAGGTCCGCGCCGGACTGGACGACCTGCACAAGCGCACCGGCGCCGACGAACTGATGATCACCTCGCACGCGCACCGCGGTGAACTCCGCCTGCGCTCCTACGAGCTGATCGCGGACGCCTACGGCTTGCCGACCGCGTAGGACTGCGCCCCCAGCAGCTCGGAGATACGATCCGGCGGCACCGGGCGGGAGTACAGCCAGCCCTGCCCGGTGTCGCAGCCGATCCGGCGCAGCCGGGTGGCCTGGGCGGAGGTCTCCACGCACTCCGCGGTGACCGTCAGACCGAGCCGGTGGGCGAGCTGGATCATCGCCTCCACGATGACCTCGTCGGCCGGGTTGGGGGCGATGGCCTTCTTGTCGCCGTCGTACTGGAAGCCCCGCACGAAGGAGCCGTCCAGTTTCAGCGTGGAGACCGGCAGCCGGCTGAGGTAGGCGAGGTTCGAGTAGCCGGTGCCGAAGTCGTCGATGGCGATGCGCACGCCCATGTCGCTGAGGGCCTGGAGGGCCTGGAGCGGGCGTCCGGCCGAGCCCATCACCGCCGACTCGGTCAGCTCCAGCTGGAGCAGCTGCGGGGCGAGTCCGGTCTCGGCGAGGATCTCCGCCACGTCGGCCACCAGGTCCGAGTCCCACACCTGCCGTACGGCGACGTTGACGCTGACGAAGATGGGCGGTTCGCCGGGACGGTCCAGCTGCCAGCGGCGGGCCTGCCGGCAGGCGGTGTGCAGCGCCCAGCGGCCGAGCTGCACGATCGAGCCGTCCTCCTCGGCCAGTCCGATGAACCGATTCGGCGTCAAGGTGCCGAACTGCGGGTGGTGCCAGCGGATCAGGGCCTCGACGCCGTTGAGCCGACCGTCCTCCATGGCCACCAACGGCTGGTACTCCAGGGCGAACTCCTCGCGTTCGATGGCGGGCCGCAGGGTGGAGGACAGCGCCTGACGGGTCATGCGGTGGGCGTTGCGCTCCGGGTCGAACAGGGTCCAGCGGCCCTTGCCGTCGGCCTTCGCCCAGTACAGCGTGGTGTCGGCCGCCTGCATCAGCCCGGTGGCCGTCGTACCGGCCGCGTGCCGTTCGACGACGCCGATGGACGCGGTCAGCGACAGCCGCTGGCCGGCCAGGTCGAAGGGTTCCTCCAGCGCGTTCAGCGCGGACTCGGCGAGGTCGGCGAGCTGTTCGGTGCCGGTGGAGTCCTCCACCAGCAGGGCGAACTCGTCGCCGCCGAGCCGGGCCACCAAGGGGGTCGCCGCGCGGGCGTACCCGGTCTCGTCGGCGACCCGGGTCAGGCGTTCGGCGACGGCCGCGAGGAGCCGGTCGCCGATGCGGTGGCCGAGGGTGTCGTTGACCGCCTTGAAGCCGTCCAGGTCCAGGTAGCACAGGCCGATCCGGCCGGTGCCGCCCTCCTCGTACGACTCCGCCTCCAGCGCGGCCGTCAGGCGCTCGAAGAACAGTGTGCGGTTGGGCAGCCGGGTCACCGGGTCGTGCATCTGCAAGTGCCGCAGCCGCGCCTGGAGTTCGCGCCGGGAGCTGATGTCGGCGACCGACAGCAGCGCGCCGGGTTCGCCGGTCAGCGGGGCGACGGTGACCTGCACCCACGGCGCGTGCCCCTCGGGGTGCTTCAGCCGGCGGGTGCAGCGCAGGCGGGCCTGCCGGCCGCGCAGCACCTCCTGGTAGGCGTGCCGGGTGCGGGCGTCGGCGGCCAGGTCCACCAGGTCGGCGGCGACCCGCCCGACGAGGGTGCCGGGATCGGCGCCGAGCAGGTCGCCGAGCGCGGCGTTGGCGCTGACGACGAGCCCCTCGGGGGCCACGACCGCCATGGCGAGCGGGGCGGTCGCGAAGACACGGTGGTAGGTGGTGTAGTGACTGTCTGTGACGGCTGACCGGTCGAGGTCTGCCGCGGGCGTCGGCCCTTCGGACGTTCCGCTCACCGCTCGCTCCCGCAGTGCACTCGATCTGTGTCCGTGCCTGTCCGTGCCGGAAAGTGTGCCGATCATAGAGGCTGGCTCCGGGCCCTTCCAGCCGGTGTCCAGTGTCCCGGACCGAGCACAGGTTCTGACAGATCGTTTCTGCCCGCACCTGGACGGGTTCTTCGGGCCCCCGACCAGTTGTGACGTTCCGTGAGTGTTTCGAGGATGTCAAGCGCCGGGGCGCGCCGGGGCGCATTGGGGGCGCTCTCACCCTTCTGGTGCAGGTAAACAGGGCAAAACACACCGATTGCCAGCAATCTGGGTGCGGGTCCCGAACCGCATCCGGAGGTCACGTCCGTGCCCAAGCTGCGCAGCACCGCCGCCGTGTGCACCACGATGTCGGCGCTCGCCGCGACCTCGATCCTCGGCGGCCCGTCGGCCGCCGAGCCCTTCTCCCCGGCCCCCTGCGCCCTGCACCGCACGGAGGCCCACCACTCGGAGGGCGTGGACAGCTGGAACCCCGCCTACACCCGTCCCACCGGCGCGCTGGACGCCGTGATGATCTTCCTGTCCTTCCCGGACGCCACCCCGCGCACCACCCCCGCCGAACTCGCCGCCGACCACTTCCCGGCCACCAGCCGCTTCTACGCACAGGCGTCCTACGGCAGGTTCACCCTGCGCCCGCACCCGCTGGGGCGCTGGCTGCGCATGCCGCGCCCGTCCACGTCGTACGCCATGCGGCGGGACTGGGACGTGGAGGACCGGGCCGCCTACGTGCGCGACGCGTTCGCCGTGGCCGACAAGGAAGTCGACTTCTCGCGCTACCCGATCGTGTACCTCGTCGCCGACCCGGACGCGCCCGGGGTCGACTCGGACGCCACGAAGGTCGTCAACCTGGAGACCCCGCTGCGCGTCGACGGCACCGCTGTCCGGCGGGTCGTCACCGTGTTCGAACACCATCCGCCGGACCGGCTGGTCCTCGCCCACGAGACCGGCCATGTCTTCGACCTGCCCGACCTCTACCACCGCCCGGTCGACGGCAAGGGCGACTGGGACACCTATGTGGGTGACTGGGACCTGATGGGCAGCCAGTTCGGGCTCGCCCCCGACCTGTTCGCCTGGCACAAGTGGCGGCTCGGCTGGCTGGATCCGCGCCAGGTGGTGTGCGTGCGCGGCGCCGCGCCGGCCCGCCTCACCCTGGAGCCCCTCGAGGCCGGGCCCGGCGTGCCGGTGCCGGGGGCGGCCGACGGCCCCGGCTTCGGCCTCGGCCACGGCGTCAAACTGGCCGTGGTGCGCACCGGACCGGACAGAGCCCTCGCCTTCGAGGCGCGCGACGCGGCCGGCAACGACCGGATGTCCTGCCGGCAGGGCATCCTGGTCTACCGGGTGCGCGGCGCCGCCGAGTCCGGCGACGGCCCGATCCAGGTCGTGGACGCCCACCCGCGCACCGAGGCCTGCTGGGAGAACTCGGTCTACGCCCCGCTCGCCGACGCGCCGGTCTCCCTCGGGGAGAGCTTCACGGTGCCCGGGGAGGGGGTGAAGGTGGAGGCGGACGGGCTGACGGCCTCCGGGGCGTGGACGGTGAAGATCACGCCGGCGGTGGGTGGCTGACCGGCACCGGCTGACCGTGCGGCTGGGCGCGGTGCGCCGCGCCCCGGCCGACTCGTACACGAAAACGGCGGGCCTGGTTCTTTCGAACCGGACCCGCCGTTTCCTTCGCGTGCGCCGCCAGGGACTCGAACCCCGGACCCGCTGATTAAGAGTCAGCTGCTCTAACCAACTGAGCTAGCGGCGCCTGCTGACGTCGTAGACCTTAGCATCCTGGTCGGCGGGAGGAAAAATCGAAATCCGCACGGCCGACCGGGCCGCCCGCACGGCCGCCCAGAGCAGCACCTCGGGCCCCGGCAGCCACGGGTGCCGGGTGTCCGGGGCGACCAGCCAGCGGGCGGCACCACCGGCGTCGTCGCAGTTCAGGGGCGGGACGGTGACCGCGTCGCCGGAGCCGTGGCACAGCAGCGGCGGTACCGCGCGGGCCCGCCGGGACCCCCACTCCTCCCAGTCCAGCAGCGAGGGCAGCCGCTGGGCCGTCCCCGGGGCCGCGAACAGCAGCGTCCGCCCCCGGAACACCGCGACCGGCCCCGAGCCCGCGCCCTCGTCCCAGAGCCGGTCCAGCATGCGGCGGCCGAAGACCACGGGGGCGCTCACCACGTCGAAGACGGTGCCGCAGGGCAGGACGACCGGGGCGTCCGGGCGCTCCTCCCACAGGGCGAGGGTGCTGCGGGGGTACGTCGCCGCCGAGGCGAGCCAGGCGACGCCGTCGGCGCTGACACGGGTGACGTTCGGGGCGCTGGTCATGACACCAGGTGTACAGCGAGTGAGCGGACCGTTCTCCTGGGTTGCCGAAAACCGGGACAGCGGCGGCGGAGAGGAGTATCTTGCCCGCCTGGCATATGCCGTGCGGGTGCCCCAGGGGCAGGCCGCGGTCCGGCCGCTACACGGGATCGGCGCCGGTCCGCCCCTCGCCCTCTCCGCGCATCAGGTCCCGCCCGAACTCGACCATCTTCTTCGCGTAGTCCTCCGTCCACTCCGCCCGCTCGGCGATGTCCGCCGGGGTCAGCCGGTCGAACCGGCGCGGGTCGGCGAGCTGGGCGGCCGCGATGGCCTGGAACTCCACCGCCCGGTCGGCCGCCGCCCGAAAGGCCTGGGTCAGCTCCGTCGCCCGGGCCAGCAGCGCCCGCGGGTCGTCGATCGACTCCAGGGCGAAGAAGTGCTCGGGGTCGGCGGCCGCCTCCGCGGGCTCGAAGAGCAGGGGCGCGGGGCGTAGCCGCGGTTCGTTACGACGCGGCGTGGGCTCCGCCATGTCTTGTCTCCTCCTCGTACGGTTCGGTGGGCGCCGCCTTCAGGTGGGCCACCGTCCATTGTCCCGCGCCGGCGCAAGAGGCCCCCGTGGCCGCCCGCGCCGGGTTGTGAGGAGGAGCCCGGGGCTACACCTGCACCAGCGGCTGCCGGGTGAACAAGGTGCCGAGGGCCGGTGCGTTCACCCGGCGGTCCGCGAGCCTCAGCCCCTCCCAGACCGTGACCTGGCTGGCGGTGAGCACCGGCTTGGACAGGGCCTTCTCCAGGAGGGAGAGGTGGGCGGCCGTGTGCAGGGCCGTGTCCGGCAGCAGGACGGCCTCCGCGCCGGCGGCGTCCGCCGCGCGTGCCAGCGTCAGCACGTCCTCCTCGCCCCAGCCGCCGGCCTCCGCCGCCGTGACGGTCCCCGAGGACCGGGTGCCGGCCACCTCCAGGCCGCCGGCCCGCAGGAACTGCGCGAACAGCGCGGTGACGTCCTCGGGGTAGGTCGCGGCGACGGCGACCCGCCGTACGCCGATCTCCCGGGCCGCGTGCACGAAGGCGAACGCCGTCGAGGAGGCCGGCATCCCGGCCACCCGGGCCAGGTCGCGCACCTGCTGCTGGGCGCCCTCCCAGCCGTGCACGAAGCTGCCGCTGGTGCACGCCCACACCACCGTCTCCGCGCCGGCCAGCCGCAGCCCCTCCATGCCCTGGGCGAGCCGGTCGGCGGAGCCCAGCTCGCGCAGCGTGTCCACCCGGTGCGCGTCCTCACCGATGTCGGTGTGGACCAGTTCCACCCGGATGTCGCTGCCCAGGAGCTGCTCGATGCGTGGATAGTCGTCCTCGGCGAAGTGGCCCGGGTAGAGGAAACCGAGTGCGGTCATGTCCAGCCTTCCTGCGTCTCTGCGGGCAGTACGGGCCGTGCGCGGGCAGCCGCGTCGAGCGGCGGCCGACCAGGCCCCACGGTCCGGGTACCCAATCGGCGCGGCGCAGCCCACATCGTGCCCCCGGTGGGCAAGGCAGGGTGGGTCCGCCCGTGTTGACGACGGTGGGCCGGGGTGCGAGCGTGGTCCATCCGCGCGCTGTCAGCGCATGTCAGACGCCGGGAGCCGCCCCGCATGACGCCGACCGTCCCGACCGTTCTCGTCCTCGACGCCGATCCGCCGCCCCGGCTCGGCCGTCTCACCGGCCGCGCCCGGATCGTGCGCACGGACGCGGCGCACCTGGCCGAGCGGCTGCCCGGCGCGGACGTGCTGCTGGTGTGGGACTTCACCTCGCACGCGGTGCGGCGGGCGTGGCCCGGCGAGGGGCCCCGGCCACGCTGGGTGCACACCGCGAGCGCGGGCGTGGACCATCTGATGTGCCCGGAGCTGGCCGCGTCGGACACGGTGGTGACGAACGCGCGCGGGATCTTCGACCAGCCGATCGCCGAGTACGTGGCGGCCCTGGTGCTGGCTGCCGCCAAGGACCTGCCGCGCACCCTGGAGCTCCAGCGGGAGCGGGTCTGGCGGCACCGGGAGACCCGGCGGGTGGCGGGCACGCGCGCGTGCGTGGTCGGCTCGGGCCCGATCGGCCGGGCGATCGTCCGGACGCTGAAGGCGCTGGGGGTGACGACGGCCCTGGTCGGGCGGGTGCCGCGCATCGGCGTGCACGGCCCGGACGACCTGGACCGGCTGATCTCCCGCGCGGACTGGGTGATCGCGGCGGCTCCGCTGACCGAGCAGACGTACCGCATGTTCGACGCGCACCGGTTCGGCGTGATGCAGCCCTCGGCGTTCTTCGTGAACGTCGGCCGGGGTGACCTGGTCGACGAGGAGGCCCTCGCCCGCGCGCTGGCCCGGCGCTGGATCGCGGGCGCGGCCCTGGACGTGTTCACGACCGAACCGCTGCCCGGGGACAGCCCGTTGTGGGGGCTGCCGGGGCTGGTCGTGTCCCCGCACATGAGCGGGGACACGGTCGGCTGGCGGGACGAACTGGGCGCGCAGTTCGTGGAGTTGTACGAGCGGTGGGCGGCGGGCAGATCCCTGCCGAACGTGGTCGACAAGACGCGTGGTTACGTGCCCGGCCACTGAACACCCGGCGTGCGGTGGGCCGGAGGGCGTGCCACCGGCCAGGGAAACCGGGGCGCATAGCCTGATTCCGCTTGGGTAGCCGCGCCGCCATGGCTCCACCACTTGGCAACGACGTGCACACCCTCCGGCCGGAACACGGACACACCCGGCGCTCGGTACTCGCGGGTCTCGCCGCCCTCGGCGCGCTGGGCGCGGCGGGCTGCACCCGGGTGGCGTCGGCGTCCGGGAAGACCGGCGGCGACCTGCTGGACCGGCTGCGCGCGCAGGGTGTCGTACGGCTCGGGATCGCCGGGGAGATCCCCTTCGGGTACATCGACAGGAACGGCGAGCTGACCGGGGAGGCGCCGGAGCTGGCGAAGGCGGTCTTCAGGCGGCTCGGCGTGGACCGGGTGCAGCCGGTGCCGACGGAGTTCGGCTCGCTGATCCCCGGACTGAAGTCGCAGCAGTTCGACGTGGTGGCCGCGGGCATGTACGTCACCCCGGACCGCTGCGAGCAGGTGATCTTCGCGGACCCGGACTACCGGATGCCGGACGCCTTCGTCGTCCGCAAGGGCAACCCGCTGGGCCTGCGCACCTACGCGGACGCGCTGCGCAAGCACGCCAAGGCGGCCACCGGCACCGGGTACGCGCAGATCCAGCACGCCGTGGAGGCGGGCTACCAGGAGAACGACCTCGTCATCGTGCCGGACCAGGTCGCCGGACTGAACGCGGTGGAGTCGGGGCGGGTCGACCTGTTCGCGGCCACCGCCGTCACCGCCCGGCTCGTCGCCCGGGGCTCCGCCAAGGCCGAGTCGACCGAGCCGTTCGTCGCGCTCGTCGACGGGAGACCGAAGGTGGACGGCGGCGCGTTCGCGTTCCGGCCGGAGGAGACCCGGCTGCGCGACGCCTTCAACACCGAGCTGCGCAAGCTGCGCCGCAGCGGTGAGCTGTACCGGATCGTGCGGCCCTTCGGCTTCACCAAGGCCGAGATGACGACCCTGACCGCGAAGGAGTTGTGCGGCTGATGACTGCGGGACTCTGGGAACTCGTCCTCCGGGGCACGGGCACCACGCTCCAGTTGCTGGTCTACAGCGCGCTGCTCGCCACCGCGGTGTCGTTCGCCGCCGGTGCCGCCCGTACCCACCGGTCGCGGCTCGTCCGCTTCGTCGCGGCGTTCTACACCGAGGTGTTCCGCGGCGTCTCGGCGCTGGTGATGATCTTCTGGGTGTTCTTCGTGCTGCCGGTGGCGTTCGGCTGGCAGCTGGTGCCGATGTGGGCGGGCACGCTCGCGCTGGGCCTGACCTACGGCGCGTACGGCGCGGAGATCGTGCGCGGCGGCCTCGCGGCGGTGGACCCGGCCCAGCGGGAGGGCGGGATCGCGCTCGGCTTCTCGCCCTGGCAGCGGCTGCGGCTGATCCTGCTGCCGCAGGCGGTGCCGGAGATGATCCCGTCCTTCTCCAACCTGCTGGTCGAGCTGCTCAAGGGCACCGCGCTGGTGTCCATCACGGGCATGGGCGACCTGGCCTTCAGCGGCAACCTGGTCCGCCTCGCCCTCCAGCAGAGCGGCCGGATCTACGCGTACCTGCTGCTGATCTACTTCGTGATCGCGTTCCTGCTCACCCGTGGGATGCGCGGTCTTGAGCGCCGGCTGAAGGCGGAGGTGGCCCGATGACCTGGGACTGGGGAGCGGTCGCCGATTTCCTGCCGTACTTCTGGAAGGGCCTGGTCGTCACCCTGGAGGCGCTGGCCCTGGGGTCGCTGATCTCGTTCGCGCTGGGGCTGGTGTGGACGCTGCTGCTGCGGACGCCGACCCGGTGGGTGCGCTGGCCGGTGGGGGTCCTCACGGAGTTCGTGCGGGACACCCCGCTGCTGGTGCAGCTCTTCTTCCTGTTCTACGTGCTGCCCGAGACGGGTGTGACGCTGTCCCCGCTGACCACCGGGGTCCTCGGGCTCGGGCTGCACTACTCGACGTACACGATGCAGGTCTACCGGGCCGGCATCGAGGCGGTGCCGGCGGGCCAGTGGGAGGCCGCGACGGCGCTCAGCCTGCCGGTGCGGCGGACCTGGACGGCGGTGGTGCTGCCGCAGGCCGTCCGCCGGGTGGTGCCGCCGCTCGGCAACTACGTCATCGCGATGCTGAAGGACACGCCGATGCTGATGACCATCGGCGTGCTGGAGATGCTGGGCCGGGCGCGGCTCGTCTCCCAGCAGCACTTCCAGTTCACCGAGCCCCTGACGGTGATCGGGGTCGCCTTCATCGTCGTCTCCTACCTGGCCTCCCTTTGTCTGCGCACCCTGGAGCGACGCCTTGTCCGTTGAGACCCGCAAGCAGCCGGCCGTGACCGGCACCCTGCCGACCGAGCTGATCCGTCTGGAGGGCGTGACCAAGCGGTTCGGGGACAACACCGTCCTCGACGGCCTCGACCTGTCCGTGGACGCGGGCCGGCACGTCACCCTGATCGGCCCGTCCGGCTCCGGCAAGACGACGATCCTCAGACTGCTGATGACCCTCGCGAAGCCGGACGAGGGCACGATCACCGTGGACGGGCAGCGGCTGTTCCCGGCGCCGGAGAAACAGGTCCGGGAGGTCCGCAAGAAGATCGGGATGGTGTTCCAGCAGTTCAACCTGTTCCCGAACATGTCGGTGCTGCGGAACCTCACCGAGGCGCCGGTCCGGGTGCTCGGCCTGTCCAGGGACGAGGCCGAGGCGCGGGCCCGGGAGCTGCTGGACCTGGTGGGCCTGGCCGACAAGTGCGACGCGAAGCCGACCCGGCTGTCCGGCGGGCAGCAGCAGCGGGTGGCGATCGCCCGGGCGCTGGCGATGCGGCCCCGCGTGCTCCTGCTGGACGAGGTGACCTCCGCGCTCGACCCCGAGCTGGTCGCGGGCGTGCTCGACCTGCTGCGGGACATCGCGCGCAGCACGGACATCACGATGCTGTGCGTGACGCACGAGATGGGTTTCGCCCGGGACATCTCCGACCAGGTACTGATGTTCGACGCGGGCCGGGTCATCGAGGCGGGACCGCCGGAGAAGATCTTCGGCGACCCGGAGCGGGAGCGCACGCGGGAGTTCGTCAGCGCGGTGCTGTGAAGCGTCGCCGCTGTTCCGCCGTGGGCCGGCCCCGCGCGGGGCCGGCCCACGGCGGAACAGCCGAGGTCCATGCAATGGGACATGACCCTGGCATATGCCAACGGATGTTCGCCCCGGTTGGCGGCCCGCACGCGGGGGGCGCAATCTCGCAACCCCCTCTCCCCCGTGCCGCTTTGACGGCTATCGTGGAGACGATCCGCCGACCCGGGTCGTGGCCGAGGGGGAACGACATGAGGATCGAGCCGACCGCCCCGTACCACTCCGCACAGGACGCGCTGCGTGTCCTGGAGACCGTGGCCCGGCACCCCGCCGGCGCCACCGACACCGAACTGGCCCGCCGCACCGGCCTCGGCACCGAGCGGCTCACCGCCCTGCTGCGGATGCTGCGCCGGGAGGGGTACGTCGAACAGATCACCGACGGGGCCTACGTCACCGGCGACACCCTGCGCCGGATCACCTCGGCGCACGACCGGGAACGGGCCCTGCGCGAGAAGCTCCAGCTCACCCTGGACCGGCTGCGCGACTCGGTCGGCGCGGCCGTCTACCTCAGCCGGTACCTCGACGGCGAGGTCCGGGTCACCCAGTACGCCGCCGGGCCGGCCGCCCCGGCGGTGAACGAGTGGGTGGACTTCCGCTACTCCGCCCACGCCACCGCCGTGGGCAAGAGCCTGCTGACCCAGCTGGACCACAACGCCCGCCGTGATCACCTCTCCCGGCACAAGATGGCCCGCCTCACCTCGCG
Source organism: Streptomyces sp. NPDC031445 (assembly GCF_055581365.1). Classification (NCBI taxonomy): domain Bacteria; kingdom Bacillati; phylum Actinomycetota; class Actinomycetes; order Kitasatosporales; family Streptomycetaceae; genus Streptomyces; species Streptomyces sp. NPDC031445. Next base: position 730,045 of record NZ_JBVIJO010000002.1, read on the forward strand.
CACCATCACCAGCGACAAGCTGCTGCTGTCCCGGCTGGAGTCGCAGCCGCCGACGGTGCCGGTGCTCGATCTCCAGGAGTACGCGGTCGGCACGGTCTGCGCGGCCGTACCGCTCACCGCGGGCTCCACGGTCGGCTGCCTGGCCGTCTCGCTCCCGCTGGAGCACGCGCACCGGCTGAAGCGGGCGGCGGAGACACTGAACCGGAACGCGGCTCCGGTGGTCCTGTCGCTGACCATCTGAGGGGCGCACGGGTGGTCACGAGCACCCCGCGGGACCAGGTAGTATTTTCTTTGTCGCCGGCCGCGGGGAGCAGAACCCGAGGCAGGCGGGAGTCACGCGCCGCTAGCTCAGTTGGTTAGAGCAGCTGACTCTTAATCAGCGGGTCCGGGGTTCGAGTCCCTGGCGGCGCACGTGATCGAAGGCCCCTCGCGGAAGCGGGGGGCCTTCGGCGTCCGGGCGTGGAAGGCTACGGCAGCATGCCGGCGGACTCGGAGAACATCATGTGGGCCACGGCCATGAAGCCGACGCAGAAGGCGCCGGCCACGCCGAGGAAGACCAGTCCGGCACCGGTGCCGACGGCGAGCCTGCCGCGTGCCGGGGGCAGCGCGGTGGCGCGCCCGGGAAGCTCCGGCAGGTAGCGCACGGTCACGACGTCGCCCTCCAGGACGGTCGTGGGGCCGTCCTCCTCCTCGAAGCGGACGGTGCGGCCCTCCCGGGTGGTGAACTCGTAGACGTGGTGCACGGTCGTGCGCACGGAGGTGTCCCCGCCGCCCCCGCTGGTCGTCGTGAACATCCGCAGGCAGCGCGCCTCGGCGGTCAGGCCGTGCGCCCACGTCCTGCTGATCCGTCGAGCGCGGCGGACCAGCAGGTACGCGGCGGACCCGATGCCCGCGAGCATGAGGGCCGGAACGGCGTAGAAGAGTGACTCGAACATGAGGTTCCCCCGAGGAAGGTCCGCCGCTGCCGGTCGAGCGGTGTGGCGGGAACCTACCCGGCGCGCGGGGCGCCGGGCCTCAGGGGAACCTCAGTTTCCGTCCCGTGACGGAGCGGGGATCAGAAGGTGACGTCGGAGCAGGCGTAGAACGCGTTGCCCGTGTCGGCGATCGTCCACACCGCGAGGATGACGTGGTGTCCGCTCAGGCCGGTCGGCAGGGTGCCGCTGTGGCTGAGGGTGGCCGGCGGGCGCTGGCCGTTGTAGGGCACCGTCAGGAACGGGGTGAGGTTGAGGTCCGAGCGGGAGAGGTTGTGGTCCTGGTTCCAGCCCGGCTTGGTGACGTAGTACTTGAAGTCCGTCGTGGCGTGCATGGCGGTGAACTGCCAGCGGAACGTGTACGACTGGCCGCCCGTCACCTTGGTGGTGGGCCAGGCGGCGCCGGACGGCGTCCTGGGCGCGCTGAGCGGGGCGAACTGGCTCAGGCCCGCGTTGCAGAGCTGGCCGTCGGCGGGACCGCCGGCCGGGAAGCCCTTGGGGCCCTCGACGCTCTGCGGTTCCCACTGGATCTGGCCGCAGTTCGCCACGGTGCCGTTCTGGCAGAGCTTCTGCCTGCTGATGGGGAGGTCGGTGTAGCCGTGCCCGCTGGCGCCGCCGGTGGAGAGCGCGAACGCTCCGGCGGTCACCGCGCCCAGCACGACCGCGGACAACTTGGTCTTGGTGCGCATGCTGCCGCTCCTGGAGAACGTGGGGAGTTCGATGAGCCGTGCAGAGTAGGTCTAGACCAAGCCTCAGATTATTGCCGCCAGTTGAACATGTCCATACCAATCGCAGACTGGTCGCGCGCCCGCCGCCCACCGGCTCACCACGCCCGCCCTACACCGGCTCGCCGCGCCCCGAGCAGAACGCCACCGTCAGGTCACGGACCAGCACCTTGCGCTCGTAGTCGTCCAGTTCGACCAGACCGCGCACGGTCAGCCGGGTCACCGTGTCCTCCACCGAGTCCACCACCGAGCTGAGCATGCTGGCCCGCTGCCGGGCGTCCAGGGCGGCGATCCGCCGCCGGTGCACCGCCCCGGCCACCTCGGGCGCGTACTCCACCCGGACCGGCCGCACCGCGAACACCTCCACGCCGATCGGCGCCGTCTCCGCCGCCACCAGCCGGGTCAGCGCGGCCCCGGCCGCCGTCGCCCCGCCCCGCGTCCCGCCCGCCGGCTCCACCGGCACCCGGGCCAGCGCGGCCTCCACGCACTCCCGCAGGTACGTCTCGTGGTCGTCGATGCCGAGCAGGGCCCGCGCGGTGTCCCGCACCCGCCACACCACCAGCACCACCACCCGCAGCGCCATCCCGTCGGGGTCCGCCGCCGGCATCGCCTCGCTGCGCCAGTGCCGCAGCCGCACGTCCACCCGGCGGCGCGGCACCAGCGGGTTCACCCACAGCAGCCCGGTGCGCCGGACCGTCCCCCGGTACCGCCCGAACAGCCCCAGCACCCAGGCCCGCCCGGTCCGTCCCCGGGTCAGCCCGCCGAAGCCGAACGCCCCGAACAGCCCGGCCCCGGCATAGGCGGCCCACTGCGCGGGGCCGAGACCGCCGCCCGGATCCGCCGGCAGGCCCAGTGCCCGCGCGGCGAGCGGCGGGAACAGCCCCGCCCACCAGGTGGTGGCCAGGCAGCCGGTGACCCCGCAGACCCCGGCGAGCACCCCGGCCGCCCCGGGCAGCACCCGCGCCGGGCGTTCCGCCAGCTCCGGGTCGACCTCCGGCAGCGGCCGTCTGCGCGCCGGGGCCGGGCGCCTGAGCCGGGGCTGTTCGCCCGTGCCCTGCCGGCGGGCCACCACGGCCGGCCGGAGCGGCACCTTCACCGGGTCGGACTCGTCCCGGAAGAGCAGGTGGACGGGGATCTCGGTGGTGGCCTCGTTCCGGATCAGGCGGGCCGGCCGGGTGCCGGGGCCGGCGGCCGCGCCCTGCGACTGCCCCCCGGACTCGGGCGGCGTGTGGGATGTGGTCGTACTCATGCGTGCTCCAGCCTCCGCGCCAGACGCGTCATGAACAGGGGGTGGGGTGCCGGGCCGGTCAGGCGAACAGGCGGCGCCACGTCTCCGGGCCCGGGTAGCCGTCCGCCGCACCGCCCCGCCAGCCCTGGGCTCGCTGGAAGGCCTCGACGGCGCGCCGGTCCGCCTCGCCCCAGTGCGGGCCCGGACCGTGGGCGTAGAACCGGCCGAACCCCTTCTTCACCAGCTGGGCGCCGAGCCGGGTGACGTGGTCGTTGCTCCGGCCCGGCCGGAAGTAGGCGCGGCCCGGGTAGCCGGGCACCCCGTGCGAGGCGGGGGCGGCGACCGGGGACGCGATGTCCTTGCCCCGGCCCGTGCTCAGCAGCTCCCAGGTGCGCCGGCCGGGGATCCCGTCGGCGTCCGCGCCGCTCCAGCCCTGGGCCCGCTGGAACGCCTCGGTGGCGCGCCGGTCCGCCGCGTCCCAGACCGGCCCCGGCCCCTTGGCGTAGTAGGACGCCCCGCCCCGGGCGATCAGCATCCGGCCGAGCAGGGTGACGTACGCGTTGTCGGCGCCGGGGCCGAAGTAGGCCGCGCCCGGATAGGCCACCGCCGCCTTCCCGCCGGGCGCCGGCCCGGCGGCGGCCCCGGCCTTCGTCACGCCCTTGTAGCGGTAGGGGACGTACTTGTCGGTGTTGCTCCAGTACGGGTAGGGGGTGGTCTGGCTGCGGGTGCGCGGGGGCGTCTGCTCGTAGACCGTGTAGGAGGTGTGCGTGCTGTCCTTCCAGCCGCCGAAGATCACGACGTGGGAGCCCTTCTCGGGGTTGTCGGGATTGTGGTAGAGCAGGATGTCGCCGGGTTGCAGCTCCTCCTTCTTGATCTTGACGCCGAACTGGCCGAGGCTGCCGGTCCACTCGTTGTTCGGCAGCCCCCAGGCCATGGAGACGTAGCCCGAGCAGTCCTGCCGGTAACCGTCGGACCAGAAGTCAGCCATGCTGTACGGCACCTTGGCGGCCACCCAGACCTTGGCCCGGTTGATGATCTGGGTCCGGGTGGTGGCGGGCACCGGGACGGCGTCCGGCTCCGCGGGCCTGCCCGCCCGGCCGTGCAGGGGGGCCCTGGCGCCCTGCGGGGTGTCGGGCACGCCGTCGCCGGGCAGGGCCTGGTGGTGCGGGGAGTGGCCGGGGGTGACGGCGGCGGCGGGCGTGACCGTGCCGAGCGCGGCGGACGCGGCGGCCACGACGACGACTCCGCGGGCCGCCGGACGGGCGCGGGTGAACAGGGAGCGGGGAGTCGGCCGGCGCCCGTGGACGCAGCCGGGGCAGTCACAGTCGCTCGCTGGGTCGATCTCCTCGAACAGCGGAGCGGTCATGCGATCTGCCTCACATTCGGGCGTGATGTGTCCGCGAGTGTGCACGTTGATCAGTTTCCCAACTGGGTACGGAACGCGCATTCTGACGGTCCGAACGATGTACGCGATCCCCCCGCGTGGCTGTCACGCCATCTCCCGGTGGTCGGAAGCACCCCCACGGGTCGGGTAGAGTTTTCTCCGTCAGCAGGCGCCGCTAGCTCAGTTGGTTAGAGCAGCTGACTCTTAATCAGCGGGTCCGGGGTTCGAGTCCCTGGCGGCGCACCGACCGGAAGGCCCCTCGCGGAAGCGGGGGGCCTTCCGCATGTCCGCGCGACACGCATGGCCGGATACCCTCTGGCCATGGCAGCCCGGGACCTTCAGGAGCGGATCAAGAAGCTGATCGTGGACGAGCGGCTGCCCTCGGGTGCTCCGCTGCCCACCGAGCCGGAGCTGATGCGGCTGCTCGGGGCGAGCCGGAACTCCGTGCGGGAGGCGCTGAAGGCGCTCCAGGCGATGGGCATCGTGGAGATCCGGCACGGCTTCGGGACGTACGTCGGCTCCATGTCGTTCGCGCCGATGATCGAGGGCCTGGCCTTCCGCACCGTCGCCGGCCACTACCGCGGCGAGGACTCCCTGCTCCAGCTGCTGGAGCTGCGCGAGGCCGTCGAGACCGGGCTGGTGTCCCGGCTGGCCGGGCGGCTGCCGGAGGCGGACCTCGTGGAGCTCGACGCGCTCGTGGAGCGCATGGAACGGGAGGCCGCCGAGGGGACCGGGCTCGGCGAGACGGACCGCGCCTTTCACGCCACCCTCTACCGGGGACTCGACAACGTGCTGCTCGGCGAGGTGCTGGAGGCGTTCTGGGACGCCTTCCACCGGGTGCAGCGGGATTTGGTGGACGTGCCGCAGGACCCCCGGGTCACCTGCCGCCAGCACCGGGAGATCCTGGACGCGGTGCGCTCCGGCGACTCCCTGCGGGCGGAGCGGGCCATACGGGACCACTTCGGCAACATCCGCAGCCGGCTGTCCCCGCTGGCCGCGCCCCGGTGATGACCGTGGAGAGATGCGCCGACACCACGACGTTCGCCGTGCAACTGCCGCTGACCCGGTCCCAGGAGCCGCCGCAGGTGATCAGCGGACGGGGCCGGTCCTGGCGGACCGCCTCGGCGACAGCACCAGCCGGCTCCCCGCCGGACGCTCAACCGGCCGTCCCCGTCAGATACGCCGACACCACGACGTTCGCCGTGTAACTGCCGCTCGCCCGGTCGAAGGAACCGCCGCAGGTGATCGGCGGACGGGGCCGGTCCTGGCGGACCGCCTCGGCGACAGCACCAGCCGGCTCCCCGCCGCACGCTCAACCGGCCGTCCCCGTCAGATACGCCGACACCACGACGTTCGCCGTGTAACTGCCGCTCGCCCGGTCGAAGGAACCGCCGCAGGTGATCAGGCGGAGCTCGGCACGGCCCGGCACACGGGGGCCGTAGGCCAGCCGGGCGTCGAAGCCGTCCCGGGGCAGCACGCGGACGTCGTCGACGGTGAACTCGGCGACCTTGCCGTCCGCGCGGAACACCCGGACCCGCTCACCGGGCCGGGCGGTGCTGAGCCGGTAGAAGACGGCGGGCCGGGTCTCGGTGTCGACGTGTCCGACCAGCAGGGCCGCCCCGGCGGCACCCGGCACGGGTCCGGCGCCGTACCAGCCGACCACGCCGGGCTGGTCGTAGGGCGGCGGGTCGATCGCGCCGCGCGCGTCCAGACCGCGGGCCACCACCGGGGCCTGGACGCCCAGCCGGGGGATGTCGACGCGCTGGGGCACCGCGTCGGCCAGCGGTTGCGCGGCGCGCGGCAGCCGGGCGGGGCCGGTGGCACGGCCGGGGGCGAGGACGTCACCCGTGACGGGGCCGTCCGTGCCCCGCGGGACGTCGCTCACGCCGCACCCCCACAGCCACAGCCCGAACAGCAGCAGCGCCCAGGTCAGGCCGGTGACGAGCCGTCCGGTGCCGCTGGTGTGCCCCTGGTCGTCGGACATGGCGCCGCTCAGTGGGTGCCGCGGCTCCGGCGGGCGCGCAGCCCGACGGCGACCGCGGCGATCCCGGCGAGCGCCAGCCCGGTCGCCGCCTGGACGGCGTCGGGGCCGGAGCCGCTGGTGGCCACCGTGGCGAAGTGGGTGGTCCCGCCGCCGCCCGCGGGGACCGGGGCGATCGGCGAGGGGGACTGGGCGGGCAGCCGGATGGGCTCTTCCCGCCGGTCGGCCGCGCCGCCCGGCCGCGCGACCGTGACGCTGCCGGTGAGCACGGTGCCGGCGCAGGAGACCTTCACGGTGTAGGCGCCCGGCTCCAGGGTGGACCGGACGCGGGTCTCGCCGCTCAGGCCGCCCTGGTCGCCGGTCAGCCGGGCATCGGCGACGAAGGCGGACGAGGCGGCGCTGCCCTGCCGGCCGGAGCAGCCGCTGACCCGAAGGGTGACGTCGTCGCCCGGTGCCGGGCCGGCCGGGGTCACGGTGACCGGGCCGCCGTCCGCCGCGTGGGCCGACGGGGCGACGACGGCGACGACGGCGAGGGCGGCCGCGGGGAAAGCTGTACAGAACGTGAGGCGTAGTGAGCCCATCGTGAACCTCCAGTTATCAGGAGGCTCCCCCGCCCCGGGCGCCTCCGCATCCTCGGAAGGCGCCGGATTGCTCCGAACGGGTGAGGCCGTGTTTCGGCCGGGTCAGACCAGGTCGACCAGGTCCGCGATGGAGGCGACGACCTCGGACGGGCGGAACGGGTAGCGGTCCACGTCGTTCGGCTGGGTCACGCCGCTGAGCACCAGGAACGTACGCATCCCGGCCTCCAGGCCGGCGAGCACGTCGGTGTCCATCCGGTCGCCGATCATCGCCGAGGTCTCGGAGTGGGCGCCGATCGCGTTCAGCCCGGCCCGCATCATCAGCGGGTTGGGCTTGCCGACGAAGTACGGCTTCTTGCCGGTCGCGGCGGTGATCAGGGCGGCGACCGAGCCGGTGGCGGGCAGGTCGCCCTCGGTGGACGGGCCGACGTTGTCGGGGTTGGTGGCGATGAACCGGGCGCCGTCGTTGATCAGCCGGACGGCCTTGGTCAGTGCCTCGAAGGAGTAGGTGCGGGTCTCGCCGAGGATCACGAAGTCGGGGTCGTGGTCCGTGAGGATGTAACCGATGTCGTGCAGCGCGGTGGTGAGACCGGCCTCGCCGATGACGTAGGCGCTGCCGCCGGGCCGCTGGTCGTTCAGGAACTGGGCGGTGGCGAGGGCCGACGTCCAGATGTTCTCCACCGGCACGTCCAGGCCCATGCGCCGCAGCCGGGCGTGCAGGTCACGGGCGGTGTAGATGGAGTTGTTGGTGAGCACCAGGAAGGGCCGGCCGGACTCGCGCAGCTTTTTCAGGAAGGCGTCGGCTCCCGGGATCGGGACACCCTCGTGGATCAGGACGCCGTCCATGTCGGTGAGCCATGACTCTATGGGCTTGCGGTCTGCCATGCTGTGCGTCTCCTGGCGTACGTACGGTCGGGGAACGGGGCGCCGGAACCACGGCGTACCGACGCCCCCAGCCTAGTCAGCGCCTGCCCGTCCTGACCCCGTCGATCACCTGGTACCCACTGGTCAGGGGGCTCGCCCCGGCGCGGTGACGGTCGAGGGCCGGGGAGCACAGGGTCACGTCCACGACGACCGGCACGGCGACGGCGGTGAGCCAACCCCCGACCGGTACAGGCCGGCACCCGCACCGACGCCCCGGACACCTCCCCGCCCCCGCCCAGGACGCGGCGGGGGCGGGGCTCGTCAGCGACGGCCCCGGGCCACGAGGTGCGCGGTCGCGCCCACGGCCACCAGCGCGGCGACGGCCGTGAGCAGGCCGTGGGCGAGCCCCGGACCGGTGCGGGCCAGCTCGCGCGCCCGTTCCCCGGCCGCCTCGTCCTGCGCGAGGGGCAGGGAGGCGTCCGGGGCGTGGGGGCCGGTGCCGGAGGCGCTGGACGCGGCGGGGACGGCGGAAGCGGCCGGTGCCGTGCCGCCGCCGGACGGGGCGGTCGGCAGGGCCCCGGCGTCCCGGCTCGCGCCGCCGGACGGCGCGGTCGGCAGGGCCCCGGCGTCCCGGCTCGCGCCGCCGGACGGCGCGGTCGGCAGGCCCTCGCCCGTCCGCGTGCCGGCGGTCGCCCCCACCCCCTGCGACTCCGGGGAGTCCTTCTGCGCGGCCTCCTGGGCGTCCTCCAGGGAGCCCTCCGGGATGTCCGTCGCCTCCTCGCCGATCCCGAAGCGGTAGGCGTTGGACTGCCCGACCCAGTCGCCGTCCTGGCCCCGCCGCTGCACGACGGCCGCGTTGGCGGTGACCTGGTCGGGTGCGGTGTCGGAGGTGAGTGCGAGCCGGACCCGGACGCTGACGGTCCGGCCGGGCGGCACGGTGAAGCCGCCGAACCCGGCGCCGTCCAGCACCCCGACCAGTTCCTGCTCGTCGGTGGTCTCGAAGGTCACGGGCCGGGCCCGGGGGCCGTCGTAGAACTCCAGCCGGGGCTGCCCCGGCCGCAGGGCGCGCTTGTCGTCGACGAGGACCACGACCGGGTGGATGTCGGCGCAGGTCCGGCGGGTGGTGTTGGTGAGGTCGATGTACCAGGTGCCGTACCCGCCGCCGGCCTCGTAGGACGTGGGCCCGCCCCGGATCCGGGTGGCCAGCGGGAAGGCCCGCGCGTCGGCGGCGACGCACGAGGGGGTCGTACCGGCGGACGCGGCGTGCGCCGACGCGGGGACGGCGGCGGGCACGACGACGGCGGCGGCTGCGGAGAGGCAGAGGGACAGGGACGTGCACAGTCGCATGAACACATGACCATGCCGGGTGGGGCCGGGGTTCCGGCCGAGCCACACCGGACCCGGGCGCGAAGTCCGCCCGCCCGGCGCAGCGGCACGGCCCCGGACGAGACCGGCCAGGACCCGCGCCCCGCACCTCGACCGCAGCGGCACCCGCACCCGCCCGTGGGCGCGTGCGTCAGTCCTCCCCCCGCCCGAACAGCGGTGCCAGCAGCAGTTGGGCGGCGCCCTCGGCCACGATCCGCTCCCCGCGCGGAGCCACCCGTACCGGCACCGCGTCCCCGCCCGTGCCCTCCCGCCGGGCCCGGGCCCCGAGCACCTCTCCGACCCCGCTCACGTAGGTCTCCGGGGCCCCGGCGACGGTCCGGCCGCCCAGCAGCACCACGTCGATGTCCAGCAGCCCGACCAGGTTCCCGGCCGCCACCCCCAGCACCCGCGCCGCCTCGGCCACCTCGCCCCGCGCCACGGCCGCGAGGCACAGAGCCTCCACGCAGCCCCGGTCCCCGCACTCGCACACCGGTCCGTCCAGCTGGACCACCTGGTGCCCGAACTCCCCGGCCCCGGTCCGCGCCCCCCGGTGCACGCTGCCGTCGATCACCAGCCCGGCCCCGAGCCCGGTGCCGAGGTGCAGATAGGCGAAGGACCGGCCCGCCGCGCCCTCCTCGCCCCCGACGGCCAGTCCGAGCGCCGCCGCGTTGGTGTCCTTGTCCACCACCACCGGCACCCCGAGCCGCTCCGCGAGCGCGTCCCGCAGCGGGAAGCCGTCCCACTCGGGGAACCCGGTGACCCGGTGCAGAACCCCCCGCACATGGTCCAAGGGGCCCGGCAGCGCGACTCCTACACCCAGCAAGGAGCCCAGCAAGGACCCCACCGAGGCGAGCCCGCCGCCGGCACTCGTATCCCCGCCCCCGCACTCGGCACCGGCACCAGCACCGGCACCGGCACCCGGCCCCGCACCCGCCTCCCCGACGACCCCCCGGACCGCCTCGCCCACCGCCCCCAGGACGGCCTCGGCCCCCGCGCCGAGGTCCAGTTCGCCGCGCCGCTCCCCCACCACGGCGCCGTCCAGGTCCACCAGCACCACCCGGAGCTCGTCGCGGTCCAGGTGGACCCCGACCGCGTGGCCCGCCTCCGGTACCAGCCGCAGTACGGTCCTCGGCTTGCCCCCGGTCGACGCCCGGCGCCCGGCCTCCGCCGCGAGCCCCTGCGCCCGCAGCCGCGCGGTGATCTTGCTGACGGCCTGCGGGGTCAGCCCGGTGCGCTCGGCCAGCTCCAGCCGGCTGATGCCCTCGGCCCCGGCGTCCCGCAGCAGCCCCAGCACCAGCGCGGTGTTGTGACTGCGCAGCGCCCCCAGGTTCGCGCCCGCCACCCCGCCGTTCACCGGCCCCGCCGTCGTCGCCGTCCTCACCCGCTTCACACCCCCATTGTCCCCGCCGCTTGCACTTCCGCAACACTGTTGCCAAAGTGGAGGCATGACTGCTACCCCCCTCCGCGTCGGTCTGATCGGCTACGGCCTCGCCGGCTCGGTCTTCCACGCCCCGCTGATCGCCGCCACCGAGGGCCTCGCCCTGGACACCGTGGTCACCTCCCAGCCGGAGCGGCAGCAGCAGGCCCGCGCCGAGTTCCCGGACGTGCGGATCGCCGCCACCCCCGAGGAGCTGTTCGGCCGCGCGGACGAGCTGGACCTGATCGTCGTCGCCTCCCCGAACAAGACGCATGTCCCGCTGGCCACCACCGCCCTCGAGGCGGGTCTGCCGGTGGTCGTGGACAAGCCGGTCGCCGGTACGGCGGCCGAGGCCCGCGAGCTGGCCGCCCTCGCCGAGGAGCGCGGCCTGCTGCTCTCCGTCTTCCAGAACCGCCGCTGGGACAACGACTTCCTGACCCTCCGGCGGCTCCTCGCCGACGGCGAACTCGGCGACGCCTGGCGCTTCGAGTCCCGCTTCGAACGCTGGCGCCCCCAGCTGAAGGGCGGCTGGCGCGAGTCCGGCGACCCGGCAGAGATCGGAGGTCTGCTCTACGACCTCGGCAGCCACGTGGTCGACCAGGCCCTGGTCCTGTTCGGCCCGGTCACCGAGGTCTACGCCGAGTCGGACGTCCGCCGCCCCGGCGCCGAGGCCGACGACGACACCTTCATCGCGCTCACCCACGCGAGCGGCGTCCGCTCCCACCTCTACGTCTCGGCGACGACCGCCCAGCTCGGCCCCCGCTTCCGGGTGCTGGGCTCCCGCGCGGGCTACGTCAAGTACGGCCTGGACCCCCAGGAAGCGGCCCTGCGCGAGGGCAGCCGCCCCGGCGGCACCCCCGACTGGGGCGCCGAGGACGAGTCCCTGTGGGGCCGGGTAGGTGCCGGCGAGTCCCCGCTGAGCGGCGGCGGCACCCCCGTACCGACCCTGCCCGGCGACTATCCCGCGTACTACGCCGCCGTCGCCGCCGCCCTGCGCGGCGCCGGCCCCAACCCGGTGACCGCCCTGGAGGCGGCCGCCGCGCTCGACGTACTGGAGGCGGCCCGCAGGTCCGCCCGCGACAAGGTGACGGTGACCCTCTGATGCAGCACCCGCGGACCACCCCGGGGACGACGCCCGAACTCACGCCGAGCCTGGAGGAGCTGGAGGCCCAGGAACGCCGGCTGGTCTTCCGGCGGTTCACCCACGAGGACGCCTGGGCGCTCGGCTCCCTCCTGGTGGAGCTGGCCCGGGAGCGCCAGGCACCGGTCGCCATCGACATCCACCGCGCCGGCCAGCAGCTCTTCCACGCCGCGCTGCCGGGCTCCGCCCCGGACAACGACGCCTGGATCGCCCGCAAGCGACGGGTGGTGGAGCGCTACGGCGCCGCCTCCTACCTGGTCGGCGCCCGCTTCCGCGCCAAGGGGACGACGTTCGAGGAGTCCTCCCGTCTCGACCCGGACGTGTACGCGGCCCACGGCGGCTCCTTCCCGGTCAGGGTCGAGGGCGTGGGCGTGATCGGCGCGGTGACCGTCTCCGGACTGCCCCAGCTTCAGGACCACCGGTTCGTGGTGGAGGCGCTGGAGGAGTTCCTGGGCCGTTCGGCCGACTGAGCGAACGGCGGGAATCCGGCGGGGACGCCCTCCGGTTGGCAGGAAGCGAGGCCGTGGGATCACGGCGCGGACCACCACCGGAGGGCTCACACCCGATGACCGCTTCACTGAAGGAGACCGTCGGCCGCCACGGCGTCTGGAGCGTCGAGCTGCGCTCGGAGGACGCGTCACGGCGCGGGGAACTGGACGAGGCCGCCGCCGAGCTGGAGGAACTCGGGTACGGCGCGATCTGGCTGGGCGGCAACAGCACCGTCGACCACGCGGTCCCGCTCATCGGCGCCACCCGGCGGGTCGTCGTCGGCACCAGCATCCAGAGCGTGTGGCAGCGGGACGCCTCGACGACGGCGGCCGGCTTCGCCGAGGTGGAGGCGGCCCATCCCGGCCGCTTCGCGCTGGGCCTCGGCGTGAGCCACAGCGCGCTGGCGAAGGACTACCGCCGCCCGTACGCGGCCATGGTCGGCTACCTCGACGAGCTGGACGCGGCGGGCGTACCCGCCGACCGCCGCCTGCTCGCCGCGCTGGGCCCGAAGATGCTGAGGCTGTCCGGGGACCGCGCGGCCGGCGCGGTCCCCTACCTGGTCACGCCCGAGCACACCGCGCGGGCGCGGGAGATCCTGGGCGACGGACCGCTGCTGGCGCCGGAGCTGAAGGTGGTCCTGGAGACCGACCCGGCCCGTGCCCGGGAGACGGCCCGCGCCTACCTGGCCCCCTACCTGGAGTTCCCCAACTACACCGGCAACTTCCTCCGCCTGGGCTTCACCGAGGACGACATCGCCGACGGCGGCAGCGACCGTCTCGTCGACGCGGTCTTCGCCTGGGGCGACGAGGCCCGCGTCCGCGAGCGCGTCACCGCCTTCCACGAGGCGGGCGCGGACCACGTGGCCCTCCAGGTGGTCCGGGCGGACGCGGGCGACTCCCTCCCGAGGACGGAATGGCGCACCCTCGCCACCCTGCTGGCGTAGGCCGCCGGGCGCCAGGGGCAAGGGGGGCGGGGCCGTGACCGGCACAGAGCCACACGGCCCCGCCCCGCGGACGTGACCGGCGTACGACGGCTCCCCGGCTCCCGGCGCCCCCGGCTTCCCGGCTCCGGCCCCAACCCCCAGCTCCCAACCCGGAAACCCAGCGGAGCGTCTACGCGTTCTTCAGTTCCTGCCGCTGCCGCCCGAGTCCCGCGATCTCCAGTTCCACCACGTCCCCGCCGCGGAGGTACGGCTTGGGCTCGGGGTGCCCCATGGCCACCCCCGCCGGCGTCCCCGTGTTGATGACGTCGCCGGGGTACAGCGTCATGAACCGGCTGAGGTACCGCACGACCTCCCCCACCGGGAAGATCTGCTCGGCCGTCGTACCGTCCTGCTTCAACTCGCCGTTCACCCACAGCCTCAGCGACAGCCCCTGCGGGTCCGGGACCTCGTCGGCCGTCACCAGCCACGGGCCGAGCGGGTTGAACGTCTCGCAGTTCTTGCCCTTGTCCCAGGTGCCGCCCCGTTCGATCTGGAACTCCCGCTCGGAGACGTCGTGCGCGACCGCGTACCCGGCGACGTGCGCGAGCGCCTCCTCGGCCGAGTCCAGGTAGCGGGCCGTACGGCCGATGACGACGGCGAGTTCGACCTCCCAGTCGGTCTTCTCCGAGCCCCGCGGCACCAGCACCGTGTCGTTGGGCCCGACAACCGTGTCCGGCGCCTTCATGAAGACCACCGGCTCGGCGGGCGGCTCGGCGCCCGTCTCGCGGGCGTGGTCGTGGTAGTTGAGCCCGATGCACACGATCTTGCCGATGCGGCCGAGCGGGGGCCCGATCCGCAGTCCGTCGGCGTCCAGCGCGGGCAGTTCACCGGTCCCGGCCGCGGCCCGGATCCGGCCCAGCGCGGCGTCGTCGGCGAGGAGCGCGCCGTCGATGTCGTCCACGAGGCCCGACAGGTCCCGCAGGGTCCCCCCGGCGTCGAGCAGCGCGGGTCGCTCCGCCCCTGCCGTACCGACTCGCAGCAGCTTCATGGTCACCATCTCCCTCGATCGGCGGCGCCCGGCCGATGGGTGCAGCCATCGGAGGACTGGCTGATCCTCCAATCAGACCGTCCAGTCCACAAGACCCTGTTCACGTACTGGACCGTCATCACGGCCACAGGGGGCTCGGCCGGTCACCGGGACAACAGGAACTGTTCCGCCGCGCTCCAGGCCGTGCTGGTGACGACATACAGCGCGGCGGCGAGCGGGACGACCGCCACGGTGACGAGCGTGAAGAAGGACAGGAACGGCACGGCCCGGCCGACCGCGCCGAGCCCGGGCACCTCGCCCCCGGCGCCGGCCGGCGCGGGCTGTCCGGCCGACGTGCGCCTGGCGCGCCGGAAGTTGGCGGTGGCGACGGCCGCGGCGACGGCGAAGAGGCCGAGGTAGACCAGCCCGGCCGGGCCGAACACCCCGCCGTCCGCCAGCGCGTCGGCCCAGTGTCCGCCGAGCGGGGCCGTGAACAGGCGGTGTCCGAGCAGGCCGTTGGGCTCGCCGCCGATCGTGGTGCTGGAGAAGAGGTGGTAGAGCAGGAAGAACGCGGGCACCTGGAGCAGGCTGGGCAGGCAGCCGGAGAGCGGGGAGACCTTCTCCTCGGCGTGCAGGTCCAGGATCGCTCGCTGGAGTCGCTGCGGGTCCTTGGCGTGCTTCTCGCGCAGTGCGGCGATTCCCGGCCGGAGTGCGGCGCGGGCGCGCCGGCCGCGGGCGGCGGCCCGGGACAGCGGGTGGACGAGGAGCCGTACGAGCGCGGTGAACAGGACGATCGCGGCGGCTGCCGCGGAGGCGTGGAAGAGCGGGGCCAGCAGGTCGGCCAGGTGCTCGACCAGGCGCGCGAAAACGGACATGGGTGAGCCCTCCGGGGGTCTCGTCGTGCCGGGAGGGACCGGGAGCAGCCGGTCCGGTGGGGTGATCGGCAGGACGACCCGCGCGGGGTCACGTACTGACGTGGGTGAGGACGTGCCCTACGCGGCGGTCGCCGGACGGGCGTGTCCGGGGGCGCGGGGCCGGCGGCGGCCGGGCGCGTCGGGATCGCGCTGGGGCAGGAAGGCCGTACGGCGGGCGCGGTCGCGTATCGCCGTGCGGACGCGCGTGGGCGCTGCGGCGGGCACGCCGCGCGCGGCCGGCAGGGCGCAGACGGCGAGCGCGACGGCCGCGGCGACGGTCGCGGCGAGGGCGACGGCGGTGCCGAGGCCGCCGGTGCCGAGCAGCGTGGCCTGGAGCAGCAGCAGGTGCACGAGGAGCAGCAGGTGGGCGAGGGGACGCGCGGCGGCGACACGGCCGGACATCGGCACTCCCCCCTCCGCGGCACTCGTCTTGTGCGAACCGGTCGTCAGTATGCCGGTTGCGGCGGCTCGGTCTCCAGGGGCTCCAGCAGCCGCTTGGGCCGCAGCAGCGCCCTGCTGACCGGGTCCGCCGGCGCGGAGTCGAGTTCCGGCCCCGGCACCATGACAACGTCCGCGACCGGCACGACGGTTCCGCACGCCGCGCACGTCCCGAACGGTTCGACCTCCCCGCCGCAGTCCGCGTGCCGGAAGAGCCGCAGCCGGTGGGCGTCGACGTGCTCGCGCCCCCAGTGGCCGAGGGCGCGCAGCACGGGCCACAGGGCGGCGCCGCGCTCGGTGACGACGTACTCGTCCCGGGGCGGGCTCTCCTGGTACCGGCGCTTCACGAGGATCCCCTCCTCGGTGAGCGTGCGGAGCCGGGCCGAGAGGACGGCACGCGGGATGCCGAGATGGACCAGGAAGTCGTTGTAGCGCCGGACGCCGTAGATCGCGTCGCGGACGACGAGCAGCGTCCACCGCTCGCCGACGACCTCCAGCGCGCGGGCGATCGAGCACTCCTGCGTCACGTAGTCCTTGCCCAGAGCCATGCCCTCCACTGTAACCACTGGCCGGATATGGGTTCAGTCAACGAACCTACGGTGCTACGGTGACGGAAAGGGGGTCGGTTCAACGACCGAACCGCAAGGACCGGACCCGACGGACCGGGCCGGCCCCGACGACCGGACCCGATGGACACGCCCGATGACCGGACCCGATGACCTCACGACAGGACAGGCCATGCCCCGGCTCGACTCCGCCACCTCCCCCGCCGCCCTGCGCCGGACCAGTCCCCGGGACGCCCCGGCACGCCCCCGCGCCACCCTGGCCCTGACCAGCGCCGCCACCGCCGTGGCCCTCATGACGTACACGGCCCCGATGGTCACGCTGCCGGCCACCGCCGCCGCCCTGCACACCCCGCTGTCCGCCCAGGCCTGGCTGCTCAACGGCGCCCCCCTCGGCCTCGCCGCCCTCCTCCTGGTGGCCGGCAGCCTCGCCGACGACCACGGCCGCCGCCGCGTCTTCCTCGCCGGCACCCTGGCCCTCGGCCTCACCACCGCACTGGGCGCCTTCACGACGTCGACCTGGCAGTTCACCCTGGCCCGCGTCGCCCAGGGCGCGGCCAGCGCGGCCCTGCTGGCCAGCGCCCTCGGCCTGATCGTGCACGCCTTCCCCAGCCCGCGCGGCCGGCTGCACGCCACCGGGGTGTGGGGCGCCTTCGTCAGCGGCGGCATCGCCGCGGGCCCGCTGCTCGCGAGCGCGCTGCCGAGCTGGCGGGTGGCCTACGGCGTCCTGGGCGCCGCCGCCCTCGTCGTGGCCGCGCTCGGCACCCGCGCCCTGGCCGAGTCGCGCGCCCCGCGCGGCGGCCGGCCGGACGCCCTCGGCGCGCTCACCTTCGGGCTGGCGCTGGTGGCCCTGGTCGCGGCCCTGACGCTGGGCCGGGACGGCTGGCTGCGCGCGCCGGTCGGGCTGCTGTTCGCCGCGGCCGTCGTCCTGGTCGTCGTGTTCGTCGCGGTGGAGCACCGGACCGCCACCCCGATGATCGACCTCGGACTGCTGCGCCACGCCCGTTTCCTGGCCTCCTCGGCGGGCGGCCTGTTCACCGGGCTGGCCGTGATCGGCCTGTTCAGCTTCCTGCCGGCGCTGCTCCAGCAGTCGCTCGGGCTCTCCCCGGCGGCCACGGCCGGACTGTTCCTGCTCTGGTCGGGGCTGAGCTTCGTCGTCGCCCTCCAGGTCAAGCACCTGGCCGGTCGCGTCCCCGCCCGCACCCAGCTCGCCCTGGGCTTCGGCCTGCACACGATCGCCATGATCACGATGCTCGGCGCCGTCGGCTCCGGCTCCTGGACCCGGCTGCTGCCCGGCCTGATCGTCGGCGGCCTCGGCAGCGGCCTGCTCAACGGCGCGCTGCCGCTGCTCGCCGTCGATTCGGTGCCGCCGCAGCGGGCCGCCATGGGCTCCGGCGCCCAGCAGACCTTCCGCTACGTCGGCTCCTGCGCCGGTGTGGCCCTGACCATCGCCATCGCCACCTCGGCCGGCAGCCTGGCCCGGGGCACGGACATCGCCCTGCTGGTGTCGGCGGGACTGGCGGTGGCCGGCGCGGTGAGCGTGCTGGCACTGCGGGAGCGGGCGTGAGCGGGGCGCGGTGAGCGTGCCGGCACCGCGGAAGCGAGCGTGAACCGGGCGCGGGGGTGTGAGCCGGGTGCGAAGGGCATGGGCTGGGCGTGAAGGGCCTGGCCGGGCGTGTCCCCGGACCACCGCGCCCGCCGCGGCCCGCGTCCGCGCCCGCCTCCACGGGAGCCGCCCGCACGACAGGCGCGGCGCCTCCAACTGGCCCGGGAGAGAAGGGCCGTAGGCCGGAACCGGACTTCCTCAACCGGTTGGGGAAAGGGCCGTCACCACCCTCGACAACGCCCTCCGACACCCCCGATGCTTCCTGTGGCATGCCGGGGGGACGAGTCGGCACCGCTCCCAGGAACGCGGTGCCGGAGCCGCACGGAGAGGCAGCGAACCACCCATGATCCGACGCAGGACACTGCTGGCCGCCGCGGGCGGCGGCCTCCTCGGCAGCGCGGTGGCCACGGGCACGGCCCGGGCGGACGCGACGATCGCCGTCAACCCCTCCACGACGTACGGCACCTGGGAGGGCTGGGGCACCTCCCTGGCCTGGTGGGCGAACGTCTTCGGCACGCGGGACGACTTCGCCGACATCTTCTTCACCACCCGGAACACCACGTACAACGGCACGTCCCTGCCCGGTCTGGGCCTGAACATCGCCCGCTACAACCTGGGCGCGTGCAGCCGGAACAGCGTGAACGGCGCGTCGATGGCCGTCTCCCCGAACATCCCCTCCTTCAAGCAGATCGAGGGCTACTGGCAGGACTGGACGAACGAGGACCCGGCGTCCGCGGCCTGGAAGTGGACGGCGGACGCCGCCCAGCGGGCCATGCTCGTGAAGGCGACCCAGCGCGGCGCGATCTCGGAACTCTTCGCCAACTCCCCCATGTGGTGGATGTGCTCCGACCACAACCCGTCCGGCGCGGCCGACGGCGGTGACAACCTCCAGTCCTGGAACCACCACCAGCACGCCTCCCACCTCGCCGCGGTCGCCCTGTACGCGAAGCAGCACTGGGGCGTGGACTTCGCGACGGTGGAGGCCTTCAACGAGCCCTCGTCGTCCTGGTGGACGGCGACCGGCACACAGGAGGGCTGCCACATCGGCGCGGGCACGCAGGCGTCCGTACTGCCGTACCTGCGCGGCGAGCTGGACAAGCGCGGCCTGACGGGCACGCGGATCTCCGCGTCGGACGAGACGGGCTACGACCTGGCGCGCACCACCTGGAACTCGTTCTCGGCCACGACGAAGGGGTACGTCGACCGGGTCAACGTCCACGGCTACCAGGGCTCCGGAGGCCGCCGCGACCTGCTCTACACGGACGTGGTCACCACGGCCGGCAAGGCCCTGTGGAACTCGGAGACCGGCGACGGCGACGCCACCGGCCTGACGACGGCGAGCAACCTCCTGTACGACTTCCGCTGGCTGCACCCCACCGCCTGGGTGTACTGGCAGGTGATGGACCCGAGTCCGGGCTGGGCGACGATCGCCTACGACCCGGGCACCCTCCAGCCGGGCGCGGTGCAGACGAAGTACTACGTCCTCGCCCAGTTCACCCGCCACATCCGCCCCGGCATGACGATCCTGGACACCGGGGTGAGCCATGCGGCGGCGGCCCTGGACCGGCCGGCGAAGCGCCTGGTGATCGTCGCCGCGAACACCTCGTCCGCGGCCCAGACCCTGACCTTCGACCTCTCCCGCTTCGCCACCGCGACCGGCGGCCCGGCCGGCCTGGTGCCCCGCTGGAACACGGTCACGACGGGCGGCGACCGGTACACGGCCCACTCGGACATCCGCCTGAACGGCACGTCGGTGTCCGTGCCGTTCGAGGGCAGGTCGGTGCAGACGCTCCAGATCGACGGCGTCACCGTGTGACGGGGAGGGTCATCGCAGGGGGAGGGCGTCCTGGTAGCCGTTCGACGGCCGGGGGACCTTCGTGACCGTGCGGGCGTCCAGCGCGACCGGTGCGGACCGGGTACCGAGCCGCCCGCCGGGGTGCCAGGTCCCGGTGACCGTCACCCATGTGTCGGCGGGCAGCCCGGGGCCGCCGTAGATCCGCACCTTGACCGACTGGGCGTCCGCGGCGCAGCAGTTGAGGATGATCCGGGTCAGCTCCCAGCCGCCGCCCCGCGTGCCGGACAGGGGCGTGACGAACCCGGTCATCCGGACCGTGCGCCCCTTGACGGCCTGCCCGCGGTCCTCCCGCACCCGGCTGGTGAAGTCGGAGAGGGTCATGGGCAGGGGCGAGGTGGCGGGCAGCGGATCGAAGTCGCTGTCATGGGTGACGGACTTCGCCGGCTGCCGGGCGGCGGTGTAGGCGCCGAGGGCGGGCGGGGCGTAGAGGAGCAGGCTGAGGGCGGGGAGGAGCAGCAGCCAGGAGACGCGGGGCAGGCCGGAGTGGTCGTGGGGTCCTTCGGTCGGCTCCGTCCTGTCGAGGGCGGCGCTCGCGATCCCCAGCAGGAGCAGGACGACCCCGGAGGCGATGAGCGGGAGCCGCATGCCCTCCTTGACGTAGCGCAGGCAGAGGTCGGTGAAGAGGGAGACGTGCAGCAGCCCGAGTCCGCAGAGGGCGAGCAGCCCCGCTTGGAGCGAGCGCTTCCCGGCGCGTGTCACAGCAGCACCCCTCCGATCAGCGCGCTGCACGTGACGGCGACGACGACGGTCGCGGCGGAGAACCGTGCCGCGAAGGCCCGCCCGAAGGTCCCCGCCTGGAGGGCGATGAGCTTCAGGTCGACCATGGGCCCCACCACCATGAACGCCAGCCGCGCGACCGGCGGGAACCCGGTCAGCGAGGCGGCCAGGAAGGCGTCGGCCTCGGAGCACACGGCGAGCAGCACGGCGAGCCCGGCCAGGAAGAGCACGGACAGCCAGGGGGCGGTGGCGAAGGTGTCGAGCACGGAACGCGGGACGGCCACGTTGAAGGTGGCCGCGGCCATGGCGCCGAGCACGAGGAACCCGCCGGCGTGCAGGAAGTCGTGCTGGAACCCGCGCCGGAACTCGTCCCACCGGCTGTGCCCGTGCTGATGCCCGGTGTGCCGTACGACGGGCCGCAGCCACTCGGCCCTCCCGAACCGGAGCCACAGCCAGCCCATGACGACGGCGGTGGCGAGGGAGGCGAGGAGCCGGGCGAGCACCATGGCGGGGTTCCCCGGGAACGCGATGGCGGTGGCCGTGAGGACGACGGGGTTGACGGCGGGCGCGGAGAGCAGGAACGCGAAGGCGGCGGCCGGGGTGACCCCGCGGCCGATGAGGCTGTTGGCGACCGGAACGGAGGCACACTCGCACCCCGGCAGGACGACCCCCGCGACCCCGGCCACGGGTACGGCGAGCGCGGGCCGCCGGGGCAGGATCCTGTTGAACACCCCCTCCGGCACGAAGGCGTTGATCGCGCCGGACAGGGCCGTGCCGAGCAGCAGGAACGGCAGGGCCTGCACGGTGACGGCCAGGCACACGGTCCGCCAGGCCTGCACGGCGGGGACGTCGCCCCAGCGCCCGAGGAGGAAGATCGCGCCGCCGGGGACGACGGCGGCGCCGAGGAGCAGGAGGGGCCAGTACCGGGGCGGTGCGGGGGCGCCCGCGCCCTCCCCGGCGCCGGCCGGACGGTCGTCCCCGACCGGCACAACCGCGTTCCGCATGCCGACTCCGTGTGTAGATGTCGGAACAGAAGATATCCAGATGTGCGGACCGCGGGGCCGGCCCCCTCCCCGGCAGCCCTCCGCGCCTCACTTTTGTCACGTCCCGGCAGTACGGTGTCCCCCATGCGCCCCGACACGCCTGCCGAGAACGTCGACCACACCGCCGAAGCGGCACGCCTGGAGCGGACCGCCGGCCTGTACCCCGAGGACGCCGAGACCCTTCTCCTGCGGGCGGCGGCCCACCTGGAGCTGTCCGGCGACCGCCCCGCGGCGACCGCGCTCTACGACCGCCTGCTGACGTCCGCCGACGGGCTGGACAACCCCGCCCTGGTCCGCGCCCTGAAGGCGTCGAACCTGTGGGAGTACGGCCACGAGGCGGAGGCGAGGGCGATCATCGAGGGCATCCGCACGACGGCGCCCCGGGACCCGGCCCCGTGGGTGATCGTGGCGGAGGCCCTGGAGTCGCACGACGAACTGGAGGCGGCGGCGGAGACGTTCGGCGAGGCCGCGGACCTCCTGCTGCCGGACGCCTCGGAGGAACCCCCGCCCGCCACCCACCCCCTCCTCTACGGCCGCCACCGCGTCCGCCGCATGCTGGGCCTGCCGCACGACGACCGGGACACCCTCGCGGACACCCTGCACACGTCCCCGGTCTCCCTGGACGAACTCCACGACCCCAAACGCGTGTGGTCCCTGGGCTCGGACAACCCGGCGGAACTGGCGGCGGAGATCTCCCGCCTCCGCGCCGAACTGGGCGCCTACCGCGAGGCCCTCTCCCGCCCGTTCCCGGTGGCCGTCCTGCACTGGCCGGCCCCGGAACTCTCCGAGCTCCTCGCGGCGTACCCCACGCTGTCGTCCGAGTACCCGTCCCACACCGAGCACCTGTCGACCATAGAGTCCTCCCTGCGCGAACTGTCCGCCTCGGGCACGGCCAACCTGGGCATCGTCACGGGCACGGTCCCGTCGTACGAGGCGTTCGCCGCCTCGGAGGGCACGTCCCCGTCGGACCCGACCCTGCTGCCCCAGTACGCGACGACGCTGGCGGCACGGGGGCGAGCGGTGGCTTGGCCGCCCCCGAAGGGTGCGGAGTGCTGGTGCGTGGCAGGGCGGCAGTATGGGGAGTGTCACGGAGCGTAGCCCGACAGGGGCGTGGCGGCCCGTTCCGCAACGTCCCCCAGCAGCAACGAGAGAACGACCAACCGTGGACACCACCCCCCAAACCCGCGCTCGGATGAGCCGACAGAAGAGCCGGAACACGGAAGTCGAAATGGCCCTGCGGCGTGCACTGCATGCGGCGGGGCTGAGGTATCGAGTCCATCGCAGGCCGCTGAAGGGCGTGCGCCGCGAAGCCGATGTCATCTTCGGCCCGGCGAAGGTCGCCGTGTTCGTCGATGGCTGTTTCTGGCACGGCTGTCCGCAGCATGCGACCTGGCCCAAGAACAACGCCGACTTCTGGCGTACCAAGATCGAGGGCAATCGTCGGCGCGACATGGACACCGATGAGCGGCTGGCATCGGCCGGTTGGCTGGCCGTTCGGGTCTGGGAGCACGAAGACCCGATCGAGGCCGCAGCACGCGTGGTCGCTTTCGTCAGGGCGCGTCGAACGAGGCCCGACCGCAGCTGACGGGTGGTCGCGCCGTCGCGGGCCATGGAAACCGTACCTCGGCGGCGACACCGTCAGATTTTTTTTGACATGCTCACCATTGTCAAAAAGCTGTTACTGTGTGCGGTCCGAGCCGACAGCCCGTCGGGCCGGCCCGTGACAGGAGGCATGACGCACGATGCCGCATTCGGCACCATCCGCCGTGGAGGGCGAGGCCTTCGGTTCCTGGCTCCGTCGCCAATTGCTCCGGGCCGGCATGTCTCAGGCGGACCTCGCCGCTCAGCTCGGCAAGACGCGCGCGGCCGTCTCGGCGTGGATCACCGGACGCGCCGAACCCCGCGACGAGACCAAGGCGCGCATCGCCGAGATCCTGGGCACCGACCTGGCCTCTCTGGTGACGCGAACGACGGACGTACCGATGGACCGACCGATCCGCTGGCATCATCGCCTCGCACACACCGACGGCGGCCGAGAGTACGGAAACGCGGCCGCGTTCGCCTTCGACGCGGACCTGTCCGTGCTCGCGCGCGAGGCGACGCAGAACTCGCTCGACGAGCGCTGTGATTCCCGCTCACCGGTTCGCGTCCACTACACGCTCCACGAGTTGGACGGGGCGCACCTCGACGCTTTCCTCGCCGCGATGCGCTGGAAGGATCTGCTGCCGCACTACGAGGAAGCAGCACGAGGCAGCCAGAAGGTCTCGCGCAGCCTCCGCTCCGCCTTGACCGATCTCTCCCAGGAGCGTCGACTGCGGCTTCTGCGCATCGACGACTACAACGCCTCCGGGCTGACCGGACCCGAGTACAGCGACGGCCGCTTCGCCGCGGTCGTGCGTCGCCAACTCGACAGTCACAAGATCACGGCCGGTCGGGCCGGCGGCTCCTACGGCCTGGGCAAGGCGACTCTCTGGGCGACCAGCCGCTTGGGCCTCGTATTGATCAACTCCACGTTGTCGGAGCCGCACGAGGGACGCACCGAAGGCCGGGTGATCGGGCGCCTGGATCTGCCCTGGCACGAGGTGGACGGCGAGGCCTTCGCCGGTCCCGCCTGGTTCGGCGAGCCGGACACCGAACCCGAGCATCGCGGAGTATCGCGCTCGTGGTGGGCCGACGACGAAACCCTGGGCCGCCTGCATCTGCAGCGGTCCGGTACCGAGCCCGGCACGTCCTTCCTCATCGTGGGCGCCTACGACGCATCGGGGGCCGCCGAAACCCTCCAGGAGATGCACGACAAGCTCGTCCGGTCACTCGCCGACGACTTCTGGGCCGCGATGATAGGCGGTCGGTCCGCCAAGCCTCTTCTCGACGCCCGGGTCACCACCCTGCGCAACGGTGAGGTCTATCTGCCCGAGCAGCAAGTGGATCCCCACGAATACCATCCGGCGTTGAGCCGTGCTCTGCGGGCGTACCTCGACGGGAACACCGTCGACAAACTGACTGCCGCCGACCAAGTGGTCCGCGCAGACGTTCCGTTGGTGGTGTCTCCCCTGAAAGACCATGGTCGACCGCGTGACAAGGGCTGCGAACACCTCGCCGTGCTGCTCCTCACGCCGGCCGACGAGTACGACACGCGCATCAACCAGGTGATCTGCATGCGCGGAAATCGGATGACCATCACCGAGCAGCGCCCTCGGGACCTCCCCCTGGGATCGCCCCCGTTCCAGGCCGTCCTGCTCGCCGGTTACGCGACCGGACGGGACGGTGAGGACGTGGCCCTGGCCGAAGCCTTCCTGAGGGCCTCCGAACCGCCCGAACACGACCGGTGGGACAGGACCGAGGAATTGACGACCGCCTACCAAAGGGGCGCTCTCGCCAGGCTCAAGGAGTTTCGATCAGCGATCGACCACACGGTCCGCTCGCTCCTGGGCAAGCGCGAGATCACGCGCAGCACTGGTCCGGCGGTACTGCGTGAGCTGTTGAAGCTGGACACCGGGGCGGGCATCGGCGGTCGGCGGGCCCAGTCGTTTCCGACGGTACGCAACATCGAGGCGAGGCTCGACGACCGGGGCGCCTGGCACGTCACGGTCCATCTGAGGCTGCCCGACGCGGACGACCCGTGGGTCCTCGCTCCGGTGGCCAAGTTCGACGTGCGCTCGGGCGGCCGACCCTCCGTGGAGTGGGAATTGCTCGTCGGCTCCGAAACCTGCCGCGCGGAGAACGGGACGATCGTCGTCGAGCCCGGTGTCCGCACCGCGGTGTTCAGTGGCGTCACCGATCCGGCCAGTCATCCGGTCAGGGGTGGCTACGCCCGTCTGGTGGTCGACGTGCCCAAGGCCCGCGGGGGTGAGGCATGAAGCCGGTCTTTCCCTACCCGACGCTCCTCGGCGACGTGACCTGCCAGATCGTGTCGGTCTCGGTGGACGGCAAGCCGCTGCCCTACACCAACGTCTCGACCACGGAGCGAGTGGTCGCCCTGCACCAATCCGGACGCGCACGGTGGGAGGAGGCAAGACTGGACCTCCGCGTGGCTCTTCCGGATGCCGAGTTGCGGGAAGGCCCTTGGCGGGACGTGACCTGCCTGGCGGTTCTGACCGAGAAGGCCACCAACGCACGTACCACGGCCCGCCTTCGTCCTGCGTCGAACGGTGCCATGACCGGCTCGATCACCCTTTCACGCACCGATCACCTGCGGCGTGCGACGCTGTCCTTGCTGGTCGTCGCCACCATCGAAGGGATCCCCGGCCGCCTCGTAGGGTCCGCGGAGGAGGATTGGTACATCGATCTCCAGGAGACCACACCAGTCCGCCAGCGAGAGATCGAGATCGTGCAAGTGGACTTTCGCGACGGTCCCCACCCGTGGCTGCGCCCCTTCAAGGAAGCGCCGTGGATCGTGGAGACGTCCGGCGACATGCCCACGGTCTACCTCAACACCGCTGCCGTCGAAGGCCTTGTCGAGGTGCTCGACGGCCGCGGTGGCAGTGCGACGGAGCGTGTCGTGCGCGAGATGGCGGCTTCCCAGATCGCACAGGACGCCTGGACGGCGATGTTCCACACGGCCGCCGGTGACCTGGACCGGGACGAGGACGGAACCCCCGTGATGCCCACCGGGTGGCGTGAGGCCGTACTGCGCGCGATGCTTCCGGACGTACTGCCCGGCCGGCAACTCACCGACGCCCTGTACGAGATCAACGAACGCCGCACGAAGGGGTTCGGGTGGTCCGAGTTGCAGACGGGCGTCCAGTACGCAGCCGGACGTCGCGCACAGATCGCGAAGAAACTGACACACGCGGTGCGCACCGTCGACCGCGCCGAGAGGAGCGCCGACTGATGCCGCGTCGCGGGCCGTCCGACATTCCGCAGGTACTCGGCTTGTTGCCCGACGCGGCCGTGGCCAAGTATCTGAGCCGAGGCATACAGTCGGGCCAGGAGAACCCGCCTCAGGTGGCCTTGCGCAAGGCGAGCACGTCCCTTTCGGACACCGAGGCCCGATGGCGCACCGCGCCGATCCGGGAACTCGTCGACCAGGCCATGACGCACTTCGTTGACGACCGCCACGCGTCCGATGGTTGGCTCGCGCCCCGTCTTCACGCCACCCTTCGCATGACGCGGGCGGAGGCAGGCGACCGGAGGCTGTGGAACCATCTCGCCCTGCTCGTGGCGCCCGACTACGTGGTGTGGCGCTGGCGTGGCAACGCCGAGATCGCCCAGAGCTCACGCTTCTGCGGACCTCACTACACCCAGTGCTTCTCTCGCCTGTGGTGGGCTGCGGAGCTGTTCCGGAACGGCCCCGACTACCGCCCCGTGCAAACCGCCTTCACCCTCCAGGACATCCTCAACACGACGCTCCGCTTGGACGTCATCGACCATCGGCCGACCGCGCACGCTCTGCTGCGCGTCTTCGAGAGGCTGCTCTCCAGCGGCGTACCACGCCCGGCCGACCATGTGAACGCGCTATCCTCCGCGGTGAACGCCGCGGGCAGCACGCTCGTCTACGACGTCATCGCGCCGGACGACCCGCAGTTGGTGGACGAACTCCAGGACTGGATCGCCACGTCCGAGGAAGCGCCCCCCGTGCGGTGGGACCGGCTGCCGGAAGGCCCGCACGACGGTCGCGTTCCGCCGGATTCCGTCGATGCGCTCGTCCCGCTGTTCGACAAGCTCTTGTCCGAGGCACCCCTGCGCCGTCGCGATCGCGCCAAGGGGGAGACAACCGAGGACACCGCCGTGCCGGCGCAGCGTCCGGGTGTCAGCCTCGAGAAGGAACTGCCGCTGTGGATGCGCTGAGGCGGATGACGGGCTAGGCCGCGCCTTCGCCAGGCGTGGCCTGCTCCCTCGGTTCCGACGACCACCGCAGCAGCTTTTCCCATACGTCGTCCCCGGGGACGCCGAGATCGAGTGCCGCGCTCAACACGTGCACCCCGAATCGCGGCGGCACAGCGTTGCCGATCTGCTGAGCCTGGTCGTTACCCCGCCACGGATACCGATAGGGAAAGCTCTGGAACACACCGGCTTCCTCGTTGCTCAGGCGGTCCAGCTCCCTTTCCGGCCTGCCACGGCTCACGATCCGGTTCCGCTTCCACTTGCCGGTGATGGTCGCGGACGGTTCGTCGGATTCGCGTCGACCTCGTGCCTTGGGATCGCCACC
This sequence comes from Streptomyces sp. NPDC031445, assembly GCF_055581365.1. Lineage (NCBI taxonomy): Bacteria > Bacillati > Actinomycetota > Actinomycetes > Kitasatosporales > Streptomycetaceae > Streptomyces > Streptomyces sp. NPDC031445. Next base: position 757,421 of record NZ_JBVIJO010000002.1, read on the forward strand.
ACTGCCGTAGTTGGAGACGACACAGAACGGCTCGACGCGCTGCGCCGCCTCGTCCACAATGCCGCGCGCGTACACCTCCTTGAGGGCCCTCTCCATCGAAACCCACGACTCGCGGGGTCCGAAGAGCGTGTCGGTGGGCACGACACCCTTGCGGTACTGCTGGTGCGTCGGCGGCACGAAGTGCTTGGGGAACTCGGTACGCCGAGCGACGAGCACCGCACGACGACGCGTCTGCGGCACCCCGTACTGCTCCGTGTGGAAGACCTTCGCCGTGGTGCGGTACCCCACGGCCTGCAGCACCTTCTCGTACTCGTGCCACACAGCGATGACCGCGGGGACCTGCTCCAACACGATGACGTCGAAGGGCCGGGGCTCCGCCCCGCCGTGGCGCGGGCGAAGCATCGCCTCGAAGATCCACCGAAGCGGCTGGAGGACCAACCCGGTGCGTTCGTCGTCGAGCTTCTCCAGCTCTCGCTGGATGTCCTCCCAGGACTCCCCCTCCTGGCCCGCCTTCTCACGCTTGTACCAGTCGTGCATGCGATGGATGAACTTCGTGACGTCTTCGAGCGCTTTGCGCCCCGAGCCGCTTCCGGCGATGGAGAACGTCTGACACGGAGGTCCGCCCGCCAGCACGTTGCAATCCTTGAAGTCGCGGTGATCGGGGCCGAAAAGTCGGACATCGCCGTGGACCGTCGGCAGCCCGGCGGCGATTCGAGTGGCCACTGCGTCGTCGTCCCATTCGATCCCGATCGACGGAATGCCCAGAACGTCGGCCGCCAGATCCAGTCCACCGGGCCCCGCGAAGAGGTCGACGATCTGGAACTGCCCTCGTCGGGCCTCTTCGGGCGGTGCGCTGGTCATGGTGGCAAAGTCTATCGGTCAGGCGACCCGTCCGACCCCTCCTTCACCAACCGTCCAGAGCATCAGGACCCGGCTTCGGACCGCAGGACGGAGGCGATGGCCTCGCCCACCGCCCGCGCGAGCGGAGGGGGTGTGGCGTTGCCCACTTGCCTGTAGCGCGCGGTCTTCCGACCGGCGATGCGCCACTCCTGCGGAAAACCCTGCAACAGAGCCGCTTGCTCGACGGTGAGCGGGACGAGTCCGCTGCGGCCGACTGCCGGGTTCCAGACGAAATCCGCGCCCGGCACCTCGTCGGCGACGGTGGCTCCGTCAACCCCCATCAGAGCCCACTTGCGCTTGGCGCCGGTCGGTCCGAGATCCGCTCCACCGCGATCCCAGGAGCCACCGACGATGGTGGGCGCGGGCGCAACGGCTTGGTCGGCCCACTTGTCGGCATCGGTCCATCCACGGGCTCCCATGGAATCCCGCAGTGTCTCTCCCACCGTCGGGACCGGTCCCGGATGCGGCATCGGCCACTTGAATCGGTCGATCAGGTCGCCCTTGAAGGCTATGAGGAAGCCGACCTCTCTGTGCTGCGGCACTCCGTAATGCTTGGCGTTGAGCACATGCCACCGGAAGCGGTAACCGAGGTGGCAGAGTTCTTTACCAACCGATTCGCGAATCGGCTGATACTCGGGCTTTCGCGCCAGATCCGGCACGTTCTCCAGCAGAATCGCCTTCGGCTGCACGCCGTAGATCAGGTCGACCGCAGCCGTGAGTACAGCGAGTTCCGCGTCGTTTCCTCTGGTGCGATTCGCCGCCGCCGGCGACTTCATCCGGGGCAGTCCCCCGGAGAGGAGTTCAACGTCGTAGACCTGCTGCTCGTCCACGGGATCGAAGTCGGCCAAATCGATCTCTCGGACGTCCCAGTGGGGCCGGTTGATACGCAGCGTCTCGCAGGCGACCGGCCGGTTGTCGAGAAGCAGCACCGGATCGAACCCCGCGTCCTCCAGACCGCGTGCGAGCCCTCCGGCCCCGGCACAGATCTCCAGCGAGGTGAGACGAGTCGACGAAAACCCGTCACCATGCGCCGCCGCGGACGGCGCCTTCCCCCCGATCACGCTGCCCTCGTCCTCCCGTCGTCCTGGAACGGAGGCCGTGCGAGCCCACACCTACCCGGCCGGCAAGAACCCCCAGATCAAGGGTACTGGCCGACCGGGCACACCAGGGATGCTTTCGATCACGGGGCGTCGATGATCGCCTGCTTCTCCTTGCCCGAGTCGATCGTGGTGAAGCGCAGTACGCGACCGTCGGTGCGTCGAGCCGACGCGGGCGCCACGAAGGAAAAGGCCATGGTGATCTTCTCGGGCGCGAGCCGACCGTCCTCGCCGATGTCGGCCCGGTGCTTCGGCTCCACCACCGGATACACGACGACGACGCCCCTGCGAGGAGCGACCAGGGCCTCGGTGCTCCGGTCCCCCGAGTCGGCGAGGCCGCCCGCGATGCGCAGGGGCACCGCGCGGTGCTTGGGCTCGCTCAAGGCGCCGAAGAGCGGACCCCGCCGCCGCTCGCGTCCGAACCAGGCGTACGAGCGGTCCCCGGCACCGATAAGGAGACGTTGTCCGCGCTTCGCGTGCTGCGGTGCGAGCACGAGCCAGTCGTCGACGTCCGACGAAGCAGTCTCGTTGATCTCGGCCAAATACGCGAGATGGGGAGCGAACTGCGACGGAGCCCCCCAGCGCACCCGTCGAATCAGGTCGAGCAGCGCTGCGGGCGTGAGCGTCCCAACGAATGCCTCGAACCGATGGGTGACGGCGTCGCGGTCCGCCTCGGCCGGGAAGTGATAGGCGAACGACTCGGCTGTCGAGGACAGCGACTCCAGGACCGGGGTCCACAGCAGGGTGTTGTGTCGGAGGTCGGCCGCCCGGGTCGGGTAGGCCGTGGGTTCCTGCCACTGCCCGGGGGACCGCAACTCGACCAGGCGTGCGTTGTACATCTTGTTCGGACTGGTCGGCTTGAGCCAGGGCAAGTGCTGCGAGACGAGCGGAGGCACCTGGTCGGGGGTGACCTGGGGCCTGCCGTCGATGATCTTCGCGTACTGCTTCAGCTCCTTGCGGAAGTTCTCCTCGTCCAGGCAGATCGCCTCGAACCCGGCATACAGGTCGATCTCCTTGGTTCCCACGGTCTCCGCGCGGCCGAGGAAGAGGCGTACCAGGTCCCGGTAACCCTCGCGGAAACCGAACCAACGCCCCATCTGCATCAGGGTGGACGCATTGCCCGCACGGCGACGGAAATAGGAGACGGTGAGTCCTTCGACGGTGAATCCACGGGCGAGCTTCTGGCCGCCGATGAGAATCTTCCAGATGGAGCGCTTGTCGAAGTCCGCCTCTCCGGTCTCGATGTCCTTGTCGCCGTTGACGACGATGATCGGGCGGTCGTCACCGCCGATACGGGCGACGGCCGGTCCAACGTACGGAGCCAGCGCTTCGTAGGAGGGCGGGACGGCATGGCCGTCCGCACGCACGGCCGACACCGGAGCGACGTCCGTCTCGAAGAGCTCCTTCAGGCGCCGACGACCGGACTCTCCCATGTATCCGGCGTTCCACCACATCTCGGTGACCTTGCCCAGGAGTTCGCGGTGCACGTCGGTGCGCACGGACTCGTGGATCAGCATCGTGTGGTGCTGGAAGTAGCGGTCTCCCAGTCCCCCCTTGTCCTCTCGGTACAGCTTCATGGCCGCCGTGAGGACGAACATGTCCATGGCCTGTTGCAGGCAGAAGTCGTCGTCGCCGCTCTCGTCGTGCACGGTGATGTTGCGCACGTGGGCCAATTCGTTGGAGTTGGCGAAGTCGCGCTCACCCTCCGGGAGCGCGGCGTCGAGGTCGTGGAAGTCACGGGCGCCCATGTATCCCTCCGGGCGCGGCAGGGAGACGATGAAGTCCTTCGGGAAGATGTCCTCGGCGTCGCTGGGGTCGACCAACACGTTCGCGTATGGGGTGGCCGTGTACCCGACATACTGGGCACGCGGCAGTAGTTGCAGCAATTCCGAGATCTTCAGGTTGATGGCGCTGCGTTCCGCGTCGGGCTTCGCCAGGTTGGAGGTGTTGACCGAGGCCTCGTCGGACTCGTCGTCGATGATCAGAACGGGAATCTCCGACAGCGGCGTCTTGATCTTCTTCAGATCCTTGACGAGCTTGCCCAGGACCGTCTTGTGTTTCTTGACGACCATGAGGCGCGCCGACGACCGGTGCAGATTGCGTGGATCGTGCAGGGGTAGCGCCGGCTCCTGCTTCTCGAATTCGAGCGCCGTGATCCCCTGCAGCAAGCTCTTGTAGTCGTCGTCCCGCGTGGTGAGCCGCACGATGTCGAACCCGCCTCGGGTCGACGGCAGATCGCCGAAGCTGGTGAACCTGCCCTGGATCCAGGCAGGATCGTTGGCGTAGTCGGACTCGTACTCGCTCGCTCCGCGCAGGATGTTCTCGCGCCCGACCAATTCCATGTCGAGCCGGCGCTGGGTCTGTGCCCGCAGCATGTTGAGGGTTCCACCGAGGACGATGACGAGACGATAACCCGCGTCTACGGCCTTGGCGATCACCCCGGCGAAGTTGGCGGTTTTACCGGACTGCACGTAGCCGACGACCAGTCCCTTCGACTGGTAGGCGGCGGACTGTGTCGGATCGGCCAGCCGCTCGACCACCGAATCGGTGGCGACGTCGAGCCCTGCCACCGCCTCGGGCCCCCAGCCCTTCCTCTCCAGGTAGGAACGATAGGCCGGCCAATACCAGGACCGTCCTTGCATCGACTGCGGCGTGTACCACGGGACGAATTCCTCACTGATGACCACGGGAGCGTCGACCCGGGACACGGGAACGAGGCTGTCCAGCAGCTTGCGCGTCTGCTCGGACACGCCGAGCAGACCGTAGATGTCGTCCCGGCGCTGTTGGGTTCGCTCGAGGTTCTTGGACCACGGGGCGTCCGGCAGGAAGTCCCAGTCGGTCAGTCTCCTGCGCCATGCCTCGACCAGCGGGTCCGTCGGGTGGGATCTTTCGAGTGCCGCGCGCACGACGTCCTCACGTGCCAGATCCTCGGCTTCCGGAGAGATGCTCTCCGCCTGGTAGCCCAGTGCGCGCTCGAGATTCTTGGGGCGGCTGGTGCGCATGTCCGCGAGAGCGGCGTCGAGCACCTGCAGGAGAAGGGCGTCGGTGGAACTACTGGTCATGTGTTTCCTCGGAGTGCCGGCGAACGCCGAGCTTCGTGGGTCAAGGGAGCGGAAGATCGGAGAGGTCGAGAGGCGGAACGTGCCCGATGGACGACAACCCCGTGACGTCCACCGTGTAGTTCACCGTGTCGATGCGTCCGACCGTGCCCTCGGGCAGGTCGTCCACCGTGAGGCGAGGCATGTCGGTCGCCCTGATCACCAGCGGACTGTCGCGTGGCGTCCAACGCTCGTCGTCCGGCTGTTCGGCGTCCCAGCCCACCGCGTCAAGCAATGCGTCCAATCGTCGTCCCAGGGCGATGCGCTCCGCGGCGGCCGCGTCCCGCGCGGCCTTCACCGAGTCCGCGAGAGTGCGCCCACCGACACCGCCTCGGGTCAGGCGCAACGAGGCGAACCAAAGCGGCCGTCCGGCCGTCTCCGTGAGCTGTCCGAGACCATGGACGGTGTGTCTACGGCGTTCCGTGGCCGTCGTCTTGACCTCCAGGTCCGCCGAACCGAGGGCGAAGTCGTGCTCCTCACCCGTCGGACCCACCCAGGTGTCGAGTGCCGCCTGCCATCCCTTGGTCGCGGCCATCCTCACCAGGACGGCGAGTTCTCCGTGAAGTCCTAGGCGCCGCTCCCGTGAGAGTCCGGTCGGCCTCCCCAACAGAGCGCTCCAACCACGCACCGTCTCGTCGAAGGCCCGCGCAAGGTCGTGTCCGTCGACGACGATGCGATCCGCCACCGCCAGTAGGAGGTCATGGAAGTCCCGGAGCAGTTCGGGTTCCGAGGTCGTGACACGCGCCAGACGCCGGCCGCCGTGGAGAACGCGGTCTATGCGAACCGCCGCCAAGGGTGAGCGTGGGGCATGGTGGTGTCCGGCGAGTTCGACGTGCAAGGCGATACCGCGGCCCGCGTCCGCGATCTCGTAGGAGACCAACGGATCGTCGACGGCCGAGAGTCGATAGCTGGCTCCCAGGCCGCGTCCGAGGTAGTGCTCCACCGTCGTCCAGGGCAGTTCGATCGTGCTCGCCTCCGCGGCAGGGTCGACCTCGTCGGGGGAATCCGCGAACCCGCCTCTCCGGCTGTCCATCAGTCGGCCACCCGATCGAGTTCCGTGCGTGCGGCGGCGACCAGAACGGACTGCCAGAGTTCGATGTTGTCCTTGAGTCGGCTCCCCAGCCGTTCACGCTGAAAGGCGTCCTGCATCAGCAGGTACATCAGCGCCTTGACCATCGGCGCATCATTGAGCGTACCGCTGCGGCCACCCAGTAGTGCGGCGCGGTAGTGCTGGTTGAGCAGGAGAACCTGGGCCTCCTGATCGATCTCGAAGAACCTGTCGTTGGGCAGCTTTTGCCAGCGGAACTGCAATGGTTCCTCGTGGAGCAACGGCAGCTCCTCTTCGATCACCTGGCGCACCTGCGGATCCATGCCACGCCCCGGCGGAACAGCGGCCTTGCGTGTGACACCGGCGCGTTTCCTCGCGTCTCGGTAGACCCGCTCGGCATCCGCGAGGTATCCGCCGAATGTACGCCCTTGATCGTCCTTGGCGTTGTCCAGAGCGGCCGTGAACTCGGGAGACGCCTGCACTCCCTCCTTCTTCACGGTCAGTCGGAACACTTCACCTTCAGGGTCGTCCGGGAGGTCCACCGCCACCCGGGCGAGGGCCAGGTGCTGCTCCGGCTGACGGTAGTTGTTCCAGCCACCGGCTTGGACGAGGCGGTCGTTCCGGTAGAAGTAGAAACCCTCCCGCTCGACGACCGCACCGAAAGCCTTGTATTCGTCCAGTGAGGAACGCGGCGGCCAGATATGGGCGTGCAGGTCGATGGGTCCCAGGGAAGCCGTTTCGGCGATGAAAGTGCTCGGATAGCCTCCGTCGCCCGATACCGGATAGCCGAAAGGGTCGAGCGATTCGACACCGTAGTTGGCGTATTCGATGCCGGTCCGGACGTCCTGGACGGAGATGGTGATGTGGAAGTCGTGCCGGGCCAGGAATCGATGCAGATAGAGCCCCAGGTGCAGGCCCAGTTTGTTGACCGTGCGATGCAGGTAGCGGTCGGTCTGGCCTCCGCCGCCCTGCTTGGGGAAGTCCTTGACCCCGTCCCATCGGACGATCGTGCCCTGGAACCCGATCGGTCGTCCCTGATAGAAGTCGACGAAGTCCTGGGCGAAGTCGGAATCGATGATGTCGCAGTCGAAACCCTTCTTCGCGTGCTCCATCAGCCAGCGCCGACCAGCGGGGCGAGTGCGCTTGGTGCGACTCACCACCGTCACCGAGTCGGCGTGGCTGAGCGACGCGGACTTCAAGCCGGTGCCGAACATACCGAGCGACCCTTTGGCATAGCCTCGACGACCGCCCACCGTCATGGCCACGTCCAACTCGTCTTCGTTCATCCCCTTGCCGTCGTCGACGATCACCAGGCTGACCAACTGGTCACCGTCGCGCAGGAAGTGGATGACTACGTTCGCTGCTCCGGCATCGATGGAGTTGTCCACCAGGTCGGCGATGGCCGCTTCGAAGCCGTAACCCTGGCTGCTGAGCGCTTCCATGTAGCGCCCGTCGGGTGGCAGCCGCTTGGTGCCGGCCGTGGGGACTTCGAACTGCCACTCGCTGACCATGACCTGCCTTTTCGCCTGAGTGCCCGCTTACCCGGAAATCGGACATCGGACATCATGCGACGAAGAGGCGACTGTAGTCGACCGTGGGGAGGGAAACTGCACGTCCGGAACCATGCCCTGGCGCGTCAGGCCCGCCGGTGCTCTCCGGCTTCTAGCGATGAGCGTGGATACACCATCACCCGGCGAGGCCGGACGCCGCGTTCTGCGGCGCCCGTGACCTTCGTGACTTCTAGGCCGTAGCCGCCAGTTCCGCCCGCCCGAACAGCAGCGCGTACCCCGGCGGGAGTTGCGCCAGGACTCGGGTGGTCAGCGACTCGCCGACGTGGGTCGACAGGACGCTCAGGACCGAGCTGACGTCCCAGCGGGCCGTCGCCGGGGTCGAGCCCTCTATGCGGGTGGCCACCGACTCCACGAACTCGCGGGCCGTCAACGGGTGGGTCGCGGGGATCTGGGAGGCGATGACGCGGCCTGCCTCCCGGGGGAGGGCCTGGGCCAGGGCCACGCGTTCGTCGCCGGTGACGTGGCCGCCGAGGGCCGACAGGACGATGCGGGTGACGCGTTCCGCCTCCACCCTCGTCGGGTACTGGCCCGCGTCGCGTACCGCCTCGGTCAGCTTCAGCCAGTCGGCGGTCTCCGCCTCCTCCTTGACGCGCGGGCGCAGGGACGGGGTGGAGATGGTGGTTCTGGGCTGCGGGGTCGTCACGGTCATCGTGCTGGCTCCTCTTCCGGGACGCTTCGGGGCACCGAAAGCCCGGTACCCCGTAATTCAGCGGGCATGGGCGGGAGTTCGGCCAATGTGCGGCACGGGGCGCTTGGGCTGCACAGGTTGTTTGGGCCGCATGGGCCGCTTGGGGGAGCACGGGCCGCTCGGGCCGCACCGGCCGCCTGGACCGTCAGCCTCTTGGGCCGCATGCGCCGCGTGAGCCTGCCGTGCGCTTTGGTGCCCCGCCTGCCGGCCTGGCATGCGGGGCACGTGGTCGTCACGCGTCGCGAGCGGTCGCGCGCCCTGCCCGGCACACGGCCTGGGCGGCGCTTTTCAGCCGCTGATCCGGCGGTCTCAGCCGCCGATCTCCTTGCGGTCGCCGCCCCCGCCGGTGATCTGGATGCGGCGCGGCTTGGCCTGTTCGGCCACCGGGATGCGCAGGGTCAGGACGCCGGCCTCGTAGGAGGCGTCGATGCGGTCCGTGTCGAGCGTCTCGCCCAGGAACAGCTGGCGGGTGAACGTACCCGTGGGCCGTTCGGCGACCAGCATCTCCGCGTCCTCGGGAGCGGGGTTGCGGCGCTCCGCGCGGACGTTGAGGACGTTGCGCTCGACGTCGAGTTCGATCGTCTCCGGGTCGATCCCGGGAAGGTCGAAGTGGACCAGGAACTCATCCCCGGAACGGTAGGCGTCCATCGGCATCGCGGACGGGCGGGTGTTCGCGCCGAAGAGCTGCTGCGTGAGCCGGTCGAAATCCCGGAACGGGTCCGTACGCATGAGCATCACAGGTCACTCCTTCCATCAGGGGCTGGGGTGCGATGCCCTTCGGCTTCTTATATAACTCTCCGCCGGAAACTTGACAAGCCTCGACTCAGGTTCGGCCCCGATGCGGCTCGCCCGCCCCGCTCGCGCGTCGCCCTCGGACCGGCGTTAGCCTCGGGCCAGACCCAACGGCACGGAACACGGAAAACGAGGAGGCCACCATGGCCGGAGTTCCCAGCGCGGTCGTCGCCGCCACCGGGCTCTTCGGCGGTTACGGCGTCGCCCGCTGGACCCGGAAGCGTCAGCTCGGCGGAGCCGTCCTGGCCGTCGCCGGCGCCGCGGCGGCCCAGCAGTGGCGCACCCGGGCCGGCGGGAAGGCCGCGGGCGCGCTGACCGCCGCCTACGTCGCCGCGTTCGCCGGATCCCACCCCTTGGCCAAGAAGATCGGCGCCTGGCCGTCCGTCCTCGGTGTCGCGGGTGCCGTCGCCGTCGCCTCCTGGGCCGTCGCCGACCGCAAGGCCTGACCCGGCCCCCCGGCCTGACCCGGCCCGCGGCACGTCACGTCCCCTCCCCCGCCCGGAACGCCCTCCGGTACGCCTGCGGGCTCGTCCCCACCACCTTGCGGAACCGTTCCCGGAACGCCGTCGGTGAGCCGAAGCCCGTCTGGACGGCGATGCGCTCCACCGGGTACGCGGTGGTCTCCAGCAGGTACTGGGCCCGTCGCACCCGCGCCCGGTGCAGCCACTGGAGAGGCGTCGTACCGGTCTGCTCCCGGAACCGGCGGTTGAGGGTACGGGTGCTCATGCCGGCCTTCGCCGCGATCTCGGCCAGTGCCAGATCCTGGTCGCAGTGGTCCTCCAGCCAGGCCAGCAGGGGCTCCAGGGTGGTGCCGGCCGGGGCCGGGGGCAGGTCGTGGACGATGAACTGGGCCTGCCCGCCCTCCCGTTCCAGCGGCATCACGCTCAGCCGGGCCGCGTGCGCGGCGACCGCCGAGCCGAAGTCCCTGCGGATCATGTGCAGGCACATGTCGAGGGCCGCCGCGGCGCCCGCCGACGTCAGGAACTGGCCGTTGTCGACGTACAGGACGTTCGGGTCCACCCTCACCGCGGGGTGGCGCCGGGCCAGGTCCGCGGCCGCGACCCAGTGCGTCGTCGCGCGCAGTCCGTCCAGCAGGCCCGTCGCCGCGAGGAGGAACGCGCCCACGCAGATCGACGCGATCCGGGTGCCGTTCGCCGCCGCCGCGCGCAGGGCCTCGGCGACCCCGGGCGGCAGCGCCTCGGGGGGCCGCGCCACCCCGGGCAGGATGATCGTGTCCGCCTCCGCCAGCGTCTGGAGGCCGTACGGCGCCCGGACCGTGAAGGCTCCCGCGTCCACCTCCTCCCGCACCGAGCAGACCCGTACCCGGTACGGCTCCCGGCCGTCGGGCAGCCGCGCCCGGCCGAAGGCGTCGATGGGTGCGGAGAGATCGAACGGGATGACGCCGTCCAGCGCCAGTACGGCCACCGTGTGCATGGCAGGAATGTAGCGTACGACGGATTGTCGCCAACCGGGCCGTACCCTTGCCGGCCTTGCCATCCCCCGCCGACCAGGGATCGGCGACGGAAAAGGGCGCCGGTCCACCGGACCGGCGCCCCCTCTGGCGAGAATCCGTTGGGCACTGGCAATCCCGCCACTTCTGCGGCACATCCGCGCCCTCTAGCGTCCCCCCGTGACCAAGTTCCTGCTCTCCGTCCACGTCATCGCCGCGATCCTCGCCATCGGTCCCGTCGCCGTCGCCGCCAGCATGTTCCCGCCCGCCGCCCGCCGCGCCCTGGCCACCGGGCCCGGCGACGACGCCGGCCACGGTGACGGCGACCCCACCGGCACCCTGCGCCTGCTGCACCGCATCTGCCGTGTCTACGCCGTCGTCGGCGTCGTCGTCCCCGTCTTCGGGTTCGCCACCGCGAGCGAGATGGGCGTGCTCGGCAGCGCCTGGCTGATCGTGTCGATCGCCCTCACCGCCCTCGCGGCCCTCGTCCTCGCGGCACTGGTGCTGCCCGCCCAGTCCGCGCTCCTCGGAGGAAGCGCGGGCGCTGGGCGGACCGCGCGGCTCGGCATGGTCACCGGGCTGTTCAACCTGCTGTGGGCCGCGGTGACCGTCCTGATGATCGTCCGGCCCGGCTCCACGACCGGCGCCTGACGGTCACCCACCGGGCTCCGCGAGCGGCGCCTGACGGGTCACCCGCCGGGCTCCGCGACAGAGCCTGACGCTCACCCGCCCCACTCCGGACCGGCGCCCAGCCGGGGAAACCCCGGCACCACCCCCGGCCCCGGCCCCTCACGGCCTGCTGGCCGCCGGCGGTGCCGTGGGGCCGGGGCCCTGCGAACCCGGGGTGCCCCTCGACGGCCGAGTGCCCTGGGCCGCGGCCTTGGCCCGGCCGGCCACCGCCGTCAGCGGGCGGGCGATGTCCTCCAGGGAGCGGCGCTCGGCCCGTACCGCCAGGAACGCGGCGACCAGCCCGGCCGCGCACATCAGCGCCGCGCCGATGCAGAAGGCGAGGACCGTGTCGCCGACCCGGCCCGTGCCCGTCAGGTCGGCGAACAGCAGCGGACCGCTGATGCCGCCGGCCGCGGTGCCGAGGGCGTAGAAGAACGCGATGGACATCGCCCGCGTCTCCATCGGGAAGATCTCCGACACCGTCAGGTAGGCGCTGGAGGCGCCCGCCGAGGCGAAGAACAGCACCGCGCACCAGCAGGCGGTCAGCGTGCCCGCGCTCAGCGAGCCCCGGTCGAACAGCCAGGCCGTGGCGAACAGCAGCACACCCGACAGCAGGTACGTCGAGGAGATCATCACCCGCCGGCCGACCGTGTCGAAGAGCTTGCCCAGCAGCAGCGGACCGCAGAAGTTGCCGACCGCGATCACCGCGAAGTAGTAGCCGGTGTGACCGGAGGGCACGTCGAAGAACTTGGTCAGGATCGCGCCGAAGCCGAAGGTGATCGCGTTGTACAGGAACGCCTGGCCGATGAAGAGGGAGAAGCCGAGCACCGCCCGCCTGCGGTAACGGCCGAAGACCGTGCGGGCGATCTCCATGAAGGACACGCTCTTGCGCTGGTGGATCTCCAGCTCGCCCTCGGCCGCGGGGAGCGCCTCCCCCCGCTCCTCCTCCACCCGGCGTTCGATGCCGGAGACGATCTCCTCCGCCTCCCGGTCCCTGCCGTGGATCAGCAGCCACCGCGGACTCTCCGGCACATGCCGCCGTACGAGCAGGATGACCAGGGCGAGGACGGTGCCGAGCGCGAACGTCAGGCGCCAGCCGACGTCCTTCGCCAGCAGCCCCGTGTCCAGCGCGACGATCGACAGCAGGGAGCCGCCGACCGCGCCCAGCCAGAAGCTGCCGTTGATGATCAGGTCGACCCGGCCGCGGTAGTTCGCCGGGATCAGCTCGTCGATCGCGGAGTTGATGGCCGCGTACTCACCGCCGATGCCGAAACCGGTCAGGAAGCGGAACAGGAAGAACCACCAGGCCTCCCAGGAGACGGCCGTGAGCGCCGTCGCCGCCAGGTACACCGCCAGGGTGATCATGAAGAGGTTCTTGCGGCCGAAACGGTCGGTCAGCCGGCCCCAGAACAGGGCACCCGCGCAGGCGCCCGCCACATACAGCGCGGCGGCGACACCGGTGACCTGACCGGAACTGATCGAAAGACCGCTGCCGGGCTCCGACAACCGGCTGGCGATGTTGCCGACGACCGTGACCTCCAGGCCGTCCAGGATCCACACGGTCCCCAGCCCGATGACGATCGTCCAGTGCCACCGGGACCAGGGCAGGCGGTCGAGCCGGGCGGGGATGTCGGTGGTGAGGGTCCGGTCGGTGCCGGCCTCGGCTGTGCTCATGGGCGCTCCCTCCACGTCCGAAGGACGCAATACCGGGTGCCCTGGCCTGCGCGGAACAGTCCGGTCAGGCCCCCAGCCAGCGCGAGAGGGTGTAGATCACCAACCCGGCCAAGGAACCCACCACCGTGCCGTTGATGCGGATGAACTGCAGGTCCCGGCCGATGTGCGCCTCGATCTTGCGGGTCGTGTGCTCGGGGTCCCAGCTCGCCACCGTGTCCGTGATCAACGAGGTGATCTCCCCGCGGTACGTCGTCACGACGTGCACCGCGGCACCCTCCACCCAGCTGTCGACCTTGTCCTGCACCTTCCGCTCGGTCGCCATCCGCGCACCCAGCGACAGCAGCGCCGCCCGCACCCGCGTCCGCAGCTCGCTGCGCTCGTCCTCCGCCGCCGCCACGATCATCGACCGTACGGCCGTCCACACCGACGCGATCAGATCCTGCACCTCGCCCCGGCCCAGCACCTCGCCCTTCAGCCGCTCCACCCGCGCCCGGGTGTCCGTGTCGGACTGGAGATCGGAGGCGAAGTCACCGAGGAAACGGTCCAGCGCGCCACGCGCCGGGTGCGAGGGCATGTCCCGCATCTCCGTCACGAACCGCAACAGCTCCTTGTAGACCCGCTCGCCCACCTTCCGGTCCACGAACCGCGGCGTCCAGCCCGGCGCACCCCCCTCCACCGCCACCATCACGTCGTCCCGGTGCAGCACCAGCCAGTCGTGCGCCCGGGCCACCACCAGGTCCACCACCCGCCGGTGCCCGCCGTCGGCCACGATCCGCTCCAGCGTCTTGCCGATGCCCGGCGCGATCTCCTGCGCGTTGGCCCGCCGGGTGATCGCCTCACCGACCACCGCCTGCACATCGGAGTCCCGCAGCACCGTCAGCGCGCCCCGCAGCGCCGTCGCCAGCTCCGCCGTCACCCGGTCCGCGTGCTCCGGCTCGGCCAGCCAGGCCCCCAGCCGGCTGCCGATGCCCACCGCCCGCAGCCGCTGCCGCACCACGTCCCCGGAGAGGAAGTTCTCACCGACGAACTCACCCAGCGACACACCCAGCTGGTCCTTCTTCGTGGGAATGATCGCGGTGTGCGGGATGGGCAGCCCCAGCGGGTGCCGGAAGAGAGCCGTCACCGCGAACCAGTCGGCGAGCGCACCGACCATGCCCGCCTCGGCCGCCGCCGCCACATAGTCCGTCCACGCCCCGGCACCCGCGTTCGCGGCCACCTTCGCCAGCACGTAGACCACCGCGACGAACAGCAGCATGCCCGTCGCCGTGGCCTTCATCCGGCGCACCCCGCGCCGGCGCTCCTCGTCGGCCGGGGTGAACGCCGTCATCGTCTTGTACGACGCGACCCGCCCCGGTGTACCCGTCTCGCTAGGTTCCATCAGCTCCACCCGTTCGGTGATCCCGCACACAATTGTCCCTTCCTGCCCGACTCCCGGAACGAAACAGGAGTTCCCGGCGTCTGTCTGAAGGGTTGTCGTGGCAGGGTCCTGTCACATCACCCCGGCCCATGACCCATCATGGGTGAGAAAGATCGGAGCCCCCGGCTCCCATCTGTCGAGGAGAACAACACAAGCGTGACCAAGCGTCATGGTTATGCCGTCCTGAGCGCGCTCGTCGCGCTGGTCGTGGCCCTGTCCGCCGCCCTGTACCTCACCGTCGCCGCCGACGACGGCACCCCCCGCGACACCCTCGGTGACAACCGCCCGCACCGCGACTCCCACGCCGCCCCCGCCTCCACCGGCACCTGGGTCGGCGCCTGGGCCACCGCCCCCGTCGGCGGCGAACCCGGCACCGAGACGACCGGCCTCGCGGGCCGCTCCGTCCGCAACGTCGTGCACACCAGCGCCGGCGGTACGAGTGCCCGCGTCACGCTGTCCAATCTGTACGGCCAGTCCGCCCTCACCATCAGCCACGCCTCCCTCGCCCTCGCCCTGGGCGACGGCAGCGCGGCCGCCACCGCGGAAACGATGCGGCGCCTCACCTTCAACGGCGCCCCCGGCGTCGTCATACCCGCCGGCGCACAAGCCGTCAGCGACGCCGTGCACCTCACCCTCCCGCACGACACCGACGTCCTGATCACCACCTACTCCCCGACCCCCTCAGGACCGGTCACCTACCACCCGCGCGCCCGGCAGATCTCCTACGTCGCCACCGGCGACCGCACCGAGGACACCACCGGCGCCCCGTACACCGGACAGACCCCGTACTGGCGGTACGTGACGGCCCTCGACGTGCTCAGCAACGAGGCCACCGGCACCGTCGTCGTCTTCGGCGACTCCATCACCGACGGCGTCACCTCCACCACCGGCGCCAACCACCGCTGGCCCGACATCCTCTCCGGCCGGCTGCGCAGCGCCCTGCGGAACGGACGGGAGCTGCCCCGCTACAGCGTCGTCAACGAGGGCATCAGCGGCAACCAGGTCCTCGCCGACGGCCTCGGCCGGCCCGCCGAGAACCCGAGCGGCCTCGACCGCTTCGGCCGCGACGCACTCGACCGCCCCGACGTCAAGGTCGTCGTCATCGACCTCGGCATCAACGACATCCTGCGCAACCCCCGGCTCGCCGACCCCGACCGCATCGTCACCGGCCTGCGCACCCTCGTCCGCCAGGCCCACGCCCGCGGCCTGAAGGTCATCGGCGCCACCCTCATGCCGTTCCAGGGCCACCACGGCTACACCCCCGCCCGGGAAGCCGTACGCCAGCAGGTCAACGCGCGGATCCGCGCCGGCGGGGTCTACGACGCGGTCGTCGACTTCGACAGGACCCTCCGCGACCCCTACGACCCGCGCCGGCTGCGCCCCGAGTACGACTCCGGCGACCACCTGCACCCCAGCGACCTGGGCTACCGCACCATGGCCGAGGTCTTCGACCTCGGCACCCTGAAGGGCGCGGGGCAGGCGGAGCTGTGACCGGGCGGCGAGGAATACTGGCGGACATGACCCGCTTGATCCTCGCCACCCGCAACGCCGGAAAGATCACCGAGCTGAGGGCGATCCTCGCCGAAGCCGGACTCCCCCACGAGCTCATCGGCGCGGACGCCTTCCCGGACGTCCCCGACGTCAAGGAGACCGGCGTCACCTTCGCCGAGAACGCCCTGCTCAAGGCGCACGCCCTCGCCCAGGCCACCGGCCTGCCCGCCGTCGCCGACGACTCCGGCCTGTGCGTCGACGTCCTGGGCGGCGCCCCCGGCATCTTCTCCGCCCGCTGGGCCGGCCGCCACGGCGACGACGCGGCCAACCTGGACCTGCTGCTGGCCCAGCTCTCGGACATCGCCGAGGAGCACCGGGGCGCCCACTTCGCCTGCGCGGCGGCGCTCGCCCTGCCGGACGGCACGGAGCGGGTGGTGGAGGGACAGCTGCGCGGCACCCTGCGGCACGCTCCGGCCGGCACGAACGGCTTCGGCTACGACCCGATCCTCCAGCCGGACGGCGAGACGCGCACGTGCGCCGAGCTGAGCCCGGAGGAGAAGAACGCGATCAGCCACCGGGGGAAGGCGTTCCGGGCGCTGGTGCCGGTGGTGCGGGAGCTGTTGGGCTGAGTTTGCGGAGAGGTCGGGGACCTGGGAAACGAAGGTCCCGGACCTCTCCGTCTGCGTGCGCCCGGTCGGATTTGAACCGACAACACCAGGCTTCTAAGGCCTGTCTCTCTGCCATTGGAGTACGAGCGCCTGCCGTGCTCCACCTTACTGGGCGGAAGTATGCCGTTGCCGACCCCCTCGGCACCAGGTGCCCGTGGCCGCGTGGCAGTTGGGACAGAGCAGCCGGACATTCTCGCGCCGGTCGTCGCTCCAGTCACCGTCGATGTGGTCGACCTCCAACGTCATCGGCTGCCCGCCCCATTCCGGTCCGGTGCCGCACTCGGCGCACTCCTCCGGTACGCCCACCTCGCTCAGCGCGCGTCGGAGCAGGTAGGTGCGCGTCCGACGTCGGCCGTCGTGCCTGACCAGGATGTCCTCTGGACGTCTGACGCGGTCCGCGCGAGTCCTGCCACGTTGGTGCGCCTGTCCTAGGAAGTGCACGGTCGAGATGCCCTCTTCGGCGACCCGTTGGCGCAGCAGCGCGCGCTGCGTGCCGGTATCCGGCCGTCCGAGGCGGCGTAGCGTCTCGGCGCCGCAAGAGGTGCCGGCGCTGTTTGCCGTTGGGCTGAGCACCGAAGAAGACGATGACCCCGTCGACGTGAGCCGGTCACTCGGAATGCGCCGGGCCTGGCCGACCGCTTGCTCCACGAGCAGGGCCTCCGGGCAGCCGGAAGTACGAGGTGTCGATGCCGTAGGCCTTGATCCTGCGGCTGATGTGCGTGTGATGACCCCCGACGACCTCCATCCGGGCGTGCGTTCCCTGCCCGTACGGAGTAACGAACCGACTATCGGACAGTCACGCCCGGGATCACGGGGAACGGCCCGCGCCGGGGGCTTCCCGGGGCGGGCCGTTCACGCGGTGGGCGGGGTCAGATGCCCAGGTCCTTGATGATCTTCGCCACGTGGCCGGTGGCGCGGACGTTGTACAGGGCCCGTTCGACCTTGCCGTCCTCGTCCACGACGATCGTGGAGCGGATGACGCCCAGGTAGGTCTTGCCGTAGTTCTTCTTCTCGCCGTAGGCGCCGTACGCCTCGGTGACCTTCTTGTCCGGGTCGGCGAGCAGGGTGACCTTCAAGGACTCCTTCTCGCGGAACTTCGCCAGCTTCTCCGGGCTGTCGGGGCTGATGCCGATGACGTCGTAGCCGGCGCCGGCCAGCAGTTCCAGGTTGTCCGTGAAGTCACAGGCCTGCTTGGTGCAGCCTGGGGTCAGCGCGGCCGGGTAGAAGTAGACGATGACCTTGCGGCCCTTGCGGTCCGAGAGGGACACCTCGGTGCCGTCGGCGTCGGGGAGGGTGAAGGCGGGGGCCACGTCCCCCGGCTGGAGTCGCTCGCTCATCGGGCCAGCCTAACCGGGGGGCCTTGCGGTGCGGCGCCGCCCAGAGCTGACAAACTGTCCGGAACAGCATCAGCAGACTTGGGAGGCCGTACGGTGGCGGACACGTCGGACACCAGAACCCCGGCGCAGATCGAGGCGGACATCAAGCGCCGCCGTGAAGTGCTGGCCGAGACGCTCGACGAGATCGGGGTGCGGGTGCATCCGAAGACCATCGTCGGCGATGCGAAGGCCAAGGCCGTCGCCCATGTCGACCACACGGTCGGACGGGCGTACGTGCAGGTCAACCGTGTCGTGAGCGAGGTACGGGCACAGTTCGTGAACGATCAGGGGGCACCGCGCCTGGAGCGGGTGGTGCCCGTCGCGCTCGTCGTCGTGGGGGTCGTGGGGCTGCTCGCCCTCGGGGCCCGGCGGCGCAGGGACTGACCGGGACAGGTAGGTTCGAGCCGTGAGCGCCAACAGAAACGAGCACAGCACTCCCCACCACGACAAGCTGCCCATCCGGATGCTGCACGACCGGGTTCTCGTGCGGCAGGAGACCGGTGAGGGCGAGCGGCGGTCGGGGGGCGGCATTCTGATTCCCGCCACCGCGGCGGTCGGCCGGCGGCTGGCCTGGGCCGAGGTCGTCGCCGTCGGCCAGAACGTACGGACGGTGGAGCCCGGGGACCGTGTCCTGTTCGACCCGGAGGACCGGGCGGAGGTGGAGGTGCGGGGCGTGGCGTACGTCCTCATGCGCGAGCGTGACCTGCATGCCGTCGCCGCGGACCGGTTCGAGGGGTCGGAGGACTCCACGGGGCTGTACCTGTAGGACGGGCTGTACCTGGAGGACAGGGAGCGAGAGGGCCGGTGACCATCGTCACCGGCCCTCTTTGCCGTGCTTTTGCTATGTTCGGAAGGAGCCCGACGAGACGCGCCGTACCGGGTCCAAGGCAAAGACGACGCACCTGGAACGACCCGTAGGAAAGTCGCCGCGTCTCGGAGGTGCCGTCATGGCCTGGGTTCTGCTCGTCGTCGCCGGTCTGCTGGAAGTGGGCTGGTCGATCGGGATGAAGTACAGCGAGGGGTTCACCCGGCCCGTCCCCAGTCTGTTCACCGGCGCGGGCATCGTCGCGAGCATGGTCCTGCTGTCGTACGCCGCGAAGTCCCTGCCCATCGGTACGGCGTACGGGGTGTGGGTGGGTATCGGCGCGGCCGGTGCGGCGGTGCTCGGCATGGTGGTGCTGGGTGAGCCGGTCACCGCCGCCCGGATCTTCTTCGTGTGCCTGCTGCTGGTCGCCGTGGTGGGGCTGAAGGCGACCAGCGGTCACTGAGGCGTCAGGGCTTACGACGTCCGGGGTTACGACGTCAGACGTCAGGCGTCAGGTGCCGGTGAAGCCTCCCGGCCCCCCGTCCGTCCCGGTGGTGCCGCCGCCCGGTGTGCCGCCCGCGGCGGTCCCGCCGCCGGTGGGCGTGCCTCCGCCGGTCGTGTCCCCGCCGCCACCGGTGGTGGCGCCGCCGTCCGTGGTGGTCCCTCCGCCGGTCGGGGTGCCGCCGCCGGTGGTGGCGCCCCCGTCCGTGGTCGTGCCGCCGTCGGTCGGGGTGCCGCCGCCCGTGGTGCCGCCGTTCGTCGGGGTGCCGCCGCCGGTGGTGCCGCCGTCCGTCGGGGTGGCCCCGCCGGTGGTGCCGCCGTCCGTCGGGGTGGCGGTGGCGCCGCCGTCGTTGCCGCCGCCGTCGGTGCCGGGCTGGGCGGTGCTGGTGGCGGGCGGCTCCTGGACCTGGTCGGCGCCCCGCTGGAGCTCCAGGTCGAACTTGCTCACCGGCTTGCCCTGCAGCGCGTCGTGCGTGTACTGCGCCCAGATCTGGGTGGGCGGGCCGCCGCCGTTCATACGCTGCTGGCCGAGCGCCCCGTACAGCGGCTGGTGCTTGGCCGTCACCGGGTCCTGGCCCATGACGGAGACCACCGTGGCCAGCTCCGGGGTGTAGCCGGCGAACCAGGCGGCGGTGTCGCTCTCGGCGGTACCGGTCTTGCCGGCCGCCGGACGGCCCGCGGCCTGGGCGGCGGTGGCGGTGCCGGTCTCGACCACGCTCTGCAGGACCGAGGTCGTGGTGTCGGCGGCCTCCCGGCTGACGGCCTGCTTGGCCGGCTGCTCGGGCAGCTTGACCGCGTCGGTGCCGTCCTTGGTGATCTTCTCGACCAGGGTGTACGTGCCGTGCTTGCCGTGGTTGGCGAGCGTGGCGTAGGCCTCCGCCATGTCCAGGACGCTGGCGGTGGCGGTGCCGAGGGCGATGGACGGGTACGGCTGGAGGTCCGGGGTGCCGGAGGGGATGCCCAGGTCGATCGCGGTCTGCTTGACCTTGGCGGGGCCGACGTCGACGGCCATCTGCGCGTAGACCGAGTTCACCGACGCGTCGGTGGCCTTGCGGACGGTGATCGGGCCGTACGACTTCTGGTCCTCGTTCTCGGGGGCGTAGGCGCCGCCGTTCCAGCCCTGGACGGGGCGCTGGTTGGTGCCGTCGTAGACCGTGTTCGGGGTGATGGCGCGGCCGTCCTGGGTGGTGGACCCGTTCTCCACGGCGGAGGTGAACACGAACGGCTTGAACGTGGAGCCGACCTGGAAGTCACCGCGGGTGGCGCCGTTGGTGTACTGCTTCACGTAGTCGATGCCGCCGTACATCGCGACGACCTTGCCCGTCTTGGGGTCGACGGAGGCGCCGCCGGCCCGGACGTAGGTGTCCGCCTTGCGGTTCTTCTTGTCCAGCTTGGACATCAGCTGGTCGTCGACCGCCTTGACGAAGGCGTCCTGCCGGTCCTTCTGAATGGTGGTGGTGATGCGGTAGCCGCCGGCCGTGAGGTGGTCGGAGTCGATGATGTTGTTGGCGGTGAGGTACTGCTTGACCGCCTCCACGAGGTAGCCGCGCTGGCCGGACATGCCGGTGGAGACCGTCTGCTCCTTCGGCATCGGGAACTTCATGCCGGCGCGCTTGGACTCGCTGAGCCAGCCCTTGGTGACCATGCCGTCCAGGACGTAGTTCCAGCGGGCGACGGCCGCCTTGCGGTTCTCCGGGTGGGCGACGACGTCGTACTCGCTGGGCGCGTTGACGAGCGCGGCGAGGTAGGCGGCGCGGGCCGGGTCGAGGTCGGCGGCGTCACGGCCGTAGTAGGCCTGGGACGCGGCCTGGATGCCGTAGGCGTTGCGGCCGAAGTAGCTGGTGTTGAGGTAGCCCTCCAGGATCTCGTCCTTGGACTTGTTCTGGTCGAGCTTGATGGCGATGAAGAACTCCTTGGCCTTGCGGGTGACCGTCTGTTCCTGGGCCAGGTAGTAGTTCTTCACGTACTGCTGGGTGATCGTCGAGCCGGACTGCTTGCCCTTGCCGGTCGCGGTGTTCCAGCCGGCCCGGAGCATCGCCTTGGGGTCGATGGCGGACTCGGTGTAGAAGTCGCGGTCCTCGGCGGCCAGTACGGCGTGCTGGGCGTCCTTGGAGACCTGGGCGAGGGTGACGTTCTCGCGGTTGACCTCGCCGTCGCGGGCCAGCTGTGAGCCGTCGGCGTACAGGAAGACGTTGCTCTGCTTGGTGGCGAACGCGTTGGCCGGGGGGATCTTCACCAGGGAGTACCCGACGAAGAAGAGGCCGACGAGCAGCAGTACGCCGACGAAGAAGGTGCCGAGCACCATGCGCCAGGTGGGGATGATCCGCCGCCAGCCGGTCCGCTTGGGCCGCTTGCCCTTCTTGCCCTTCTTGCCCTTGCCGTCGGCGGTCTCACCGTCGGTGGCGGGGAGGGTGGTGGTGAGGGCTCCGGTGGCGTTCTGGGGATCGGTGCCGGGGCCGGCGGCCGAGGCGGCCGAGGCGGCCGCGGCGCCGGTCGCCGACGCGGCGGCGGGCTTGGCGGCCTGGGCGCCGGCTGCCGCCCCGGCACCGGCTCCCGCCGCGGCGGTGCCGGCCGCGCGGGCGGCGCGGGCGGCCCGGGCGGCGGCCGGGGAGGAGGGAGCGGCGGCACCGGACGCCTGGGCGGCGCGGTTCTCGCCGCCGGGGCGGGGCACGGTGGGGGGCGGGGTACCGCGGGTGGGGTCCGGCTCACCGGCGGGCTCACCGGAGCGGGGCGCGTTGACCCGCCGCAGCACCTGCGTGGTCTCGGGCGCGGGGGCGGAGTCGGCCTCCTGCCGGGCGCCGGAACGCGGTTCGCGGGGCGGGGTGACACGGCGGAGCACCTGGGTGCTCTCGGCGGGCGGCTCCTGCCCGGAGCCGCCCGGCTTCCCGCCGCCGGCGGACGCACCCCCGGCGGCGCGGGCACCACTGTCACCGTCGGCGGCCGCGGCCGCGCCGGACACCGGCCCGTCGCCGGACTCCGCGCGCCGGCCGGGCACCGGACCGCGACCGGGCTCCGCGCCGCGGCCGGATGCCACGCCGGCACCACCGGCCGACGGCCCCCCGGACACCGGGCCACCGCCGGACGTCCGGCCGGACCCGTCCTGCGAACCCCGCCCGGCGGCCGGGCCGCCGACGGCTCCCTGCTCACGTCCAGTCGCCGAACCACGACCAGGTACCGGGCCACGGCCGGACCCCGAGCCGTCGCCGGACACCGGGCCACGGCCAGCGGCCGGGCCGCCGGCGGCTTCCCGCTCACGTCCCGATTCCGCGGCACGCCCCGTCGCCGGGCCGCTCCCGGACGCCGGCCCACGGCCGGCCCCCGAGCCGTCGCCGGACGCCGGGCCACGGCCAGGAACCCCGGAGGCCGTGCTTCCGGCGGTTCCCGCCGCACCCGTCTGTTCCGTGCGGGCGCGGGCCGCCTGGCGGGCTCGGGCGATGGACGCCGTCCGGTCCCGGTCCTGTTCGGCTGGGTCCCCGGGGCGGGAGCCGTCCTGGGAGGACGTGCCCGGCACACCGGTGCGGTTGCGGGACGCCGGGCCCGGCGTGCCGGAACCGGGGCGGGCCGGGGAGCCCGCCGGGCCGTTGCCGGTCCCGGCCGTCCGGCCCGCGCCACGCTCAGCCGTCTCCGGGCCACCCGCACCGGCGCCACGGGTGGCGTCGTCGGCCCCCCGCTCGTCGCGCTGCGGCTCCCCCGCGCCTCCGGCCCGCCCGGCGCTCTCGGCGCGCCCGGCACCCCCACGGCTGCCAGTGCCCCCGGCGCCCTTCGACGCACCCTCACCGTCCCGGGCGCCCCCGTCACTCACACCACCGTCACGGCCCTCGGGCCCCCCGGCGCGTGCGCTGGTGTCGCTCCTGGCACCCTCCGTGGGATTCGGTGGTGCGCTGCTCGGTTCGCGGCGTCCCGGGTTTCCGGGCCCTTCAGCCGGCAGCGGCTTTTTCGGTGCCACGCCTTCGTTCCGCTGCTGCGGCTGCGGCTCGTCGCTCATGTCGTGCACGGACTCCTGTTTCGCGTCGTACGTTCCCGTACGCCTCGTACGCTTCTGCGCTCCCCCTGTTTGAAGACTCTCGCACCTGGCGTTCCGTTCCCGGATTCCGGCACGCTTCCGACCGGAAATCGCGTGGCCGGCCGCCGGGCCTCCGGACTAGGCTCCTGCGCTTCGGTGTCGAGCGGTCCGAGGAGGTCGACTGGCGTGGGCGCGGGACGGTTGTACGCGGCCGTGGCGACAGGGGGATTCAGACGGTACGCGACCTACCGGGCCGCCACTGCGGCAGGGGTGTTCACGAACACCGTCTTCGGTCTCATCCTCGTCTACACGTACCGTGCCCTGTGGGACGAGAGGCCCCATCTGGGCGGGTACGACCAGGCGCAGGCCGTGACGTACGTCTGGCTGGGGCAGGCGTTCCTGTCGACCCTCGCGATCGGGGGCGGCGGCGTCGAGGACGAGTTGATGGAGCGCATCCGTACGGGGGACGTGGCGATCGACCTGTACCGGCCCGCCGATCTCCAGCTGTGGTGGCTGGCTGCGGACCTCGGCCGGGCGTTCTTCCAGCTGCTGGGCCGGGGCCTGGTCCCGTTCGTGTTCGGCGCGCTGTGCTTCCCGGTGTACCTGCCCGCCGACGCCGGCACCTGGGTGGCGTTCCTCGTGGCGGTGGTCCTGGCCATGCTGGTCGGTTTCGGCATCCGCTACCTGGTGGCGCTGAGCGCGTTCTGGCTGCTGGACGGCGCCGGTGTGGCGCAGATGGCGTGGCTGCTGGGCGTCTTCTGCTCGGGCATGCTGCTGCCGCTGAACGTGTTCCCGGGCGCGCTCGGTGACGTCGTACGGGTGCTGCCCTGGTCGTCGCTGCTGCAAGGCCCGGCGGACGTGCTGCTGGGGCGCGCGGACCCGCTGCCCACCTATCTCTTCCAGGCCGCGTGGGCGGTGGCGCTGCTGGGGGCCGGGCGGCTGGTGCAGTCGGCGGCCACGCGCCGGGTGGTGGTGCAGGGTGGCTGAGATCCAGGCCCCCGGCCAGGGCCCCCGCCAGGCTCCCGGCCCGGCCCGCCGGCTGGCCGAGGGCGTGCGGGCGTACCGGCTGATCGCGGGGATGTGGGTGCGCTCCACGATGGCCTACCGGGCGTCCTTCGCCATGACCACGTTCGGGAACTTCGCCGCGACCTTCCTCGACTTCGTCGCGATCATGCTGATGTTCTCCCGGGTGGACGCCCTGGGCGGCTACCCGCTGCCCGAGGTGGCGTTCCTGTACGGCCTGTCCGCGACCTCCTTCGGGCTGGCGGACCTGGTGATCGGGTCGATGGACCGGCTGGGCCGGCGGGTCAGGGACGGCACGCTGGACACGCTGCTGGTGCGCCCTGCGCCGGTGCTGGCGCAGGTGGCGGCGGACCGGTTCGCGCTCAGGCGGCTGGGCCGGGTGACGCAGGGGGCGCTGGTGCTGGGCTGGTCGCTGACCCGGGTGGACATCGACTGGACGGCGGACAGGCTGCTGCTGATGCCGGTTATGGTGGTGAGCGGCTGCGGCATCTTCTGCGCGGTGTTCGTGGCGGGCGCGGCGTTCCAGTTCGTGGCGCAGGACGCCTCGGAGGTGCAGAACGCCTTCACCTACGGCGGTACGACGCTGCTCCAGTACCCGCCGACCGTGTTCGCGAAGGAGCTGGTGCGCGGGGTGACCTTCGTGCTGCCGCTGGCCTTCGTCAACTGGCTGCCCGCGACCTACGTGCTGGGGCGGCCGTACCCGTTGGGCCTGCCGGAGTGGACCGCGTTCACGCCCCCGCTGGTGGCGGTCGGCTGCGGCGCGCTCGCGGGGCTGGCCTGGCGGGCGGGACTTCGTTCGTACCGCAGCACAGGGAGCTAGCGTGAGTGACGTGATCACAGGGGACGACGGCATCGCACGGGACGGCGTCCCGGGGGACGGCTTCATCGCGCTGGAGCGGGTCGAGAAGGTCTTCGAGGTGCGCCGCAGGACCGGGTTCCTGCGGCGGGAGCGGCACGAGGTGCGGGCGGTGGACTCGCTGTCGTTCACCGTGGGGCGCGGCGAGATGGTCGGGTACATCGGGCCGAACGGCGCCGGGAAGTCGACGACGATCAAGATGCTGACCGGGATCCTGACGCCGAGCGCCGGGCGGCTGCGGGTGGCGGGCATCGATCCGGCGCGGGAGCGGTCGCGGCTCGCGCACCGGATCGGGGTGGTGTTCGGTCAGCGGACCACGCTGTGGTGGGACCTGCCGCTGATCGACTCCTACCGGCTGGCGCACCGCATGTACCGCATCCCGGACGCCCGTTACCGCGAGAACCTGGACCGGCTGGTGGAACTGCTGGACCTGGGCGCCCTGTTGGACGTGCCGGTGCGGCAGCTGTCGCTGGGGCAGCGGATGCGCGGTGACATCGCGGCGGCGCTGCTGCACGACCCGGACGTGCTGTACCTGGACGAGCCGACGATCGGTCTGGACGTCGTGTCGAAGGCCAGGGTGCGGGAGTTCCTGCGGGAGGTGAACGCCGAGCGCGGCACGACGGTGCTGCTCACCACGCACGACCTCCAGGACATCGAGCAGTTGTGCTCGCGGGTGATGGTGATCGACCACGGGCGCCTGGTGTACGACGGTGCGCTGGCGGGGCTGCACGAGGCCGGCGAGAGCGAGCGGACGCTGGTGGTGGACCTGGAGCGGGAGCTGCCGCCGGTCCAGGTGCCGTCGGCCCGGGTGGTGCGGGTGGAGGGCCCCCGGCAGTGGCTGGCGTTCCCGGCGGGGCAGTCGGCGGCACCGGTCGTGGCGCATCTGGCCGCCCGGTACCCGCTGGTGGACCTGTCGGTGCGGGAGCCGGACATCGAGGCCGTCATCGCCCGGATGTACGCGGAGAAGGCCGTCTCGTAGGCTGCCGGCATGAGCGACGACGCAGTCCCGGACCTCCGCGCGTCCGACGCCGACCGTGACCGGGTCGCCGAGGTCCTGCGGGACGCCCTGGCCGAGGGCCGGCTCGACATGGCGGAGTTCGACGAGCGGCTGGAGGCGGCCTACACGGCGCGGACGTACGGCGAGCTGGCGCCGCTGACCCGCGACCTGCCGGTGGCCGGCGCCGCCGCACCGGCCCAGCCGGTCTCCTTCGTCAAGTCCCCGGCGGCGGGCGGTGGCTGGGCGGGCCGGATCACCGGCGCGGAGGGCTCCTCGAGGGGCGCGGCGGCGATCCTGTCGGGCTTCGAGCGCAAGGGCCGCTGGACGGTGCCGAGGCGGTACTCCTGCCTCGCGTTCCTGGGCGGCGGCGAACTCGACCTGCGCGAGGCGGACTTCGCCGCCGGTGAGGTCGAGATCCACTGTGTGGTGATCATGGGCGGGGTCCAGGTGATCGTGCCGCCCGGTGTCGAGGTCGTCGTGCGCGGCATCGGTGTGATGGGGGCCTTCGAACACCCGCGGGACGACGGCCCGCCCGAGCCGGGCGCGCCCCGCGTGATCATCAGCGGGGTGGCGTTCTGGGGCGGGGTGGGCGTGGAGCGCAAGCTTCCGCGCGGGGAGCGCAAACGCCTGAGGAAGCTGCGCTGAGCGCGGTGCGCCGGGGGTCCGCGCCTACGACGTGCAGACCTTGGTCAGCTCTCCGGCCGCGTCCGTCACGGGGCTGACGTCCGGTGTCCCGTCGCCGTTCCTGATGGCCGTGCGTACGGCGCCGACCGCCTGCTGAAGGTCGTCCACGGCCTTGTTGACGTCGGTGTCGTCCGTCTTGTCGCCGATCTTCCGCAGGCTCTTCTCGATGGAGTCGAGCGACGCGTCGGCCTGGGAGGGGTCGTTCGCCGCGTTCTCCACGGCCTGCTGGAGTCCGGTGACGTTGTCGGCGATGGCGTCGGCGGTCTGCACGCAGTCCAGCGCCTTGTCCACGGCGTCGCAGCCGGTGGTGAGGCCGGCGGCGAGCGCGGCGGTCGCTACGGCGGCGACAACGGTGAGTCGGCGTCGGCTGGCGGCCATGGTGGTGTCCCTCCCCTGGTACGGCTGGCCGGGCGCACGCCGGTGAGCCGTGCGCCCGTACCCACTGGGACGTCGCGGGGGTCCGCCGGGTTGCCCCGCGGACTTGGGGATCTCTTTACGCGCGCGTGGCCGCCAGTGCCGCCTGCTGGATGACGGCGAGTTCCCGGCAGCCGGTGACGGCGAGGCCGAGCAGGGCGTCGAGTTCCTCGCGGGCGAACGGCGCGGCCTCGGCGGTGCCCTGGACCTCGACGAAGCGGCCGTCACCGGTGCAGACGACGTTCATGTCGGTGTCGGCGCGCACGTCCTCCTCGTAGCAGAGGTCGAGCAGCGGGACCCCGCCGACGATGCCGACGGAGACGGCGCTCACGGTGCCGGTGAGCGGCTGCCGGCCGGCCTTGACCAGCTTCTTGCCCTGGGCCCAGGCGACGGCGTCGGCGAGCGCGACGTACGCGCCAGTGATGGCGGCCGTGCGCGTGCCGCCGTCGGCCTGGAGGACGTCGCAGTCGAGGACGACGGTGTTCTCGCCGAGCGCCTTGTAGTCGATGACGGCGCGCAGGGAGCGGCCGATGAGCCGGGAGATCTCGTGGGTGCGGCCGCCGATCCTGCCCTTGACGGACTCGCGGTCGCCGCGGGTGTTGGTGGCGCGGGGCAGCATGGCGTACTCCGCGGTGACCCAGCCTTCGCCGCTGCCCTTGCGCCAGCGCGGGACGCCCTCGGTGACGGAGGCGGTGCAGAAGACCTTGGTGTCGCCGAAGGAGACGAGGACGGAGCCCTCGGCGTGCTTGCTCCATCCGCGTTCGATGGTGACCGGGCGGAGCTGTTCGGGGGTACGGCCGTCGATGCGAGACATGGCGACGAGCCTAGCCGTACACGGGGAAGGGGCTCTTCCGGTGTCGGGAAGAGCCCCTTCGGGGTGAACCGGGACGGCTCACATCATGTCTTCGATCTCCGCGGCGATCGGGTCGGCGTCGGTGCCGATGACGACCTGGATGGCCGTGCCCATCTTGACGACGCCGTGGGCGCCGGCGGCCTTCAGGGCGGCCTCGTCGACCAGAGCGGGGTCGGACACCTCGGTGCGCAGCCGGGTGATGCAGCCCTCGATCTCCTCGATGTTGTCGATGCCACCGAGTCCGGCGACGATCTTCTCAGCCTTGCTGGCCATGTTCCTTCTCCCTGCTCCGAACCGCTTTGTCGCAGTAACCCACAGTTGGCCCATCTTCGCGAGCGGTCATGCCGTCCGTGCCGGATGATGGCGATCACGACAGCGGAACCGTCCGTCGACTGGTCTACACCACCGTGGGGAAGGTCGCCAAACCCATGAGTGCACCGAGCACGGCGGGTCCCGCCCGGGCCCGTCGGCACCGCGTCTTCCAGGGCCTGCAGAAGATGGGCCGCAGCCTTCAGCTTCCCATCGCGGTGCTGCCGGCGGCGGGCATCCTCAACCGGCTCGGCCAGCCCGACGTGTTCGGTGCGGACGGTCTGGGCTGGACCGGCGTCTCGAAGGTGATGAAGGGCGCGGGCGGCGCGCTGCTCGACGGGTCGCTCGGCCTGCCCCTGCTGTTCTGCGTGGGGGTCGCGATCGGGATGGCGAGGAAGGCGGACGGCTCCACGGCGCTGGCGGCGGTGACCGGCTTCCTCGTCTACTACAGCGTGCTGCACCAGTTCCCGCAGCGGTGCCCGGGGGGCTCCTCGGCGGTGCCGGACGTGGGCTGCCAGGTGAGCTCCGGCGCGGGGGTGGGGGCGGTGACGCCGTTCACGTTCCAGAACCCGGGGGTGTTCGGCGGCATCGTGATGGGGCTGCTGGCGGCCTTCTTCTGGGCGCGGTACCACCGCACGCGGCTGGTGGACTGGCTGGGCTTCTTCAACGGCCGCCGGCTGGTGCCGATCATCATGGCGTTCGTGGCCATCGCGTTCGCGGCGCTGTGCCTGTGGGTCTGGCCGCCGGTCGGCGACGCGCTGGAGAGCCTGAGCCGCTGGCTGCGGGACGCGGGCGCCTGGGGGGCCGGCGTGTTCGGTGTCGCCAACCGCGCGCTCCTCGTGATCGGCCTGCACCAGTTCCTGAACGTGCCCCTCTGGTTCCAGTTCGGCACGTACACACCGCCGGGCGGCAGGCCCGTGCACGGCGACATCAACATGTTCCTCGCCGGGGACCCGGACGCCGGCCAGTTCACCTCGGGCTTCTTCCCGATCATGATGTTCGCGCTGCCGGCCGCCGCGCTGGCCATCACGCACTGCGCGCGGCCGGAGCGGCGCAAGGAGGTCGGCGGCCTGATGCTGTCGGTCGCGCTGACGTCGTTCGTGACCGGCATCACCGAGCCGCTGGAGTACTCGTTCCTGTTCATCGCGCCCGCCCTGTACGCGGTGCACGCGGTGCTCACCGGGGTGTCGATGGCGGTGACCTGGGCGCTCGGGGTGCACGACGGCTTCAGCTTCTCGGCGGGCCTGATCGACTACGTGATCAACTGGAACCTGGCGACGAGACCGTGGGCGATCGTCCCGATCGGCCTGTGCTTCGCGGCCGTGTACTACCTGGTGTTCCGCGTCGCGATCACGCGGTTCGACCTGAAGACGCCGGGGCGGGAGCCGGCGGATGACGTCGAGGACGTCACCGAGGCCTGACGGCGCACAGCGCGTAGCGCCGCGGTAGCGGATTCGCGGGTTCCTTACGCCGCCTTCATCGTGCTACAACAGGTCTACACCACAGGTGGTGTAGACCAGAGACGCTGCCGTCCCCTTCCATGGTTCCCGGGCGGCGCCTTGCCCGATGGAGGAAGTATGAGCACCGCCACCGAAACGGCGGCCCCGGCGGCCAAGCCGGGGAAGAAGCGGGGAGCAGGCCTGTTCCAGGGCCTGCAGAAGGTCGGTCGCAGCCTACAGCTCCCGATCGCCGTGCTGCCCGCGGCGGGCATCATGGTCCGCCTCGGCCAGGACGACATCTTCGGCAAGGACGGCCTGGGCTGGGACAAGGTCGCCGCCGTGTTCAACAACGCGGGCGGCGCGCTCACCGGCTCCCTTCCGCTGCTGTTCTGCATCGGTGTGGCCATCGGCTTCGCCAAGAAGTCCGACGGTTCCACGGCCCTCGCCGCGGTGGTCGGCTTCCTCGTCTACAGCAAGGTCCTCCAGGCCTTCCCGCTGACCGAGCAGCACATCGAGAACGGCAAGATCGTCGAGGCGACGTACAACGACCCCGGTGTCCTCGGCGGCATCATCATGGGTCTGCTCGCGGCCGTGCTGTGGCAGCGGTTCCACCGCACGAAGCTGGTCGACTGGCTCGGCTTCTTCAACGGCCGCCGGCTCGTGCCGATCATCACGGCCTTCGTCGGCATCGTGCTGGGCGTCTTCTTCGGCCTCGTCTGGGAGCCGATCGGCAACGGCATAGCGCACTTCGGCGAGTGGATGACCGGTCTGGGAGCCGGCGGCGCGGCCCTGTTCGGCGCGGTGAACCGCGCGCTCATCCCGGTCGGCATGCACCAGTTCGTCAACACCGTGGCGTGGTTCCAGCTCGGCGACTTCAAGAACGCCTCGGGCGAGATCGTGCACGGCGACATCACCCGCTTCCTCGCCGGCGACCCGTCCGCCGGTCTGTTCCAGACCGGTTTCTTCCCGATCATGATGTTCGGCCTGCCGGCCGCCGCGCTCGCCATCGCCCACTGCGCCCGTCCGGAGCGCCGCAAGGCGGTGCTCGGCATGATGGTCTCGCTCGCGCTGACCTCGTTCGTCACCGGCGTCACCGAGCCGATCGAGTTCTCCTTCATGTTCGTCGCGCCGCTGCTGTACGTCCTGCACGCCGTGCTCACCGCGGTGTCGATGGCCGTGACGTGGGGCCTGGGCGCGCACGCCGGGTTCAACTTCTCCGCCGGCCTGATCGACTACGCCCTCAACTGGCACCTGGCGACCAAGCCGTGGCTGATCATCCCGGTCGGTCTCGTCTTCGGCGCGATCTACTACGTGACCTTCCGGTTCGCCATCCTCAAGTTCGACCTGAAGACCCCGGGCCGTGAGCCCGAGGACGAGGTCGAGGACCTCGCCAAGGCGTGAGACCGGCCGTCACCGCATGACAGCAGGCCCCCGGAGCGGACGCTCCGGGGGCCTCGTCGTGCGCGGCCGGGGCGTCAGATCTCGTACCTCTGTCCCGGTGCCGCCAGGTGCACCGGGCCGTCGAACACCTCACGGGCGTCCCGCAGGTTCACCTCGGGGTCGGTCCACGGCGGGATGTGGGTGAGGACGAGTCGCCGCGCGCCCGCGCGGGCCGCCGTCTGTCCCGCCTCGCGGCCGTTGAGGTGCAGGTCGGGAATGCTCTCCTTGCCGTGCGTGAACGCGGCCTCGCACAGGAACAGGTCGGTGTCCCGGGCCAGCTCGTCCAGCGCCGCGGTGACGCCGGTGTCGCCGGAGTACGTCAGGGACCTGCCGTCGTGCTCGATCCGGACGGCGTACGCCTCCACGGGATGGCGGACCCGCTCGGTGTGCACGGTGAACGGGCCGATCTCGAACGTGGACGGCTTCACCGTGTGGAAGTCGAAGACCTCGCTCATCGAGGAGGCGGAGGGGGTGTCCGCGTAGGCCGTGGTCAGGCGGTGCTCGGTGCCCTCGGGGCCGTGGACCGGCAGCGGGTCGCACCGGCCGCCGTCATGGCGGTAGTAGCGCGCCACGAAGTACGCGCACATGTCGATGCAGTGATCGGCGTGCAGATGGCTGAGGAAGATCGCGTCGAGGTCGTAGAGACCGCAGTGGCGCTGCAGCTCGCCGAGGGCGCCGTTGCCCATGTCGAGGAGCAGCCGGAAGCCGTCGGCCTCGACGAGGTAGCTCGAACAGGCCGATTCCGCGGACGGGAACGACCCCGAGCAGCCGACGACGGTGAGCTTCATGAAGCAGAAACCTCCGTAGGCGGGTAACCGGTGGGCGGGACGTAAACCCCTTGCGGGGCGGGGGCTGT
This sequence comes from Streptomyces sp. NPDC031445, assembly GCF_055581365.1. Taxonomy (NCBI): domain Bacteria; kingdom Bacillati; phylum Actinomycetota; class Actinomycetes; order Kitasatosporales; family Streptomycetaceae; genus Streptomyces; species Streptomyces sp. NPDC031445. The sequence goes on from NZ_JBVIJO010000002.1 coordinate 789,540, forward strand.
CGGGGGTCGTGCGGTCCGTCGAGCCTAAGGCGCGAGAGCGCGGGTCGCTCCTCCGCCCGGGGCCGTTGTGGGCGAACTCACCTGCACTGTCACCGGTTCGGCTGGAAGCAGGGCGCACGAGGATCGGAAGAGGGCGCGCGATGTCCGTCGCGCGCCGGTAACGTCGTCGTATGGACACGTCCTGGTGGCTGGCGCTCGCGGCGGTGGTACTGCTCGCGCTGGTCGCCACGCTCGTCGACGGCTGGGGCCGCGGGCACCGGCCCGGTGGCCGGCGCCCGCGGGCACCGGGCCGCCCGGGAACGCGGACGGCACACGCCGTACGGCCCCGCCCCGGGGACATCTGGTGGGCGGAGGTCCCCTACGAGGACGGGGCCGCGGCCAAGGACCGGCCCTGTCTGGTGCTGGCCGTGCGCGGCGGGCGGGCCACCGTCGCGAAGATCACCAGCAAGTACCACGACGAGCGCTGCGGGGTGATCCCGCTGCCGCCCGGCGCGGTCGGTGACACCCAGGGGCGGCCCAGCTTCCTGCGGACCGACGAGCTGCGCGAGGTCCCGGTGGACGCCTTCCGCCGCCGGGTGGGCGTGGTCGACCCGGTCCTGTGGGACCAGGTCCGGCACCTGGCCGGTTAGCTCCGCCTCACCGGACGCGCACGGTGACCGTCCAGTCCTCGACGCCCTTGCAGGAGACCCGGCCCGGTGCGGTCGGCTCGGCGCACAGCGGGCGGGACGACGTGAGCTGCACCGTGCCGGCGGCCACGGCCCGGTACGCGGCCGTGGCGTCACCCGGCTGGAGTACGAAGCCCGCGTTGACGGCCTCCAGTCCCGTACCGCGCGCGGCGAGCGGGCGCCAGGGGCGGGCCCGGGTGCCGTCCAGGGTCAGCCGGACCTCGCCGCCCTCGGTCACGCACACGGTACGGCCGTGATCGGCGGCCGTCAGCTCGACGTGACCGGTGCAGCCTCCGGCGGACTCGGTGGGCGACGGCGTGCCCGTGCGGGCCGGTGCCGACACCTTGTCGCTGCTCCCGGTGTCCTGCTGGGAGCCGCAGCCCGCGAGGAGCAGCGCTGCCGCCGCGGGGGCGAGGAGCGTCGTACGGCGCATGGGGTCCGCCTTTCTGCCGGTGTCCTGGTACGGATGTGACGTACCACCGGCGCGCGCGGATCCGCCGTCCCGGGACAGCGACCCTAGGCCGCACCTAGGCCCAGAGCTGGCCGTGGAGTGTCGCGATGGCCTCTTCCGTGGTGGCCGCGGTGTAGACGCCGGTGGAGAGGTACTTCCAGCCGCCGTCGGCCACGATGAAGACGATGTCGGCGCTCTCGCCCGCCTTGACGGCCTTCCGGCCGACGCCGATCGCCGCGTGCAGGGCGGCGCCGGTGGAGACGCCCGCGAAGATGCCCTCCTGCTGGAGGAGCTCCCGGGTGCGGGTGACCGCGTCGGCCGAGCCGACCGAGAACCGGGTGGTCAGGACGGACGCGTCGTACAGCTCGGGGACGAAGCCCTCGTCGAGGTTGCGCAGGCCGTAGACCAGGTCGTCGTAGCGCGGCTCGGCGGCGACGATCTGGACGCCCGGCTTGTGCTCGCGCAGGTAGCGGCCCACGCCCATGAGGGTGCCGGTGGTGCCGAGGCCCGCCACGAAGTGGGTGACCGAGGGCAGGTCGGCGAGGATCTCGGGGCCGGTCGTGGCGTAGTGGGCGCCCGCGTTGTCCGGGTTGCCGTACTGGTAGAGCATCACCCAGTCGGGGTGCTCGGCGGCCAGTTCCTTGGCCACGCGCACGGCGGTGTTGGAACCGCCGGCGGCCGGGGAGGAGATGATCTCGGCGCCCCACATGCCGAGCAGGTCCCGGCGCTCCTGCGAGGTGTTCTCCGGCATCACGCACACCATCCGGTAGCCCTTGAGCTTGGCCGCCATGGCGAGGGAGATGCCGGTGTTGCCGGAGGTGGGTTCGAGAATCGTGCAGCCCGGGGTCAGCCGGCCGTCCTTCTCCGCCTGCTCGATCATGTGCAGGGCGGGCCGGTCTTTGACCGAGCCGGTGGGGTTGCGGTCCTCCAGCTTGGCCCAGATCCGCACGTCCGGGGACGGCGACAGCCGCGGCAGGCGCACCAGGGGGGTGTTGCCCACCGCGGCCAGCGGGGAGTCGTAGCGCATCGCTGCTCGGTGACCGATCAGCGCATGCCGCCGGCGACGGCCGGCAGGATCGTGACGTTGTCGCCGTCCGACAGCTTGGTGTCGATGCCGTCCAGGAAGCGGACGTCCTCGTCGTTGAGGTACACGTTGACGAAGCGGCGCAGCTGGTCGCCGTCCACGATGCGGGCCTGGATGCCCGCGTGCCGCGACTCCAGGTCGGCGAACAGCTCGGCGAGGGTGCTCCCGTTGCCCTCCACCGCCTTCTGACCGTCGGTGTACTGGCGGAGGATGGTGGGGATGCGGACCTCGATGGCCATGGTTGCGGGCTCCTGTCGGGAAGTGTCGGAAGGTGTGGGCGCGCGGCGCGGCACGCCGCGGCTCACGGCCGTACGGCGGCGGGGAACGTCAACAGATGGCGCTGTTCAGCCTGCACAGATCGACGTGCAGCCGCGCCACGAGCAGTGTGCCCGGCGCCTTCTCGCTCACGTCGTTCAGAACCATGGGCTCATCGTATCGATTCCCGGTCCGGGTTCCGGAGGGTGATTTCACATCCCGGACTGCATCCGACCGCTTACTGAGATCAGTACGCCTCGACGACCTTGACCTCCTCCTCGGTGACCTCCCCTTCCAGGATGCGGAAGGAGCGGAACTGGAACTCTCCGGCGCCGTCGGTGTCGGCGGTGGACACCAGGACGTAGTGCGCGCCGGGCTCGTTGGCGTAGCTGATGTCCGTCCGGGAGGGGTAGGCCTCGGTCGCGGTGTGGGAGTGGTAGATGATCACCGGCTCCTCGTCGCGGTCGTCCAGCTCGCGGTAGAGCTTGAGCAGGTCCTGGGAGTCGAACTCGTAGAAGGTGGGCGAGCGGGCCGCGTTGAGCATCGGGACGAAGCGCTCGGGGCGGCCGGAGCCCACCGGTCCGGCGACCACCCCGCACGCCTCGTCGGGGTGGTCCGCGCGCGCGTGGGCGACGATCTGGTCGTGGAGCGCCTGGGTGATGGTCAGCATGGGGGTCAGGATAAGCAAAGGGGCCGTCCCGTACCGAGGAGTGGTACGGGACGGCCCACATGCCGGACGTCCTGAGCGGCGGCCGCCGGGGGCGCCACGAGAGCTCCCGACGGCCGGACGTCCTTTCCGGAGGGTCTTGGGGGGTCCGCCCCGGGGGTTTCCGGGGTTTCCCCCGGGCCCCTTCCGGGGTCAGCCCACCTTCTCGAACTCCGGCTCGCGGCGGTCCGCGATGGACGGCGTCCGGGACTTCAGGACCAGCCAGCCGATGCCGAGGGCGACCGCCCAGACCGCCATGACGTACAGGCAGACGCGGGAGTCGGCGTCGTAGGCGATGAGACCGGTGACGAAGAGCAGGAAGGCGATGGCGATGTACGAGCACACCGCGCCGCCGGGCGCCGGGAAGGAGCTGGTGGGCAGCCGGCCCGCGTCGACCGCGCGGCGGTACAGGACGTGGCTGATCAGGATCATCAGCCAGGTCCAGATGCCGGCCGCGGTGGCGACGGAGGTGACGTAGCCGAAGGCCTTCTCCGGGACGACGTAGTTCAGGACGACGCCGATGCCCATGAACAGCACGGAGACGGTGATGCCGAGCGCGGGGGTCTTGGTCGACGACAGCTTCGAGAAGACCCGCGGGGCCTCGCCGTTGTCGGCGAGGGTGCGCAGCATGCGGCCGGTGGAGTACATGCCGGAGTTGCAGGACGACAGGGCGGCGGTGAGCACCACGAAGTTGACGATGCCGGCGCCGGCCGGGATGCCGATGACCGCGAACGCCTTCACGAAGGGGCTGACGCCCGGCGCGAACTCGGTCCACTTCACCACGCACAGGATGACGGTGAGGGCGCCGACGTAGAAGAGCGCGATGCGCCAGGGCAGCGTGTTGATGGCCTTCGGGAGGGTCTTCTCCGGGTTCTCGGACTCGCCGGCGGTGACGCCGACCAGCTCGACGGCGAGGTAGGCGAACATCACGCCCTGGAGGGTCATCAGCGAGGAGCCGATGCCCTTGGGGAAGAAGCCGTCGAACTGCCACAGGTTCGCCACGTGCGCGGTGTCGCCCGCGGCGCTGAAGCCGAAGGTGAGCACGCCGAGGCCGATCACGATCATGCCGATCAGGGCCGTGACCTTGACCATGGAGAACCAGAACTCGATCTCGCCGAACAGCTTCACCGAGATCAGATTGGCCACGAACAGGACCACGAGGAAGACCAGGGCCGTCACCCACTGCGGGATGCCGGGGAACCAGTAGTGGACGTAGATCGCGGCGGCCGTCAGCTCGGCCATGCCGGTCACGACCCACATCAGCCAGTACGTCCAGCCGGTGAAGTAGCCGAAGAACGGGCCGAGGAACTCCCGGGAGTACTCGGCGAAGGAGCCGGAGACCGGGCGGTAGAGCAGCAGTTCGCCCAGGGCCCGCATGATGAAGAAGATGATCACGCCGGCGAGGGCGTACATCAGGATGAGGCTGGGACCGGCCTTGGCGATGTTCGCGCCGGCGCCCAGGAAGAGCCCGACGCCGATCGCGCCGCCGATCGCGATCATCTGGACCTGACGGCTGCCGAGCCCTCGCTCGTACCCCTCCTCAGGGGTGGTGGTGACCTTCTCAGAGGTCATGTGTGGTGCGCCTTTCTCCATGCCGACCCGGGCCTTTCGTCGGCCTCGGATCGGGTCTCGATCCCCCCGGATGATGGAGTTGTCTGCCTGGCCGACGGTCGTCGGCTCGGTGGCGCACCCGGCCGGACGTGGGTGGTGTCGGCCGGGCGGTCGTGAAGATTTATCACGGCCGCAATATTGATCACAGGGGTGGGATGTGGCGCATCGCACAGGTAAAAGCGGACAAAGAACGCCCGAATGCGGCAAAACCGGCCGCGATGGTGACGGGATCGTTATCCGGATTTGAGCGTCCTCTGAGCGAACGGCTCCGAGGGGGCGAAACCGTACGAACTACGGCATCAGGGTCGTCACCAGGGTCTCCTGGAGCCCGCCGAGCCACAGGTACGCCATGACCATCGGCTTGCGCGGGTCCTCGTCCGGGAGCCGGTACAGCAGGTCGGTGTCGTCCTCGTCGGTGATGTCCAGCCGGGAACCGATCGCCAGCCGCAGGTCGTTGAGGGCGCCGAGCCACTGCCGGGACTCGTCGGGCGACAGCTTGAGCACCGCCCCGCCCTCGTCCACCGGGGCGAGCGCGTCGAGGCTGCGGATCACCCCGAGGGCGTTCTCCCGCTTGCCGGCGCGCAGGTCGTTCTCCGTGAAGCGGCGGAACTCGGCGGAGTGCGCCCGTCGCTCCTCGGCCTCCGCCGACGAGGCGGGGGCCTCCTCCGGGCCGCCGTAGGCGTCCGGGAAGAGCCTGCGCAGCACCGGGTCGGAGGGGGGCTCGCTCGGGCCCTGCGCGAACAGCTCGGCGAGCGGGTCGTCCGGGGCGTCGGCGCCGGGTCCGGGACCGATGAGCTCCAGGAGCTGGACGGCCAGCGACCGGATGATGGAGATCTCGACGTCGTCGAGGGCGACGGCCGCGCCGCCGCCGGGGAGCGGTTCGAAGTGTCCGGGCATCGGGGTGCGTTTACTTCCGGTCCTGCTGGAGGGTGGCCCACAGACCGTAGCCGTGCATCGCCTGCACGTCGCGTTCCATCTCCTCGCGGGTCCCGCTGGAGACGACCGCCCGGCCCTTGTGGTGGACGTCGAGCATGAGCTTGGTGGCCTTGTCCTTGGTGTAGCCGAAGTACGTCTGGAAGACGTACGTCACATAGCTCATGAGGTTGACCGGGTCGTTGTGCACGATGGTGACCCAGGGGACGTCGGGCTCGGGTACGGCGAAGACCTCCTCCGCCGACTCGGTGCGTTCGATCTCTACGGGCGCGGGTGACGTCACACAGCCATGCTGCCACGGCCCCCATAAATCGTCACACCGACGAAAAGGGAGTACGATTCCTCGCCATGAACACAGCGGACCTTGGGCTGCCGGTGGACGTTCCCTCGACGGCGCTCTTCACGGACCAGTACGAGCTGACGATGCTGCGCGCCGCGCTGAAGGCCGGCACGGCCGAACGGCGGAGCGTGTTCGAGGTCTTCACCCGGCGGCTGCCGGACGGGCGCCGCTACGGCGTGGTGGCCGGCACCGGCCGTGTCCTGGACGCGGTGGAGAACTTCCGCTTCGACTCCGCGGTCCTCGGCTTCCTGCGCGAGCGGGACATCGTCGACGACGAGACCCTGCGGTGGCTCGCCGACTACCGCTTCAGCGGGGACATCTGGGGCTACCCCGAGGGCGAGGTGTACTTCCCCGGCTCGCCGGTCATGCGCGTCGAGGGCAGCTTCGCCGAGTGCGTCCTGCTGGAGACCGTGATCCTGTCCATCCTCAACCACGACTCCGCCATCGCCGCCGCGGCCTCCCGGATGGCCTCCGCCGCCGGTGACCGCCCGCTGATCGAGATGGGCGCCCGCCGCACCCACGAGCTGGCCGCGGTGGCCGCCGCCCGCGCCGCCTACGTCGGCGGCTTCGCGACCACCTCCGACCTGGCCGCCGGCTTCCGCTACGGCATCCCGACCGTCGGCACCTCCGCCCACGCCTTCACCCTGCTGCACGACCGCGAGCGCGACGCCTTCCAGGCCCAGGTCGACACCCTCGGCCGGGGCACGACCCTCCTGGTGGACACCTACGACGTCGCCGAGGCCGTCCGTACGGCGGTGGAGGTGGCCGGCCCCGAGCTGGGCGCGGTCCGCATCGACTCCGGCGACCTGCTGCTGGTGGCCCACCGGGTGCGCCAGCAGCTGGACGAGCTGGGCGCGACCGGCACGAAGATCGTCGTGACCTCCGACCTGGACGAGTACGCCATCGCCTCGCTGGCCGCCGCGCCGGTGGACGCGTACGGCGTCGGCACCCAGCTGGTGACCGGCTCCGGGCACCCGACCTCCTCCATGGTCTACAAGCTGGTGGCCCGCGCCGAATCCGCCGACCCGAAGGCGCCGCTGCTGCCGGTCGCGAAGAAGTCCAGCGGCGGCAAGGTGTCCGTCGGGGGCCGCAAGTGGGCGGCGCGGCGGCTGGACGCGGAGGGGGTCGCGGAGGCCGAGGTCATCGGCACCGGGGCGGTCCCGGCCGAGCTGGCCGACCGGCAGCTGCTGGTGGAGCTGGTCAAGGGCGGCGAGGTGGTCGCCCGGGAGCCGCTGGACATGGCCCGGGACCGCCACATCGCGGCCCGCGCGAATCTGCCGCTCTCCGCGATCCAGCTGTCCAGGGGGGAACCCGTCATTCCGACGGAGTACGTCCAAGGGCGCCCGGGTAGCTAGAGCGGGACCCCGTCCGCCCCTCGACGCCCCCTCCCGCCGGAGCCCGGAATTCTCTAGGCTCAGTTACTTCACTCTCAGTCGAAGGACACCCACCATGCGCCGCGCCTTGATCGTCGTAGACGTGCAGAACGACTTCTGCGAGGGGGGCAGTCTCGCGGTGGCCGGCGGTGCCGACGTGGCCGCCGCCATCACCGAGCTGATCGGCCAGGCGGCGGGCACCGGATACCGGCATGTGGTGGCCACCCGCGACCACCACATCGCGCCCGGCGGCCACTTCGCGGACAACCCCGACTACGTCCGCTCCTGGCCCGCGCACTGCGTCGCGGGCACGGAGGGGGTGGGCTTCCACCCGAACTTCGCCCCGGCCGTCGCCTCCGGCGCGGTGGACGCCGTGTTCGACAAGGGCGCCTACGCGGCCGCGTACAGCGGCTTCGAGGGCAGGGACGAGAACGGCGTCCCCCTGGCCGACTGGCTGCGCGCCCGGGAGATCACGGAAGTGGACGTGGTGGGCATCGCCACGGACCACTGCGTACGGGCCACCGCCCTGGACGCCGCGCGGGAGGGCTTCCGCACGCAGGTCCTCCTGGACCTGACGGCCGGGGTGGCGGGCGAGACCACCGAGCGGGCCCTGGAGCAGTTGCGGGAAGCGGGCGTGGAACTCACCGGCAAGCCCGTGGTGAGCGGCTAGGGCGCCCGCGGGGGGCGCGGGCAAGCCCGCCGGCCCGCCGCCGCTCTCCTCACCGCACCAGCGCCGGCCCGCGCAGCAGCGCCCGGATCGGGTGCCACAGCTCCGTGACCATGACAGCGTTGTCGGCCGGTGCCGTGCGCCATATCAGGCCGTCGGGGTGGTGCAGGACCGCCGTGATCTCGTCCGGCGTCGGGGGCTCGGCGTTCCCCCGGAGGTAGATCGCCCGCAGGCCCAGGTTCCGGAGCCTGGTCAGGGCCCGGGCACGGTTCTGGGCGTGCACGAGAACCCGCACCCCGGCGGAGCCGTACGGCAGGTTGAGCGCCACCACCACCGTGCCGTTCGGCAGCTTGCAGAAGCCTCCAGCGGCCATGCGGTCACATCCCCGTTCCGGTCGGTGTCAATAAGCGGTCCACAGGACGCACCTAAACACGACCGGCGGCAACCCGCCAAGGGGTTGCCGCCGATACGTCTGTGACCTGCGGTGATGCGGACTACTTCACCGCGGGGCCGACCTTGAGCTGGATCGTGGAGCCGTCCTTGGCCTCCTTGACGATCGTGATCTTGGTGTTGGTGTCAGTGACCTTCACCCCGCCCGTCGGGTTCGACGGGTCGTAGTAGGTGCTGGTGTGGTCGTTGAAGACCCGGACACCCTTCGAACCCTTGATCTTCAGCGCGACGTCGGCCTTGTGCAGCGTGATGCCGTCCGTGGCGTAGAGGCTGAACGGCGAGTCGTAGGCCTGGATGCGGTTGCGCAGCAGCGTGCCGTCGGTCCACTTCAGCGCCTTCGGGTGCGAGTCGACCGGCAGGATCAGACCGGAGCCCGGGTGGCCGTTCGCGGCGTTCGTGTTGTTGTCCGCCTGGGAGGTGTCCCACTTCCAGATCAGCAGGCCGTTCTGGTACGGGTAGTGCTCCACCCAGTCCGGGCGCGACGCGAAGCCGAAGTTGTACGGGCCCGTCTTCAGCGTCTTGTCGTACGACTCGTACTGCCGGTTCTCGGCGATGTAGTACTGCTTGTAGTCCTTGGTGAAGGACGCGCCGATGCGGGAGAAGCCGTCCGCGGTCCAGCCGGCGTCCGCGCTCTCGGCGTCGTCCGAGAACAGCGGGGTGCCGTCGGCGGTCACGGCGATCTCGTCGGCCGTGAAGCCGTTCTCCGCGACACCGCCGTCGGTGGCGTAGCGGAAGCGCAGGTCGATCTTCTTGCCGGCGTAGGCGTCGAGCGGGAACACCAGCTTCTTGTGCGTCTGCGAGAAGCCGCTGAGCGCCGGCTTGCCGCTGGCGTCGACCGGGAGGGCCTGGCCGTCGGCGGTGCCGTCCAGGGCGGTCCAGTTGGCGCCGCCGTCGGTCGAGACCTCGGTGTAGACGTAGTCGTAGCCGGCCTCGGTGGCCCACCAGCCGTCCAGGGTGAGGCTCGCCGAGGACTTGCCGGTCAGGTCCACGGAACGGGTCAGCGTGTTCTTCAGGTTGTTGCCGCTGCCGCTCCACCACTGGGTGGCGCCCTGCGCCGGCTCGGTGATGGTGGTGCTGACCGCCTTGTCCGGCAGGGTCACCACGAGGGCCTGCTTGTCCCAGGTGTTGTACTCGGCGACGCCCAGCTTGTGCGTGGACTGCTTGCCGGCCTTGGCGGTGTCGTAGTTCAGCCAGCCCAGCTGGAGCTTGTCCCAGGCGTTCATGTCGCCGGGCAGGTCGCCGATGGACTCCTTGCCGGTGCCGAGCCAGGAGCCGGACGACATCAGCGTCCAGAAACCGGTGGAGTTGTCGCCGCCGGCGGTGTCGTACTCGTCCGGCAGACCGAGGTCGTGGCCGTACTCGTGGGCGTAGACGCCGAGGCCGCCGTTCTCCGGCTGGATGGTGTAGTCCCCGACCCAGACGCCGGTGTCGCCGACCTGCGTGCCGCCGAGCTTGTTGTTCACGGGGCCGGTGGCGCCGGCGTCGGTGCCGAAGGCGTACCAGCGGTGGGCCCAGATCGCGTCCGTGCCCTGGGCGCCGCCGCCCGCGGACTCGTCCTCACCGGCGTGCACGATCTGGAAGTGGTCGACGTAGCCGTCCGGCTCGTTGAAGTTGCCGTCGCCGTCGTAGTCGTACCGGTCCCACTGGTCGTACTGGGCGAGGTCCTTCTTGATGTCGGCGTCGGTGCGGCCGGCCTTCTTCTGCTGGGCGACCCAGGCGTTCAGGCCGTCGCTGACGACGTTCCACACGCTCGGGCAGTTGGTGGAACCGCAGGCGTTGTTGCCGTAACGGGCCTCGTTGTAGGGGACCTTGACCCAGTCGGAGACCTCACCGGAGACCGAGTAGCGGCCCGAGGACTGCTTCTCGTAGTACTTCTTCAGCGACTCGGTCTTCTTGCCGGTGCCGAAGTAGAGATCCTGGAAGTGCTTCTGGTTGTAGTCCTTCTGCCAGGCCGTCGAGTTGTCCTTCTTGCGGTCCGGCGCGGCGATCGTGTTGTGCAGCGGGCCCGCGGTGCCGCCGAACTTGGGGTCGGTCTTGTCGCCGAACTCCACCAGGATCGTGAAGATCTTGTCGGTCTTCTCGCGGCTCAGCTCGACGTACTTGCTGTGCCCCTTGCGGCTCTTGAGCTCGACGACCTTGGAGCCGTTGCGCTCCTTCGCGGTGGCCTTGCCCGCTATGAGCTGGTTCAGGGCTTCCTTGCGCTGCGCCTCCTGGGTCTTGCTCAGGGGGCCGTCCAAATCGTGCGTGCGCTGCTTCACCGGAGCCGGGTCGTGCCGGTTGGCGGCGGCGCTCTGGGCCTGGGTGCCCGCCTCCGCGACGGCGAAGGTGGCGAACGTGGCGGAGGCCGCCGCGAGCGTCACACCGATGGCGGCCGCTCTGAACGTCCAGGATCTGCCTGTCACTTGAGTTCCTCCCCCGCGCCGCGCACACGGACAGAGGGTTCCGGGTGATGGAGGAATCCGTGCGCGCACGATCAACGCGTGTAGTCAAGTGACGACATTTGACTAGAGGTTTAGCTGAAAAAACAGACCTTGACTTGAGCAGGACAAGTGCACTATGCGGAGGTGGCGTTCGCTTTACGGACGCGTGTCGCCGACGCCAACGGGCGCGGACGAACGCCCGTTTGGCCGGGACGGTGACTCCGTGCGCCCCCTGTGCACCGGTACCGTGGGTTAGGTCACGCTTACCGGGCGTCCCGCTCGGGCATGCAGGCCAACAGAGTGGCACCCCCGACTTCCGAAGACTGCCGAGGACACGATTGCCATGCCTCGTCCGACCGCCGCACAGCTCGCCTACGGTTCCTGCACCGTGATCTTCTCGACGCTCGCCATGCTGCTGCTGTCCCAGACGAGTTCGGGCGTCGGGGTCGCCGTCATCGCCCTCGCGGCCCTCGCGCTGGGCCTGCTGGTCGCCCTGACGGTCCCCGTCCCCGGGGGGCGCGCGGAGCGGACGCCCGCCGGGCCCGTCACGGAGGAGGAACGCGTGCCCACGGCGCTGTGACCGCTCCCGGCAGGCGGCTCAGCCGGTGCTGACCACCACCGTCTTGGCCGCCTTGTCGTGCAGGCCCTGTTTGTACGGCTTGTCGAAGAAGCTCCAGCCGCCCGAGACGGCCGTCCAGACGCACGCGCAGCAGAAGGCGAACGGCACCCACAGCACCAGGGAGCGGATCAGCATGGTCTGCACGGAGGGCGTGGCGCCGTTGTCCAGGTTGGCCACCCGCAGGCCGAGCCACTTCTTGCCGAGGGTCTGCCCCGACCTGGACATCATGACGGTGTCGTACGCGATGTAGAGCACGGCGGCGATGACGGACTGGGCGAGTGACCTGCCGACCTGCGCGCGCTCGCTGTCGATGGTGTACGCGCTCACCCCGACCGCCCAGGTGAGCAGCAGCACGACGATGCCGACCAGGATCATGTCGATGATGCGCGCGAGCGTCCGCTTGCCGCTGTCGGCCAGTGGGGGCATGCCGGCCAGCGGGTCGGCGGGGTAGCCGCCGGGACCGTAGGGGCCGCCGCCCGGACCACCGCCGTAAGGACCGCCCGGACCGCCGCCGTAGGGACCGCCGCCGTAAGGACCGCCGCCGTAGGGACCGCCCGCGCCGCCGCCCGGCGGAGGGGGCTGGGCGCCGCCGTACGGGGCGCCGTACGGCGAGCCCGAGCCCTGGTCCGACGGGGGCCGCTTCCTGAACGGGTCGTCCTCGGGGGGCTGCTCTCCGGAGCCGGGGGGCGGTTCGCTGCTCATGGCCCGAGTGGAACCCGAAGAGCGCGGCCGCGCATCCGGCAGACGGCCGGACGGAGTACGCGCGCTCAGCCGGCCACGAAGGTGTGGGCCGCCTTGTCGTGCCAGCACTGGTGCCAGGGCCGGTCGGACAGGCACCACAGCACGCCCACGATCCCGACGGCCAGCAGGCCCGGCACGCTGAGGACCAGCCAGCGGCGCAGTGCCGCGCCGAACGCCGGGGGCTCGTGCGCCTCGATGTCCCGGACCTCGAGACCGCACAGCTTCTTGCCGAGGGTGCGGCCCCACCTGGCCGTGGGGAGCACCTCGTACAGGACACCGGCCAGGAGCAGGACGGCCAGGACGATCCCGAGGCTGGTGCCGGTCGTGCCGTCGACCAGCCAGACCGTGACCTCGTGGCCGGAGAGCCGGGCCTCGTCGATCTTCCGCTGGACGTGGTCCACGGCCCGGACGCCGAGCGGGACCGCCGCGGCGGCCGTCACGGCGCCGATGACGACGAGGTCGATCAGCCGCGCGGCGAGCCGCTTGCCGAGCCCGGCGGGGCGGGCGGCTGCCTGCCGGCGCGCGGCGGCCTGGAAGACGTCCTCCACCGGCGGCTTCCACGGCGCCACGGGCTGGTCGTCCCCGCCCCCGGCCAGCTGGTGCACCTGCTGCGCCCAGGAGGTCTGCCCGCCACCGGGTCCGCTGGTCAGCGGGGTGGCGGGGACACCGGCCTGCCCGGGAACCGCCTGATGGGGCACCGACGGCGCCACGGGGGCGGGAGCGGGGACGGCCGGGGAGGGCTGGGGCGCGGGGGCCGGCTGCGGAATGGACGGCGTCTGCGGTCCCTGGGCCGCCGGGGGTGTCCGCTCGGCGGCGGCGCGGGCCGCGGCGGCCTTTCCGGCGCCGAAGCCGGAGTTCGCGGGCGCGCCGAGCGGGCCCTGCGCGCCGAAGCCGGCCGGGCCGCTGCCGGTCCCGGACGGGCCCGGCGGGGCGGGCGGGACCGGACGGAAGGTCATCGTGCCGTCGTCGGTGCGGTCGGCCGCCGCCGGGCCGGGGATCGGGCGGCGGAAGATGAAGGTGCCGGGGTCGTGGGGGTCGTCCTGCGCCGGCGGGATCGTCGCGGTGCCGTCGGTCCGGGCGGTGGCACGGCCGTCGGGGGCCTCGGCCGGCACCCGGGGGTCGGCACCCCAGGGTTCACCGGGCCGGCCCCACTGCGCGCCCGGCGCGCCCTGCGCGGGCCGGGCGCCCTGCCGGTCCGGCTGACCGGCGCCGCCCGGCTGCTCCCCGCCCGGCGGGTCCTCGTCGAAGAAGTGGGGGCCCGTCTCCTCCACGGAAGGGGGCGCCGGGCGGGCGCCGGGGGGCGGGGTGAGCGGTTCACCGTTCTCCGGCGCCGGGCGGCTCGTGCCGGGCACCCAGGAGGCGCCGTTCCAGTACCGGACGTAGCCGGGGATGGACGGGTCCGGGTAGTAGCCCTCGCGGGGCCGGTCGTCGCCGGGGGCCGGGGTTGGGGCGCTCATGTCCGTCGTCCCGTATCTGCTCGGGGGTGGGATGGGGGCCTCCACATCTATCAGACCCGGGCATCCCCCACCGCCAGTCCCGCCGGACCCACTCCTTTCCGGGCAACGCCGTACGAGGCTCCCTCGGGGGCCGGCGAAAAGAATGTCCCCCGACCCGCGTAATGGTCCGGCCCCGGCCCCCTCTCCCCCGGTGCGGGCCCGTCCCGGCGGCCCCGACACGAAAGGAGACGCTGGTCATGCGGTACACCGTGGTGGAGCGCGAACTCGAACTGAGGCTCATCCTGTCGCCGGAGCGGAGCGTCCCGGTGCCGGCCCGGCTCGGCTACCGCTCCGACGACCCCTACGCCGTCCACATCACCTTCCACATCGACTCGGCGCACCCCGTCGACTGGACGTTCGCCCGCGACCTGCTGGTGGAGGGGGTGTTCCGGCCGTGCGGGCACGGGGACGTGCGGGTGTGGCCGGCGAAGGCGGACGGGCGCGGTGTCGTGCTGATGGCGCTGAGTTCACCGGACGGCGAGGCGCTGCTCCAGGCGCCGGTCCCGCAGGTGTCGGCCTGGCTGGAGCGGACGCTGCTGGCGGTGCCGCCGGGCGCGGAGAGCGGGCGGCTGGGCATCGACGACGCGCTCGACCACCTCCTCGCCCGGTGAACGGCCCCGGGCTCGTCAGAACAGCTTGCCCGGGTTGAGGATGCCCAGCGGGTCGAAGACCTGCTTCACCGCCCGCTGCATCTCCACCCCGACCGGGCCGATCTCCCGGGCCAGCCACTCCTTCTTCAGGACGCCGACGCCGTGTTCGCCGGTGATCGTGCCGCCCAGCTCCAGGCCGAGGGCCATGATCTCGTCGAAGGACTCGCGGGCCCGGCGCGACTCCTCGGGGTCGCTGGCGTCGAAGCAGACGGTGGGGTGCGTGTTGCCGTCGCCGGCGTGCGCGCAGACCCCGATCGTGAGGCCGTACGCGGCGGCGATCCGCTCCACGCCCTCCAGCATGGCGCCGAGCCGCGAGCGGGGCACGCACACGTCGTCGATCATCGTCGTGCCGTTGACCGCCTCCAGCGCGGTCAGCGAGAGCCGCCGGGCCTGCAACAGCATCTCGGACTCGGCGGCGTCCTCGGCCGGGACGACCTGTGTGGCGCCGGCGGCCTCGCACAGGGCGCCGACGGCGGCCAGGTCGGCGGCCGGGTCCGGGGTGTCGAACGCGGCCAGCAGCAGCGCCTCGGTGGTCTCGGGCAGCCCCATGTGGGCGAAGTCGTTGACCGCCTTGACCGTCGTACGGTCCATCAGTTCGAGGAGGGACGGCACGTGACCGCGCTCCATGATCCGGCAGACGGCGTCGCAGGCGTCCGCCGCGGAGGCGAACTCGGCGGCGAGCACGAGCTGCCGGGGCGGCTTGGGCCTCAGCGCGAGGACGGCCCGGACGATGATGCCGAGCGAGCCCTCGGAGCCGACGAAGAGCCGGGTCAGGTCGTAGCCCGCGACGCCCTTCGCGGTGCGCCGGCCGGTGGACATCAGGCGGCCGTCGGCGAGGACGACGTCCAGGCCGAGGACGTACTCGGCGGTCACGCCGTACTTGACGCAGCACAGGCCGCCGGAGGCCGTGCCGATGTTGCCGCCGATGGTGCACATCTCCCAGCTGGAGGGGTCCGGCGGGTAGTACAGGCCGTGTTCCTCGACCGCGCGGGACAGGGCCGCGTTGACCACGCCCGGTTCCACCACGGCGATCCGGTCGACGGGGCTGATCTCCAGGATGCGGTCCATCTTGGTGAGGGACAGCACGACACAGCCCTCGGTGGCGTTGGCGCCGCCGGACAGGCCGGTGCGGGCGCCCTGCGGGACGACGGGAACGCGCAGTTCGGTGGCCGTGCGCAGGACGTGCTGGACCTGCTCGACGGTGCGCGGCAGGACGACGACGGCGGGGCTGCCCGCCGGGCAGAAGCTCGCCATGTCGTGGGCGTAGGAGTCCGTGACGTCGGGGTCCGTCAGGACGGCCTCGGGCGGCAGGCCGGCCAGGAGCCGGTCGGTGAGGTTACCGGTGTGCTCGTCGCGGGGTGCTTCGATACGGCTCATGATCACAGCGTGTCACTCGCGGCCATCGGTGTGAACCCCGCCCGTGCCGCTCCGGGGCCACGCGGATGTGCTCGTCGTATTGACGCACAGTGAGCGCCATGGACAACCGACAGTGCGTGGGTACGTCCCTGGTCCCGGAGCCGCCGGCGCCGCGCCGGCGGGCGCGCCGGCGGGCGCTGCGGCGGGCGCTGGTCGCCTCGCTGGCGGGCGGTGTCGTGGCGGGCACGGTGCTGATGCTGCTGCCGCACGAACGGCGGCACGGGCCGGCCGCGCCGCCCGCCGCCGGTCCGCCGGCGCGGCCACGGGCGCAGGCGCCGGCGCTGACCTCGGTGACCTACGGGGTGCCGGCCGCGCTGCCCGGGCTGACGGCGCTCATCGGGCGGCAGGAGCGGCTGGTGCGGGCGCAGCCGGGGGACGCCCGGGCGTGGGCGGTGCTGGGGTCGGCGTACGTGGAGCGGGGGCGGCGGGCGGGGGACGCGGCGGACTACCCGAAGGCCGAGCGGGCGCTGCGGTCCTCGCTGGAGGTGCGGGGCGGCCGGAACACCGAGGCGCTGGACGGCCTGGCCGCGCTGGCGCTGGCGCGCCGGGACTTCCCGGCGGCGAAGGACTACGGCGAGCAGGCGCTGAAGGCGGCGCCGAAGCGGTGGCAGGCGTATCCGCCGCTGATCGACGCGTACACCGGGCTCGGCGACTACGAGAAGGCCCGCTCCAGCCTGGACAAGCTGCTGGCGCTGCGCACCGACGCGGCGGCGCGGCCGGCCGTGATGGCGCGGGCCTCGGCGGTGTACCGGGACCGGGGCTGGCGTGAGGACGCGGTGGCCCAGCTGACCGACGCGGCGGCGGCCGCCCGCACCCCGGCGGAGCAGGCCGCGTGGCTGACCGGGCTGGGAGAGCTGGCGTGGGAGCGCGGGGACCTCGCGGACGCGCTGCGGCACTTCGAGGCCGCGCTGCGGCTGGATCCCGACCAGCGGAAGGCATCGGTCGGGCGGGCGCGGACGCTGGCCGCGCTGGGGCGCACGGCGCAGGCGCTGGCCGTGTACCGGGCCGCCGTCGCCAGGCGGCCGGACCCGGCGGATCTGCTGGAACTGGGCGAGCTGTACGAGTCGCTGGGGCAGCCCGGGGTCGCCGAGGAGCAGTACACGCGGATGAAGGCGGCGGTGCGGCAGGCCGTGTCCGGCGGGGTGGACGAGGAGCTGCTGATCGGGCGGTTCGAGGCCGACCACGGGGACCCGAGGGACGGCGTGGAGCGGCTGCGGGAGGAGTGGGGGCGGCAGCCGGGGATCGAGGTGGCCGACGCGCTGGGCTGGGCGCTGCACCGGGCGGGTGAGGACGAGGAGGCGCTGACCTACGCGACCACCGCGACGGACAAGGCGAAGGGGGGCGGGGTGCGCAGCGCGCTGTACGCGTTCCACCGGGGCGTGATCGAGGCGGAGCTGGAGCGGTACGCCCCCGCGCGGCGGCACCTGGAGGAGGCGCTGCGCATCAACCCGTACTTCTCGCCGCTGAAGGCGCCGATGGCACGGGAGGCGCTGCGGGAGCTGGGCGACGTACCCGACGAGCCGCCGCCCAGCGAGTAGGGCCCGCCGTTACAGGTTGCCCCGCTTCTCCTGCTCGCGTTCGATCGCCTCGAACAGCGCCTTGAAGTTGCCCTTGCCGAAGCCCATGGAGCCGTGCCGCTCGATGAGCTCGAAGAACACGGTGGGACGGTCCTGGACCGGCTTGGTGAAGATCTGCAGCAGGTAGCCGTCCTCGTCGCGGTCGGCCAGGATCTTCAGCTCGCGCAGGGTCTCGACCGGCACCCGGGTGTCGCCGACCCACTCGCCGAGGGTGTCGTAGTAGGAGTCGGGGGTGTCGAGGAACTCGACGCCGGCCGCCCGCATGGTGCGGACCGTCTGCACGATGTCGTTGGTGTTGAGCGCGATGTGCTGGACGCCCGCGCCGCCGTAGAACTCCAGGTACTCGTCGATCTGGGACTTCTTCTTGGCGATGGCGGGCTCGTTGATCGGGAACTTGACCTTGAGGGTGCCGTCCGCGACCACCTTCGACATCAGCGCGCTGTACTCGGTGGCGATGTCGTCGCCCACGAACTCCTTCATGTTCGTGAAGCCCATGACCTTGTTGTAGAAGGCCACCCACTCGTTCATCCGGCCGAGTTCGACGTTGCCGACGCAGTGGTCGACGGCCTGGAAGACGCGCTGGGCGGGCGGCTCGACGATCGGCCGGGCGGCCGTGTACCCGGGCAGGTAGGGGCCGTCGTAGCCGGTGCGCTCGACCAGGGTGTGCCGGGTCTCGCCGTAGGTGGCGATGGCGGCGAGGACGACCGTGCCGTGCTCGTCCTTCAGCTCGTACGGCTCGGTGACGCTCCTCGCGCCCTGCTCGACGGCGTACGCGTAGGCGGCGCGCGCGTCCGGGACCTCGATGGCCAGGTCGACGACGCCGTCGCCGTGCGCGGCCACGTGCTCGGCGAGGAAGCGGCCCCAGGCGCTGCTCGGCTTGATCACGGAGGTGAGGACGAAGCGGGCGGAGCCGCTCTCCAGCACGTAACTGGCGGTCTCGCGGCTGCCGTTCTCCGGTCCGGAGTAGGCGACCAGCCGCATGCCGAAGGCGGTGGAGTAGTAGTGCGCCGCCTGCTTGGCGTTGCCCACGGCGAAGACGACCGCGTCCATTCCCTTGACCGGGAAGGGATCGTCCTGCCGGGCGGCCGTACCGGGAGTGAGGTCTGTGGTCTGCGTCATAGCCGAAGGGTGGCTCCGCTCTGCAAGGTGCGCAATAGTTCGCGCAATCGCTGGGCAGCCTGACCAGTGGTACGGCCGTATCGGCGGTCTTTCTGTACAGGATGACCATCTCTGGGGGTCCCGTGGCGATCGATCATCTGGACGGACGCATCATCGTGCTGCTGGCCCGGGAGCCGCGCATCGGGGTGCTGGAGATGTCCCGGCGGCTGGGCGTGGCGCGCGGGACCGTGCAGGCGCGGCTGGACCGCCTCCAGTCGAGCGGGGTGATCCGGGGCTTCGGTCCCCAGGTGGACCCGGCGGCCCTCGGCTATCCGGTCACCGCGTTCGCCACCCTGCAGATCCGGCAGGGCCAGGGCGCCGACGTACGGGCGTACCTGTCGACCGTGCCGGAGGTGCTGGAGCTGCTGACCACCACCGGCAGCGGGGACATGCTGTGCCGGCTGGTGGCCCGCTCGAACGCCGATCTCCAGCGGGTGATCGACCGGGTCGTCGGCTTCGACGGCATCGTCCGGGCCTCCACGGCGATCGTCATGGAGAACCCCGTTCCGCTGCGGATCATCCCGCTGGTGGAGCAGGCGGCGGACATCGAACGGTCGTAGGCGGTCCCGAACCCGTGGATCAGCAGCTGG
This sequence comes from Streptomyces sp. NPDC031445, assembly GCF_055581365.1. Taxonomy (NCBI): domain Bacteria; kingdom Bacillati; phylum Actinomycetota; class Actinomycetes; order Kitasatosporales; family Streptomycetaceae; genus Streptomyces; species Streptomyces sp. NPDC031445. Next base: position 808,742 of record NZ_JBVIJO010000002.1, read on the forward strand.
GCACCGGGCCCTTGCCCTTCTCCAGCGCCACCAGGGAGTCCACCGCGCCCTTGAGCGTGGTCACCGGGACCAGTCGCAGCCCCTTCGGCAGCTCCGCCCCGGCGTCGGCGCACTCCGCCTTCGGCACCAGGAAGACGGTGGCCCCGTCGCGGCGCGCGGCCCGGGTCTTCAGGGCCACCCCGCCGACCGCGCCGACCCGGCCGGCCGCGTCGATCGTGCCCGTACCGGCGATGACGCGGCCCCCCGTGAGGTCGCCGCCGCTGCCGTCGCCGTCCAGCTTGTCGACGATCCCCAGGGAGAACAGCAGCCCCGCGCTGGGCCCGCCCACGTCGGCGAGCCTCAGCGTCACCTTCACCCGGTCGGCGCCGAGGCCGAGGTACTTCAGCGCCGCCTGGGTCGCCGCGTCCTGGGACTGCCGCATCTGTGCCTCGTTGTGCTGCTCGATCTCCTTGACGGTGTCGCCGCTCGGGTAGACCGAGTCGCGCGGCAGCACCGCGCGGTCGGTACGGAACCAGCTGTCGACCACGTCGCCGAGCCCGACCCGGGCGTCCGGACCGGTCGCCTCGATGGTGGTCATCCGCAGCTGCCCGCTGGTCCTGCGGGTCTCCGCCCCGGACACCGTGATCACCGGGGTGCCCTGGTTCCGCCCGAGCACGTTCGCCGTCATGCCGGGCTGCGCCACCGAGAACGGCAGCGGCGCGAACGCGGCCGTGGCGAGCAGGGCCACGACGGGCAGCGCGCAGACGGCGAGGGCCTGGAGGCGTGTGAGACGTGAGAGCACGAACTCAATCTAACGCGCCGACCAGGCACACCTTCCGCCGCGTACGGGTCCCGCCGGACCGGGCGGGGGTCCCGCGGACCGGGTGCTGGTTCCGCGGGCCGGGTGCGGGTTCCGCGGGCCGGGTGGGGGTTCCGCGGGCCGGGTGGGGTTCCGCGGGCCGGGTGCGAGTCCCGCCGGACCGGGTGCGAGTACCGCCGGGACGAGTGCGGGCTCCACCGCCGGACCGGGTGGGAGCCCCGCCGGGACGAGTGCGGGCCCCGCCGAGACGAGTGCGGGCTCCACCGCCGGACCGGGTGGGAGCCCTGTCGGGACGAGTGCGAGCCCCACCGGGACGGGTGCGAGCCCCACCGGGACGAGTGGGAGCCCCGCCGAGACGGGTGCGGGCCCCGCCAGACCAGGTGGGAGCCCCGCCGGGACGGGTGCGAGCCCCACCGGGACGAGTGGGAGTCCCGCCCGGACGGCTGCGAGTCCCGCCCGGACGGATGCGAGTCCCGCCCGGACGGGTGGGAGCCCTGCCGGGACGGGTGCGGGCCCCGCCCGGACGGGTGCGGGCCTCGCCGAGACGGGTGCGGGCCTCGCCGAGACGGGTGCGGGCCTCGCCGAGACGGGTGCGGGCTCTCCCGCCGGACCGGGTGCGAGCCCCGCCAGACCGGGTGGGAGCTCCGCCGGGACCGGTGCGACCCCCGCCGGACCGGGTGGAAGTCCCGCCAGGCCGGATCGGAGTCCCGCCAGGCCGGGTCGGAGTCCCGCCAAACCGGATCGAGTCCCGCGCGGATGTGGAGCCCGCCGGGACGGGTGGGAGTCCCGTCGGCGTGAGGACGCGGTGCGCAGAGGTGCCCTTCTGCGTACGGGTTCCGTCACGACGTGTACCGGCCCCGCCAGGCCAAGGGCCGGCGGAGTGGGAGGGGAGGCCGGAGAGACGGCGCCCTCGCCGCACCGGTCGGGCTCAGCGCAACGCTTCCGCGACCTCCCGCGCCGCCTCCATCACGCGCGCGCCCACCCGTTCCGGCACGGCGTCCGCGAGCATCACCACGCCCACACTGCCCTCGACGCCCGTCACCCCGACCAGGGGCGCCGCGGCCCCGCTCGCCCCCGCCTCCAGCTCCCCGTGCGTGAGCGTGTACCCGGGGTCGGAGGACGGCGACTGCCGTGCGGAGAGGATGGCCTTGCCGGCCGCGCCCCGGTCCAGCGGATGCCGGAACCCGGCCCGGTAGGCCACGTGGTAGTCCGTCCAGGTGGGCTCCACCACCGCGACGGCCAGCGCCTCGGACCCGTCCACGAGCGTGAGGTGGGCCGTCGCCCCGATGTCCTCCGCGAGCGACCGCAACGCGGGCAGCGCGGCCTCCCGTACCAGCGGATGCACCTGCCGTCCGAGCCGCAGCACGCCCAGTCCGACCCGGGCTCGCCCGCCCAGATCACGCCGTACGAGCGCGTGCTGCTCCAGCGTCGCGAGCAACCGGTACACCACGGTCCGGTTCACGCCCAGTTTGGTGGACAACTCGGTGACGGTCAGCCCATGGTCGGTGTCGGCCAGCAGCTTGAGGACGCGCAGTCCCCGGTCGAGCGTCTGAGAGGTCTCCGCGGTCACGACGCCCACTCCTTCGGCGGTGAGGTCGGCGTCCCCTGTTCGGCGGATGCGTCACCGAGTCCCGTCGGCGACGCGCTTCAGAGGCCGCCGATCGGCAGGACGGCCCGGCGGCTCCCGGACCTAGTCGCTTCACGGCTGCGCTCCGCGGCGGCGCTGCCACGGGGCGTGTGCGTAGCCGGACAGTAGCGAAGCCGGTTCGCTGAGCGGAAGTCTTCGTCCAGAATCCGGGCAAGCCCAGATCCGGCCTGCCTGCATTCGTCCGGATACGCACACACGAAGATCCGCACCGACACCGACGCACGGCACCCTCGCACCCCGCAGCCCCCGCGAAGCGAGCCACCCACCCGGGCCACCCGCCCACCCCTGCGGGGTCCGGGGCGGAGCCTCCGGGCGGTGCCCTCCCGGCGGACCGAGTCGGGTGGGCGGGTGGGCAGAACAACCCCCCAAGCCCAGCGCAGCGTCACCGCATGCGCGTAGCCCACTCCCGCACCTTCTCGATCCGCTGCCGCAACTGTCCCGCCGTGGCCTCCGCGCTCGGCGGCCCCCCGCACACCCGCCGCAGCTCGGTGTGGATCACCCCGTGCGGCTTCCCGCTCTGGTGGACGTACGCGCCGACCAGCGTGTTCAGCTGCTTGCGCAGCTCCATCAGCTCCTTGTGCGTGACCACCGGCCGCCGCTCGGCGGGCAGCTCCAGCAGGTCGGCCTCGGTGTCCGGCTTCTTCCGGCTGTGCGCGATCTGCCGGGCCTGCCGCTTCTGCAGCAGCAACTGCACCTGCTCGGGCTCCAGCAGCCCCGGGATCCCCAGGTAGTCCTGCTCCTCCTCGCTGCCGGGGTGCGCCTGCATGCCGAACTCGGCGCCGTCGTACAGCACGCGGTCGAACACGGCGTCGGACTCCAGCGCCTCGAACGGCAGCATGTCCTGTTCGCCGGTGTCCTCGTCCTGCTGCTTGTTCGCCTCCTCCATCTCCTTCTCGGATTCGGCGTACGGGTCCTCCTCGCCCTCCTTCTTCGGCTTGTCGAGGGCGTGGTCCCGCTCCTTCTCCATCTCGTTGGCGAAGGTCAGCAGGTCGGGCACGGTCGGCAGGAACACGGACGCGGTCTCGCCGCGCCGCCGGGACCGCACGAAGCGCCCGACGGCCTGCGCGAAGAACAACGGGGTCGAGATGGTCGTCGCGTACACGCCCACCGCGAGCCGCGGTACGTCGACCCCCTCGGACACCATCCGCACGGCGACCATCCACCGCTCGTCGCTCGCGCTGAACTCGTCGATCCTCTTCGAGGCGCCGGCGTCGTCCGAGAGGACGAGCGTCGCCTTCGTCCCGGTGATCTCCCGGATGAGCTTGGCGTACGCGCGCGCGGAGTCCTGGTCCGAGGCGATGACGAGCGCGCCCGCGTCCGGGATGGCCTTGCGGACCTCGGTCAGCCGCTGGTCGGCGGCGCGCAGCACGCTCGGCATCCAGTCGCCGCGCGGGTCGAGGGCCGTACGCCAGGCCTGGCTGATCGCGTCCTTGGTCATCGGCTCGCCGAGCCGCGCGGCGACCTCGTCGCCGGCCTTGGTCCGCCAGCGCATGTTGCCGCTGTAGGAGAGGAAGATCACCGGCCGGACGACCCCGTCCGACAGCGCCGACCCGTAGCCGTACGTGTAGTCGGCGGCGGACCGGCGGATCCCGTCCGCCCCCTCCTCGTAGGTCACGAAGGGGATGGGGTTGGTGTCGGACCGGAACGGCGTGCCGGTCAGCGCGAGGCGCCGCGTCGCCGGTTCGAACGCCTCCAGACAGGCCTCGCCCCAGGACTTGGAGTCGCCGGCGTGGTGGATCTCGTCCAGGATCACCAGGGTCTTGCGCTGCTCGACCCGGTTGCGGTGCAGCATCGGGCGCACGCCGACACCGGCGTACGTCACGGCCACGCCGTCGTACTCCCTGCCGAGCGGGCCCGCGCTGTACTCGGGGTCGAGCTTGATCCCTATCCGGGCCGCGGCCTCGGCCCACTGCTTCTTCAGGTGCTCGGTCGGCGCGACCACGGTCACCTGCTGTACGACGTGGTGGTGCAGCAGCCACGAGGCCAGCGTCAGGGCGAAGGTCGTCTTGCCGGCGCCGGGCGTGGCGACGGCGAGGAAGTCACGCGGCTGCTCCTGGACGTACTTCTCCATCGCCCCCTGCTGCCAGGCACGCAGCTTGCTGGCGGTACCCCAGGGGGCCCGGCCCGGGAAGGCGGGCGAGAGGTGGTGGGAGGAAGCGGGCGAGGCGGCGGTGGTAGTCACGGTCTCCGAGCGGGGTAGGGCGGCTACGTATGACAACCGGGCCACCCTACCGGCGCCGCCCTCCGCTCGACGCGCGGACGACCCCGCCTCGCCCGAGGGTGGGAGCGACGTCACAAGCCCGCGGCAGCCACCGGCCCACCACCGTCCCCCGCCCCTGTCTCCGTGCAGGTGTCCGCACAGGTGTCCCCCGCCCCTGTCACCGCGCCGGCGCCGGCCGGTCCCGCAGCCGTGTGGTCACCCAGGCCCCCGCCACCGCCACCGCCGCCATCGGCAGGAAGACGGCGGCGAAGGCGGCGGGATGCCCGCCACCGGACCCCGTGGTGGCCGCGGTGCTCCCGCCGCCCAGGGCCGCGAAGGCCGCGCCGGTGGCCGCCAGGAGCACGACGTTGGACAGGGCGTCGGAGATCTGGAGCGCGGCGGAGTTGGCGCCGGCCTCCTCCGGGGCGGACAACTGGAGCAGCAGCACGCTGGTGGAGGAGATCACCAGGCCCATCCCGAAGCAGCCGATGCCCCAGGCGACGGCCACGGTCCACACGGGCACGGAGTGCAGGAGCACGCTCGGCGCGGTGACGATCGCGACGGCGACCAGCACCATCCCCACGGTCATCAGCCGCTCCCGGTACGGCGCCAGGCGCGGCCGGGACTGCACGAACGAGCCCAGCGCCCACGTCCCGCCGCCGGCCGCCAGCGAGAACCCGGCGAGCGTCGGGGACAGCCCGCGCTGGGTGACCAGCATCAGCGGCACGAACGACTCGGCGGCGATGAAGGACCCCGCGGCCAGCCCGCGCAGCAGCACGACGCAGGGCAGGCCGCGGGCGGCCCGGTAGGTGCCGCGGGGCAGCAGTCCGAGCACGGCGGGCACCAGCAGGGCCGCTCCCGCCAGTCCCGGGAGCAGGGCGAGGGGCCGCAGGTCCTGGGCGGCGTACTGGAGGAGCCCGGCGCCCAGGGAGATCCCGAACGCGAGCCGGATCCGCCGCCGGTCGAAGGAGCCGGCGCCGGCCTGCGCGTCCACCGGGCCGGCCGCCCGCCGCCGTATCTGGGGCAGGGCGAGGGCGAGCGGGAACACGACGAGGACCGGGATGCCGAGGAAGACCCAGCGCCAGCCGAGGTGCTCGGTGACGGCGCCGGAGGCGAGGGGGCCGACGATCGAGGGGACGACCCAGCCGGCGGCGAAGGAGGCCATGATCGCGGGCCGCAGCCGCTCCGGGTAGGCGCGCCCCACGACGACGTACAACGCGACGATGACCAGCCCGCCGCCGAGCCCCTGCACGGCCCGACCCAGGATGAACGTCCACATGACCTGCGCGGTCCCGGCGACGACGAGCCCCACCGCGAAGGCCGCGATGCCGGTCGTCAGCGCTCCGAGCGGACCCCGCCGATCGGACCACTGCCCGGCGAGCACCATCCCGAAGAGGCTGGTGGTGAAGTACCCGGAGAAGGCGAACGCGTACAGCGCCAGGCCGTCCAGCTCCCGCGCGGCGACCGGCATGGCGGTCCCCACGGCCGTCGCCTCGAACGCGATGAGCACCACGACGGACACGATCCCGACACTCAGCGCCCGGTACGCCCTGCTCAGCACACCGCCGTCCTGCTCGGCGGGCGGATCGAGGACGTCGGGCTCACGGGATCCAAGGGCACTCATGTGCGACAGAGTAAGGCCCACAACGCACTTTGGCCCCTGTCAGGAGTCCGACCCCCGCTAGGCCGTTGGTCGTACGTCCCGCCCCGCTTCATGAACGCCACATGGCAGTCCCGTTGCAGCGCCTCCGCTCCCCTTGAACCCCTCACGCCCCGCCCCGTACGTTCTTCTCACGAACACGGCCGTGTGCCCGAGTGGTTTAGGGACTCGCCTGCAAAGCGAGTTACGTGGGTTCGATTCCCGCCACGGCCTCTGATGTCCGAGCAGGCGAGAAAAGGGGCGGCACCCTCACGGATGCCGCCCCTTTCGCTCGTCCGTCTCAGTCATCGCCTGGCGATCGCCTCAGGTTCCGCGGATCCACGTCTTCCAGATCCTGGGGCTGCACGAAACCGTCACCGTCGGCAACTCCCGTCCGCTGCATCACATCGTTGACGTCGATCTCACGAAGAGACCCGTTTCGCGTGCGCTGCCAGTGCTTCCCCTCAGCGTCACGGAAGGCGATGCTGACGCCGACGACCTGCTCCATGACTCGCGCGGCATCGGGGGCCGCGTCCACATACGCGCTGGCGATCACGGGTCCGGGCGTGGGCGGGAGGATGACGCGATCTTGCCAGTGAATCGGGCGATCACTGAATTCGACCCAGACGAAGATCCTGACCTCGTAGACGGGCAGACGTGAGCTATTGACCAAGTGAATGTCGGGAAAGAAGTCCTCACGCCTGTAGGCCATGCTGGTCGCCAAGAGGTCCGGGCGGTTCCTGCCGAAAGGGCGACCGACCCAGACCGCCACACTGGACGCCTGATCCGCCTGCTGCTGACGTTGTTGCTGGCGATCCCGGTCACGCTCCACTCGGATCATGTGAAACGCAGCGCGCGCTCCGTAGACCGCGGCTGCCAGTGCCGCCCACGTCCCCGCGGCGCCGACCCACGCGGCGAGATCCGCACTTGACGGCATCAGCCCTCCGTCGGAAAGGGAAGCATCCCGCGGGTGTCAGAACACCCCGCCCGTCTCGTCATGGAACAGGTTCGTCCAGTAGTGCCAGGTCGTTTCCGGGGCGGTGCCCGTCGGGTCGATCGCGTGGAGGGTGCCGATCATCAGGGCGACCAGGTGGTCGTAGGCGTGGGTGGACAGTTCGTGGCCCAGGTGGGCGTCGATCGTGCGCTCGTGGTGGATGAGCCACAGGGTGACGGCCAGGGTGGAGACGTCGCTGTTGAGGGGGTGCAGGGCCGCCTCGGGCTCGCTGAAGGTGAGGACCGCGCCCGTCCGGCCGTCGACCACCAGGCTGGTGTCCTCCAGGAGGTGGCCGAGGCGGATCAGGTGGTCGCAGTGGGCCGGGAGCTCGGCGAGGGGGTACTCGGGACGTTCCTGGGTGAAGTACTCGCGGAGCGTGGGGAGCGGGACGTCCGTGTCGGCGTGGAAGAGGACCGCCTTCTCCGGCAGTCCCGTCTCGCTCAGGAAGCGGCGGGTCGGCTCGTGGGTGAGCGTCTTCGGGAAGTCGACCTCCTCGAAGCGGACCACCCTGCCGTGCCCGAACTGCTGGTCCAGGACGCGCGCGGGGACGTCCAGGGTGAGGCCCGATGCCGTGCCGGGGCCGGCGATGAGGGAGAGCGGGCGGATCAGGGCCGCCGCCTTCCAGTACGCCGGGACCTCGCCGTCCGTGCCCTCCTCGAAGAGGGTGAGCAGCCGGCGGGAGGCCTCGGTGACGGTCCCGGGGCCGTACTGTCCCGCCAGGGAGGCGAACCGGCCGCGCAACCCCGCCAGTTCCTCGGTGACCGCGGCGAAGCGCAGCAGCGTGTTCAGGGAGGGCGCGAAGGGGCGCGGCTCGGACGGGTCGAAGAGGTAGGCCGTCGTCAGCTCGCCCGTGGCGCCGTCGAGCAGGATCGACCGGCGCTCCAGGCCGGCCGGGGTGAGCAGTTCGCCTATGACCAGGCGTCCGCGCAGTTCCTCCGCCAGGTGGAAGGGGCCGTCGGCGGCGTCGGCGAGGGTGCGCAGGCCGTGCGTGCGCAGCGGGGAGAAGGTCAGCAGGGTGCTCTCCGCGGGCAGTCCGGCGCCCGTGAGGAGGCCGCGCGTCGGCGCGTGCGTGACGTAGCGGTCCAGTTCCGCCTCGCTCAGCGTGATCGCCGGAACCTCGGCGTCCGTCGTGCTCATCGCTCCCCCGCGATCTCCCGGTGCGTGGCAGGTCCGCGTACCCCGTCGTACGCCGCCCGCGGGCAGGTGCCCCCCACTGCCGAGCACATTACGCCGCCCCACTGACAACGGCCTTCACGAGGAAGGACGCCCGGCGAGCCGGGACCGTTGCGCGTGCGCGGAAAAGAGCGGGACCGCTCCGTTCGCCGGGCCGGACCCCTCAGGTGAAGTAGATCCCGCCCAGGACCACGGCCAGTGCCGCGACCACGAACAGCAGGATCCACAGGAACAACTTGCCCACGCCGGGCGCGGGTTCGTAGCGCGGCTCCTCGGGCGGCGGTGTGCTCACCGGTCCGTCACCACCGCCGCCTGCGGGCGGATCGGGAGGCGGTTGACCGGGCGGCCGGTGGCGGCGCGGACGGCGGAGGCGATGGCCGCCGGGGCCGTCACCACGGGCACGGCGCTGACGGACTTGGCGCCGAAGGGGGCCACCACGTCCCGTTCCTCCACCAGTTTGACGATCCGGATGTCGGGGGCGTCCAGGGCGGTCGGCAGGGCGTAGCCGGTCAGGTCGGGATGGCGGACGAGGCCGCGGGGCGTGCGGAGGTTCTCGGTGAGGGCGATGCCCACGCCCTGGGTGACGCCCGCCTCGATGCGCGCGGCCAGCTGGGCCGGGTTGAGCACCCGGCCCACGTCCTGGGCGACCGCCAGCTCCACGACCCGGACCGAGCCCAGCTCGACGTCGACGTCCACCACCGCGCGGATCGCGCAGAAGGCGAGGCCCACGAAGGCGTCGCCCTGTCCGGCGGCGTCCAGGGGCTCGGTCGGATGCGGGCGGCACTGGGCGGTGGCCCACAGCTCCTTGCCCTCCATCGCCTCCGCGACGGTGGTCGACAGCACGCCGTCGTACGAGGTGATCTTGCCGTCCGTGATCTGGAGCAGTTCGGTGGACATGCCGAACTTGTGCGCCAGGGGCTGGAGGAGCTGTGTGCGGACCATCTTGGCCGCCCGCTCCACCGCGCCGCCGGACACCCAGGTGTGCCGGCCCCGGCAGCCCGCGCCGGCCGGCGGCTGGTCGGTGTCGACGGGGGCGACGTGGACCTCCTCCACGCCGAGGGTCTCCTGGACGATCTGCCGGGCCAGGGTGGTGAAGCCCTGGCCGGTCTCCACGGCCGCGCACAGCACGGTCGCGATGCCGTCGTGGACCTTGACCGTCGCGGTCGACACCTCGTCGGCGCCCTCCGCGCCGAGCATGTGCACCATGCCCAGGCCGTAGCCGACGCCCCGGCGCACCGCGCCGGGCTCGCCCGCGCCCTCGGGGCCGCCGGGCAGCAGCCACTCCTCCTCGGGGGTGTCCTTGGGCAGCGCCGGGAGCGGGAAGTCCCGGACCGCCTGGAGGAGTTCGGCGACCGGGGCCGGGCAGGTCACGGTCTGGCCGATCGGGAGGACGTCTCCGGTGGCGAGGGCGTTGCGCAGGCGCAGTTCGGCCGGGTCGAGGCCCAGTTTCTTCGCCAGCTTGTCCATCTGCGCCTCGTAGGCGGCGCACACCTGCATGGCGCCCTCGCCGCGCACGTGGCCGGAGGGCGGGTTGTTGGTGCGGACGGCCCAGCCCTCGATGAAGGCGTTGGGGACGACGTACGGGCCGCACGCGAAGGAGACGGCGGCGGCCAGGGCGTCGGAGGACGTGTCGGCGTACGCGCCCGCGTCCAGCAGGATCTGCGCCTCGACCTTCACCAGCCGGCCCTCGGCGTCGGCGTGGTGGCGGTAGCGCAGCAGCGTCGGGTGCCGGTGGGCGTGGCCGAGGAAGGACTCCTCGCGGGTCGCCGTCAGCTTCACCGGGCAGCCGGTCTTCAGGGCGAGCAGGCCGAGCGGGAGCTGGAAGCCCTGGTCCTCGCGGTCGGCCGTGGCGCCGGGCACCCCGGTGACGACGATCTTCACCCGGTCGGGGGACAGGCCGTAGCAGGCGGCGGCGGTGTTGCGGTCGGTGTGCGGGTCGGTGGAGGCCAGGTACAGCTCCACCCCGCCGTCCGGACGCGGTACGGCGAGACCGGCCTCGGCGCCGATCGGGGCCGGGTCCTGGCGGCCGATGCGGTACAGGCCCTCGACCACCACCTCGCCGGCCGCCTCCGGGTCGCCGTGGTGCAGCGGGATGTGCCGGATCAGGTTGCCGTCGGGGTGCAACGGCTCGGCCTCGAAAGCCTGTTCCGGGTCGGTGACCGGGTCCAGCACCTCGTACTCGACGATGACGGCGGCCGCGGCCATGCGCGCGGTGTCCGGGTGGTCGGCGGCCACGGCCGCGATGGGCTCGCCGTGGTGGCGCACGACCTCGGAGGCGAACACCGGCCGGTCGGGTGTGCCCCGGCCGTGGCGCGGGGTGCCGGGCACGTCCTCGTGGGTGACGACCGCGCGGACGCCGGGCATCTCGCGCGCGTGGGTGGTGTCGATGGAGACGATGCGCGCGTGCGCGTGCGGGGAGCGCAGCACGGCCGCCCACAGCAGGCCCTCGGCCCACAGGTCGGCCGCGTACGGGAAGGTGCCCTCGGTCTTGGCGCGGGCGTCGGCGTGCGGCAGGGAGGCGCCGAGGCCGTGCGGCGGCTCCTCGGCCACGGGGGCGGGTTCCGCGGCGGTGGTCGCGGTGCCGGCTTCGTTGCTCACGCCTGGCCTCCGTCCTGGCCGTAGTGCTGGTCGTGCGGTCCCGGCGGCGTGCCGTACGGGTCCGGTGCGTCGTACGTGTCCGGTCCGCCGTACGCGTCGGGCGTGTCGTACGCGTCCGGCGTCCCGTACGGGTCGGGCGTCTCGTGCGTGTCCTGTCGCCGCGGGGGGTCGAACGCGCCGGGCGCCTCGAAGGCCGACGGGTGGACGCCTCCGGAGCCGGGGCCGGCCTGGTGCGGGATGCGGGCCTCGTCCGTGTCCGTCGCGGGGCCGGCGTGGGCCGCCTCCCGCTCGGCGACGACCTCCTTGACGGCCTCCAGGACGCCCCGGTAGCCCGAGCACCGGCACAGGTTGCCGCACAGGGCCTGCCGGGTCTCCAGCTCGGTCGGCGCGGGGTTGCCCTCCAGCAGGTCGTGCACGGTCATCGCCATGCCGGGCACGCAGAACCCGCACTGCACGGCTCCGCAGCGGGCGAGCGCGCGCTGCACGTCGGAGGGCCGGCCGTCCTCGGCCAGTCCCTCGACCGTGCGCACCTCGCTGCCGGCCGCGGTGACCGCCGGGACCAGGCAGGAGGCCACCAGGCGGCCGTCGACCTGCACGTTGCAGGCGCCGCACTCGCCCTGCGAGCAGCCGTCCTTGGCGCCCGCGAGGCCGAGCCGCTCGCGCAGCACGTACAGCAGCGACTCGCCGATCCAGGCGTCGGTGACCGGGCGGTCGGTGCCGTTGACGCGCAGGACGTAGGAGGCGAGCGGGTGGTCGTCGTGCGGCGGGAGCGGTACGGCGGCCCCCTCGGCGTCCTCCGCGGCCTCGGTGCCTTCGGCAGGGGTGTCAGGCGCGGGCGCGTCGACCGCACCCTCGGGTGCGGCTGCCGGCGGGGAGTCGGGCGTGTCGGGGGCCGTGGAGGCGGCTGGGTCCGCCGGTGCCTCCGCCTCGTCCGCGTCCGGCGCCGTGGCGGGCTCCGGCGCGGTCGCCGAGCCCGCGGGGTCCGCGGGGTCCGCCGGGGCGTCAGCGGGGCGTTCAGGGGCCTCGGCGGCGCCCTGGACGTCGCCTTCCGGCGCCGTGGCGGGCTCGGCCGGCTCGTGCGCCGGCGGAGCCGACTCGTGCGCGGGCGGGGCCGGTTCGGCGGGCGCGGCGGGAGCGTCCGTGGCGCCGGGCGTGTCGGCGTCGGGGGCACCGGCGTGACCGTCGTCCTGGCGCGCGGCTCCGTCGTGGCCAGCCTCGTCCTGACCGACGTGCACGTGACCGGCGTCCGGGTGACCGGCTCCGTCGTGGCCGCCCTCGTCGTGGTGACCGGCCCCGGCGTGGCCGCCCTGCGCGCGACCGCCCGGACCGTGCCCGTGCCCGTCCTGCGGAACGTACGCCTCCGCGGCGCCGTACCCGTCCTGCGCGCCGTACGTCTGCTCGGTGCCGTACGCCTCCTCGGGCCCGTACCCGCCGTACGCGTCCGGAGCTCCGGGCGCCGGGGCGTCCACCGGCTCGCCCCCGGAGGGGTACGCGTGGCCCGTGCCGTCCGTCGCCCAGGGGGCCGGCGCGCCGCCGGGCAGTGTGGCGGGCGGTGCGGCGCCCCACTGCCCGGCCAGCGAGGACGTGGTGAACTCGCCCGACTCGTCGGGGAGGTCGCCCCCGGCGACGGGGATGGACCACTGCCCGGTGACGTCGTGCCCCGGGGCGGCCGGCGCCGCCGGCTCCTCGTAGGTCCAGTGCTGGGTGGCGGCGGGCTGGTAGGTGAACCGGTCGTCCCCGGCGTGCGGCGGGGCCGGGGTGGCGTTCGGGTCGGGCCACGGGCCGCCGCCGTCGGGCGCGGGCCAGGTGCCAGGGGCGCCGTCGGTGTGCGTGCCGTCGGTGTGCGCGGCCGTGATCCGCGGCGGCACGTAGCCGTGTCCGGGCGCGGCCAGCGGGCTGTCGCCGGACAGCAGGGCGTCGATGCCGCCCTCGGGGAGCTTGACGAAGGCGGTGGCGCCGTCGTCGTAGTCGCCCTGGGGCAGCGGGTCCCAGCGTCCGCCGCCCTGGGGCGTGCCCTCTCCGTGCTGGTCGTCGGTCACGACAGCGCCCTCCCCAGTGCTCGTCGGGCCAGCGCGGCGACAGTGCGCCGCAGGTGCAGTACGGCGGGCGGAAGCGGGGTCACCGAGCCGTCGGGCTCGGGGGCCGGGTCCGGGATGCAGGCCGCGGCGACGTACTCGCCGAAGGCGTGCAGGGCCTCCGGGACGAGGGCGCGGTCGTTGTCCCAGTCGATCAGCTGGGCGACCCACTGCTCGGCCTCCAGCGGCCGCAGCGGCATCGGCGCTATGGCTCCGACGGCGCAGCGCACGCCGCGCCGGGCCGGGTCGAGGACGAGCGCCACGGAGGCGAGCGCGCGGCCCGGTCCGGTGCGTCCGGTCGCCTTCAGGAAGACCTGCGGGGCGTGCAGCAGTGGTACGCGCACGTAGCCGATGAGTTCGCCGCCGCGCAGCATCTCCACGCCGGCCAGCAGGTGCGACACCGGGATCTCCCGGCGGGCTCCGCCCGGGCCCGCGATGATCAGGGTCGCTTCCAGGGCGGCCAGCACCGGCAGCGCGTCCCCGGTGGGGGCGGCGGAGGCGATGTTGCCGCCCAGGGTGCCCGCGTTGCGGATGTGCGGCGGGCCCGCGGCGCGCGCGGCGGCGGCGAGCGCCGGGATCAGGGCCGCGAAGTCGGGGCGGCCCATGCGCGCGTGCGTGAGGCCCGCGCCGAGCAGCGCGTGGCCGTCCTGGTACTGCCAGCCGCGGATCTCGCTGATCCGGCCGAGGCCCACCAGCGCGGCGGGCCTGAGCTGGCCGGAGTTGACGGCGGCCATCAGGTCGGTGCCGCCCGCCACGGGGACGGCGGTGGGCATGGCGGCCAGGGCCGCCACGGCCTCCTCCAGTGTCGTGGGCAAGGTGACGGCCTGCGCCGTCTGCGGTGCGTGCGTGGTCAAACCGGCTGCCCCTTCCCGCTGCCCCACCTGGTCCCGCCTGTGTTGCCGTACGGTACGTGCTGACAGGGCGGACGACGCAACTCTGGCACATCTTCGCGACGCCCGGACGCAGGGGTCCGCTAGGAGGCATTCGCCCACCCCACCAGGGTGGTGGCCGTTTTCGCACGGCATCGCCGGTGTGCACGGAATGCCACTCTTCGGTGATGCTGCCGGGGTTTCTGCCCGTCCGGGGCCGGCCCCGCGCTGTCACCTGTTCGGGGGCGGCCCCTCGATCGGGCGGCCGGGCACGCCGGGGCGCTTCTGCCACGGGCGGGGTCCGGCCGGCGGCCGGTAGGCGACGCCGAGCGCGTCAAGTCGCCGGTAGTGGGCGGCCATCCGGCGTTCGAAGCCGGCGTAGTCCCGGTCCGCGGGGGCCGGCAGCGGGCTCCAGGCGACCTCGGCGAAGGCGGCGAGCCGGGGGAAGGCCTGGTAGTCCACGCGCGCGGCGTCCTCCAGCACCTCGGTCCACACGTTGGCCTGGGTGCCCAGCACGTGCCGGGCCTCCTCGCCGGTGAGCCCGTCCGGCACGGGCTCAAAGCGGTAGACGTCCTCCAGGGTGCGCACGAAGCCGATCGGCACGGGCTCGTCCTCGCCCGGGGCCTGACGGTGGTCCAGGTAGACGTACTGCTCGGGGCACATGACCACGTCGTGGCCGGCCCGCGCGGCGGCGACGCCGCCGCCGTAGCCGCGCCAGGACGAGACGGCGGCGCCGGGCGCGAGACCGCCCTCCAGGATCTCGTCCCAGCCGATGAGGCGGCGCCCGCGCGCGGCGAGCCAGGCGTCGAAGTGCCCGATGAACCAGGACTGCAACTCGTTCTCGTCGGCGAGGCCGAGGTCCGTGATCCGCGTCTTGGCGGTGACGGACTCGGTCCACTGCTCCTTGCGGCACTCGTCGCCGCCTACGTGGACGAACTCCGAGAACGCGGCGGCGTCCGCGGGGAACAGCTCCAGGACCTCCTCGAACACGCCCTCGTAGAACCGCAGGGTGGCGTCGGTCGGGGCCAACACGTTGGCCGAGATGCCCCAGTTGTCCCAGACGGCAAGGGCGGTGGTGTCGATGACGTCGGTGTTGCCGAGTTCGGGGTACGCGGCGATGGCGGCCTGCGAGTGGCCCGGCACGTCGATCTCGGGGACGACGGCGATGTGCCGCTCGGCGGCGTAGGCGACGATCTCGCGGATGTCGTCCTGGGTGTAGTAGCCGCCGTGGGGCTTCTCCTCCCACAGCGGTGAGGCCCGGTGGCCGAACTTCGTGCGCGTGCGCCAGGAGGCGATCTCGGTCAGCCGCGGGTAGCGCTTGATCTCGATGCGCCAGCCCTGGTCGTCCGTCAGGTGCAGGTGCAGGACGTTGAGTTTGTGCGCGGCCATCAGGTCCAGGTAGCGCAGCACGCCCTCCTTGGGCATGAAGTGCCGGGCGACGTCGAGGAGCAGCCCGCGCCAGCGGAACCGGGGGGCGTCCTCGATGACCTGGTACGGGACGCCGGGGGCGGTGTCCGGGCGCACCGGGGCGCGCCGGAAGGCGTCGGGGCCGAGCAGCTGGCGCAGGGTCTGCGCGCCCCAGAACACGCCTGCGGGCCCGCCGCCGCGGATCTCCACGCCCCCGTCGCCGGCGGTGAGCCGGTACGCCTCCGGTTCGAGCGTGTCGTCCAGCAGCAGCCGTACGCCGTCGCGGGCGTCCCGGGGCCCGGGGCGCAGCGGCAGGCCCAGGGCCGCGCCGAGGGTGGCGCGCAGCCAGCGTTCGCTGCTTTCGGTGCCCTCGCCGGCCCACAGGGTGGTGCCGGGCCCGAAGGGTACGGCGGACCCCTGCCGGTCCTGGATCGCGCGCGGCGCCGGAATCAGTTCCACGACATCAGCCCCTCCCGGCGTCGCGCCTCACGCGACGCTCGTGCCGCCCGCTCCACGGGTACTCCGTCGCCCCGAAGGCTAGGCACTGCGCGAGGAGCCCACAAGAGGTCTGGACCAGTTGGCGGCCGGGGAACGCGAAGATCCCCGGGACGCGCCGCACGCGCGCCCCGGGGACCTCACCGTCCGCGGGCGGAGGGGGCGCGGCCTACTTGTCGCCGCCCTTGCCCTTGCCCTCGTCGCCGCCGCTGCCCATGGACTCGTAGATCTCCTTGCACATGGGACAGACGGGGTACTTCTTCGGGTCGCGGCCCGGCACCCAGACCTTGCCGCACAGCGCCACGACGGGGGTGCCGTCGAGGGCGCTCGCCATGATCTTGTCCTTCTGGACGTAGTGGGCGAAGCGCTCGTGGTCGCCGTCGCCGTGGGACACCTGTGGCGTCGGCTCTACGAGGGTCCCCGTACCAGTCCCGCGCTCGGGCTCAAGAGTGCTCATACCAGCAAGGGTACTGAAGCTCGCAGGCATCAGTTGAGCGACGGGTCGTCCGGGTACGTGGCCACCATCGCCAGCTCGTTGCGCTGGCGCCGCAGCACTTCGCGCCAGAGTCTCTCCGGGGCCGGGGAGGACACGTCGCCCGGCTCGGACTCCACGACGTACCAGGCGCCCTCCGCCAGCTCGTCCTCCAGCTGGCCCGGGCCCCAGCCGGCGTACCCGGCGAAGATCCGCAGGGAGCCGACGGCGGAGGCCAGCAGCTCCGGCGGCGCCTCCAGGTCGACCAGTCCGATCGCGCCGTGCACCCGCCGCCAGCCGAGCGGCGCGCCGTCCCCGTTCGCGCCGCCGGGGATCACGGCGACGCCGAGCGCCGAGTCCAGCGAGACGGGGCCGCCCTGGAAGACGACGCCGGGCTCGCCGGCGAGGTCGGCCCAGTCCTCCAGGATGTCGCCGACGCCCACCGGGGTGGGCCGGTTGAGGACGACACCGAGGGAGCCCTCCTCGTCGTGGTCGAGAAGGAGCACCACCGCACGGTCGAAGTTCGGGTCCGCCAGGGCGGGGGTGGCCACGAGCAGCCGCCCTGTGAGCGAGGACACCTCGGTCATGCCAGACATGATCCCGCATCTTCCCCCGGTGTGGGGAGCCAATCGGGGGCACGGGAGTGAAGGCAGCTCAGGGCGTACGGGAGCGACCCCGGCGCACGTCCCCGCGCCGGTGACCCCATGTGCCCGGCAGGGAACGGTTCGTGTTGTGACACAGCTATGACGCGGCTGGGCGGTCCGTGGACTTACGGGCGGGGGGTGATCGGCGATTACCCTGTCTTCCCGGCCCGTGCGCACAGTGATCGGCCGGCCCCTGACCAACTCATCGGAACGCGAGATTCATGACCGTCAACGACGATGTCCTGCTTGTCCACGGCGGAACCCCGCTGGAGGGCGAGATCCGTGTCCGCGGTGCGAAGAACCTCGTGCCGAAGGCCATGGTCGCCGCCCTGCTGGGCAGCGAACCGAGCAGACTGCGCAATGTTCCGGACATCCGTGACGTGCGGGTCGTCCGCGGCCTGCTCCAGCTGCACGGGGTGACGGTCCGCCCGGGCGATGAGCCCGGCGAGCTGGTGCTCGACCCGACGCGGGTCGAGAGCGCCAACGTGGCTGACATCGATGCCCACGCGGGTTCCAGCCGCATCCCGATCCTCTTCTGCGGCCCGCTGCTGCACCGCCTCGGCCACGCCTTCATCCCGGGCCTCGGCGGCTGCGACATCGGCGGCCGGCCCATCGACTTCCACTTCGACGTGCTGCGGCAGTTCGGCGCGACCATCGAGAAGCGGGCCGACGGGCAGTACCTGGAGGCCCCGCAGCGGCTGCGCGGCACGAAGATCCGGCTGCCGTACCCGTCCGTGGGCGCGACCGAGCAGGTGCTGCTGACGGCCGTACTGGCCGAAGGCGTCACGGAGTTGTCCAACGCGGCCGTCGAGCCGGAGATCGAGGACCTCATCTGCGTGCTGCAGAAGATGGGCGCGATCATCGCGATGGACACCGACCGCACGATCCGCATCACCGGTGTGGAGAAGCTCGGCGGGTACGCCCACCGCGCCCTGCCGGACCGCCTCGAAGCCGCCTCCTGGGCCTCCGCGGCGCTCGCGACCAACGGCAACATCTACGTCCGCGGCGCCCAGCAGCGCTCGATGATGACGTTCCTGAACACCTACCGGAAGGTGGGCGGCGCCTTCGAGATCGACGACGAGGGCATCCGGTTCTGGCACCCGGGCGGCCAGCTGAAGTCGATCGCGCTGGAGACGGACGTGCACCCCGGTTTCCAGACCGACTGGCAGCAGCCGCTGGTGGTGGCCCTGACCCAGGCCACGGGCCTGTCCATCATCCACGAGACGGTCTACGAGTCCCGCCTCGGCTTCACCTCCGCGCTGAACCAGATGGGCGCCCACATCCAGCTCTACCGCGAGTGCCTGGGCGGCTCCGCCTGCCGCTTCGGCGCGCGCAACTTCCTGCACTCCGCGGTCGTCTCGGGCCCCACCAAGCTCCAGGGCGCCGACCTGGTCATCCCCGACCTGCGCGGCGGCTTCTCGTACCTCATCGCGGCCCTGGCGGCCGAGGGCACGTCCCGCGTCCACGGCATCGACCTGATCAACCGCGGCTACGAGAACTTCATGGAGAAGCTCATGGAACTCGGCGCGAAGGTCGAGCTGCCGGGCAAGGCGCTCGGCTAGCCTCCACGCACGACGAATGGGCGGCCCCCTCCAGGCGGCAGGGGGCCGCCCTTCGAGCGCGGCTGGGTTTCCGTACGGCGATGGGGCGGCCCCGGTGTTCCGGGTGCCGCCCCATCGCCGTTGTTTCAGAAGGTCCCCGCGCCGTCCCGTCGGCACAGGGAAGGCAAGGTCACTTGCCCTTCGCCGCTTCCTTGAGCTTGGAGCCCGCGGTGACCTTCACGCTGAAGCCGGCCGGGATGTTGATGGGCTCGCCGGTCTGCGGGTTGCGCGCGGTGCGAGCGGCACGGTGGGTGCGCTCGAAGGTCAGGAAGCCGGGGATGGTGACCTTCTCGTCGCCCTTGGCGACGATCTCGCCGACGGTCTCGGCGAACGCGGCCAGCACGGCGTCGGCGTCCTTGCGGGTCACCTCGGCGCGGTCGGCCAGCGCGGCCACCAGCTCACTGCGGTTCATGTTGTTACTCCCGTATTTTTCTTGCCGTTGGGGTGTGCCACGCGGCGGAGCCGCCCGAGGCACTGCGATGCCGATGCGCTCGCGCCCTTGGGGGTGCCCCCTGGGACGAAGTCCCTGGGGGAGCATCCTGCCCCTACCTGCGGCGGGAAAGCCAATCCGGCACCCGTAGGAGTCGTGAGAACACCCTGGGGAGTCGCACGAAAAGCGCCTGCTCGGCCGTCACCCTAGAGCGCACCCGGCATCGCGGGGTTCCACGACGCGCCGGTGCGGGGGGCCGCCGTGGTGATGCTCACAGCCCCCAGCACAGTACGCCACGCCCTGATCAGACGGTCGCCCCGGCCGCCTTCGCGGCCTCGCGGACCGCTCCGGCGACCGCGCCCGCGACCTTGTCGTTGAAGACGCTCGGGACGATGTAGTTCGGGTTCAGCTCGTCCTCGGTCACCACGTCGGCGAGGGCCTTCGCGGCGGCGAGCATCATCTCGGTGTTGACCGTGCGGGACTGGGCGTCCAGCAGGCCGCGGAAGACGCCCGGGAAGACGAGCACGTTGTTGATCTGGTTCGGGAAGTCGGAGCGGCCGGTGGCCACGACGGCCGCGGTCTGCCGGGCGACCGCCGGGTCGACCTCGGGGTCCGGGTTCGCGAGCGCGAACACGATGGCGCCCTCGGCCATGGCGGCCACGTCGGCGCCGTCCAGGACGTTCGGGGCGGAGACGCCGATGAAGACGTCGGCGTCGCGCACGGCCTCCTTCAGGGTGCCGGTGAGGCCCTCGGGGTTGGTGTTGTCGGCGATCCAGCGCAGCGCCGAGTCGGCCGGGGCGTTCACCAGGTCCTCGCGGCCGGCGTGCACGACCCCGTGGATGTCGGCGACGACGGCGTTCTTCACGCCGGCGGCGATCAGCAGCTTGAGGATGGCCGTGCCGGCCGCGCCGGCGCCGGACATGACGACCCGGATGTTCTCGATCGCCTTGCTGGTGACGCGCAGGGCGTTGGTCAGCGCGGCGAGCACGACGATGGCGGTGCCGTGCTGGTCGTCGTGGAAGACGGGGATGTCGAGGGCCTCGCGCAGCCGGGCCTCGATCTCGAAGCAGCGCGGCGCGGAGATGTCCTCCAGGTTGATGCCGGCGAAGCCGGGGGCGATCGCCTTGACGATCTCCACGATGGCGTCGGTGTCCTGGGTGTCCAGGCAGATCGGCCAGGCGTCGATGCCGGCGAAGCGCTTGAAGAGGGCCGCCTTGCCCTCCATGACGGGCAGCGCGGCCTTGGGACCGATGTTGCCGAGGCCGAGCACGGCGGAGCCGTCCGTCACGACCGCAACGGAGTTGCGCTTGATGGTGAGGCGGCGGGCGTCCTCGGGGTTCTCGGCGATGGCCATGCAGACCCGGGCCACACCGGGCGTGTAGACCATGGAGAGGTCGTCACGGTTGCGGATGGGGTGCTTCGACGCCATCTCGATCTTGCCGCCGAGGTGCATGAGGAACGTACGGTCCGAGACCTTGCCCAGCGTGACGCCCTCGATGCCGCGCAGCTTCTCGACGATCTCCTCGGCGTGGGCCGTCGAGGTGGCCGCGATGGTGACGTCGATGCGGAGCTTCTCGTGGCCGGACGCGGTGACGTCGAGGCCGGTCACCGAGCCTCCGGAGGACTCCACGGCGGTGGTGAGCTGCGAGACGGCGGTTCCGCTCGCGGGCACCTCCAGCCGGATCGTCATCGAGTAGGAGACGCTGGGCGCCGTTGCCATGGCCGACTTCCTCTGCTTTCACCGTGTCGCTAGTTGTGCCGTCCGATCGTCGCACCTACCGCCGAGTACGTGGTACTCGCCCCGGGTTACGGACGTTGTGTTCACGCGGGGTTCCCCGGCAGGTATCGATTTCGGAAAACGACTTCCACCATACGAGAATCGATCAGCCGGGGAAAGAGGCCCGCGGGGCAAAGAAAGAGACCCACGTCACTGTGGTGACGTGGGTCTCTCACACGCTATGACACCGACCCGCCATGCTCGCCTCGCGGCAAGTGGTCCCTCTGAGGGACGAAGGTTGGGCCCGGGGGCTTGGATCGGGCCGGTGCCACACCAAGGCTAACAAACGGATCCCGTAAGGCCATTCCCGGACCGCGGGTTCAGTCCCTGAGCAGGTCCGGGACACCCGCCGCGTCCGGTTCGTCCCGCTCCCCCGACACCACCGTCAGCTGCTGGGTGGCCCGGGTCAGCGCCACGTACAGCACGCGCAGGCCGGCCGGCGACTCGTCGGCGATCTCCGCGGGCGAGACGACGACCGTCGCGTCGTACTCCAGGCCCTTGGCCTCCAGGCTGCCCAGGGCCACCACCCGGTCGCCGAGCCCGGCCAGCCAGCGCCGCGCCTCCTCGCGCCGGTTCATCGCGACGACCACGCCGACCGTGCCGTCCACCAGGGCGAGCAGCCGCTCGGCCTCCGCGCGCGCGGTCTTCTCCAGCGAGTCGCGCACGACCGTGAAGCGCGGCTCGACACCGGTGGACCGTACGGCCGACGGGGCCTCGGAGCCGGGCATGGCGAGCGCCAGCACCCGGGCGGCCAGCTCGGCGATCTCGGCCGGGTTGCGGTAGTTCACGGTGAGCTGGAAGCGGCGCCGGGGCCGGGTGCCGAGGGCCTCGTCACGGGCCTCGGCCGCCTCCTCCGGGTCGGACCAGGAGGACTGCGCCGGGTCGCCGACGACCGTCCAGGTGGCGTGCCGGCCGCGGCGGCCGACCATGCGCCACTGCATCGGCGTGAGGTCCTGCGCCTCGTCCACGATGACGTGCGCGTACTCGGTGCGCTCCTGTGCCAGCCGCTCGGCCCGCTCCCGCTGCGACTCCTCGCGCACCGGCATCAGCTCCTCCAGGCCGGTGAGCTGGTCCAGCGGGTCCAGCTCGCGCTTCCTGCGCGGCCGGGCCGGGGCGCCGAGGATCGCCTGGAGCTCGTCGAGCATGGCGACGTCGTGCACGGAGTACCCCTCCCGCCTGAGCGAGCGGGCGACCTTGCGGACCTCCCCGGGGTTGAGGACCCGCCGGGCCCAGCGGCCGAGCCGCTTCTCGTCGGCCATGGCGGCGAGCACGGCCTTCGGGGTCAGCTCGGGCCACCAGGCGTCGAGGAACGCGAGGAAGGAGTCCTCGCCGCTGACGTCCTCGTCGAAGGAGGAGCGCAGTTCGGCGGCCAGCTCCGGGTCGGTGTGCCGGGCGGCGGCGCCCGAGCGGTCCCACAGGGCGTCCAGGAGCAGCTTGCGGGCGCGCGGGCGGAGCAGGTTGACGGGTGCGGTGCCGCCGAGGGCGGTACGGCGGATACGTTCCAGCTCGTCGGCCTCCAGTTCCAGCCGGCGCCCGAAGGCGACGACCCGGAGCCGGGCGGGCGGGCCGGTGACGGTGTCGCCCTCCGCGGCGGCCGGCCCCAGCTCCAGGGCGCCCCGGGCGGCCTTGCGCAGCACCTTCAGCATCCGGTACGAGCCCTTGGCGCGGGCCACGGCCGGGGAGTCGTACAGCGTGGCCTGCGCGCCGTCGACCAGAGAGCCGATCGCGCGGATCGCGACCTGGCCCTCCTCGCCGAGCGAGGGCAGCACGCCCTCGGTGTAGGCGACGAGCAGCGGGGTCGGGGAGACGATGAGGATGCCGCCCGCGTAGCGTCTGCGGTCCTGGTAGAGCAGGTAGGCCGCGCGGTGCAGGGCGACGGCGGTCTTGCCGGTGCCCGGACCGCCCTCCACGTAGGTGATGGAGGCCGCGGGGGCCCGGATGACCATGTCCTGCTCGGCCTGGATGGACGAGACGATGTCCCGCATGGTGTGGCCGCGGGCCTGGCCGAGCGCGGCCATCAGGGCGCCGTCGCCGATGACGGGCAGTCGGCCGCCGTCGAGGAAGGCCGTCAGCTCGGGCCGCATCAGGTCGTCCTCCACGCCGAGGACCCGGCGGCCCTTGGAGCGGATGACCCGGCGCCGCACCACTCGTCCCGGCTCCACGGGGGTGGCCCGGTAGAAGGGGGCGGCGGCGGGGGCGCGCCAGTCGATGACCAGCGGCGAGTAGTCCTGGTCCAGGACGCCGATGCGGCCGATGTGCAGCGTCTCGGCGATGTCGGCGGTGTTGTCCGGCCGCACGGCCCCCTCGGCCGGCTCGACCGCCGTGTAGGCCCCGTCGGGCCCCTTCTTGCCGTCCTTGCCGGGCAGCAGGTCGATCCGCCCGAAGAGGAAGTCCTCGAACTCGTTGTTGAGCCGGTTGAGGTGGATGCCGGCCCGGAAGACCTGGGCGTCCCGTTCGGCGAGCGCGCCCGGCGTGCCCACCTGGCCGCGCTTGGCCGCGTCGTGCATCAGGAACTCGGCCTCGTGGATCTTCTCCTCCAGGCGCTGGTACACCCGGTCCAGGTGTTCCTGCTCGACGCTGATCTCACGGTCGCGGACGGAATCGGGTGCGTCCTGTACCGAGCCGACCGCGGACTGCTGAACCTGAGCGGCCACCGGGCCCCCTTCTGACGTGCTGGGCAGCCGTCAACCGTACGCGAAGGGGGCCCGTGGAAGCTACGTCGGCTACGCCTCCACCTGGACGAGCTTCTTGCCCTCGAACGTCACCACCTCGAAGTGGTCGATCTCGTTGGGCTGGAAGGCGGCGGCCCCGCCGATGTAGAGCGGTTGCTTCGACTGCTCGGTCTTGGCGTCCGGGACGCCGTATCCCCAGTCCGGCACGGACCACGACGACATGGTCACGCGCTGCCCGTTCTTGGCGACGAGCACCAGGGAGCACTTCAGCGGGCCCTTGACGTTCTTCAGCTCCAGGACCGCCTGGGTGCCCCAGTCCTTACCCGCCATGGCGACGGTGGCGCTGACGTGGGTCGACGCGTCCGTGGCGGACTTCTTGTCGGACATGGTCCGGAAGGTCGCCTGGGCCGGCGTCGCGGTGACCTGCCCGCCGCCGTCCGAGCCGCCGTTCACCGCCACCGCGGCCAGCGGTCCGGCGATGATCAGCGCTGCCGCCGCGGCGATCATGTAGAAGCCGCGCCGGCGCTTCTGGGCGCGCTTCTCGGCGACCTCGTCGACCAGCTTCTCCACCAGCCGCGGAGTGGGTCTGGCCGACAGCGACTCGCCGATCGCGGGCGTGCTGCCGGAGCCCGGCAGGTCCGCGAGCGCGGCCAGCATCGGCTCCATCCCGGCCAGCTCGTCCAGTTGCTGGGCGCACCACTCGCAGCCGGCGAGGTGCGCCTCGAAAGCGGTCGCCTCGGCGTCGTCGAGGATCCCGAGGGCGTAGGCGCCGACGGTCTCGTGCTCGCTCGGCACCGAAGATCCCTGACTGGGGCTCATGGGCCCAGACATACCCGGACCACCCGGTCCGAATCCCTGCATCCCCCCGTACCCGCTGCTCATCACGCCGTCACCCCCCGCTCCTCCAGTGCCAGCTTCATCGACCGCAGGGCGTAGAACACCCGGGAACGTACCGTTCCGCTCGGTATGCCCAGTGTTTCGGCCGCCTCATTGACGGTACGCCCCTTGAAGTACGTCTCGACGAGCACCTCCCGGTGGGCCGGGGTCAGGTCGTCGAGCGCGTCCGACAGCGTCATCAGCCACAGCGCCTTGTCGATCTCGTCCTCCGCGGGGATGACCTCCAGCGGCGACGGATCGACCTCCTGCGGCCGGGCCTGCCGGCTGCGGTGGCCGTCGATGACGATGCGGCGCGCGACCGTCACCAGCCAGGGGCGTACCGAACCGGTCGCCCGATTGAGCTGACCGGCGTTCTTCCAGGCACGGATGAGCGTTTCCTGTACGACGTCCTCGGCGCGCTGCCGGTCACCGGCGACCAGCCGCAGGACATACGCGAGCAGGGGTCCGGCGTGCTCCCGGTACAGCGCACGCATCAGCTCCTCATCCGGCTCCGAGGGCTGTGAGGACATGCGATGTCGGGCCCTCGCTCCACGTTCATTGGCCACGGCCGCATCCTTGCGCACGCCCACCTCCGGTGTCCGGGGGTTCCCCCAGTCGGTCGCTCGCCCACCCGTACGGACGGGGGCGGCCCGGTGTTCAAACCGGAGTGACAGATTTCTTGAGGCTGACGTGACGAGCGGGACATGCGCGCACATTCCCACCGCTCGATCTTCACATCTCCGACACGCGGTCGAGGCCGCCGGAAGATTCCCGTGTACGGGGCACCCAAACCCGGTGTTGCAGAAATCACTTCACCCTCAGGCCCGCGCCAGCGCCGCCCGCCGCCGGTGCCGGGCGACCCGCTCCCGGTTGCCGCACGCCTCGCTGGAACACCAGCGCCGGCGCCGGCCGCGGGAGGTGTCCAGGTACAGCAGGGGGCAGTCGTCCCCCTCGCACTGCCGTACGGCCGCCCGCGCGACGGGGTCGGTGAGCAACTCGACGGCGTCCCGGGCGACCAGGGCGAGCAGCGCGGCGGAGCCGGGCGGCCCGGCCAACTCCCGCACCAGCCCGCCCCCTTCCACGGGCACGGCGACGGGCGCGGGGGTCGCACCGAGGGCCAGCTCGTTCACGCGCCCGAGCGCCCGCCCGTAGGACGCCGGGTCCCCTAGGCCCGGCCCGCGCACCAACACCCGTACGCATCCGCGCAGTTCCCGGAACCCGCTCAGCCAGGAGGCGTCGGCGTGACCGAGCGCCGTACCGTCGGGCACGAGCCCGGCACGCCCGATCCACGCGCACAGCGCGCCGACGCCGTCCAGCCGTTCGCCCGGATGCGTGGTCGCGAGGAGGTCCAGGCACACCCGTCCGGCGTCGAACCGCGGCGCGGGCGCGGAGGGGGCGCTACCGAGTGCCATGGGACAGTCACCGCCTGGGCAGAACCGTGCGGGGTCTCCCCCACAGTGCCCGCGCGGAGGGGACACCGGAACCCCTTGCGCCACGCTCGCGGTGGGCTCCCGGGGAACCCCGGGCCGCAGGGGTGCCTCACCGGCTGTTCCCCCGCCGAGTGAGAGCAACGTTCCCCCACGGTCACCCGCAGCCACAGGACGGAAACGCGTCCTGCCTACCTTCGGGCTGAGTCAGCGGTCGGCAGACCGAGCAGCCGGAGCACCGTGGAGGCGTGATGACAGGCCCAGCCCCAACCCGTCGCAGTGGCCGCTGGATCGAGCGCTGGGATCCGGAGGACGAGGCGTTCTGGCGGGCGACCGGGGAGCGGACCGCCCGCCGCAACCTCTGGTTCTCCGTCCTGTCCGAGCACGTCGGCTTCTCCGTGTGGACCCTGTGGTCGGTCCTGGTGCTGTTCATGGGCCCGGAGTACGGCCTGACGCCCGCCGACAAGTTCCTGCTGACGTCGGTGGTCACGCTGGTCGGCGCCGTGGTCCGGGTGCCGTACACCTTCGCCGTGGCCGTCTTCGGCGGCCGCAACTGGACGATCGTCTCGGCGAGCCTGCTGCTGGTCCCGACCGTCGCCGCGTTCGTGGTGATGGAGCCGGGGACGTCGTACTCCACCTTCCTCCTGGTGGGCCTGCTGGCCGGCATCGGCGGCGGCAACTTCGCCTCCTCCATGACCAACATCAACGCCTTCTTCCCGCTCAGGGAGAAGGGCTGGGCGCTCGGTCTCAACGCGGGCGGCGGCAACATCGGCGTCCCCGTCATCCAGCTCGTCGCCCTCGCCGTCATCGGCGCGAGCGGCGGCCCGCGCGTACTGCTCGGCATCTACATCCCGCTGATCGTCGTGACCGCCGTGCTCGCCGCGCTGTTCATGGACAACCTGTCCTCGGTGAGGAACGACACCGGCGCGGCCAAGGACGCCGCCCGGGACGCCCACACCTGGATCATGTCCGTGCTCTACATCGGCACCTTCGGCTCCTTCATCGGCTACAGCTTCGCCTTCGGCCAGGTGCTGACGAACGGGTTCGGCCGGACGCCCCTCCAGGCGGCGTACCTCACCTTCATCGGCCCGCTGCTCGGCTCCCTCGTCCGCCCCCTCGGCGGCCGGCTCGCCGACCGCTACGGCGGCGCCCGCATCACCCTGTGGAACTACGTCGGCATGGCCGCCGCCACCGCCGTCCTCATCGTGGCCGGCATGCGCGAGTCGCTGCCGCTGTTCGTGTCCGTCTTCGTCGTCCTGTTCGTGCTCAGCGGGCTCGGCAACGGCTCGACGTTCAAGATGATCCCCGGCATCTTCCACGCCAAGGCGCTGGCCGAGGGTCTGGAGGGCGAGGCGGCGGTCGCCCACGGCCGGCGGCTGTCCGGCGCCTCCATGGGCCTGATCGGCGCGGTCGGCGCGCTCGGCGGTGTCGGCATCAACCTGGCCTTCCGCCAGTCCTTCCTCTCCTACGGCTCCGGCACCGGCGCGTTCGTCGCCTTCCTCGCCTACTACGGTGTCTGCTTCGTGGTCACCTGGGCCGTATACCTTCGCCGTACGGCGGCGCGGGTCCCGGCCACGGCCTCCGCATCGGAGGCGAAGGCCCGGCTCGGCTATGCCGAGGTGTGACGTAACACCGGTGACATCGAGCGGAACCGAGCCTGTCACGCATCGTTGACAGGCTCGGTCGGCGCGCCGGTCAGCCAGGAGGGCCCATGTACGACGAAGAACAGCATCCCGAGCACGGCCCCCTCGCCGGGTTCACCGTGGGCGTGACCGCCGCGCGCCGGGCCGAGGAGCTGGGCGCCCTGCTCCAGCGGCGCGGCGCCACCGTCGTGCACGCCCCCGCCCTGCGGATCGTGCCGCTCGCGGACGACGGCGAACTGCTCGCCGCCACGCGGGAGATCATCGACCGGGCGCCGGACGTCGTGGTCGCCACCACGGCGATCGGCTTCCGGGGCTGGGTCGAGGCCGCGGACGGCTGGGGCCTCGGCGAACAGCTGCTGGGCCGGCTGCGCGGGGTCCGCCTGCTGGCCCGCGGCCCCAAGGTGAAGGGCGCGATCCGCGCGGCGGGCCTCACCGAGGAATGGTCGCCGTCCTCGGAGTCCCTGGCCGAGGTCCTGGACCGTCTCCTGGAGGAGGGCGTCGACGGCGACCGCGTCGCCGTGCAGCTCCACGGCGAGCCACTGCCCGGCTTCGTGGAGTCGCTGCGGGCCGCCGGGGCGGACGTGGTGCCCGTCCCGGTGTACCGCTGGATGCCCCCCGAGGACCTCGGCCCGCTCGACCGCCTCCTGGACGCTGCCGTCACCCGTGGCGTGGACGCCCTGACCTTCACCAGCGCCCCCGCCGCGGCCTCCCTCCTCTCCCGCGCGGAGGACCGCGGCCTGCTGGACGACCTGCTGTCCGCCCTGGCCCACGACGTCCTCCCGGCCTGCGTCGGCCCGGTCACCGCGATCCCCCTCCAGGCCCGCGGGGTGGACACGGTCCAGCCGGAACGCTTCCGCCTCGGCCCCCTGGTCCAGCTCCTGTGCCAGGAACTCCCGGCCCGTGCCCGGTCCCTGCCCGTCGCCGGGCACCGGGTGGAGATCCGCGGTCACGCGGTCCTGGTCGACGGCGACCTCAAGCCGGTCCCCCCGGCCGGCATGTCCCTGCTGCGCGCCCTGGCCCGCCGCCCCGGCTGGGTCGTCCCCCGCGCCGACCTCCTGCGCGCCCTCCCCGGCGCGGGCCGCGACGAACACGCCGTCGAGACGGCGATGGCCCGCCTCCGCACGGCCCTCGGCGCACCGAAGCTGATCCAGACGGTGGTGAAGCGGGGTTACCGCCTGGCCCTGGACCCGGCGGCGGACGCGAAGTACGCGGACGCGTGAGGGGTTGCGCCGCTCAGCCGACACCGGCCGCTCCCTGACCGCCCACCTCGAACCACAGCAGTTTCCCCGCGCCCCGGTCCAGCGGGCTGTCCGCCAGGGACAGGCCGCCCCAGGAGTCGGCGTACTCCTGCACGAGGTGCAGTCCGCGCCCTGCCTCGGCGTCCACCGGAGCCGCCGGAACACGGTCCCAGGGGGGATCCCCGAAAGGCGCCGGGACGCGCGGGTGGCTGTCCCAGACGCCGACCCGCAGCCGGCCGTCCGCGAGGGCGGTGACCCGGAGGGAGGCGGGGCCGGCGGTGTGCCGGTAGGCGATCATCCACGAATCGGCGCTCCACATGAACTTCGGTGGCCCTGCCGTAGCCCGGGGTCAGCTCAAGCACCTGCTCGACATGAGCGAACTCCCGCACATCACCGTTCGCGTCATCACCTTCGGAGCGGACGACTTCCCGACCACCGGTCAGCCCTTCGACTATGTCGAGGGCCCCGTCCCACAGCTCGACACCGTTCAATTGGACTCGCATCACGGCGCCTGTGAATTCATCGACGCCGAGGCCCCGCTGAACAAGTACCGGGCCGTGCTGAACCGGATGGAGTCCTGCGCGCTCGATCCCGCCGAGACGCGCGACTTCATCCATCGCCGCATCCAGAACCTGTAAGGAGAAGCTATGCCGACCCTCCACTGGCGGAAGTCCACCTACAGCTCCGACGGATCGAACTGCGTCGAGATAGCCACCACCCCCACCACCGTCCACATCCGCGACTCCAAGACCCCCACCGCCCGCCACCTCACCCTCGCCCCCTCGACCTGGGCGGACTTCCTTCCCCACCTCCGGGCGGGCCAAGGCTCTGGAACTGCTCAAGTGGTTTGAAGACGGCGGCTTGCGGCGTTCACCCTGGTCGTATGAAGGGATTCGCGGGGTTCGGCAGGAAGCAGGATCTGGTGCTGGTGATCCGGGACTCGGACCTGGTCGGCGCGGCGCTGCGGGAGGCGTTGGACGGGGCTTCGGAGGAGGAGCGCGCGGGGCTGGAGCGGGCCGTCGCGCTCGTCGGGGCCACCGCCGGCGCCAGTGAGGGACGGCTGCGTGCCGACTGGGTCCGCGCCCGGCTGGCCGACGTCGGCTTCACCGGGGACATCGCCTCCGTCGCCGCCGTCAAGGCACTGCGCCAGGCCGAGCCGGGCCTGAGCCTGCTGGCGGCGGTGCAGTTGCAGAAGGACGCCGTGACCCACCAGGAGTAGGGGGCCGCTTCAGCCGACCGGTGTCGCCTCCGGAACCGGCGGGCGCTCGGTCGGCGGTGCCGCCACCCCGCCCGTGCGGCGGAGTTTCTGCCAGCGCAGCCGGCCGCCGGTGAGGGCGGTGATCCAGGACTGGAGCAGGACGACGTACATCAGCTGGCGGTACAGGAGCTGCTGGAGGGGGAGGGAAAGGAGCGGGGCGAGGCGCTCGCGGTCCAGGTGGAAGGCGTACCCCGCGCAGAGCGCCTGGACGGCCAGCACCGCGCACCAGGCCAGGACCGTCTTGGCCGTCGGGCCGAAGACCAGGCCGTAGACCAGGAAGAGGTCGATCAGGGGCGCCAGGAGCGGGGCCACGACCATGAAGAGCGACACGAGCGGCAGGCCCACGCGGCCGAAGCGGCCCGACGGACCCCGGTCGAACAGCGCGCGGCGGTGCTTCCAGACGGCCTGCATGGTGCCGTACGACCAGCGGTAGCGCTGCGACCACAGCTGCTGGACCGACTCGGGCGCCTCCGTCCAGGCGCGGGCCTGCTCGGCGTAGACCACGCGCCAGCCGTCGCGGTGCAGGGCCATCGTGACGTCGGTGTCCTCGGCGAGCGTGTCGTCGCTCATGCCGCCGACCCGTTGCAGCGCCGAGCGGCGGAACGCCCCGACCGCACCCGGGATCGTCGGCATGCAGCGCAGGACGTCGTACATGCGGCGGTCGAGGTTGAAGCCCATCACGTACTCGATGTGCTGCCACGCGCCGATGAGCCGGTTGTTGTTGCCGACCTTGGCGTTGCCGGCGACGGCGCCGACGCGCGGGTCGGCGAAGGGCTGGACGAGTTCGCGGACGGTCGCCGGTTCGAAGACGGTGTCGCCGTCCATCATCACGACCAGCTCGTGACGGGCGTTCGCCAGGCCCCGGTTGAGCGCGGCCGGTTTGCCCGCGTTGGCCTGGCGGATCACCCGTACGTCCGGCAGGTCCAGCGCCTCGACGATGTCGGCCGTGCCGTCCGCCGAGCCGTCGTCGATGACCAGCACCTCGATGGGGTGTTCGCTGCGCATGAGCGAACGGACCGTGTTCTCGATGCACTTGGCCTCGTTGTACGCCGGCACCAGCACCGACACCGGCTCGGTCACCGGCTCCGCGCCCCAGCGGAAACCGGGGCGCCGGGTGCGGCGGGCGTGCGCGCCGGACAGCAGCAGCATCAGGCCGAACCGGGCGAAGACGAGGCAGCCGACGACGGCGAGCCCGGCGACGAGGACCGTGGTGATGTCGTCGGCCGCCGTCACCAGGAAGATCCAGGCCCTCCCCTTCCACAGGCCGAGCCCGGTGACCGGGGTGTCGGCGCTCGGGGCCCGCAGCGCTCCGGTGAGGGTCTGGAAGGTGTAGCCCTGGTGCTGGAGCCGGGGCAGGAGCCGGTCGAGCGCCTGGACGGTCTGGTGCCGGTCGCCGCCCGAGTCGTGCATGAGGACGACCGCGCCCCGGCCGCCGTGCGGCGTGGCGTTGCGGATGATCCGCTCGACGCCGGGCTTGCGCCAGTCCTCGCTGTCGGTGTCGTCCACGACCGTGAGGTAGCCGCGGCTGCCGATGTACCGCGTCACCGGCCAGGACCGGTCGTCGATCACGTCGGCGGAGGAGGAGTACGGCGGCCGGAACAGCGAGCTGCGGATCCCGGCCGCCCCGGCGAGCGCCAGCTGGTTCTGCGACAGCTCCCAGTCGATGCGCCGGGTGGAGTGGTACGACAGGTCGGGATGGCCGAAGGTGTGCAGGCCCACCTCGTGGCCCTCGGCCACCATGCGCCGGACCAGCTCGGGGTGGCGCGAGGTCATGGTGCCGGTGACGAAGAAGACCGCGTGCGCGTGGTGCTTCTTCAGCACGTCGAGCACCTTCGGGGTCCAGGTCGGGTCGGGGCCGTCGTCGAAGGTGAGGACGATGCGGTGGTCGGGTATGCGCAGGCTGTCGCTGCGGCCGTCGCGCGTGTCGATGACCGGGCCGCCGTCCAGGACGCGCCGCGGAACCTCGTCGTTCGCCGCGGCGGGCCGGACGCGATGGTCGGCGAGGATCTCGTTGTGCACGTAGCCGCGCAGCATGAGCATCGCCAGGGTCGCCGCCAGGACCAGGAGAGGGAGCAGGTAACGCAGCGGCAGCCGGGCACGGCGGCGGGGGTGTGAGGCCATCTGGGGGTGTTCCGCCCGGTCGTCAGAGGGAGAGCTTGGGGTGCGGGCGCCGGGTGTGACCGGGCGGGATGTGGGTGCGGCCCGGCGGGGTCGGCGTGGCCGCCGGAGCGGTGGCCGTGGCGGTGGCGGTGCCGGACGGTGCCGGGGACGCGGCGGTGGCCGGGGCCGACGGGGTCGGGGAACCGGTGGTCCCGGCGTCGGCGGCGGGCGCAGAGGCGGTGCCGCCGCCGTCCGGCTCGGTGGACGCGGAGGCGTCGGCGCCGGTGGGCGCTCCGCCGGCCGGTACGGCGGTGGCGCCTGCCCCGGCACCGACGACGGGTGCGGTCACCGTGCCGGCTCCCGGCGGGGCCGGGGTCGTGGAGACGCTGGGCAGCGGTGAGGTGTCCACCTTGCCGGCCGGCTTGTCCTCGTGCTGGCCCGGTACCGGCAGCCAGGGCGCGGCGGAGTCGCCGGACAGCAGGGTGGCGACGATGACGGCGGCGTAACCGGCACAGGCGACGGCCACGGCCACGCCGAGCCGGCGGAAACGGCGGCCGCGACGGCCCGACTCGTCCACGAAGACGGGCCCGTCCGAGCCACGGGGGTCCCGTACGGCCGACTCCGCACCGACAGCGCCGAGTCGTACGTCGCCCAGCTGGACGGTCTCGTCCTGCGGGGTGAGGGCGGGGGCGGGAGTGGGTGCGAGAACATCTGCGGTGCCGGTGGAGGCCCCGGAGGGCTCCTGTGCGGCGGACTCGCCGGCTTCCGCAGACCCCACGGGCTCGCCGGCCTCGGCAGACCCGGCGCCCTTGCCGGCCTCGATGGCATCCGCGGGCTCGGCCGGTCCAGCGGGCCGCTCCGATTCGGCGGACGCCCCGGATGCGCCCTCCGCCTCGGTCCCCGCCGGCCGCGCCGAGTCGCCCGGCTCCCCGAGACCGGCGGACCCGGCCGACTCGGCTACGGTCCCGACAGCCCCAGACGCCTCACCGGTCCCGGCACCGGAGACGCCGACAGCCCCCGCACCGACGCCAAAGTCACCGACGGCCCCCGCACCAAAGGCCGCGACCTGCGCAACCCGTGCGTCCGAATTCATCCGCTCGTCGCCCCCGCCCATCGGCTCACCGCGCCCCTCGGACGCCATCTCTCGCCCCTCGGGTTGGGCGTCTTCAGGACACTTCTCCACGCGCGTTCATCCCCCCACGGGACAGTCACGGGCGCGCTCACGATCCCGGGCACCCGTCGACCGGACCCGACGCCCGCCCGGCCCGAGCGCCCTACAACCACCCTGTGCCCGGGCCAAGAATGTAACGCACGCGGAGGAGTGCGACGCGCCGGACCGGGTATACGCGGACGCCCGTGCCCATAAGTCACACGCCGTTCATGACGTCCTCGTCCATGGCCGGAATCCAACCGTCGGCGGGCCGCCGCAACCACCCCTCCACCCGAGCGATCTCGGCCACCGCCGTCCGCAGGGCGGTCAATCCGGGATGTACCAACCCCTTCCGCCAGACCAGGGAGACGGGCGACAGCGGGACGGGATCGACGAGGGGCCGTCGTACCGTCCCCGGCATGGGCGGGAAGTCCACGACCGCCAGCACCGGATTGCGGGTCTTCGCCATGATGCGGCCGAACTCCTCGTCACCGACGGCCAGCGGGAGCGGCGGCGCGAGCCGGATGGCGCGGTCCTGGAAGAGGCGCAGGGCCAGGTCGGTCCACTCCCGGGTGCGCGGGTTCCCGGCACCGGCGTACACCGTCTCGCCGGCCAGCGCGGACAGCGGCACCCGCGCCGACGCGGCCAGCGGATGGTCGTCGGGCAGCACGACGGCCATCGGCTCGTACCGCACCGGCTGCTGCTCCAGGCCGGAGCGGAGCGCCGGGTCCAGTCCGGCGAACCGGCCGAAGGAGACGTCCAGGCGGCCGGTGAGCAACTCGGCGGCGGCTCCGGTGAGGCCGCTCTCGTAGCGGGCCATCAGCTCGCAGTCCGGGGCGAGTTCACGGGCCCGGTGCAGTACGCGGCGGCCGGTGGCCAGGCCCGGCGAGTTGAGGTCGACCAGCAGCGGGCGGGCCTGGCCGCCGGCGAACGCGGCGAGCAGGTCGTCCTGGGCGGCGAGGACCCGGCGCGCGTGCGGCAGCAGACGTTCGCCGTCCGGGGTCAGCGTGACCTGCCGGGTGGTCCGTACGAACAGCTCGGCGCCCAGCTCCCGTTCCAGCCGCCGTACGTCCCGGCTGAGCGCCTGCTGGGCGACGTACAGCCGGGCCGCCGCCCGTGTGAAGTGCAGTTCCTCGGCGACGGTGACGAAGGACCGCAGCAGGCGGGGGTCTATGTGGGCGGCGGGGGCGGACATGGCGGCGAATTTACAACGCGGACGCGTGGATCGGGGCGCAGAAGGTGTTGGACCCGGTGATCCGCCCCGGGCGACCGTTGGGCCATGCCCCAAGAGACCGCCCAAGACGTCCGAAGAAGCCGAACAGACGGCGGGAGCGGCCAAGCCGGTGGATACCGCCGCCTGTTCCGTCTCCCCGGCACCCGTGCCTTCACCGCCGGCAACCTCCTCGCCCGCCTGCCGATGGGCATGTTCAGCGTGAGCGCGGTCGTGATGATCGCCGGTTCCCGTGGCTCGTACGCCCTCGCCGGTGCCGTCACCGCGACGGGGCTCGCGGCGACCGCGCTGGCCGGTCCCTGGCTCGCCCGGCTGGTCGACCGGCACGGGCAGGCCCGGGTCGCGCTGCCGGCCACGGTCGTGTCCGTGCTGGGCAGCCTCGCGCTGCTGCTGTGCGTCCGCTACGACGCCCCGGACTGGACCCTGTTCGCCGCCTACGCCGGCACCGCGGCCACCCCCAACATCGGCGGCCTGTCCCGCGCCCGCTGGGCCCATCTGCTGCGGGACGAGCCCGGCGCGCTGCACACGGCGAACGCGTTCGAGCAGGCAGCGGACGAGCTGTGCTTCATGCTCGGGCCGGTGCTCGCGTCCTTCCTGACCGGCGCGTTCTTCCCGGAGGCGGGCACGCTCACCGGAACGGTGCTGCTGCTCGCCGGCATGCTGGTGTTCCTCGCCCAGCGGGCGACCGAGCCGCCGCCGACGCCCCGCTCGCAGGGACCCTCGCCGCTGCGCAGCCCCGGCATCCCGCCGCTGCTGGCGTGCTTCATCGCGACCGGCGCGGTGTTCGGCTCCATGGAGGTCGTCACGATCGCCTACGCCGACGCGCAGGGGCACCGCGCGGCGGCCGGTGCGGTGCTCGCGCTCCAGGCGGCGGGCTCCTGCGCGGCGGGGCTGGTGTACGGGGCGCGGAAGCCGGCGAGGGCGCGCCTGTCCTGGTGTCTGGCGGCGATGGCCGGGCTCATGACCCTGCCCTGGCTCGCGGCCGGCACCGGGTCCCTGCCGGCGCTTGCGGGTGCGCTGCTGGTGGCGGGGATGGCGACGGCGCCGACGATGGTGACGGCGATGACGCTGGTCCAGCGGCGGACCCCGGCCGACCGGATCAACGAGGGGATGAGTCTGATGGTGACGGGCCTGCTCGCCGGCATCGCGTGCGGTTCGGCGACGGGCGGCTGGGCGGCGGAACACCTCTCCCCGACCACCGCGTACGCCGCGCCGGTGGCCGCCGCCGCCCTCGCCCTCGGCGCGGCCACGCTCACCCGCGCCGACAGGGCCGCCCCATGACGAAGGCCCCGCCGCTCGGAAGCGACGGGGCCTTCGCCCACATGGGGTCGGCCCCCCGAAGGGGCCTCGTGGAGATGGCGGGAATCGAACCCGCGTCCAACGGTGCGGAATCAGGGCTTCTCCGTGTGCAGTCCGCTGCGATTTTCTCGGCCCCGGAGATCACGCGGACAAGTCTCCGACGGGCTCAGTCACTGTTTGGTTTCCCTCTACACCCCGTGACCGGGCCTAGAGGTTTAGTTCCCTAGCTGATGCCAGGATCCGGGTCGGGAACAGCCCCGGGCTGACACTTCGCAAGTCGCTACTTAGGCAGCGAGGGCGAAGGAATCGCGCTTGGTGTTGGCGATTATTTTTTGCGACATATGGTTTACGAGATCATTGCCGCTTCCTCGACACGCTTCCCCTGCTTCGACAGCCGCTGTCGAAACCGATCATCCCCATGTTGATTTTTCAAACCCCTCCGAGGAGGGTTCGCGCACCCTCTGTGGAGTGCGCTGCCATCGTACGTGACCAACGCCCGACGATGCCAGCCTATTCCCGTCGGCCCGAAGGCCCGTCGGCCGGCTAGTGGCCGCGCTGCCTGCGCTTGGCCGCCGCGATCGCCCGGTCCGCCTCCCGCCGGTCCTGCTGCTCCCGCAGCGTCTGCCGCTTGTCGTACTCCTTCTTGCCCCGTGCGAGGGCGATCTCGGCCTTCGCCCGGCCGTCCTTGAAGTAGATGGCCAGGGGCACGATCGTGTGTCCCGTCTCCTGGGCCTTCGACTCCAGCTTGGCGATCTCCTCGCGGTGCAGGAGCAGCTTGCGCTTGCGGCGCGCGGAGTGGTTGGTCCAGCTGCCCTGGTGGTACTCGGGGATGTGGGCGTTGTAGAGCCACGCCTCGCCCCGGTCGATCTGGACGAAGCCGTCGGTCAGCGAGGTCCGCCCCTCGCGCAGCGACTTGACCTCCGTGCCCATGAGCACGAGCCCGGCCTCGTAGGTGTCGATGATCGCGTAGTCGTGGCGGGCCTTCTTGTTCTGGGCGACGATCTTGCGCTTGCCGCCCTTCTCGCCGTCCCTGGCCTTGTCGGCCCCGCCGCCCTGCTTGGGCTGGGACTCCTTCGGTACGTACATTCCCTTGCTCATAGTGCCCACCATTTTCGCACCACACAGGGGGTGTGCGTACAGCCGATTACGCGTGGCTACGGCGGGTCGCCCAGCCCGGTGAGGACCGTCTCGGCCCGTGGCAGGGCCTGCTCGGGCCCCGCCTCCAGGTCGGGGGTGATGCCCCGGCCGTCCACGGTGCGGCCGGCGGGGGTGCGGTAGTGGCCGACGGTCAGCTCGGCCACCGAACCGTCGGGCAGCTCGGTCGGCATCTGGATGGAGCCCTTGCCGAAGGTGCGGGAGCCGATCACCACCGCGCGGCCCCGGTCCTGGAGGGCCCCGGTGAGCAGCTCGGCCGCGCTCATGGTGCCGCCGTCGACCAGGACGACCAGGGGGCGGCTGGTGTCACCGCCGGAGGCCGCGTGCAGGGCGCGCTGGGCGCCGTCGACGTCGTAGGTGGCGACCAGTCCGCCGTCCAGGAAGGCGGAGGCGGTGTCCACGGCCTCGGTGAGCAGGCCGCCGGAGTTGCCCCGCAGGTCCAGGACGGTGCGGCCGTCGGCGGGGGCGGCGCGCAGCGCCTCGCGGACCGCGTCGGCGGAGCCCTTGGTGAACGCGGCGACCTTGAGCACGGTGACGCCGTCGGACAGCCGGCGCACGGTCACGGAGTCGGTGGACAGCCGGGCCCGGTGCAGGGTCTCGGTCCACGCGCGCGTGCCGCGCTCCAGGCCGAGGGTGACCGTCGTACCGGCCGGGGCGCCGTCGCCGCCCCCGCGCAGGGCGTCGCCGCGGAGCAGGGCGACCACCTCGGTGACCGGGCGCCCGTCGACCTTCCTGCCGTCGATGCTGCGCAGCCGGTCGCCCGCCCTGATCCCGGCGTCGCCGGCGGGCGAGCCGGACTGCACCCGGGTCACCTCGACCCCGCCGTCCGCCTCCTGCCGCGCCCACAGGCCGACACCGGTGTACCGGCCGTCGAGCGCGTCCTGGAACTCCTCGTACTCGCCCTCGGAGTAGACCGCGGCCCAGCGGTCCCCGCTGCGGCTGACGGCCCTTTCCGCCGCCTCCATCGGGGACTTGCCGTCGGCCATCGCCTCCGCGGCGGCCCTCTCGACGGCCTCGTGCCGGGCGGTCGGGCCCGCGGGGCCGACGGCGGACTTCCGCGCTGGAAGCTCGGATTCCGGGAAGGAGCCGCTGGCGGCACCGGCGATCAGCACACCGGCGAAGACCAATGTCAGGGTGGCCCCACGGCGGACGCGGCGGGGCTGACAGAACAGGTCACGGCCTGACATGGCGGCGAGTCTAGGGCAACGCGAAGGGGCCGTACGGCCGGAAGCCCGTACGACCCCGTTGGCGTGCGTCACACCTTCAGATACTTGCGCAGGGCGAAGAACGCCGCGAGCGACGGCATCAGGACACTGGTGGCCAGGATCAGCGGCAGCTTGGTCAACACCGCGTCCCAGCCGACGAAGTTGATGAGCGTGAGCTTGTGGGACAGCTCCATGCCGTGGTCGATGGTGAAGTACCGGCCGACCACGAGCGCGATGCAGGCGAGGCCGCCGCCGATGAGCCCGGCGACCGCGGCCTCGGCGATGAACGGCGCCTGGATGTAGAAGCCCGAGGCACCGACCAGACGCATGATCCCGGTTTCCCGCCGTCGGCTGAACGCCGAGACGCGCACGGTGTTGACGATCAGCAGGAGCGCGACGATCAGCATCATCGCCATCACGCCGAGCGCGCCCCGGTTCATCAGGTTCAGCAGCTGGAAGAGGTTGTCCAGGATGCCCTTCTGGTCCTGCACCGACTGCACGCCGTCCCGCCCGTTGAACGCGGAAGCGATCACCTGGTACTTCTGCGGGTCCTTGAGCTTGATCCGGTACGACTCCTGCATCTGGTCCGGCGTCAGCGAGCCGGCCAGCGGGGAGTTGCCGAACTGCTCCTTGTAGTGCTTGTACGCCTCGTCCTGCGACTCGTAGGTCACCTTCTCGACGACCGGCATCTTGTCCAGGTCCGCGAGGATCTGCTTCTTCTGGTCCTCGGTGACCGCGCCCTTGGCGCAGTGGACGTCGTTCTCCGCGTCGTGCTTGTTGCACAGGAAGATCGAGACGTTGACCTTGTCGTACCAGTAGCCCTTCATGGTGCTCACCTGGTCGCTCATCAGCAGCGAGCCGCCGAACAGGGCCAGGGACAGGGCGACGGAGACGATGACGGCGAAGGTCATCGTCAGATTGCGGCGGAGACCGACACCGATCTCCGACAGGACGAACTGGGCGCGCATGGCGGGTTCTTCAGGCCTTTCCGGAACTGGGTGCTGGTGCGGTCAGTGCTGGTAGCCGTAGACGCCGCGGGCCTGGTCGCGGACGAGGCGGCCCTTCTCCAGCTCGATGACGCGCTTGCGCATCTGGTCCACGATGTTCTGGTCGTGCGTCGCCATGATGACGGTCGTGCCCGTCCGGTTGATGCGGTCGAGCAGCTTCATGATGCCGACGGAGGTCTGCGGGTCGAGGTTGCCGGTGGGCTCGTCGGCGATCAGCAGCTTCGGCCGGTTGACGAACGCGCGCGCGATGGCGACGCGCTGCTGCTCACCACCGGACAGCTCGCCGGGCCTGCGGTCCTCCTTGCCGCCGAGCCCGACGAGATCGAGCACCTGCGGCACGGACTTGCGGATCTCGCCGCGGGACTTGCCGATGACCTCCTGGGCGAAGGCCACGTTCTCCGCGACGGTCTTGTTCGGCAGCAGCCGGAAGTCCTGGAAGACCGTGCCCAGCTGGCGGCGCATCTGCGGCACCTTCCAGTTGGACAGCCGCGCGAGGTCCTTGCCCAGCACGTGCACCTGGCCGTGGCTGCACCGCTCCTCGCGGAGGATGAGCCGCAGGAAGGTGGACTTTCCGGAGCCGGAGGACCCCACGAGGAAGACGAACTCGCCCTTCTCCACCTCCAGGGAGACATCCCTGAGTGCGGGGCGGGTCTGCTTGGGGTAGACCTTGGAGACATTGTCGAATCGGATCACGGATGCACCACGGGTCGCCGGGGGTAGATGAGCGTGACCATACGCGAACCGGGCGTGCCGGCGCAGTCGCGGGTTGAGGTTGGGCAAGACTTGTACGTTTTTGTACCGGCCGCTTCCCGTGCCCGGTTCCCGGAGGCCCCGCGCACGCGCCGCGGGAACCTGGCACAGTGGAAGGGAAACGAAGGACGACGGGAACGCGGGGGAACGTTCTCGTGGCCGTGAGCGTTGTGCATGTGATGGCCGGTGCGAGGAGGGCGAGCGCATGACGTACGACCGGTTGGTGTGCGCGAACTGCGCGGCGCCCGTGAGCGAGGGCCGGTGCCCGGTGTGCCGTGCCAACCGCGAGCGACTGCAGCAGGAGGGCTTCTTCCAGGGCCTGGGCGGACTGAACCCGATGGCGCTGATCGCGCTGCTGGCGGTGCTGATCGCCGCGGTGGCGCTGCTGGCGCACCAGACGGCCTGACGGAAAGCGTCACAAGGGCCCGGAGCCAAGGCTCCGGGCCCTTGCGCGTGTGCCGTGCGTGACCTCGCGGATACGGTCAGGCGGCGGCGCCGCGGCCGCTCACCAGGCGCGGCAGGATGCGGAAGCCGATGCCGCCGGCGATCATCGTCGCGGCGCCGACGAGCAGGAACGCGGTCTGGCCGGCACCGGTCTCGGCGAGCTGCTTGTCGCCGCCCTGGACCGAGGTGTCGGAGCCGGTGTCGGTCAGTGCCGAGGAGCCCTCGTCCTGCGGGACGTTGTTGTTGCCGCCGTCGGGGCCGGTGTGGTTGCCGCCGGTGGTGGAACCGCCGCCCGTGGAACCGCTGGTGCCGCTGTCGCCACCGGAGGTGCCGGTGGAACCGCTGGTGCCGCTGTCGCCACCGGAGGTGCCGGTGGAACCGCTGGTGCCGGTGGAACCGCTGGTGCCGGTGGAACCGCTGGTGCCGGTGGAACCGCTGGTGCCGCTGGTGCCGCTGTCACCACCGGAGGTGCCGGTGCCGCCCGAGTTGCCGGTACCGCCCGAGTTGCCGTTGCCACCCGAGTTGCCGTTGCCACCCGAGTTGCCGTTGTCACCGCCGGTGGAGGCGTCACCGCCGCTGTTGCTGCCGCCGGAGGTGCTGTCGCCACCGCCGATGGAAGCGTCGCCGCCGATGGAGGCGTCACCCCCGATGGAAGCGTCACCGCCGATGGAAGCGTCACCGCCCGTGGTCGCGTCACCCCCGATGGAAGCGTCGCCGCCGATGGAGGCGTCGCCGCCGCTGGAGGCGTCGCCGCCGCTGGCAGCCGAGCCGTCGGTACCTGCCGAGCCGGTGACCGATCCGCCGTCGGTCCCCAGGGTCGTGCCCTCGGTCACGCCGATGGTGGCGCCGCCGTCGGCGGTGCCACCGTCCGTGTTGCCGCCGTCGGCGCCGACACCGCTCACGCCGAGGCTGATCGGACCGGCCTGGACACCGAGGTCCAGCGCGGAAGCCGCGCCGGCGGCCGTCAGCGACGCACCGGCCGCGATCACGGCGCCGGCGGCTATCCGCGCGACCCGGATCCGCGTCTTCTTCGTCATATGGTTGCTACCCCCAGTAGCTGTTCGTCAATGAGGCGGCGCGTGGGGCGTGCCGTGATCGACGGAGGCAGCTGGTGACGAAGTGGCGTCAACTCGATCCCCCGGTTCACATGCGCCCCAAGGTACGCATGCCGCGCCTCACCCTTCCGAGTTTTCACAGCAACGTCAAGGGCGTTGCGGGCGCAATGTCCGGTGGAGTGGCCTTTGCGGCGAGTAGAAGCCTGTGAGTGTGACGTAAAACCCAGGAGAACGAACAACTGCCGCCTGCGGGGCGGCAGTTGTCATGTCGACAAAGTTACTTCTCCTGCTGCTTGCGCCAGCGAATCCCGGCCTCCAGGAACCCGTCGATCTCGCCGTTGAACACGGCCTCCGGGTTGCCCACTTCGTGCTCCGTGCGCAGGTCCTTGACCATCTGGTACGGGTGCAGCACGTACGAACGCATCTGGTTGCCCCAGGAGTTGCCGCCGTCGCCCTTGAGGGCGTCCATCTTGGCCTGCTCCTCCTGACGGCGCCGTTCCAGCAGCTTGGCCTGGAGGACGTTCATCGCGGTGGCCTTGTTCTGGATCTGCGACCGCTCGTTCTGGCAGGAGACCACGATGCCGGTGGGCAGGTGCGTGATGCGGACCGCGGAGTCGGTCGTGTTGACGCCCTGGCCGCCGGGGCCGGAGGACCGGTAGACGTCGATGCGCAGCTCGGACTCGTCGATCTCGACGTGGTCGGACTGCTCGACCACGGGCAGCACCTCGACACCGGCGAAGGAGGTCTGCCGGCGCCCCTGGTTGTCGAAGGGCGAGATGCGCACCAGGCGGTGCGTGCCCTGCTCGACGGAGAGGGTGCCGTAGGCGTACGGCGAGTGCACGGCGAAGGTGGTCGACTTGATGCCGGCCTCTTCGGCGTACGACGTCTCGATCAGCTCCGTCTTGTAGCCGTGCTGCTCGGCCCAGCGCAGGTACATGCGCTGGAGCTTCTCGGCGAAGTCGGCGGCGTCGACGCCGCCGGCCTCGGCGCGGATGTTGACGAGCGCCTCACGGGAGTCGTACTCGCCGGACAGGAGGGTGCGGACCTCCATCTCGTCCAGCGCCTTCTTCACCGAGACCAGCTCGGACTCGGCCTCGGCGCGGGTGTCCGGGTCGTCCTCCTCCTCGGCCATCTCGAAGAGGACCGCGAGGTCGTCGATCCGGCCGCGCAGCGCCTCGGCCTTCCTGACCTCGGCCTGGAGGTGGGAGAGCTTGCTGGTGATCTTCTGCGCCTCGTCCGGGTTGTCCCACAGGGACGGGGCCGCCGCCTGCTCCTCAAGCACGGCGATATCTGCCCTCAGCTTGTCGAGGTCCAGGACGGCCTCGATCGACTCCATGGTCGAGGAGAGGGACTTCAGCTCTTCGGATACATCGACGACTGCCACGCCTTCCAGCGTAACGGCTGTGGCAAGCGACCCTGCCCGCCTCCCGGCCGACCGGGCCGGACGGGAGGCGGGCCGGGCCCGGGTCAGGGGGCCGACGTGCTGTGGGTGCCCGGGGCCGGCTGGTCGTCGTCCCCGCCGGAGGAGGCGAGCCAGGCGCCGACGGCCACGCCGGCGGCCACCACCACCCCGGCCACCCCGAGCGTCACCCGGCGCCGCCGCACCGCGGCCCGGTGGCGGGCCGAGCCCGGCCGGGGCGCGCCGCTGGCCCGGGGCACGCGAGCGGTCCCGTGCGCGCCCCCCGCCAGCTCGTCCGGCCCCGGCACCCGCATCGAGGTGTGCGTGTCGCGGTTGGAGTCGGGCTTGGCCCCGGGGACCAGGGACACCGCCCCCCGCCGCCGTACCGGCTCGCCCTGGGGGGCCGACGGCACGGACTCCTCCGCGCCGTCCTCGGAGAGGTCGGGCTCGTCCACGTCCAGCGGCGGCATCCCGGCCAGCGTGGGCAGCTGCTCGCGCAGCCGCGCCGCGAGCTCCGAGGCGCGCAGCCGGGAGGCCGGGGCCTTGGCCAGGCACTGCACCAGCAGCTGCCACAGCTCCTCGGGGATGCCGGGCAGCGGTACGACGGTCTCGGTGACGTGCCGCCGCAGGACCGCGCCCGGGTGGCCGCCGCCGAAGGGCGTGAAGCCGGCCAGCAGCTCGTACAGGACCGTGGCGAGCGCGTAGATGTCCACGGCGGCCCGGGGCGGCAGGCCCTCGACGATCTCCGGTGCCAGGTAGTCCGGGGTGCCGATGATCTTGGTGGCGCGGGTCCGCCGGGGCGAGTCGATCAGCTTGGCGACACCGAAGTCCGTGAGCAGGGCGGGGTGGGAGCCGCCCGGCCCGATGGGGCCCCGCATGTCGAGCAGGACGTTCTCGGGCTTGACGTCCCGGTGGACGACCCCGGCCGCGTGGGCCGCCGCCAGCGCGTCGGCGACGTCGGCGACGATCGCCACGGCCGCCTCGGGGGCGAGCCGCCGCTCCCGCTCCAGCCGGGTGCGCAGGTCGGTGCCGCGCACGAGGTCCATGACCAGGGCCAGGTCGTTGCCGTCGACCACCAGGTCGCGCACGGTGACGATGTGCGGGT
This sequence comes from Streptomyces sp. NPDC031445, assembly GCF_055581365.1. NCBI lineage: Bacteria > Bacillati > Actinomycetota > Actinomycetes > Kitasatosporales > Streptomycetaceae > Streptomyces > Streptomyces sp. NPDC031445. The sequence continues at coordinate 852,577 of NZ_JBVIJO010000002.1, forward strand.
GCTCCAGACCGAGCAGCGCGGTGCGCTCCTGCACGAAGCGTCCGACGAGCTCCTGGTCGGAGGCGAGGTCCTCGCGCAGCAGCTTGATGGCGACGGGGCCGTCCGGTCCCTCGCCCAGCCACACCGTCCCGGCGCTTCCCCGCCCCAGGATCTGGTTCGCGGTGTACCGGCTGCCGATCTTCCGTGCCAAGACTGCTCCTACAGACGCGTGTTGTCGCCAAAACTACGCGTCCGACGAGCCAACCTTCACCGCGGAGACGGAAATCACCCGGCAGATGTCGACAAATCTCCGAACCAGCGGTCAGTTTCCGCCGCCGGAACCGCCGAGGTCCTTGATCCAGCCGCCGGCCTTGCCGATCCAGTCGGCCATCTGGTCCCAGTAGCCCTTGCCGGTGCCGATCCAGTCCTGCAGCGGGGTCAGCTCCCAGACCAGCCAGCTCGCCACGATCAGGATGACGATCGTGAACAGGCAGCCCTTCAGACAGCCCAGCCCGGGGATCTTCATCCGGTTGGCGCTGCGCTGCCGGGGCTCCCGCGGCTCCCGCGCGGGCCGCTGCGGCGCCGGCGGGGCGGGAGGCGCGTACCGCTGGGGCTGCCGGGGCTCCTGGGGCGGGGCGTACGGCTGGGGCTGCTGCTGCGGATAGCCGTAACCGGCGCCCTGCTGCCGGCCGCGCGGCTGCGGCTGCTGCGGACGGCCCTGCGGGGCCGGGCGCGGCTGCTGCTGGGGGCGCGCCGCCTGCCGCTGGGGGCGGCGGCGCAGCGGGTCCTCGTCCGGGCCCAGGTACTGGATCTGCGTCTGCTCGTTGCGGTCGCGGGCGGCCCGCAGCTGGTTCTGCCAGGGGTGCGGCTGCTCGCCCTGACCCTGCTGCCCCTGCTGGCCGTACTGCCCCTGCGGGACGGGCGGCAGGACCGCCGTCGGGTCCGCCGCGCCCGTGTTCGGCAGTACGGCGGTGGGGTCGGCGGCGCCGGCCGGGCCGCCGGTGTGCGGCAGCACGCTGGTGGCGGCATTCGGGTCGTACGCCCCCTGCGGCGCGTTCGTCGGCAGGACCTGGGTGGGGTCGGCGGCACCGGGGACGCCCGGGACCGCGGCGGGGGCCGGGTCGGGGGCGAGCAGCGCGCCGACGCCCTCGGCGGCGGCGATCTGCGCGGCGTTCGCGTGCACCCCGACGCCCTCGGCGACGACCCGCAGCCCGCGCGCGAGGTTCTCCGCGCTCGGCCGCTCCTCCGGGTTCTTGCGCAGGCAGCGCTCTATGACCGTCCACAGCGGCTCGGGGACGGTGGAGGGGCGGCGCGGTTCGGCGCTCAGGTGCTGGTGCAGGACCTCGAGGGCGGAGCCGCCGGAGAACGGCGGACGTCCGGTGACCAGCTCGTACAGCAGGATGCCGGCGCCGTAGACGTCGACGGCGGAGGTCTGCGGGCGGCCCTCGGCGGACTCCGGCGCCACGTACGCGGGCGTGCCGACGAACTCGTGGGTGCGGGTCAGGCCCGGGGAGTCGGCGAGGCGGGCGATGCCGAAGTCGGTCAGCATCGGGTGCATCTGGCCGCCGTGCTGCATGAGCAGCACGTTGGCGGGCTTCAGGTCGCGGTGGACGACGCCGTCGGCGTGGCTCGCGGCGAGGGCGTCGGCGATCTGGGCGGTCAGCAGGGCCGCGGCGACCGGGGTGAAGGGGCCGTTCTCGCGCAGGTAGCGGTGCAGGTCGGGGCCGTCGACGAGGTCCATGACCAGCGCCAGCAGATCGCCCTCGACGACCAGGTCGCGGACCCGGACGATGTTCGGGTGGGTGAGCCGGAGCAGCACGGAGCGCTCGCGCAGGAAGCGCATCACGATGTCCGGGTCGCTCGCCAGCTCCTCCTTCAGGACCTTGATCGCGACGGTCTCCCCCGGCTGTCCGGGCACGGCCGCCTCGGCGCCCGCGGTCTCACGCTGGCGGGCACGCCAGACGGTGCCTGTGGCACCGCGTCCGAGCGGTTCCTCAAGCAGGTATTTGCTGCCGACTGGCCGCACGTCTCGCGCTCCCTGCTGGTCGCTGTTGCTTCGCTTGCCTGCGTTCCGGTGTTCCGACCCACTGTAGGCCGTGCTCCACGGCACCACGTACGCGTTCCCGAGCACGTTCGCGGGCTCGACGGGAAGACGCGCGGCCCGGTCCGCCGGTTGCCGGGGACGGACGTGACCGATCTCAACTGATCACCTGCGACGTGTTGGTCAGGCATTTTTGGGGGCAGAGCCGACCAATCAAGATCACTTCTGCCCGGGTCACGGGCGCGTTGTCGGTGGCAGGTGCGAGGATGCGTGCAGCAGCTCCCTGGGATGCCTTCAGTGGCTGCTGGCCGACGTGCTCGTGCGGGGGTGGGGGGAAGTCCGCGCCCGCGCAGATCCGCGCAGAAGGGACCGCTGACGCCGATGCAGATCCGGCTGACCGTCGTAGACCCGCTCGGCCCGTCCCCGCAGCGGGGCCGCGCCGCGAGCCGCGACGTGCTGGTCACGGCTCCCGCGGGCACGGAGCTGGCCGCGGTCGCGTCGGCGCTGGCCGGGGCGGTCACCGCGGAGGGCGGCACGGGGCGGGAGGCCGGCGGCGCGTCCGTGGTGCTGTACGCGGGCACCGAGCGGCTCGACCCGCGCCGCAGCACGCTCGGCGAGCCCCCGCTGGTCGACGGCGCCGTGCTGTCCCTGGGCGCCCCGGCGGCCCCCGAGCCGCATCCCGAACTGGACGACGCGCCGACCCGGCTGCACGTGGTCGCCGGCCCCGACGCGGGCGGGGTCCATCTGCTGCACGGCGGCCGGATCACGGTCGGCCGCTCCGCCGACGCCGACGTCCCGCTGGACGACCCCGACGTCTCCCGTCTGCACTGCGTGGTCACCGTCGGCGCGGACGGCCGGGTCTCGGTCGCCGACCTCGGCTCCACCAACGGCACGTCCCTCGACGGCGTACGGGTGACGGAGCGGCCGGTACGGGTGCCCGCCGGGGGCCTGCTGCGGATCGGAGAGTCCGCCCTGCGGGTGACTCCGTCCGGGGGACCCGGGACGCGGGTGCGGACCATGGCCGACGGTGAGGGGTGCGTACGGGTCGCCGTGGGCGAGGAGCGGGGCCCGTCGGACGCGGGTCCGCCAGGGGCCGGTGCCGCCGTGCCGCCCGCACGGACGCCCTCGTCCGGAGTGAACGGTGCCGGTGAGGCCGGAGGGGCTGCCGGTGGCGCGGGGCACCCGCACGGCGCGGCGCCTTCCACCGGCGGGCACACCGGTGCGTGGGCCTCCTCCGGCGGTGCCCGGCACGCCTACGACCCCCACGGTTCCGCCGGCTGGGACGCCGGGGCCCGGGAGCACCGGCGCGGGCAGTCGCCCGTCGTTCCGGGGCAGGCGGGCGCGCCGAGCGTGGAGAGCCCCGGCGGTGGCTCCGCCGGCGCGTTCCGCCCGGTGTCCGGCGCGGACACGCACGCGGGCCGGTCCGGGGTCGCCGGGACCGGTGCCGAGGGCACGCCGGCGCGCGGGCGCGAGGGCACCCCGCTCGGGGGCACCGGCCTCCCGCACGGTGTCAGGCGGCGCGGGCTCGGCGCCTGGGCGCGCCGGCTGGCCGGCGGGCGCGGGGAGCAGTCGTCCGGCCCGCAGGCGTACGACGGTACGGCCGCCCCCGTCGGCGGCGCCCCGCCGGACGACGCCCCACGGCAGCCGGAGACCTGGCCGGACCCGGCCGCGCTGCTGCTGGCCGCGCTCGGCCCCGGGCCCCGGCTGTGGGAGCGCGGGCCTGGACACCCCGAGGCGCTGACCGTACGGCTCGGCACGGCCGACCGGAGCACGCCGGACGGCTCGGGCCTGCTGCCGGCGGTGCCGGTGACGGCCGCGCTGCGGGAGGCGGGCGCGCTGGGCCTGGCCGGGCCGCGCCCGAGGCTGTCCGGGCTGGCCCGCGCGGTGCTGGCCCAGCTCGCCGCGCTGCACTCCCCCGACCTGCTGGAGATCGTGCTGATCAGCGCGGACCACGCACGGCCGGTGGCGGACCGCACCGCCGAGTGGGCCTGGCTCGGCTGGCTCCCGCACGTCCGTCCGGGCCACGGCCAGGACTGCCGGCTGCTGCTGGCCTACGACCGTGAACAGGCGGCGGCCCGCACACAGGAACTGCTGCGCCGGGTGGAGGACCACGCGGCGACGGGCCGCGCGACGGCCCACCCCGCGCCCGCGCGCGACGCGGCCGCCCCCGGCCCGTCCGGCACCGGCACCGGCACCGGCACCCACCACGGACCGGACCCCTCCCCCGCGGCCTACGACGGGCCCCAGGCGACCCATGAGGCGTACGGGACCTACGGCGGCCCGGGGCACGCGGTGCGCCCCGCCGGCCCCGGCACGCCCGGCGCACCTGCCGCTTCCCCCGCCCACACCGAGCCCCCCGCCCGCCGCCCCTCCTGGGCCAGGGAGACCTCCGGTGCCGGCGGCGGCTTCGGCGGACCGTTCACCGTGGTCGTCGTCGACGGTGACCCCGGCGGGGCCGCGCTGCGGGAGGCGCTGGCGCGGCTGGCCGTGGCCGGGCCCCGCGCCGGGGTCCACGTGGTGTGTCTCGCCGAGACCCCGACCGCGTCGCCGGCCTCCCCGGTGGCGGAGACGTACGAGGCCGCCTGCGCGGTGACGCCGACGTTCCGGCACTGCGGTGCCGTGGCGCTGCTCGGCGGGGACGTCGCCGCCACGCTGCGGCTGGCGCGGGTCGCGCCGGGCGGTCCGGTCGGCCCCGGATCGCCCGCCACCGTCGACGCCGTCTCCGCCGCCTGGGCCGAGCGGTTCGCGCGGGCACTCGCACCGCTGCGCCCGGACGGCCCCGCCGGCGAGCACCACGCGCGCGTGGCGGTGCCGCTGCCCCAGTCGGCCCGGCTGCTGGACGAGCTGGGGCTGGCCCGGGCCACCCCGGCGTCGCTGATGGCCCGCTGGGCCGACGCGGCCGACGACACCCGGTCGCTGGGCGGGCGGGCCCGCGCGGTGCTGGGGGCCGGGCCGCGCGGACCGGTCACCGTCGACCTCGTGGCCGACGGGCCGCATCTGCTGATCGAGGGGCCGGCCGGCAGCGGCCGTACCGAACTGCTGCGGGCCGTGGTCGCCTCGCTGGCCGCCGCCGAGCGGCCGGACCGGCTGGCCATGGTCCTGCTCGACGGCCGGGACGGGGTCGGCACGGGCGCCGGCCGCGGTGAGGGCCTGCGCGTGTGCACGGACATACCGCATGTGACCACGCACCTCCTCGCCAACGACCCGGTCCGCATGCGGGAGTTCGCGCAGTCGCTGTCCGCCGAGCTGAAGCGCCGGGCGGAGCTGCTGGGCCGGACCGACTTCGCCCAGTGGCACGCCGGGCAGGAGGTGTCCGGCCGGCTGGTGGCCCAGCGCACGCCCCATCCCGGTGCCGCGTCCTCCTCCGGTGACATCGAGACGCCGCCCAGCTCGACCCTGCGGCTGCGGCCGGGGGCCGCCGCCCGGCAGCGGGCCGCGGCCGTGGCGCCGTTGCCCCGGCTGGTGGTGGTCGTGGACGACCTGGACGCACTGGTCTCCCCGGCGCTCGGCTCGCCGGGCCGGCCCGCCGCCGGATCGGTGATACGGGCGCTGGAGGCGGTGGCCCGGGAGGGCGAGCGGCTCGGCGTCCAGCTGGTGGCGGCGGCCGGGACCGGCGGCCGTACGGCGGAGTCCGAGCCGGCGCGCCGGGCCGCGCTGCGCGTCACGCTGGACGCCCCGCAGCCGGGGCCGGACCAGCCCGCGCCGGGCCGGGGCACGCTGGTGTACGCGGACGGGCGGGCCACCGGTTTCCAGGGCGGCCGGGTGACGGGCCGTATCCCGCGGACCGCGACCCAGCGGCCCACGGTCGTCCCGCTGGACTGGGAGCGCATGGGCGACCCGCCGGCCCGCCGGCCCGTGCGGGAGCTGGGCAACGGCCCGACCGACCTGGCGCTGCTGGCGAGCGCGGTGGAGCGGGCGGCCCGTGAGGTCGCGGCGGCGGAGGTGCCCTCCCTGCTCTGACGGAACCCCGTCACCCCTCCAGGCGAACCCGGCCCCTCCCCGGCCGGCCCCCGGCCCGCGTGCCGTCGAAGATCCGGGGGCATGCACCCCTGGTCACGAGCCGGTCACGATGAGCCGGTGGACACCGCAGGCGCTCTTGCCCACCCGTCGCGGCCCGGCGTACACCGGACCGCACGGGACAGAGTTCTGACGTTCAACAACGTTCAACGGAGAACGACGAACGGGGAAGTGATGCGCAGCAAGAGCAGCACGTTCCGGTCACACAGGGCCGTCACCACACTCGCCGCACTGCTGGCGGGAGCGCTCGCGCTCTCCGCCTGCTCCGGCGGGGACGACGACAAGAAGGACAACGGGGACAAGAGCAGCGGGGGCACCGGCTCCACCGTCACACTGCCGAAGCTGGACGGCGCCCACCTGGAGGTGGCCGCCGTCTGGACCGGCGGGGAGCAGGCCAACTTCAAGAAGGTCCTGGCCGAGTTCGAGAAGCGGACCGGCGCCACGGTCACCTTCGTTCCCGCGCAGGACCCCATCATCAATTTCCTCGGTTCGAAGATCGCCGGTGGCCAGCCGCCGGACGTGGCGCTGCTGCCGCAGCCCGGCGCGATCAAGCAGGCCGTCGAGAAGGGCTGGGCCAAGCCGCTCGGGGCCGGGGCCCGGCAGGAGCTGGCGAAGAACTACTCGCAGGGCTGGCAGGACATCGGCAAGGTCGGCGGCAAGCAGTACGGCGTCTACTACAAGGCCGCCAACAAGTCGCTGATCTGGTACAACGCCAAGGTCTTCGAGAACGCGGGCGCCCAGGAGCCGAAGACCTGGAAGGACCTGCTGACCGCCGCGCGGGCCGTGTACGACTCGGGTGTCACCCCGTTCTCGGTGGCCGGCGCGGACGGCTGGCCGCTGACCGACTGGTTCGAGAACGTGTACCTGTCGCAGGCGGGGCCGGAGAAGTACGACCAGCTCGCCCAGCACAAGATCAAGTGGACCGATCCGTCGGTGAAGCAGGCACTGACCACGCTCGCCGAGATCTGGGGCAGGAAGGACTATCTGGCGGGCGGTCAGAAGGGCGCGCTGCAGACGGAGTTCCCGCAGTCGGTCACCCAGACCTTCACCGGCGGCGACCAGCCCAAGTCCGCGATGGTCTACGAGGGCGACTTCGTGCAGGTGAACATCGGTGAGACCAAGGCGAAGGTGGGCACGGACGCCAAGGTGTTCCCGTTCCCCGCGGTCGGCGGGGGCGCGCCGGTGGTCTCCGGCGGTGACGCGGCGGTGGTCCTGAAGGACTCCAAGGCGGCACAGGCCCTCGTCACCTTCCTCGCCTCGCCGGACGCGGCCACGATCCAGGCGAAGCTCGGCGGCTACCTCTCGCCGAACAAGAACGTGCCGCTCTCGGCGTACCCGAACGCGGTGCAGCAGAAGATCGCCAAGGCGCTGATCGCGTCCGGTGACGACTTCCGCTTCGACATGTCCGACCAGGCCCCGCAGGCCTTCGGCGGGACGCCCGGCAAGGGCGAGTGGAAGGACCTCCAGGACTTCCTGAAGAACCCGAAGGACGTGGCGGGCGCCCAGGCGAGGCTGGAGAAGGACGCGGCCGCGGCCTACGGGAACGGGGGCTGATCCGGCCATGGCGTCGGCAGCGGCGGCCGGGGCCCCACCGGGCCCCGCCGCGCCCCGCAGTCGCAAGAGCGTGACCGGCACCCGCAGGACCGTGGCGGCGCTGTTCCTGCTGCCCGCGCTGGTGCTGCTGGGCGCGCTCGTGGTCTACCCGATCGGGTACTCGCTCGTCCGCAGTTTCTCCAACGCCTCCGGTGACGGCTTCGTCGGCTTCGACAACTACAAGACTCTCTTCACCGACGACGGCATCCGCACCGCGTTGAAGAACAACGTCCTGTGGGTGGTGTTCGCGCCGACGGTCTCCACCGCGCTCGGCCTGGTCTTCGCGGTGCTGACCGAACGGGTGCGCTGGGGAACGGCGTTCAAGCTGGTCGTCTTCATGCCGATGGCGATCTCCATGCTGGCCGCCGGGATCATCTTCCGGCTCGTGTACGACCAGGACCCGGACAAGGGCGTCGCGAACGCGGTGTGGGTCGGCGTGCACGACACGTTCGCGCAGTCGTCGGCGTTCCCGAAGGCGCACCCGGGCCGCGAGTCGCCGCTCGTGGCCCAGGGCGGGGGCTTCGTCACCAAGACCGCCGTGCACGCCGGGCAGCCGGTCGCCCTGCCGCTCGTCGGCGTCGCCCCGGACCGGTTGCCGGGCGACGCGAAGAAGGCGGCGGCCGCGCGGCCCGAGGCGGGGAAGGTCACCGGCACCACCTGGCAGGACTTCACCCGCGGCAAGGGCGTCGGCAAGCTCGGCGCGCCCGACCCGTCCGAGGTGGGCTACGCCGGGATGCGGATCGAGGCGGTGAAGGACGGCCGTGTGGTCGCCTCGACGAAGGCGTCCGGCGACGGCACCTTCACCCTGCCCGCGGCGGCCGACGGGGCTCTGCTCCGGCTGCCCGCGAGCAACTTCAAGGAGCCGTACAACGGGGTCGACTGGCTCGGCCCGGCGCTGGTCACCCCGGCGATCATCGGGTCGTACGTGTGGATGTGGGCGGGCTTCGCGATGGTGCTGATCGCGGCCGGGCTCGCGGGCGTGCCCCGGGAACTGCTGGAGGCGGCACGGGTGGACGGCGCCACCGAGTGGCAGGTGTTCCGCAAGGTCACGGTGCCGTTGCTGGCACCGGTGCTGGCGGTCGTCGTCGTCACGCTGATGATCAACGTGCTGAAGGTGTTCGACCTGGTGTTCATCATCGCGCCGGGCTCCTCCCAGGACGACGCGAACGTGCTGGCGCTGGAGCTGTACCGCAAGGGCTTCGCGGAGAGCCAGCCGGGCATCGCGAGCGCGATCTCGGTGTTCCTGCTGCTGCTGGTGATCCCGGTGATGCTGTTCAACATTCGTCGGCTCAGGCGGGAGGTGCGGCGATGACGGCGACCGCCGGACGCATCGGGAAGGCCGATCCGGTCGGGACGGTGAAGGCCAGGCAGTCGGTCGCCGCCCGGATCACGGAACGGCTGGGCGGCGGACTGGTCCGCGTGGTCCTCGTCCTCGTGGGCCTGTTCTGGCTGGTGCCGACCATCGGCCTGCTCGTCTCCTCGCTGCGCACCCCGCAGGACATGAGCGCCCGCGGCTGGTGGACGGTGTTCACCGAGCCGTCCCAGCTCACCGTGGACAGCTACCGGAAGCTGCTGGAGAACCCCGACATCACCCACTCCCTGGTGAACACGGTGCTGATCACGGTCCCGGCGACCGTGCTGGTCGTGGTGATCGGGGCGCTGGCCGGGTACGCGTTCGCGTGGATGGAGTTCCCGGGCCGGGACTGGTGGTTCCTGGGCGTGGTGAGCCTGCTGGTGGTGCCCGTGCAGGTGGCGCTCATCCCGATCGCCGAACTGTTCGGCAAGCTCGGCCTGTTCGGGACGATCCTCGGGGTGATCCTGTTCCACACCGGCTTCGGCCTGCCGTTCGCGGTGTTCCTGCTGCGGAACTTCTTCGCGGAGATCCCGCGCGAGCTGCTGGAGGCGGCCCGGCTGGACGGCGCCGGCGAACTCCGGCTGTTCGCGCGGGTGGTGATGCCGCTCGGCGGGCCGGCCATCGCGAGCCTCGGCATCTTCCAGTTCCTGTGGGTGTGGAACGACATGCTGGTGGCGCTGGTGTTCACCAAGTCGGGCACCCAGCCGATCACGGTGGCGTTGCAGACGCAGGTACGGCAGTTCGGCAACAACATCGACGTGCTGGCGCCCGGCGCGTTCATCTCGATGGTGATCCCGCTGGCCGTGTTCTTCGCGTTCCAGCGGCAGTTCGTGTCCGGGGTGATGGCGGGCGCGGTCAAGTAGCCGGGGAGGGACATCTCGGGGGGCGGGCCGCCCGCGGCCCGCCCCTTCGCGTTCCCCCGTCGTCGCCCGAATGCCGCACGGGGCCGTAACCAAGTCACTCCATCGGCCGTTCCCGGGCAGAACGCCCGCGCCGACCGACCCATGGATGTCCAGTGCCCAGGTTCAGTGTCATCGTCCCCGCGTACAAGGTCCAGGCGTACCTCCCCGAGTGCCTGGACTCGGTGCTCTCGCAGTCGTTCCCCGATCTGGAACTGATCGCCGTGGACGACCGCTCACCCGACGCCTGCGGCGCGGTCATCGACGAGTACGCGGCCCGGGACGCGCGCGTGAAGCCCGTCCACCTGGCCGTCAACCAGGGGCTGGGCCGAGCCCGGAACGCGGGGCTCGCCGAGGCCACCGGCGACTACCTGGTCTTCCTGGACGGCGACGACACGCTCACCCCGGACGCGCTGCGGGCGGTGGCCGACCGGCTGGAGGAGACCGGCGACCCGGACGTGCTGGTCTTCGACTACGCGCGCACCTACTGGGACGGCGCCCGGGTGCGCAACCAGCTCGCCGCCGAGCTCGCCGAGCAGGGCCCGGCGCCGTTCCGGCTGGAGGACCGGCCGGGGCTGCTGCGGGTGCTGATGGTGGCCTGGAACAAGGCGTACCGGCGGGAGTTCGTCGCCCGGCACGGCTTCACGTTCCCGCCGGGCTACTACGAGGACACCCCCTGGACCTTCCCGGTGCTGCTGACGGCCGAGTCGCTCGCCACCCTGGACCGGGTGTGCGTGCACTACCGGCAGCGCCGGCGAGGCAGCATCCTCGGCACCACCAGCCGCAGCCACTTCGACCTGTTCGAGCAGTACGACCGGGTGTTCGCGTACGTCGAGGAGCGGCCTGAACTGGCGTGCTGGCGCCCCGAGTTGTACCGCCGGATGGTCGACCACTACGCCGTGGTGTTCACCAGGCGGGACCGGTTGCCGCGCGGCAGCCACGGCGAGTTCCTGCGCCGGGCCCGCGTCCACTGCCGCCGCCACCGCGTGCCGGGCACGCGCCTGCGGCTGCGGCAGGGCCTGGTCCGCTTCGGGCTGCACCGCACGTTCCGGGCGCTGCGGCTGGCCGCGGCCGTCCGCCGGCGCGTGCCGAGGGGGGCGCTGAGGCTCGCCCGCGCCCTGCGCACCGGCGCGCTGCGGCTGCACTACGGCGTACAGCTGCGGCTGCCGCTGCGGTCCGACCGCGCGGTGTTCGCCGCCCGGGAGGGGTACGGCGACCCGGCCGCGCTGGAGGAGGCGTTCCGGGCGCACGCCCCCCGGCTGCGGACGGCGTGGGTCGCCACGCCCGGGGGCGCGGTGCCGCCGGGTCCGCGGCGGCTGACGCCCGGCACCGCCGCCTACTGGACGGCGCTGGCCCGCTCCCGCTACCTGGTCAGCGACGCCCGCTTCGAGCGGCGGCTGCGCAAGCGGCCCGGGCAGGTCGTCGTGCGGGCCCTGGAGGGCACCCCGCTCGGGCACGCGGGCCTGGACCTGCTGGAGCGCCCGGCGGCGGCCCGCGGCCTGGACTTCGCGGAGCTGCTGCGGGACGTCGACCAGTGGGACTACGTCCTGTCCGGCAACCGGCACGCCACCCTGACCTGGGAGCGGGTCCTGCCGGGCGGCTACACCACGCTGGAGTACGGGCTGCCCCGCAACGACGTCCTGCAGCGGGCGACCGCGGCGGACGTGGCCCGGCTGCGGGCGTCGCTGGGCGTCCCGGAGGGCGCGGTCGCCGTCCTGTACGCGCCCGCTCACCGCGACCACCGGCGCACCCAGCAGCCCCTGCTCGACCTGGAGCGGATCGTGCGCCGCCTCGGCCCCCGCTTCGTGGTCCTGGCCCGCGCCCACGCGCCCGCCGGTGGCACCCGGGTCGTCGACGTCTCCGGCCACCCGGACCTGGCGGAGCTGTGCCTCGCCTCGGACGCGCTGCTCACCGACTACGCGCCGGTCCTGTTCGACTACGCGAACCTGGACCGGCCGATCGTGGTGCACACCGAGGACTGGGCGGCGTACGAGGCGTGCCGTGGCGCCTACTTCGACCTGCGCCGGTTCCCGCCGGGCGCGGTGGCGCGCAGCGAGGACGAGCTGGTCGACATCTTCGCCTCCGGGCACTGGCGCGGCTCGCGCTCGGCTCAGCTCCGGGCCGCGTTCCGGGAGCGGTTCTGCCCGTGGGACGACGGGCACGCCGCCGAGCGGGTGGCGCGGCGGGTGGTCCTGGGCGAGACGGAGCCGCCGCCGGCGGTGCCCCTGGCGGACCGCGCTCCGGCCCCGTCGTCCTGCGCGCGCTCCCCGCTGGCCACCGTGCCGCAACCTTCCGGCCCCGTCCCCGTCACCGAGAGCCGCTGAACGGCGTTGGTCATACCGGGAGTTCCCATGCCCCTCGGCTCGACGCGGCCCACCCCGAGCCGGCCGTCCACCTGGCGTCCGGCGGGACGGCCCGGCCGCGTCCGCAAGACGACAGAAAGAACAGAATGCCCCGTTTCAGCATCATCGTCCCGTCCCACGGGGTCACCGGCCGGCTGTCCCAGGCGCTGGACTCGGTCCTCGGCCAGTCCTTCGGCGACCTGCAACTGATCCCGGTCTGCGACGCCCCCGACGCCCCGGCCGCCGAGGTCGCCGCCGGGTACGCCGAGCGGGACTCCCGGGTGACCCCCGTGCACTCGCCGCCGTCCGCCGGGCTGAGCGGGGCGCGCAACGCCGGCGTCCGGGCGGCGACCGGCACGTACCTGCTGTTCCTCGACGGCGACGACCTGCTGCTGCCGGGCGCGCTGGCGGCGCTGGACGCCCGGCTGTCCGAGACGGCCGGCGTGGACGTGCTGTACGCCGAGCACGAGCGCGCCCCGTGGTGGGAGGGCGAGCCGACGAACCCGGCCGCGCCGCTGCTCGCGGGGGCTCCGAAGGGCGCCTTCGCCCCCGCCGACCGGCCCGCGCTGACCGGCGTCCAGCTGCCCGCGTGGAGCGCCGTCTACCGCCGCGCCTTCCTCGCCGAGCGGGAACTCGCCTTCCCCGAAGGGCACTTCACCGACCTCGGCTGGGGCGGGCTGGTGACCGTCGCCGCCGAGCGGATCGCGGTGCTGCGCCGGACCGTCGTACGGCACCGGGTGCGCCGCCAGGGCAGCCGGCTCAATCTGCCCGGGCCGCACCAGCACACCCTGCTGGACCAGGTGGAGCGGGTGCTGACGCGGGCGGCCGAGCGCGCCCTGCCGGCCGAGCGGACGGGGCCGCTGTTCGACCAGCTCTTCACCGTGGTGCTGAAGACGGCGTCCCGGCCGGAGCGGCTGCTCGCCGGGCACCGGGCGTTCTTCCGCCGGGCGGCCCGCCTCTACCGGCGGCACCGGCCGGCCGGCCACCGGGTGCCGGGCGGCAGCCTGGGCGTGCAGCACCGGCTGCTGGCGGCGGGCGCGTACACGGCGTTCCGCGCCCTGCGCGGCGCCAACCGGGCGGCCGGCGGCGCCACCGGCCGGCTGCCCCGCCCGCACAGCGTACGCACCCGGCTGCGCTACGCCCGCGACCTGCGCCGCCCGCTCGACCCGAACCTCGCGGTGTACTGCGCCTACTGGGGCCGCGGCTACGCCTGCAACCCGGCGGCGATCCACGCCAAGGCCCGGGAACTCGCCCCGCACATCCGCTCGGTGTTCCTGGTCGAGGCCGGCCAGGAGCACGCCGTGCCGGGGGACGTCGAGTACGCGGTGATCGGCTCCCGCCGCTACTGGGAGGTGCTGGCCCGTGCCACGTACCTGATCAACAACGCCAACTTCGCCGAGGGCGTCGTCAAGCGGCCGGGCAGCGTGCACGTGCAGACCCAGCACGGCACCCCGCTGAAGACGATGGGCGTGGACCAGTCGACGTACCCGGTGGTGGCCGCGCGGTCCGGAAGCTTCGCCAAGCTGCTCGGGCGGGTCGACCGCTGGGACTTCAACCTGTCGTCCAACCGCCACTCCACCCAGATGTGGGAGCGGGCCTTCCCCGGCTCCTACGAGCACCTGGAGTACGGCTATCCGCGCAACGACGTCTACTACACGGCGACCGCGCGGGACGTGACCCGGATCCGGCGGGAGCTGGGCGTCCCGGAGGGCAGGACGGCCGTGCTGTACGCGCCGACCCACCGCGACCACCACAGCGGCTTCGAGCCCGGCCTGGACCTGGAGGCGTTCTGCGCGGCGGCCGGCGAGGACGTCGTCGTGCTGCTGCGCGCCCACTACTTCTACGACCGGGGCGGCGTCCGGGGCTCCGGGCGGATCATCGACGTCACCGCCCACCGCTCCGCCGAGGACGTGTGCCTGGCCGCGGACGCGCTGGTCACCGACTACTCGTCCATCATGTTCGACTACGCCAACCTGGACCGGCCGATCGTCGTGTACGCCGACGACTGGGACGTCTACCGGGAGACCCGGGGCGTCTACTTCGACCTGATGGCCGGGCCGCCCGGACCGGTCGCCCGGACCCCCGAGGAGCTGGCCGCCGTCTTCCGCGACGGCTCCTACGCCGGCCCGGAGGCCCGGGCGCTGCGGGCCGCGTTCCGGGAGCGGTTCTGCCAGTTCGACGACGGGCGGGCCGCCGAACGGGTCGTGCGGCGGGTGCTGCTCGGCGAGCCGCCGGAGGCGGTCCCGGCCGTGATCCCGCTCGCGGAGCGCATCCCCGCCCCCGCCGCCGCGACCCTCGTGAGGAGCTGACCCGCCGTGCCCCGCTTCAGTGTGATCGTGCCCTGTTTCAAGGTGCAGGGGTTCCTGCGCGAGTGCCTGGACTCGGTGCTCGGCCAGTCCTTCGGCGACTTCGAGCTGATCGCCGTGGACGACTGCTCCCCGGACGGCTGCGGCGCGATCCTGGACGAGTACGCCGAACGCGACCCGCGCGTGACGGTGCTGCACCTGCCGGAGAACGTGGGCCTCGGCCGGGCCCGCAACGCGGGCATGCCGCACGCCACCGGCGACTACCTCCTCTTCCTTGACAGCGACGACACCCTCACCCCGGGCGCGCTGCGGGCCGTCGCCGACCGGCTCACCGAGGCCGGGGACCCGGACGTGCTCGTCTTCGACTACGCGCGCACCTACTGGTGGGGCGGCACCCGGCGCAACGTCCTCGCGCACGTCCTGGCCGAGGCCCCCGGCACGTTCGCCGTCTCGGAGTACCCGCAGGTCCTCGACCTGCTGATGGTGGTTTGGAACAAGGTCTACCGGCGCGAGTTCGTCACGGAGCACGGCTTCGCGTTCCCGCCGGGCTACTACGAGGACACCCCCTGGACGTTCCCGGTCATGCTCAGCGCCCGCCGGATCGCCGCCCTGGACCGGATTTGCCTGAACTACCGGCAGCGCCGGCAGGGCAACATCCTGTCCACCACCAGCCGCAAGCACTTCGACATCCACGACCAGTACGAGCGGGTCTTCGCCTTCGTGGCCGAGCGGCCGGAGCTGGCGGCCTGGCGGCCGTACCTGCACCGCAAGATGGGCGAGCACTGCCTGGACATCCTGGCCAAGCCGGACCGGCTGCCGCCCGCCGACAAGGCCGAGTTCTTCCGGCGTACGGCGGAGATGTTCCGCAGGCACCGGCCGGAGGGCGCCCCGGTGGACGGCGAGGTCGCCGTGCTGACCGGTTCCTGGGCCGGGTACCGGGTCAGGCGGCAGGCGGCGCGGGCCGGGCGGGAGGCGGCCCGGCGGGCGGAGCGGGCGCGCCGGGCCGCCGCCGCGCGGGCCCGCACCGGCTGGACGGCCCTGCACGCCCGCCGGCCGCTCGACGAGAACCTCGTGGTCTACTCGGCGTCCTCGCACCGGGGTGTGCTCGGCGACCCGGCGGCCGTCCACGCCGCCGCCCGGGAGATCGCCCCGGGGCTGCGGGGCGTGTGGGTGGTGCGGGACGCGGAGACGGCCGCGGGGCTGCCGGCCGACGTCGAGCACGTGATCGTCGGCTCCCGGCGCTACCTGGAGGTGACCGCGCGCGCGAAGTTCTTCGTCAACGACGTCAACTGGCCCGGCGGCCTCGCCAAGCGACCCGGCAGCGTGCACATCCACACCCATCAGGGCACCCCGCTGAAGCACCTGGGCGCCGACCTGCTGGACAAGCCGGGCGCCCGGCTCGGCTTCGACGTGCCGCAGATGCTGCGCCGGGCCGACCGCTGGGACTACAGCCTGGTCGCCAACCGCCACTCCGAGCTGGTCTGGGAGCGGGCCTACCCCTGCCACTTCACCTCGGTGCGCACCGGCAGCCCGCGCAACGACGTGCTGGTGAACGGCGGTCCCGGCGATTTCCGGGAGCGGCACGGCATCCCGGCGGACCACACGGTCGTGCTGTACGCGCCGACCCGCCGGGACTACCGCCGCGGCGGGTACGTGGAGCGGTTCGACCTCGCCCGGTTCGCGGCCGACCTCGGCGAGGGGCACACCCTCGTGGTCCGGCTGCACCCGTCGCTGGCGAACGGTCACGCGCGCGGCATGGGCCTCGCGGAGCTGGCCAGGCGCGGGGTCGTGGTGGACGCGACCGACGAACCACGGCTGCCGGACGTGCTGCTGGCGGCGGACGCGCTGGTCACGGACTACTCGTCCGTCATGTTCGACTACGCCAACCTGGACCGGCCGATCGTGGTGCACGCCGACGACTGGGCCGCGTTCACGGCGAGCCGGGGCACCTACCTCGACATCACCGCCGAGCCGCCCGGCCATGTCGCGCGCTCCTACCGGGAGCTGGCCTGGCTGTTCGCCTCGGGCGGGTGGCGGGACGAGGAGTCGGCGCGGCTGCGCGCGGACTTCCGTGCCCGGTTCTGCGCGTACGAGGACGGGCGGGCCGCCGAACGGGTCGTACGGGCCCTGCTGCTGGGCGAGCCGATGCCCGCCCCGGTGCCGCGGATCCCGGGCCAGGCGGCCTCCCCGGACGCGCTGACGTCGGCGTAGCGGGGACGCTCAGGGACACGTGAGGGGGCCGCCCCGGCCGGGGCGGCCCCCTCACGTGTGCGCGGTGCCTACTCGACGACCAGGTCGACGTCGATGTTGCCGCGGGTGGCGTTGGAGTACGGGCAGACCTGGTGGGCGCTCTCGACGAGCTTGCGGCCGGTCTCCTGGTCCAGGGTGTCGGGCAGCTCGACGCGCAGGGTCACCTTCAGCCCGAAGCCCTCGCCCTGCTTGCCGATGCCGACCTCGGCGGTGACGGACGCGTCGCTGACGTCGACCTTGGCCTGGCGCCCGACGAGTCCGAGGGCGCTGCCGAAGCAGGCGGCGTAGCCGGCGGCGAAGAGCTGCTCGGGGTTGGTGCCCTCGCCGTTGCCGCCCAGCTCCACCGGCGGGGCCAGCTTGAGGTCGATCTTGCCGTCGGAGGAGACGGCGCGGCCCTCGCGGCCGTGGGTGGCGGTGGCGACAGCGGTGTAGAGCGCGTCCATGAAGACCATCCCTCTGGGGTGTGCGGTTCGTTGCGAGCACCAGTAGAGCACACAACTGAGTTGCGCACAACTAAATGGACCGCAAGAGCTATCCTGGACCCATGACCTACACGGAGTGGCTGCGACTGGACCGCCAGATCTGCTTCTCGCTGCACGCGGCGTCCCGCGCCTTCAACGGCGTCTACCGCCTGATCCTCAAGGACCTCGGGCTCACCTACCCCCAGTACCTGGTGATGCTGGTCCTGTGGGAACAGGGCGACCTGCCCGTCAAGAAGCTCGGCGAACAGCTCCGGCTCGACTCCGGCACGCTGTCCCCCCTCGTCAAGCGGCTGGAGGGGGCCGGTCTGGTGCGGCGCGAGCGCAGCGCGCAGGACGAGCGCTCGGTCCGGGTCCACCTCACCGAGGAGGGCACGGCACTGCGCGAGCGGGCCCTGGAGGTGCCCCCGCGGATCATGGCGGCGACCGGCCTCGACCTGGCGGAGGTCGTCGACCTGCACGCCCGCCTGGAGCGGCTCACGACGGCCCTGGACGCGGCGGCGGAGGCTGAGGCGCGAGCAGCGGGCTGACCGGGCGGACGTACAGCCGTACGGTCACCGGGCCCCGCACGGTTTCGTCCTGGCAGAGGAACTCCCGCCCGAGCACGTCGGTCTTCGCGCGCTCGACGGGACCGGCCGGCGCCGCGCGGCCGGTGAGCAGCTTGCGGTCCGCCACGACCCACACCCGCTCCACCCGCGCCAGCCTGCGCCGCACCTCCGCCGGTCCGGCCTCCCTCCCGTACAGCGTCCCGGACCCGGCGGCCCCCGCCACGAGCGCCACGTCCCGGGCCCCCCGGAACGCCCCCGGGTAGGTGAGCGCCACGTTCCGCGCCGACGCCGGCACGAACAGCACGGGATCGCCCGGCTCCACCCCGCGCGCGACGGCGCGGGAGACGGCGCCGAGATCGTCCGGCCGGCTGCCCGGGTCGCGGTCCTGCCGCAGGAGCGGGAACTGGTGGAGGAGGGAGAGGGCGACGGCGAGGACTCCGGTGAGGGGAACCGCGGGGGACTGCGTGAGCGGCCACCGCCCCACCGCGCCCGCCACCCGCTCGGCCCCCGACGCCACCAGCAGCGGCGCCCCCGACAGCGCGTAGAGCACGTACCGGTCGACGTACAGCGGCGAGAACTGGGACGCCAGCATCAGCACCGCCGGCGGCACCACCACCAGCGGCAGCGCCACCCCGGCACACGTCGGTTCCCCCCGCCGCCCCACCAAGCCGACCAGCCCCACCACGGCCAGCGCCAGACACACCCAGAACACTTCGTCCGTCGGCCCCAGGAACCTGCGCAGCAACCTTTCCGCTGTGTCCGCCGTAGGCGTGCGCAACCAGGCCACCTGCGCCGACTGCCCCCGCGAGACCACCACCATCGGCACCAGCGCGGCCACGACCGCCGCCGCCGCGCTCCCCCACCTCCGCCACACCCGCGCCCCGGCCCGCGCCAGTGCCAGCGACACCGCGTGGGCGAGGAGCAGCAGCACCGCGAACTCGTGCAGCCAGCAGGTGAGTCCGAGGACCGCGCCGTACGGCCACCACGACCCGCACCGCACGGCCCGGACGAACAGCAGGGTCGCCGCGGTGGAGCCGGCCGCGACCAGGGCGTAGGAGCGGCCCTCCTGCGCGTAGTGGCCGGCCATCGGCGAGACGGCGTAGAGCAGCCCGGCCCACAGGCCGACCCGCGGCCGGGCCAGCCGGGCGCCGAGGGCGGCCACCAGGCCCGCCGTGAGGGTCGCCGCGCACACCGACGGCAGCCGCAGGGCGACCTCGCCGGGATGGACGGCGAGGACCGGCCGCAGCAGCAGGTAGTACAGGCCGTGCACCGCGTCCACGTCGTGCAGCAGGAGCCAGATCCGCGGCACCGTACGCCGCCCGACCTGGAAGCTGACGGCCTCGTCGCGCCACATGCCGCCCCGGTCCAGGCCCCAGAGCCCGAGCGCGAGCATCACCAGCGCGGGCACGCCCACGACGGCGGCCCGGTGGAGTCGGGTGGGCCCGAGTGTCCCGTGCGGGGGGTGGCTCGTTGCACCTGCCGGTACGTCCGTGGTCGTTCCAGCCGCCCGACGCGACTGCGGTTTCGCAGGAAGCCCGACGTTCACCCTGGCCCGATCTCTTGCGATTAGCCAATATTTGCGGTCTTTGACGGCGTATCAACATGAATACACCATCCGTACCGCTTAGGCTCCCATGTGATGAACCGCCTCCGTGTCACCCCCGGCCCGGTCCTCACCCTCACCGCCCTGTGGCTCGCCACCCGCGCCCTGATGCTGTGGCTGCTCGTCCACGGCGGCGCCCCGCTGCTGGGCGGCGGTTCGGTGACCCGTGAGGTGTGGCGGCTGTACTTCCGCTGGTACGGCGTCCTCGCGCACGGTTCCTTCCCGGTGCACGACACGCTGTGGCAGTACCCGCCGGGCGCGGGCGCGGTGCTGCTGGCGCCGGGCCTGCTGCCGGGCCTGACGTACTTCGAGGCGTTCGTGGCGCTCACCCTGGCCGTGGACGCGCTGACCGCGCTCGCGCTGCTCCGCGCGGGCACCCGGCCCGGACGGAGCCCGCTCGGCGCGGCGCTGTGGACGGGCGGTCTGCCGCTGCTGCTGCACATGCCGCTCGCCCGGTACGACGTGCAGGTCACCGCCCTGGCCGTGCTGTCCCTGCTGGCCTCGGCGCGCTCCCCGCGCGCGGGCGGTGTGCTCGGGGCGCTCGGCGCGCTGGTGAAGGTGTGGCCGGCGCTGGTGCTGCTGGGCACGCCCCGGGGCCGGCCGACGCGCACGGCGTGGGCGTGGGCGACGTGGGCCGGGGCCGCGTGCCTGGCCGTGCTCGCGGCCCTCTTCACGCATCCGCTGTCCTTCCTGCGGGAGCAGGGCGGCCGGGGCGTGCAGATCGAGTCGCTCGGCGGTACGGCGCTCAACCTGGCCCGGCACTTCGGCTGGCCGGGCCGGGCCCGCTACCAGTACGGCGCGATGGAGATGACCGGCCCCCACGTGCACGCCGTCGCCACCGCCTCGCTGGCGCTGACGGCGGTCTCCTTCGGGCTGCTGGTGCTGTGGCGGGTGCGGGCGCGCCGCTGGAACGAGGCGACGCCGTACGACGCGGCGCTGAGCGCGGTGCTGCTGTTCACGGTCACCAGCCGGGTCATCAGCCCCCAGTACATGATCTGGCTGATCGGGCTGGCCGCCGTGTGCCTGACCTCGCGGCACACCGGCCAGCGGCCGGTGGCGGTGCTGGTCCTGCTGGCGTCCGCGCTGAGCACGGTGGCGTTCCCGATGCACTACCGCGAGGTGATCGACGGCAGCTGGGCCGGGTGCCTGCTGATGCTGTCCCGCAACGGGCTGCTGACGGCCGCCGCCGTGCTGTCCTTCGTACGGCTGTGGCGGTCCACGCGGCCGCGGGCCGGGCAGCCGGTGCCGAGCACGCAACCCCGGCCCGGTTCCGACCGTCTTCCGGGGCGAGTACTGAGCGCCTCTTAACGGCGTATTACCGAGTCTCCCTACGCTCCCGGCCCGTGGACCCCATGCATCCAGCACCGCGTCAGACGCGTCCGGCCCCGGCGGCTCAGGTCACCGTGGTCGTCATCGGCTACAACGACCGCGCCCATGTGGGCGAGGCCGTGCGCTCGGCGCTGGCGCAGGGGCCCGCGGTCGCCGAGGTGATCGCCGTGGACGACTGCTCCACCGACGGCAGCGACACGCTGCTCGCCGGGCTGGCCACCGATGAGCCGCGGCTGCGGGTGGTGCGCCGGAGCGTGAACAGCGGCGGCTGCGGCAGTCCGCGCAACACCGGGATCGACGCGGCGACCGCGCCGTACGTGATGTTCCTGGACAGCGACGACGTGCTGCCGCCCGGCGCGGTGGACGCGCTGCTGACGGCGGCCACGCGGGCGCGCGCCCAGGTCGCGAGCGGCCTGTGCGTGCGCCGGGAGCTGCCGTCGGGGCGCGAGCAGCCCTGGCAGGCGCCCCTCTACACGGCGCACACCGTCCTCGCGCGCCCCTCGCAGCACCCCGGGCTGGTCCAGGACACGCTGTGCGTCAACAAGCTGTACCGCACCGGCTTCCTGCGCGACCACGGCATCCGCTTCCCCGAGGGCCGCTTCCTCTACGAGGACTTCGTCTTCACCGCGCGCGTGCTGGCCGCGTCCCCGCGCGTCGCCCTGATCCCGGACCGGGTCTACGTCTGGCAGGTACGCCGCTCGGCCCGGCGGCCGTCGCTCTCGCTGGACCGGGGCGGCATCGGGAACTGGACGGCGCGTGTCGAGGCGTGCGCGCAGGCGTACGGCATCCTGCTGGACGCCGGGCAGAAGGAACTGGCGCGGGCGGCACGCGCCAAGTTCCTCGACCACGACCTGCGCATGTACGCGCGCGAGCTGGGGCTGCGCGACGCGCGGTACCGGCGTGCCTGGTGGGCGCACACCCGCGCGTACCTCGCGCGCTACGACGCGGCCGGCCGGGAGCTGGACCCCGCCACCCCAGGTGGCCTGCTCGCACGGGTCGTCCTGGCCTCCCCCGAGCCGCGCGACCTGCCCCGCCTGCGGGAACTCGCCGCCCAGCCGGCCCGTCTGCTCCCGCCGTACGCCCGCGCCCCCGAGGGCGGCCCGGTCTGGTCCGCCGACCTCCCCGAGGTCTCCCTGGCCCCCCTGCTGACCGGGCCCGTCGCCGCGCTCCCGCTCGCGGTCGACGCGGAACTGCGCCCCCGCCCGGGGGCCTCGCTGCTGCGCCTGCGGCTGCACGAGCTGTACGGGAAGGTGGCCGAGGCGGGGCTGCCCGAGGTGGACGTGGAGTGGCACGCGCGCGAGGACGGCCGCGGGCGCGGGCACACGGCGGTGACGCTCACGCCCTCCGGCCCGGACGGCTGGTCCGCCGAGGTGCCCGTCGACCTGGCACGGCTCGGCCCGGGCACCTGGGACCTGCGTCTGACCCTCCGCTTCCCGGACGGCACCGGGCGCGAGACCACGGCGCACGCCCTCGCGGGCGCCGGCCGGCTGCGCCGGCGCGCCGTGCCGAGCGCCCTGCACGGCGTGCTCCTGGCACAGCCGTACGCCACGCACTCCGGCGCGCTGGCCCTGCGGGTGGCCACCGGCCTCCGGGGCGTGCTGGCCGTGGCCCGCGGCCGACTGCGCCGCCTGCTCCACTGACACACGACGGGTACGACGGGTGCGGCGGGTGCAGTGGCGTCCGCAGGCGGCGCGGTCGCGGAAGTCCCGCTGCCGGGAACCGGGCCCTGCACCGGCCACGGGCCCGCCGTAGCTGCTCGCACGGTCCCCCGCGCCCCTCCCGGGCGCCTCAGAGCGCCTTCAGCGCACCCGCCCTGCGGGCCTGCTCCACTGACACACGACGGGTACGACGGGTGCGGCGGGTGCAGTGGCGTCCGCAGGCGGCGCGGTCGCGGAAGACCCGCCGCCGGGAGCCGGGCCCTGCACCGGCCACGGGCCCGCCGTAGCTGCTCGCACGGTCCCCCGCGCCCCTCCCGGCCCTTCACAACGCCTTCAGCGCACCCGCCGTCGCCCGCGCCAGTCTCTCCAGGTACCCCTTGGGCAGCTTCGGGGAGCGGATGACCACCGAGCGCCAGTACAGCGGCCCGGAGATCAGGTCCAGGGCCAGGTCGGGATCGACGCCCGCGCGGACCTCGCCCCGCTCCTCGGCCGCCGCCACGATCCCGCTGGCCACCCCTTGCTGCCCGTCGCGCAGCGCCTTCTGGAAGGCGTCCGCGATCTCGGGATTGCGGGCCGCCTCGGCCTGGAGGTCGGGGATGATCTGGGACGCGACCGGGTGGCGCAGGGCACGGGACGTGACCTCGTACAGGAGCCGCAGGTCACCCTCCAGGGAGCCGGTGTCGGGCACCGGGAACCCGGTCACCGCCATCGCCGAGACGACGTCCAGGACCAGGTGGAGCTTGGAACGCCACCGCCGGTACACCGCCGTCTTGCCGACCCCGGCCCGCCGGGCGATCCCCTCGATGGACATGCGCGCGTACCCGACGGCCGCCAGCTCCTCGAAGACGGCCGCGCGGATCGCCTCGGTCACGTCCTCGCGGAGCACGGCCGCCCCGGCGGGCGCCCGGCGGCGCGGACGCGCCGGCGGCTCGTCGGCTGGCTCGGCGGCGTTCGTCGTCATGGTCACAGCATAGGGCGTGACGACGAAACGGTTGCGTTCCGACGTCTGTTGGTCTTACGCTCGCGTTGCGACGATACGGTCCCGTCCCGACGTAAGAGAACGTGAAGAGAAGCGTAAGTAAACGCCGGACGACGGGCACGAACGCGGCGATCCCGGCGAAAGTCGGGCGCAGCACCCCCTCCCCCCGAGCGAAAGCAGCGGATGTGAGCCAGGTCCTCCACACACCGCCCCCCACCCGGGCCCCGGCAGACGACGATCTCGCGGCGCTGGCCGCCCGGCACGGCCTGTCGGTCAGCGGCGCCCGCCCCACCCTGCCGGAGTACGTCCGCCAGCTGTGGGCCCGCCGCCACTTCATCGGCGCCTTCGCCACCGCCAAGCTCACCGCGCAGTACAGCCAGGCGAAGCTCGGCCAGGTCTGGCAGGTCATGACCCCGCTGCTGAACGCGGCGGTCTACTACTTCATCTTCGGCGTGCTGCTCGGCACCAAGCACAACGTGCCCGACTACGTGCCGTTCCTGGTCACGGGCGTGTTCATCTGGACCTTCACGCAGAGCTCGATCATGGCGGGCACCCGGGCCATCTCGGGCAACCTCGGCCTGGTCCGCGCCCTGCACTTCCCGCGCGCCGCCCTGCCGATCTCCTTCGCGCTCCAGCAGCTCCAGCAGCTGCTGTTCTCGATGGCCGCGCTGGTCGTCATCCTGCTCTGCTTCGGCGTGCCGGTCTCCGTCTCCTGGGTGCTGGCCGTGCCGGCCCTGGCACTCCAGTTCACGTTCAACGCCGGCGTCTCGATGGTCATGGCGCGGATGGGCGCGAAGACCCCGGACATCGCCCAGCTGATGCCGTTCGTGCTGCGCACCTGGATGTACGTGTCCGGCGTGATGTGGAGCATCGACAAGCTGGCCGACAAGGACGACCTGCCGCGCGTCGTCACCGTCCTGCTGGAGATCAACCCGGCCGCCGTCTACATCGACCTCATGCGGTTCGCGCTGATCGACAGCTTCCACGCGAGCCAGCTGCCCCCGCACGTGTGGGCGGCGGCGGTCGGCTGGGCCCTGGCCGCGGGCATCGGCGGCTTCATCTACTTCTGGAAGGCTGAGGAGACGTACGGCCGTGGCTGAGCGCAGCGAAGAGAAGGTCCCCACCGTCGTCGCCGACCGCGTCGACATCGTCTACCGGGTCAACGGCACCGGCGCCGGGCGGGGCTCCGCCACCGCCGCCCTCAACCGCATCCTGCGCCGCAAGCAGGCGGAGAAGGCCGCCGGCGTGCGCAAGGTGCACGCGGTCAAGAAGGTGTCCTTCGTCGCCTACAAGGGTGAGGCGATCGGGCTCATCGGGACGAACGGCTCCGGGAAGTCCACCCTGCTGAAGGCGGTCGCGGGCCTGCTCCCGGTGGAGAACGGGCGCATCTACACCGACGGCCAGCCCTCCCTGCTGGGCGTCAACGCGGCCCTGATGAACGACCTCACGGGCGAGCGGAACGTGTTCCTCGGCGGGCTTGCCATGGGCATGTCCCGGGAGCAGATCAAGGAGCGCTACCAGGACATCGTCGACTTCTCCGGGATCAACGAGAAGGGCGACTTCATCACCCTGCCGATGCGCACGTACTCCTCCGGCATGGCGGCCCGGCTCCGCTTCTCCATCGCCGCCGCCAAGGACCACGACGTCCTGCTGATCGACGAGGCGCTGGCCACCGGCGACCGCTCCTTCCAGAAGCGTTCGGAGGCGCGGATCCGCGAGCTGCGGCAGCACGCGGGCACGGTCTTCCTGGTCAGCCACAACAACAAGTCGATCCGTGACACCTGCGAGCGGGTCCTGTGGCTGGAACGCGGCGAGCTGCGCATGGACGGGCCGACCGAGGACGTCATGAAGGAGTACGAGGCGTTCACCGGTGACAAGAAACCGGCCGCGAAGAAGCCCGCGCCGAAGGCGGATGCCACGAAAGCGAAGCCGGACGCCACAAAAGCGGACACGCCGCAACCGGACGCACTGAAAGCCGGTCTTCCTTCCTAGCGCAGCTCTTACGCTAACCGTAGTTATCCCTTTCATCCGCTTAATGACAGTATGTTATGAAGGGTGCGACGGGAGACGACGAGCCGAAGGAGTCCATCGCGATGCCCCAGTTGAGCGTCATCGTCCACGGGCCGAACGCACAGGGGCACCTGACCGATCTGCTGGACTCCCTGGAGGCCCATCCCCTCACCGGCTGCGAGGTGATCGTCGCCGCCGTCGGCGACTGGGCCCGGGAGACGGCCGAGCACCACGCGCCCGAGACGATCGTCGTCCCGCTGCCGGACGGCACCGGTGATCCGGAGGCCCGGGCGGCCGGTGCCGCCCGGGCCTCCGGCCGCTGGCTGCACTTCGTCCACGCCAAGGACGGCCTGCCGGCCGGCGCCCCCCGCCTGATCGCCGAGCGGACCGCCGAACTGGACGCCACCGCCTCCGCCGAACCCGTCGACGTCCTCCTCTTCGACCACGTCACCACCACCTGGCAGACCGCCGCCAGGCCCTCCCGCGACGGCCGCCACCTCGCCGCCGTCGGCCGGGCGGGCCGGCCCCTGGACGAGACCGCCGACCTGCTGCGGCTCACCCCGCTGCTCGGCAACCGCGCCCTGCGCACCGCGTTCTGGCGGGCCCACGAGGAGCAGCTGAACACCGGCGACGAGCAGCGCGCCGCCCAGGCGGCCCTGCTGTACGCCGGCCGGGTCGCCTGCCTCAACCAGACGGCGTACGAGCACCGCGTGCTGCGCCCCGAGAGCCTGCCGCCGCGCGCCCCCGAGGACCGGCTCGGGCTCATCGACCGCTACGAGACCCTGCTCGCGCTCGCCCGGGACCGACGCGCCCCCCGCACGGTGCTGTACGACCTGATGGTGCGCGACCTCATCCGCACCTTCGCCCGCGAGGAGCTGCCCGACCCGGTGGCCCGCGAGTTCTTCCGCCGCGCCTCCGTGGCCGCGGTCCGCTGGCGCCCCGAGGGCCACCGGCGCCCGGCGGGCCTGGAAGGCGTGCGGCACGCGCTGCTGGAGGAGGGCGCGTACACCAAGTACCGCGCGTTCCAGGCCGCCAACCGCACCCGCCGCACCGCCCGCAAGGCCGTACGCACCCGCAAGCGGCAGCTGAGCACCAGAATCCGCGACCACCAGTACCAACGCGCCCTGAGCCGCCCGGTGGACCCCCACCTCGCCGTGTTCGCGGCCTACTGGGAGCGCGGCGTGGCCTGCAACCCGGCCGCCATCGCCGCCAAGCTCGCCGAACTCGCCCCGCACATCCGCCCGGTGTGGGTGGTGAACAAGCAGAACGAGGCCCTGCTGCCGCCCGGCACCGACCACGTCGTCCCCGGCACCCGCCGCTACTGGGAGACCCTCGCCACCGCCAAGTACCTGACGAACAACGTCAACTTCCCGAACGCCGTGGTCAAGCGCCCGGACGCGGTCCACCTCCAGACCCACCACGGCACCCCGCTCAAGCGCATGGGCCTGGACCAGATGGACCACCCGGCCGCCGCCAAGGGCCTGGACTTCGCCGCCCTGCTGTCCCGGGTCGACAAGTGGGACTACAGCGTCAGCGCCAACAGCCACTCCACCCGGATGTGGGAGCGCGCCTACCCGTCCCGCTACACGTCCCTCGACTACGGCTATCCGCGCAACGACGTCTTCTACGCGGCCACCGCGGCCGACGTCCGCGCGGCCCGTGACCGCCTCGGCATCGCCCCGGGCAGGACCGCCGTCCTCTACGCCCCCACGCACCGCGACTACGAGGCCGGCTACACCCCCCGCCTCGACCTCGCCGCCCTCGCCGACCGCCTCGGCGAGGACACCGTCCTGCTCGTCCGCGCCCACTACTTCTACGGCGGCGCCGCCTCCCCGCTGACCGGCCTGCGCCGCTCCGGACGGATCATCGACGTCTCCTCCTACGACCCCGTCGAGGAGCTGTGCCTGGCCGCCGACGCGCTGGTCACGGACTACTCGTCGATCATGTTCGACTACGCCAACCTGAACCGCCCGATCGTGGTCTACGCCGACGACTGGGAGACGTACCGGACCACCCGCGGCGTCTACTTCGACCTGATGGCCGAACACCCCGGCCAGGTCGCCCGCACCCAGGAGGAGCTGGCCGAGATCTTCCTCTCCGGCGCCTGGCGCGACGAGAACGCGGCCAAGGCGCGGGCCGCGTTCCGGCGCCGGTTCTGCGAGTACGACGACGGGCGCGCCGCCGAACGGGTCGTACGCAGGGTGTTCCTAAACGAACCGGAGGACGCGCTGCCGCCGGTGCTCCCCATCGAGGACCGCACCCCCGCTCCCACGCCCGAGGAGGCCACGGCATGACCCGCCCCGACGTCACGGTCACGGTCATCGTCTACAACGACGCGGCCCGCCTGCCCCGCGCGGTGGCCTCGCTGCGCGCGCAGACCCACGCGAACATCGAGATCGTCATCAGCGACGACCACTCCACGGACGAAACCCCCGCGGTGGCCCGGGAGCTGGCGGCCCAGGACCACCGCATCCGCTACATCCGGCTGCCGGAGAACAGCGGCGGGTGCAGCGCCCCGCGCAACCGGGCCATCGAGATCGCCCGTGCGCCGTACCTGATGTTCCTCGACAGCGACGACGAACTCCCGCCGCGCGCCGTCGAGTCGCTGCTCGCCGCGCACCGCGAACGGGACGTCGACTTCACCATGGGCGCGGTCCGCCGGGTCCGGGTGGACAACGGCCGCCGCTCGACCTGGATGCCGCACCTGGTCGCCGAGCGCCGCACCCTGGAGGGCATCGAGGCGGACCCCCGCCTCCTCTTCGAGCACCTGTCGACGAGCAAGATGTACGCGCGCGCCTTCCTCGACCGCCACCGGCTGCGCTTCCCCGAGGGCATCCACTACGAGGACCAGCTGTTCTCGGCGCAGGCGTACTGCCTGGCGCAGGCGTTCACGATCATCCCGGACCCGGTGTACGTCTGGTACATCGAGCCGTTCGCGGACGCCTCCGCCGCCTCCATCTCCAACCAGCGGCACAAGATCTCCAACGTCGCCGACCGGGTGCACGTCCAGCGGCTGATCGACGAGTTCCTGGTGAGCAGCGGGCACGCGGGGCTGCGGGAGGACAAGGACTACAAGTTCCTCAAGCACGACTTCCGGATGTACGCCGGCGACCTGCCGTACCGGGACGAGGAGTGGCTGACGTCCTTCGCGGACATCGTGAACCCCTACCTCGACACGCTCTCCCCCGCGGCCTACGGCCGGCTGCCGCGCGCCGAGCGGGTGGTGCTGGAGCTGTTGCGGCACGGCCGCACGGACGAGGCCCGGCTCGCGGCGCGCGGACTGGGGCACGCGGTGGCGCCGCGGCGGGTGACGGCCGACGGTACGGGAGTCCCGTACTGGGGTGACACCGTGCCCGCGACGGACCGCGCCCGCCGCGAACTGGACGTGTCCGAGCTGGAGCTGGACACCCGGCCGTTCCCGACCGCCCTGTTCCGGCACGAGATCACGGAGCTGACGCCCGGCGCGGGCGCGACCCTGACCCTGGCGATCCGTACCTACGACCCCGGCCTGCGCCTGCCCGTGGGGCCTCAGCGCGCGTCGCTGCTCCTGACCCCCGGCCGGCGCCGCATGACGACCCCCTTCCGCCTGGACCCGGTCCGCCCCGGCGTCTTCGAGGGCACGGTCCGCCTCGACCTCACATCCGCGCCGCTCCCGCTCCACGGCTTCCAGGGCGTACGGCACCCCTTGGTCCGCCTGGAGCAGCAGGGCCTGTCCCACTCCGGTCTGCTCCTGGCACCGTTGGACTTCCCGGCCCGTACGGCCCGCATCGACTACCACTCCGGTGCGGCCCCCCACGAGCTGACCGTCGAACCCGAGGGCCGCAACCCGGGCCGGCTCCAGTTCCGCTGGCGCCCGGTCGGGGTGACGGCCCGGATCACCCGGCCGGCCGTCCGCCGCCTGGCCCGGCCCCGGGTACGCAACGCCGCGCGGCTGGTGGCGAGTGCGCTGAAGTAGCCGTAGGGGGCTGTCGTGCCGCTGGCTCAGGGCGCCGCTCGGTACAGGACCTGCCCGCCCGGGCCCACGGCCGTCCTGCGCAGCCACGGTGCGTCGCCGCCCCCCACGACCCACTTCACCCCGTACTCCCGCAGGATCGCCCGACGTTCCCCGGCGCCCGTCGCCGGCGAGAAGTACCGGTCCACCGCCGCCTGCCTCCGCCCGGCGTCCGGGAGGAAGAAGTCCGGGTAGCCGGGTGCCACGGTGTACGGGCCGTACGCGGGGATCTGCCGGGCCGGGAACTTGCGCGCCATCACCACGTCCCCGTACCGCACCCCCGCCCGCATGATCCACTGGTAACCCGTCCACGGCGTGCGGTACTTCGCCGCGACCACGCCGGGCAGCGCGTCCCGCGGCACCGCGTACCCGAGCGTCCCGGCCTGCGTCCACGCCCCCACCGCCAGCGCGGCGAGCAGCGCGCACGCCCACCCGCGCCGCACCGCGGCCCGCCCCGCCGACACCGCCTCCAGCGCCGCCGCGAGCTGCGCGGGGATCAGCGCGGCGGGCAGGGCGCGGCCCCAGGAGTAGTGGCCGGTCAGCCCCCCGGCCGCGAACACCAGCGCGCCGAACAGGAAGAAGAGGGCCAGGGGGTCGCGGTGGTCCCTGCGCAGGCGGAGGCCCAGTGCCGCCACCCCGAGCAGCACCAGCCCGAACCGCCCGGCCAGGTGCTGGTACAGCGGCCGGTGGACGGCCTCCAGGTCCGCGCCCGCGGAGAACAGCGCGAAGAAGTCGTAGTACGGCCAGAGCCACAGCACCAGCAGGCCCAGGAGCAGTCCGGTGCCCAGCCGGAGCAGCGCCCCGCGCGCCGGCCGCGCCGCGAGCACCGTCGCCAGCCCGCCCAACGAGGCCACCACGCCGGTGAACTGATGGCACAGCAGGATCACCGCCCACAGCGCGCCCAGCCCCAGGCACGCCCGCCAGGCCGTCTCCCCGCGCACCGCCCGCGACAGCCAGGCCCAGAAGTGGAAGGCGAGCCCGAGCGCGAGCACGCTGGGGTACGACACCGTCAGCGCGAGGGAGTTCAGCCCGACGAAGCCGCTCCAGTCGAACAGCAGCGGCCCCCACAGGAAGACCAGGCTCAGGAAGGCCAGCGCGGGGGCGGCGCGGTGGCCGCTCAGCGTACGGACGTAGCGCCGGACGCCCGTCACCAGCAGGCCCAGGCCGGTGAGCGCGGCCAGGCGCAGGACCACGAAGACCGACAGGCCCGTCAGCTTGGCGACGGCGCCGAGCAGCAGCATCCAGGGTGAGTGGTACGGGCTCGGCGTGTCGGCGTCGACCAGCGGGTTGCCGGGATGCAGCAGGCTGTGCCGGAAGCGCTGGATCGTGGCCGCATGCATGCCGAGGTCGCCCGCCCACGGCAGGCGGACGACGACCCAGAGCATCAGCACCACGACGAGCGCGGCGGCGACCTGCGGCAGCTCACGGCCCACGCGCGACGCGGAGCCGCCCGGTGGTGCCGTACGGTCCACCCGTTCGGTGTCAGACGGCGCGGTGTGCACACGCCGACCCTATCCGACCCACCCCGAAGAGCAGGAAAAGGTAAGTTCTCCGCACGTTTGGTACGAGAAGCGGGCAAGAAGAAGGGCGCCTTGGGGAGACAGTCCCCGAGGCGCCCTTCCCGCGGTACGGCTACGAGTGCGTCCGCAGCAGCGTCCGCATC
The DNA here is from genome assembly GCF_055581365.1 of Streptomyces sp. NPDC031445. Taxonomy (NCBI): domain Bacteria; kingdom Bacillati; phylum Actinomycetota; class Actinomycetes; order Kitasatosporales; family Streptomycetaceae; genus Streptomyces; species Streptomyces sp. NPDC031445. The sequence continues at coordinate 883,618 of NZ_JBVIJO010000002.1, forward strand.
GTGCGCATCGCCACCGACAGGTTGGCGAGGTCGAACGAGTCCGAGCTGCGGATCTCGTCCAGCGTGGTGCGGGCCCGGCCCAGGAGCGCGCTGTTCTTCTGCTCCCACGCCTCGAACCGCTGCTCCGGCGTCGAGGTGCCGTTGCCCACCGCGAGGACGTCCGAGGTGAGGGCCGCGTGCGCCGCGTACAGGTCCTCACGGATGGAGGCGCGGGCCATGGACTGCCAGCGGTCGGCGCGCGGCAGCTCGATGATGCGGTCCATGAGCTGGGTGATGTTCAGCCGGTCGGCGAGGTCGTAGTAGACGTCGGCGACGTCCAGCGGCTCCTTGCCCACGCGGTCGGCCACCGACACGATGTCGAGCGTCGGGAAGGCGGAGGAGAAGCCGGCCACGCGGGTGGCGAGTTCGTCCGGCACGCCGGCCGCGGACAGCTCGTCGTACACGTGCTGGTACCACTCCGCGTCCGCGCCGCGCAGCAGCTTCGGCAGCTCCTGCCAGACCCGCTCGACCCGCTCGGCGAAGAACTCCACCGTCTCGGCGAGCTGGAGCGGCTGCGGCCGGTTGTTGAGCAGCCAGCGGGTGCCGCGCTCGACCAGGCGGCGCGAGTGCAGGCGGATACGGGTCTGGACGGCCGCGTCGACCTGGTTGTCCAGGGCCTCGACGGCGTCCCACACGGGCGCGGAGCAGAAGATCGCGCGGGCCGCGGTCTGGGCGCGGACGATCTCCTCCAGGGAGGCGCCGGTCTCCTCGCGCAGCCGGTGCAGATACGTCGTACCGCCCGTGTTGACCGTGTCGTTGACCAGCACGGTCGTGGTGATCTCGCGGCGCAGCGGGTGGTTGTCGATCGCCTCGGCGAACCGCTCGCGCAAGGGCGCCGGGAAGTACGCGTGCAACAGTCCGCGCAGGTACGCGTCGTCCGGCAGCGAAGTCCGCAGCAGCTCCTCGGCGACCGTGATCTTCGTGTACGCGAGCACGACGGCGGTCTCGGGACTGGTCAGGCCCTGGCCCTGGGCGAGGCGCTCACGGATCTGCCGGTCGGTGGGCAGGAACTCCAGCGCCCGGTCCAGGTGGCCCTCGCGCACCAGGTGGCGGATGAACCGCTGCTGGGCGTGGAGCATGTCCTTGGCCTGGAACAGGGCGTTGGCCAGGGCGGTGTTCTGCGCGTAGTTGTTGCGCAGGACCAGTGCGCCGACCTCGTCGGTCATCTCGGCGAGCAGCTTGTTGCGCTGCTTGACGGTCATGTCGCCGTCCGCGACCAGGCCGTTCAGCAGGATCTTGATGTTCACCTCGTGGTCGGAGGTGTCCACACCGGCGCTGTTGTCGATCGCGTCGGTGTTGATCTTGCCGCCGTGCAGGGCGAACTCGATCCGGCCGAGCTGGGTCAGGCCCAGGTTGCCGCCCTCGCCGACGACCTTGACCCGCAGGTCCTGGCCGTCGACGCGGATGGCGTCGTTGGCCTTGTCGCCGACGTCGGCGTTCGACTCCGTCGACGCCTTCACGTACGTGCCGATGCCGCCGTTCCACAGCAGGTCCACCGGGGCCGTGAGGATCGTCTTCATCAGGTCGGCCGGGGTCATCTTGGCGACCTTGCCCTCGATGCCCAGCGCCTCGCGGATGTGGCTGTTGAGCGGGATCGACTTGGCCGTGCGCGGGAAGATCCCGCCGCCCGCCGACAGCAGCTCGGTGTCGTAGTCGGCCCAGCTGGAGCGGGGCAGCTCGAACAGGCGGCGGCGCTCGGCGTAGGAGACGGCCGCGTCCGGGTTGGGGTCGATGAAGATGTGCCGGTGGTCGAAGGCGGCGACCAGGCGGATGTGCTCGGACAGCAGCATGCCGTTGCCGAACACGTCACCGGACATGTCACCGATGCCGACGACCGTGAAGTCCTCGCTCTGCGTGTCCACGCCCAGCTCGCGGAAGTGCCGCTTCACGGACTCCCAGGCGCCGCGCGCGGTGATGCCCATGCCCTTGTGGTCGTACCCGGCGGAGCCGCCGGAGGCGAAGGCGTCGCCGAGCCAGAAGTTGTAGGTGTTCGCGACGTCGTTGGCGATGTCCGAGAAGGTCGCGGTGCCCTTGTCCGCGGCGACCACCAGGTAGGTGTCGTCGCCGTCGTGCCGCACCACGTCCCGCGGCGGCACGACCTCGCCCGCCACCATGTTGTCGGTGATGTCGAGCAGCGCCGAGATGAACGTCTTGTAGCTGGCGATGCCCTCGGCGAGCCAGGCGTCGCGGTCCACGCTCGGGTCGGGCAGCTGCTTGGCGACGAAGCCGCCCTTGGCGCCGACCGGCACGATGACGGTGTTCTTCACCATCTGCGCCTTGACCAGGCCGAGGATCTCGGTGCGGAAGTCCTCGCGCCGGTCGGACCAGCGCAGGCCCCCTCGGGCGACCTTGCCGAAGCGCAGGTGCACGCCCTCCACGCGCGGCGAGTACACCCAGATCTCGTACGCCGGGCGCGGCGCGGGCAGGTCCGGGATGGCCTGCGGGTCGAACTTCATGGAGACGTAGGCGTGCGGCCGGCCGCCGGCCGCGTCCTGGAAGAAGTTCGTGCGCAGGGTCGCCTTGATGACGGTCAGGAAGGACCGCAGGATGCGGTCCTCGTCCAGGCTGGCCACCTGCTCCAGGGCCGCGTCCAGCTCCTCCAGCAGCGCGTCGGTGATCTCCACACCGGCCTGCTGCCGCTCCGGGGACATCCGCGCCTCGAACAGGGAGACGAGGAGCCGGGTGGTGTGGACGTTGTTGCGGAGGGTGTCCTCCATGTAGTCCTGGGAGAAGGTCGAGCCGGCCTGCCGCAGGTACTTGGCGTAGGCGCGCAGCACCATCGCCTGCCGCCAGGTCAGCCCGGCGCTCAGCACGAGCGCGTTGAAGCCGTCGTTCTCGGCCCGACCGGTCCAGGTCGCGGCGAAGGCCTCCTGGAAGCGCTCGCGGGCGTCGTCGCCCAGGTATTCACCGCCGCCCGCCGCCTTCGGCATGCGCAGACCGAAGTCGTAGATCCAGGCGGTGATGCGGTCCGCGCAGCGCAGCTCGTACGGCCGCTCGTCGGTGACCTCGACACCGAGCCGGCTCAGCACGGGCAGCACCTTGGAGAGGGAGACCGAGCCGCCCTTCTGGTAGATCTTGAAGCGGCGCTCCTCGGGCGCGGCACCCACCGGCTCGTACAGGCTCAGCGAGAAGGTCTTGTCCTCGCCGAGCTGCTCCAGGTGGACCAGGTCGGCGACCGCCGCACGCGGGCTGTGGTCGGCCTTGTAGCCCTCGGGGAAGGCGTTGCTGTAGCGGCGCAGCACCTCGGCCGCGCGCTCCTCGCCGCACTCGGCGGTCAGCGCCTCGGCGAACGCGTCGGCCCAGGAGCGGGCCGCCTCGACCAGGCGGACCTCGATGCGCTCCCGGTCGGCGTCCGACAGCTCGGGCAGCTCGGTGCCCGGCGGCACCCGGACGACGAAGTGCAGCCGGGACAGGATCGACTCGGTGTTCCAGGCGGTGAAGTCGACGCTGACGCCGCCCAGCTCCTCCTTCAGGATGTCGATGATCCGCAGGCGCACACCGGTGGTGTAGCGGTCGCGCGGGAGGTAGACGAGGGCCGAGTAGTAGCGGCCGTACTCGTCCTGGCGCAGGTACAGCCGCAGCCGGCGGCGCTCCTGGAGGTAGAGCACGCTCGTGGCGATGGACTGCAGCTCCGCGGCGGGCGTCTGGAACAGCTCGTCGCGCGGGTAGGTCTCCAAAATCTGGAGCAGGTCGCGTCCGTCATGGCTGTGGCGCGAGAACCCGGCGCGCTCCAGCACCTCGTCGACCTTGCGGCGGATGACCGGGACGCGGCGCACCGACTCGGTGTACGCGGCGGAGGAGAACAGACCGAGGAAGCGCCGCTCGCCGACGACGTTGCCGTCCGCGTCGAACTTCTTGACGCCGATGTAGTCCAGGTACGACGGCCGGTGCACGGTGGCCCGGCTGTTGGCCTTGGTCAGCACGAGCAGCTTGTGCTCGCGCGCCTTGGCCCGGGCGTCGGCCGGGAGGCGCTCGAAGGAGGGGCTGACCGGGTGCTGCTCGTCCTCGGCGTGGTGCGGGTCCGAACGCAGTATGCCGAGACCGGTGCCGGGCACGGCGGCGAGCGTGTCGTCGTCGCGCAGCTGGTACTCGCGGTAGCCGAGGAAGGTGAAGTGGTCGTCGGCCAGCCAGTGCAGCAGCTCGCGGGCCTCCTCGACCTCCGGCCCGGGCAGGTCGCGGGGGACGGGCTCGCCCTCCAGGCCGTCGGCGATCCGGACCGCCGCGTCCCGCATCTTCTCCCAGTCCTCGACGGCCTCGCGGACGTCGGACAGCACGCGCAGCAGGTCGGCGGTGATCTGCTTCAGGTCCGCGCGGTCGGTCTCGCGGTCGATCTCGACGTGGATCCAGGACTCGACGTGTGTGTCGTGCGGGAGGTCGCCGGTGAGCCCGGCGGGCCGGTCCGGCAGCACCTCGATCAGCTTGCCGGTCAGGTCCCGCCGCACGACGAACTGCGGGTGGATCACGACGTGGATGCCGCGCCCCTGCCGGGTCAGCTCATTGGTGACCGAGTCCACGAGGAAGGGCATGTCGTCGGTGACGACCTCCACGACGGTGTGGCTGCACGTCCACCCGTTCTCCTCCACCGTCGGGGTGTGCACCCGGACGTTCGCGGTGCCCTGGGGGCGGGTCTCGGCGAGACGGTAGTGCGAGACCGCCGCGCCGAAGACGTCGACCGGGTCGCGGTCGGTGAGGTCTTCCGGGGCGGTGTGCAGGTAGTAGCGCTGGAGGAACGCGAGCACGGACTCGCTGTCCGGGGTGCCGGGGGTGCCCTCGCTCGTCGTCCCGGTCGGTAGGTGGCCACCGACCGGGCTGTTCTCAGCTACCCGGGCGGCCCGTTCGAGCAGCTCGGCCTTGGCTTCGTCCAGCTTGGTCTGCATTGTCCTCTGGCTCCTGTCGCGCGCCGTTGCGTGACGTAGAAGGAAGTACGGTCTCTTTCCCTCCGGCTCGACGCCACGGCCCGGGGTGTCCGGTCCGGTCCGACGCTATGCCGCGAGGTGAGATGAGTGGGGGGAATTCGGCCATTCTCGGCACGTCCGTGGAGTGTGACGCTGCTCTCGGCACCGCCGCGTCCCGGGCCGTCCTCGGCGTCCTGGGGGCGTCGGCGCCCCCGTCCCGCCCGCGAAGACCAGCGATCGCGGCCCGGTCACGGAGGTGCTCCGTGCAACCCGGGCGCAGGGCAGGAGCAGGAACGCCCCCGCGAGATATCGCGCTGATCACGCCACCAGGCTATCGCCACTTACCCCGGGCCCGTCATGAGCCGTATGTGTACAAAACCGAGGGGTGAAGTTTGACGTTCTGCACAGCGGCGGGGCGGACGGGGGTGGCGTATCCGACGGCTGCCTCCCGTCCGGGACACCCGGTCGCGCCCCCGCGCCCGCGGTCGCACCCTGAAAAGCGCCGGGCCCTCTTGGCAAGGGGCGCCCGGCGGAGGCACGGTGCCCAGGACACTGTGCGCAGTCTCCCCGGAGGAGCCGACATGCCCACCAAGATCCTCATCGTCACCGGCGACGCGGCGGAGTCACTGGAGGTGCTCTACCCCTACCAGCGGCTGCGCGAAGAAGGCTACGAGGTCCACATCGCCGCCCCCACCCGCAAGACCCTCCGGTTCGTCGTGCACGACTTCGAACCCGGTTTCGACACCTACACCGAGAAGCCCGGCTACACCTGGCCCGCCGACCTGGCCTTCTCCGAGGTCGATCCGGGCGACTACGCGGCCCTCGTCATCCCCGGCGGCCGGGCCCCGGAGTACCTGCGCAACGACCCCGAACTGCGCAAGATCCTCAAGGCCTTCTTCGACGCCGACAAGTCGGTCGCCCAGATCTGCCACGGCCCGCTACTCACCGCCGCGATCGACTCCCTGCGGGGCCGCCGGGTCACGGCGTACCCCGCGCTGGAACCGGACATGCAGGCGGCCGGGGCGGACTTCCAGGACAGCGAGGCGGTCGTCGACGGCACCCTGGTCTCCTCCCGCGCCTGGCCGGACCACCCGGCGTGGATGCGGGAGTTCCTGACGGTGCTGCGCTCCAAGGCACCGGTGAGCTGAGAACCGTCCGCGCGGCGCCGTCCGGCTCGCGGTACGCCGGCGGCGTCAGGCTCGCGGTACACCGGCGGCCGTCCGCCGTGGCCGGCCGCGTGGTGACCCGCGCACCGGGGAGCCGTCGAGCCGCGGGCGGCCGTCGGCCCGCGGCCCGGCTACGCCGCCATCCTCCGCGCCTCGGCCACCGCCTCGGCCAGCGTGTCCACCACCGGCGCCCCCGCCCCCTCCAGGCTCACCCGGCTGTGCGACCCCCCGCTGTACAGCACGGCCCGCACCCCCACGTGCCGCGCGGCGACCGCGTCGTCCGCCGCGTCCCCGATCACCACGGTCCGCTCGGGCGCCACCCTCCCCGTCAGCGCCTCCAGATGCCGCACCATGTGCTCGGCCTTGCTGCCACCGGACGGCCCCGTGCGCCCGTCGACCCGTATGAAGTGCGCCTCGATCCCGAAGCCCCGCACCAGCGGCACCAGGTCCTCGTGCCCGTACATGCTCAGCAACGACTGGCTGTGCCCCGCCGACCGCCACCCCGCGAGCAGCTCCTCCGCCCCCTCGGTCAGCCGGCACCGCACCCGGTGCTCGGTGTAGTAGCGGTGGAAGACCCCGTCCATCAGCTCCCACTCGGCGTCGGACGGCAGCCGGCCGAGCAGCCGCTCGTAGAACCTCGGTACCGGCACGCAGTACAGCGCCCGGTACTGCTCCAGCGTGATCGGCGCCAGGCCCAGCTCCGCGAAGGCCGCGTTCGTCGCCCCGATGATCGCGTCATTGTCGTGGAACAGCGTCCCGTTCCAGTCCCAGACGATGTGCGCGCTTCCCTGCGTCCCCATGTCCAAGACCGTACCCGCCCCCACTGACGATCAGGGCACGGCGACGGTGGGCGGGGGTCAGCCCAGCCCGACCAGGTTGGGGATCTCCTGCGTGGCGTACCACAGCAGCTCGTGGTCGTCCGCGCCGTCCACGACGAACTGCGCGTCGTCGTCCCCGCCGTCCGCCGCCTCCAGGGCGTCCGCCGCGGCGGACACGTCCGGCTCCGCGTCCTCGGCGTCGACGTGCACGGCGGCCGCCTTCGCGAGCGGCACCGCGACCTTCACGGTGACCTCGCCGAGCGCGGCGGGGTCGAGCGCGCGGTCCGGGTCCGTGCTCGTGGCACCGTCGGGCACGTCGACGGCGACCACGACCCGGCGCCGCGGCGCGTCCGGGTCCGCCGCGAGCAGCCGCAGCGAGGCCAGCGCGGCCCGGCTGAGCGCGGCGTACTCCAGCTCCTCGATGTCCTCGGAGAGGTACCACTCGCGCAGCCCGGGCGTGACGGCGTACGCGACGAAGGAGCCGGTCCCCAGCTCACCCGTCTTGTACGCCTCGGCGAGAGCGGGGAGGGTCAGGGGGACGTAGACGCGCATGCTGGCCGCTCTTTCCTGTTCCTGGTCGAAGGCTCCGTGGGCCCCGGGGAAGGCTGCCGGCACGTCTCCCGGAGGGCCTTCAGGATACGTGCGGCCGTCCCCTTTCGGGCCCCTGCCCGCACGCGTGGAGGCGTCCACTCCAAGCCCTCGGTTCACCCTCGCCGGCCGCCTGACCACAGGGCGCGGGGCCCTGCGGGTCGCTCGGATAGGTGAACCGTGCCGGCCCCTCCCCGCCCACCGCCGCTTCCTTGCGACCCCCTCCGGCGCCCCGTACAAGATCCCCACCACTTGGTTACCGCCCGGTATCCACCGGGCCCGCCGAACGGGGACGCCCCATGAACAAGGTCATGAGCTGTACCGCCCAGCCCCGCCTGCGGCACCGGCCGCCGACCCGCCGCGACTCCCGCCGCCCCGGCGGCGCCCCGCCCCGCACGCCCGGCGGCCCCACGGCCGCACGGCCGGAGGCGGCCCGCACACGGCCCGGGGCCGCCGTACGGCAGCCCCGGCCCACCGACCTCTTCGCCGAGCGTCTGCTGGCCGTCCTGAGCGGTCAGCGGCCCGTCCACTGGATGCTGCGGCACACCGCGGGCCGCGCCTACGACGACCTGGCCCGCCTGGCCGAACACGGCCCTCTGCGCACCCTCGGCCCCCGCCCGGTCGTCCAGGACATCGGCTACTACGTCCCCAGCCAGGGCGCCCTGGAGGTCTTCGCCCGCATCGCCGCCGGTGGCCGGCTGCGCGCCATGGCCTTCCGCCTGGAACTGGGCAAGGACCTCCGCTGGCGCTGCACAGCGGTGGAAACGGGCACGCCGTGAGCCGGCGGCACGCCGTAGGGCCGGGGGCCGGGGGCACGGGAACCACCGTGGCCGCTGCCCGCGCGGCCGCCGCAGCCCAGGGCACCGCCCCGCGGGCAACGCGGCGGGGCCGGGCCCCGGAAGGGGAACCCGGCCCCGCTCGACCGCTGAGGCGCCGCAGGCGACCGTTACTTCTTGCGGCGCCGCCCGCCCTTGGCCTGGCGGCGCCGCTCGGCCCGCGTGAGCCCGTCCGACTCGGACCGCACCGGCTCGTCCTCCTCCAGGTCACGCTCGACGATGCCGCCCTCACCGTCCACCGTCGGCGCGGAGAAGTGCAGGTCCCGCCGCTGCGGAACGTCCAGCCCCTTCGCACGGATCTCGGGACGCGCGCCCGCCTGCGCCGGCACCGTGTCCTGGACGCCCTCGCCCACCGGCTGGGCCTCCTCGAGCGGGACCTCCTCGACCTGCTGCTCGACCTGGACCTCCAGGTTGAACAGGTAGCCGACGGACTCCTCCTTGATGCCGTCCATCATCGCGGTGAACATGTCGAAGCCCTCGCGCTGGTACTCGACCAGCGGGTCCTTCTGCGCCATCGCGCGCAGGCCGATGCCCTCCTGGAGGTAGTCCATCTCGTAGAGGTGCTCGCGCCACTTGCGGTCCAGGACCGACAGCACGACCCGGCGCTCCAGCTCACGCATGATCTCGGAGCCGAGCTGCGCCTCGCGGGCCTCGTACTGCTGGTGGATGTCCTCCTTGATGGACTCCTCGATGAACTCGGCGGTGAGACCGGCCCGGTCGCCGGCCGCCTCCTCCAGTTCCTCGATGGTGACCTTCACCGGGTACAGCTGCCGGAACGCGCCCCACAGGCGGTCCAGGTCCCAGTCCTCGGGGAAGCCCTCGGAGGTCTCGGCACCGACGTACGCCTCGATGGTGTCGTCCATGAAGTGCCGGATCTGCTCGTGCAGGTCCTCGCCCTCCAGGACGCGCCGGCGCTCGCCGTAGATGACCTCGCGCTGCCGGTTGAGGACCTCGTCGTACTTCAGGACGTTCTTACGGGTCTCGAAGTTCTGCGTCTCGACCTGGGCCTGCGCGGACGCGATGGCGCGCGTGACCATCTTGTTCTCGATCGGCACGTCGTCCGGCACGTTGGCCATGGACATCACGCGCTCGACCATCTGGGCCTTGAACAGGCGCATCAGGTCGTCGCCCAGCGACAGGTAGAAGCGGGACTCGCCCGGGTCGCCCTGACGGCCGGAACGGCCGCGCAGCTGGTTGTCGATGCGCCGCGACTCGTGCCGCTCGGTGCCGAGGACGTAGAGGCCGCCCAGCTCCTCGACCTCGTCCTTCTCCGCCTTGACGGCCTGCTCGGCCTTCTCCAGGGCGGCGGGCAGGGCGGCGGCCCACTCCTCGATGTGCTCCTCGGGGTCGAGGCCGCGCTGGCGCAGCTCCGCCTCGGCGAGGTCCTCGGGGTTGCCGCCGAGCTTGATGTCCGTACCACGGCCTGCCATGTTGGTCGCCACCGTCACGGCGCCCTTGCGGCCGGCCTGGGCGACGATCTGCGCCTCGCGCTCATGGTGCTTGGCGTTCAGCACCTCGTGCTGGATGCCGCGCTTGCTGAGCTGCTGCGAGAGGTACTCCGACTTCTCGACGGAGGTGGTGCCGACGAGGATCGGCTGGCCCTTCTCGTGCTTCTCGGCGATGTCGTCGACGACCGCCTCGAACTTGGCCACCTCGGTGCGGTAGATCAGGTCCGACTGGTCCTTGCGGATCATCGGCTTGTTCGTCGGGATCGGGACCACGCCGAGCTTGTAGATCTGGTGGAACTCGGCGGCCTCGGTCATCGCCGTACCGGTCATGCCGGAGAGCTTCTTGTAGAGGCGGAAGAAGTTCTGCAGGGTGATCGTGGCGAGCGTCTGGTTCTCGTCCTTGATGTCCACCCCTTCCTTCGCCTCGATCGCCTGGTGCATGCCCTCGTTGTAGCGGCGGCCGGCGAGGATACGGCCGGTGTGCTCGTCGACGATCATGACTTCGCCGTCGATGACGACGTAGTCCTTGTCCTTCTTGAAGAGTTCCTTGGCCTTGATGGCGTTGTTCAGGTAGCCCACGAGCGGGGTGTTCACCGACTCGTACAGGTTGTCGATGCCCAGCCAGTCCTCGACCTTGCTGACACCGGGCTCGTGGATGGCGACCGTGCGCTTCTTCTCGTCGACGTCGTAGTCGCCGGTCTCCTCGACGCCCTTGAGCGGGTTGCCGGCCTCGCCGCGCTTGAGGCGCGTGACCAGCTTCGCGAAGTCGCCGTACCACTTGGTGGCCTGGTCGGCCGGGCCGGAGATGATCAGCGGCGTACGGGCCTCGTCGATGAGGATGGAGTCGACCTCGTCGACGATGGCGAAGTTGTGGCCGCGCTGCACCAGCTCGTCCTTCGACCACGCCATGTTGTCGCGCAGGTAGTCGAAGCCGAACTCGTTGTTCGTGCCGTAGGTGATGTCGCACGCGTACTGCTCGCGGCGCTGGGCCGGCGTCATGTTGGCGAGGATGCAGCCGACGCTCAGGCCCAGGAACTTGTGGACGCGGCCCATCATCTCCGAGTCGCGCTCGGCCAGGTAGTCGTTGACCGTGATGAGGTGGACGCCGTCCCCGGACAGGGCGTTCAGATACGCGGGCAGCGTGCCGACGAGGGTCTTGCCCTCACCGGTCTTCATCTCGGCCACGTAGCCGAGGTGGAGCGCGGCACCGCCCATCATCTGCACGTCGTAGTGGCGCTGGCCGAGGACACGCTTGGCGGCCTCGCGCACCGTGGCGAACGCCTCGGGGAGCAGGTCGTCCAGGCTCTCACCGTCGGCGTAGCGCTGCTGGTACTCCGCGGTGAGGGCCCGCAGCTCGGCGTCGGAGAGGTCGACGAAGTCCTCTTCGATGGAGTTGACCTGGTCCGCGATGCGGTGCAGCCTGCGCAGGATCTTGCCTTCGCCTGCACGCATGATCTTCGAGAGGACGGACACGGGGGCTGGTCTCCTTGCCGGTCGGGCCTGGGACGGTCGGTTTTCCTTCTGACGTACTGAGCAACGGCCATCGTATGCGAGGACCCGGCCGCGCCGGGAGGCCTGGCGGCTCGACGGCTGCTTCACCCGGGACAACGGACGGGACGCCGCGATGGTGCCGCATCGGCGCGAGGAATTACGCGAAACGTGACCGCCCGCTCACACATCGCGAAAATCCGTGGCCGGGGCGGGGCGTCCCGAGCAGAATCGGGCGATGGAACCCGTCACGCTCACCACGGACCGCCTGCTGCTGCGCCCGGTCGGCCCCGCCGACACCGACGCCGTGTACGCGGCGGCGCAGGACCCCGACATCCAGCGCTGGACACTGGTCCCCTCGCCGTACCTCCCGGAGCACGCGGTCGGCTTCACGGAGCAGACCGTCCCGGACGGCTGGTCGCAGGGCTCCACGTTCACCTTCGGCGTCTTCCTCGCGGGCGGGGAGCTGGCCGCCATGCTGGCCCTGATGATGCGCTCACCGGGCACGGCCGAGGTCGGCTTCTGGGCGGCGAAGGAGCACCGCGGCAACGGCTACGTCGTGGAGGCGACGCTCACCGCCTGCCGGTGGATCTTCACCGAGGTCGGCGTCGACCGCGTCGAATGGCGGGCCGAGGTCGGCAACCACGCCTCCCGCGCGGTCGCCGAACGCGCGGGCTTCACCCTGGAGGGCACCCTGCGCTCCGGCCTCAACAACAAGGGCGTGCGCCGCGACTGCTGGGTCGGCTCCCTGCTCCCCTCCGACCTGGGCCTGCCCTCCACCGCCCCGTACCTGCCCGCGCGTTCCTGAGCCCCGGCCGTTCCCGGGGAACGGCCGGCCCGTCGCGGGCTGTCAGTGGCACCCTCTATCGTCCGACGCATGACGACCCTTCCGCGCCCGACCACCACTCTCACCGCGGACGACGCCCGCCGGATCGCCCTGCGGGCCCAGGGCCTGCTCGGCGCGCCCGACCGGCGCGCGGGCGTCCGCGGGGTGCTGCGCCACCTCGGCGCGGTCCAGCTCGACACCATCTCGGTGCTCGCCCGCTCCCATGAACTCGTGCCCTACGCCCGGCTGGGCGCGGTCGGCCGCAAGGCCGTGGAGGCCGCGTACTGGACGGACACCCACGCCTTCGAGTACTGGTCGCACGCGGCCTGCATCCTCCCCATCGAGGAGTGGCCGCACTTCGCCTTCCGCCGCCGCGCCTACCGCAACCGGCCGCACTGGTACCACGAACTCCCCGAGGGCGCCTACGACCAGGTCATCAAGCAGCTCCGCGCGGAGGGCCCGCTGACCGCCACCGAACTGGGCGGCGCGAAGAAGACGAACGACTGGTGGGACTGGTCGGGCACCAAGGTCGCCGTGGAGCGCGCGCTGATGTACGGCGAGGTGGTGTGCGTGGAACGGCGCGGCTGGAAGCGGGTGTACGACCTCGCCGAGCGCGCGGTCCCCGCCGAGCTGCTCCACGACGAGCTGGACGATTCCGAGTGCCTGCGCCGGCTGGTCCGGCTGGCCGGCGAGTCGCTCGGGGTCGGCACCCGTGCGGACATCGCCGACTACCACCGTCTCAAGGGCGAGCAGGTCGACGCGGTCATCGCGGACTCCGGCCTGGTGCCGGTCGAGGTCGAGGGCTGGTCCAAGCCGGCCTGGGCGGACCCGGCGGCCCTGGCGACGCCGCCGCGCGGCCGGCACCGCACCACGCTGCTGTCGCCGTTCGACTCGCTGATCTGGGAGCGGGCGCGCACGGAGCGGATCTTCGGCTTCACCCACCGGCTGGAGGCGTACGTCCCCAGGCCCAAGCGCATCCACGGCTACTTCGCGATGCCGGTGCTCGCGGGCGGCCGGCTGGTCGGGCGTGTCGACCCGGCGCGGGAGGGCCGCACCCTGGTGGCCAAGCAGGTCACCCTGGACGGTCCGAAGGCGGTCCCGGCGGTCGCCCAGGCCCTCTTCGAGGCGGCGGCGTGGGTGAACTGCACCGACGTCCGCGTGGAGCGCGTGGACGCACCCGGGCTACGCGAACCCCTGACCAGGGAACTCGCCGGGCTGCTCGGATAGCCAGCCGGGCTGCCGGCATAGCTCACCGGGCTGCCTGGCCGGGAGCTAGCGGATCTCCAGGATCTTCTCCCGCATCGCGTAGACCACGGCCTCCATCCTGGAGTGCAGTTGCAGCTTCTCCAGGATGTTGCGGACGTGGTTCTTCACGGTGTTCTCGGAGATGAACAGTTCCTTGGCGATGTCCCGGTTGTTCATGCCCGTGGCGACGAGTTTGAGGACCTCCAGCTCACGGTCGGTCAGCCGGGGCGCGGGCACCAGCCGGCGCTCGTCGGTGCGCTGGATCATCGACTTGAACTCGGTGAGCAGTTTCGACGCCATCGACGGGCTGATCTGCGACTGTCCGTCGGCCACCGCGCGAATGGCGGTGGCCACCTCGTCGGTCGAGATCTCCTTGAGGAGGTATCCGGTCGCGCCCGCCTTGATCGCGTCGTAGAGGTCGGCCTCCTCGTCGCTGATCGTCAGCATGATGATCTTCGCGCTGGGGGCGACCTCCTTGATGGAGGTGCAGGCCTCGATCCCGCCGCGCTTGGGCATGCGGACGTCCATCAGCACGATGTCGGGCAGCAGGTCGGCGGCCTTGTCGACGGCCTCGGCCCCGTCGCCGGCCTCGCCGACGACCTGGATGTCCTCCTCGGCCGCGAGCACGATCTCCAGGCCGCGCCGGAAGAGGGCGTGGTCGTCCACGACCAGGACTCTGATCGGCTCGCGCGAGGAGCCCGCGTCCTGGTTGCCGCCGATGACATCGTCGCCGGCGTCCCCGTCCCGCATCGGTCCGAAGGTGTCCGCCATCGTTCCTCCCCCTGAAGGCTGTGGCCTGTGGTCCTGTGCCATCGCCAACCCAAGGCAGCGGCCCACCGGTTGGGCCGGTGCGGCCATGATTTCATGCCCGGGCGGCACCGAGGTGACGTACGCGGCGCGAAGTGGTCGCACACCGGTGCCCCTGGGGGCGCACACGCGCTCCAGGGGCACCCGCACAGCTTCAGCCGGATGGATCAGCCGCCCAGCGTGCCACCCGCCGCGGGGGGCTGCGTCTGCGCCTCGGCGACCATCGGGTCGGTGCTGAGGTGGATCACGCCGTAGTCGTAGGCGTGTCGCCGGTAGACGACGCTGGGTTCCTTCGTCTCGGAGTCGACGAACAAGTAGAAGTCGTGGCCGACCAGTTCCATCTCGTAGAGGGCCTGGTCGAGCGTCATGGGGGAGGCGACGTGGGTCTTCTCGCGGACGACGAGGGGGCCTTCACCCTTGACCTCCAGCGAGCCGATCTTCTTGGTCGGCACTCCGTCCGTCTCCTCCTCGTGGACGGGCTGGCCGCTGCCGTTCAGTGTCGCCGCGCCGGGGACGTGGTCGGGGACCTCTGCCGCCGAGATCCGGCGTGCGCCACGGCGCGAGAACCGCTTGTCGTGCTGCTTGCGCAGCCGGGCGTCGAGCTTCTCCGCCGCCAGGTCCAGCGCCGCGTACGGATCGCTGGCCGCCGCCTCCGCCCGGATCACCGGACCGCGGGAGCGGAGCGTGATCTCCACTCGGTCACAGCGGTCGGCCTGTCGAGGGTTCGGCTCCTTGGACACCTCGACGTCGAGGCTGATCACCTTGGCATCGAGCCTCTGGATCTTCTCCAGCTTCAGCTTCTCGGCCACGTGCTTGCGGAACCGCTCGGGCACCTCGGTCTTGCGGCCCTTGACGACGATGTCCACGCAGAACTCCGTTCCCGGATCGCCCCGCCGCCTCGGCGGAGCGTCTCCCTTTCGCACCAGATCCGGTGATCACCGGACCTCGGACTCGGTGACTTCCACCTCCTCCTCCCCCATGGGCGAGATCTCCACCCCACCGGCGCGGGTGATTGCGAAAAACCCGCAGCACGGCATTCGGATATGAGAGGTGTGGCCTGCGCCTTTCCTCACACCCGAACATATCTCGCCCGGACGGATGTCGTCACCCTCTACTGCGACGTACCTCCATTCCGGTGAATTACCCCTGTCACTAGCTGGAACGATGCACGTTGACGATCAGTTCCTGCTCATTTCGAAAGAATCACGAGGAGCTGCGATCACGGCAGCATGCAGCATCCACCGCGGGGCGTTCGGCATCGCATTTTCCGGTGCACTGTGCACCGACTCCCTTCTCCCCCGCGGGGCGCCGATCCGTCGTTCCTCCCTACCTTCCCGAGTTGCGGCCGCGTACACAGCCGTCCTGCCCGAACCGGGGGACACGACCGCCTCCCGCAAGGCCCGCGCCGCCTCCGCGAGACTGGCGCCCGTCGTCATCAGGTCGTCGACGAGCACGACGCGGCCCGCCCCGAGCAGCCGGCCGCCACCCGGACTCACCTCCAGCGCCCCGGCGAGGTTCTCCAGGCGCCGCCGCGCGTCCAGCCCCGCCTGGTCGGCCACGGGCCGCCGTTGGCGCAGCACGGCCGCCACCCGGGCCGGCGTCCCGGTGCGCCGCAGCTCCCCGGCCGCCGCCAGCGCCATCCGCCGCACCGGGTCGTGCCCACGCGCCCGCACGGCCCACCGGGCCGAAGGCACGGGAACCAGCACCACGGGCCCGGGCCGGGGCCACCCGGCCGGCCCCGCGACGCGGGCACCACGGTCCATGCCGGCGCGAGCACCACCGCCCGCACCGGCACCCGCGCCGTCCTTCGCGCCCAGGCCCGCCCGCACGGCCCCCGCCAGCGCCGTGCCCAGCGCTCCCGTGAGCGTCAGCGCACCCCGTTCCTTGTGCGCGATCAACAGCTCGCGCACCTGCGCCGCGTAAGGAGCCACCGCGTGCACCACCGGCAGCCCGGCCGGCTCCGGCACCGGCCGCACCCGCCGCGCCGCGCCTCCGTGCAGCGTGGCCCGGCACCGCGGGCAGAGCGCCGTACGAGGTGCGCCGCAGCCCGCGCAGTCGGCCGGCAGCACCAGGTCGGTGAGGTCCTGCCACCACCCCCGCATGACCACCACTGTGCCAACGCGACCACGGACCGGCCACCCCTGTGGACAACGCCCTGTGGACAACTCGGCCCGTGGCCCGGGAAGGGAGCGTCCCGCTCCCGGCCGTCCCGCGCTCAGCCCGGCCGGAGCATGCCGGCCGCCGCGCGCTCAGCCCGGATAGACCGGCGCCGACCCGTCCTTGTCGACCTTCTGCCACTGCGCCCCGGACGGCAGTCGTACGATCCCGTCCTCCGAGTAGGCCACCAGCGGCACCCGCTCGTCCTCGGACGCGGCGACCGCCTTCACGCTGGTGAGCGCGCCCGGTGCCGGGCCGTCGAGCGTGGAGCCGTCGACCTGGACGTACCGCATCTGCTGCACGCCCCCCTGCTCCTGCCCGACGACCAGCAGCCTGCTGTCCCCGGCCCAGGCGATGGCGCTGACCTGCTCCAGGTCCGGTGCCGCCGACCGCAGTCCGTCCACCGAGATGCCCTGCCCGGTCCCGTCGTCGCGCTGGATCCGCCCGATGAAGAGGGACAGCTTGCCGTCCTTCTCCACGACCAGCGCGATCCGCGCGCCGTCGGCGGCCACCCGCACGTCCTCGATCCGGCCGGACAGGTCCGGTACGGCGACCGGCTCCGGTTTCTCGGCGCCCCGTTCCAGGACGAACAGCCGCGGCCGGTGCGGGTCGCGGTCGGCCACCCACAGGTCGCCGCGTGCGTCCCAGCTCGGGGTGGCGAGCCGGTGGTCGGGGGTCGTACCGGCACTGGTCACCAGCGGAGCGCCGAGCGATCCGTCCGACGCCAGCGACGTCACGTACAGCGTCCTGCCCTCGTCGGCGATCCCGGCCGCGGTCTGCTCGTCGCGCGACACCGCCACGGCCCGCAGCCCCCTGCCGGCCTCGCCCAGCGGACCCGGCACCGGCGCGGACGCCGTCCCGGCGCTCCCGGTCTGCATCCGTACCATCCGGTGCTTGCCGTCGAGGAAGTACAGGTAGTCGGGGCGCTTGGACGACCCGTGCCAGGCGACGGACTCGGCGCGCTCCGCGGTCTGTTCGCACAGCCGGTCGCCACCGGTCCCCCGCAGCTCGACGGACTCCAGCGTCGGCGCCAGGTTCCGCAGGGTGAACAGCATCTGCGTCGCCATCTCGGTGCACTTGCCCGGCGCCACCCTGGACGGCTTGAGGTTCAGCGGCACGGTCACCTTGTTCTGGTCGTCCGGTGCCAGCCCGGACACACCCTTCTGCAACGCCGTACCGGTCGGGAAGCTCGACCTGACCACCGGTCCGAGCCAGGTGGTGGGGCCCTTCAGCAGCGAGCGGACCAGCTGGGTCATCGGGTCGACCTTGCTGCGCACGAACACCGGGTCGGCTACCGCCACCGGCTGCCCGCCCACCCCGACGGACGCGTCGGAGGCGAAGTAGTACTTGCCGACGGACGTGTAGTTCCGCTGGAAGTCCGACTTGCCCATGACCACCCCGTCGGGCAGCCCGTCGATGCGCCACTGCCCGTTCTTCGGGTCCTTCGTGAGGTGCAGCTTCTTGCGGTAGGTGCCGTCGGCGGGCTGGTAGGCCTGCTGCGCGTCCACCGTGGCGACCTGGCTTCCGGCCAGTACGCAGGTGACGCTGTTGGTCTCCTCCCGGCCGCCCGGACGGCAGTCGGTCTCGATGGTCGGCCCGTTCGCGAGGACGGTGGTCGACTGCTCGGGCCGCCAGGTGCGGGCCGCGTCGGCCGTCAGGTACTTGCGAGCCGTGTCGTACCCCGGGTCGTCGCTGGTCAGCGCCTCCAGGAAGCCCTGCATGATCTCGCCCGGACCCGCGCCGTCGGCCGGCGGCATGGCGAACACCCGGACCCCGGTGTCCTGCCGCGGCGTGGACTCCACGTCCCGCAGGTCCCCGCTGTCGGGCATCGAGGCACACCCGGCCAGCAGTGCGGCACCCAGGGCGGCGTACGCCACCGCGCGCCACGACCGCCGCCGCGCGCCCCCCTCGCGGTCAGCGGCCACGAAATGCCTCCCCTGGCTCGGTCGAGTCCTCCGGCACGGCCGCGTCCCGCCCGCCCGCTCCCGCGCCGGGCGACGGATGTGCGGCGGGCCCGTCGGCCGGACGCCGTGCGCCGGCGGCGGGCCGGGGCACGACACGCGTGCCGTTGCCGTTGCCGGGCAGGGCGGTCGGGTCGGTGGCCGGGGTGGACGTGGTCAGCCGCGGCGCGATCTCCGCCCGCGGCGGCAGCGCGGGCTGGGCGCCGTTCTGCTGCACCGGCACGGTCGCCCGCTTCTCCTCGCCCGCCCGCGGCAGGCCGGCGTCGTCGAGGCCGCGGTTGCGGCGGGAGTCCTTGGGCTCCAGCGGTATCGGTGAGCCGCGCAGCGGCTCGTCCGCCGTCCTGGGCAGCGTCAGCCGGAACTGCGAGCCGCCGCCCGGCTCGCCCCAGGCCTGGAGCCAGCCGCCGTGCAGCCGCGCGTCCTCCAGGGCGATCGACAGCCCGAGGCCGGTGCCGCCGGTGGTACGCGCGCGTGCCGGGTCGGCCCGCCAGAAGCGGCTGAAGACCCGGGTCGCCTCACCGGGCTTGAGGCCTACGCCGTAGTCCCGCACCGCGATGGCCACGGCTCCGCCCGCCGCTGCCAGCTTCACGACCACGTCCTTGCCCTCGCCGTGCTCGACGGCGTTGACGACGAGGTTGCGCAGGACCCGCTCCACTCGCCGGGCGTCCGCCTCCGCGACGACGGGCTGCTGGTCGCCGAGGACCCGTATGTGCGTGCCCTTGCGCTCGGCGAGCGGCTCGGCACCGCTCACGACCCGCCGGACGACCTCCCTGAGGTCTATCGGCTCGGCCTCCAGCGCCGCCGCCCCGGCGTCGAAACGGCTGATCTCCAGCAGGTCGGCGAGCAGCGACTCGAACCGGTCCAGCTGGTCGGCGAGCAGCTCGGCCGACCGCGCGGTGACCGGGTCGAAGTCCCCGCGCGCCTCGTGGATGACGTCGGCGGCCATCCGGACCGTGGTCAGCGGGGTGCGCAGCTCGTGCGAGACGTCGGAGACGAACCGCCGCTGCATCCGCGACAGGTCCTCCAGCTGCTGGATCTTGCCCTGGAGGTTCTGCGCCATCTTGTTGAAGGCCTCGCCCAGGCGCGCGATGTCGTCCTCGCCGGTGACCTTCATCCGCTCCTGCAGCCGACCGGCCGACAACCGCTCCGCGATCCCGGCCGCCATCCGCACCGGCGTGACGACCTGCCGCACCACCAGCCAGGCGATGGCGCCGAGCAGGACGACGACGAACAGCCCGGCGGTGGCGAGCGTGCCCTTGACCAGGCTGAGGGACTTCTCCTCCTGCGTGAGCGGGAAGAGGTAGTACAGCTCGTACGGGCGGCCGTTGGGGTCGTTGACCTGCTTGCCGATGACGAGTCCCGGCTGCGAGTCCTTGCCGCCGTAGTAGACGATCCGCGTGTTGCTCTGGGCGGCCGACATACCGCTGTTGACCCGCTCGCGCAGGGCGGCGGGCACGCTGGAGGTCGGGTTGACGTTCCCGGAGCCGCGCGGGCTGCGTCCGCCGCCGCTGTCGTCGCCGACCGGCAGCGTCACCACGTCGAAGGCGCCCGCGCCGCCGCTGGACAGCGACTCCACGAGGTCGCTCATCCACTGGATGACGTTCTGCGACTGCCGCCCGTCCCCGGTCGCCGTGCCGTCGCCGGCACCGGTCCCGGCTGCCGTCCCGCCGGCCGCCTCGTCGGCCTTCTGCTTGGCCACCGCGAACCCGCCCGTGGCCTGGCTCTGCGACGCCTTCACCTTCGCGTCGAGCAGGCCGTTGCGCACCTGCCCGATCACCACGAAGCCCAGCAGCAGGACGACGCCGAGCGACATCAGCAGGGTGGTGGCGACGACCCTGAGCTGGATGTTGCGCCGCCACAGCCGCATCACCGGCAGCAGCGGACGGCGCACCCAGCGCAGGAACAGGCGCAGGACCGGGCTGCCCTGCACCCCGCCCTCGATCAGCCCGCCGTCGAACATCGCCCGCCAGCGCGCACCCGCAGCCGTCCGGCCGACAGGCCGCCCCGGGCGGGCCCCAGTACCGCCGGGGGCCGAAGCGGCGCTGTCCCCGGACATGTCAGCTCGGTCCGGCCTTGTAACCGACACCACGGACGGTCACCACGATCTCCGGCCGTTCCGGGTCCTTCTCGACCTTGGAGCGCAGCCGCTGGACGTGCACGTTGACGAGCCGCGTGTCGGCCGCGTGCCGGTAGCCCCACACCTGCTCCAGCAGCACCTCACGGGTGAACACCTGCCAGGGCTTGCGCGCGAGCGCGACCAACAGGTCGAACTCCAGCGGGGTCAGTGCTATCGACTGCCCGTCCCGCTTCACCGAGTGCCCGGCGACATCGATGACCAGGTCACCGATGGTGAGCTGCTCCGGCGCCGGCTCCTCCGACCTGCGCAGCCGCGCCCGGATCCGGGCCACCAGCTCCTTCGGCTTGAACGGCTTCACGATGTAGTCGTCGGCGCCCGACTCCAGGCCCACGACGACGTCGACGGTGTCGCTCTTGGCCGTGAGCATCACGATCGGCACACCGGACTCCGCCCGGATCAGCCGGCACACCTCGATGCCGTCCCGTCCGGGCAGCATCAGGTCGAGCAGCACCAGATCGGGCTTCGCCTCCCGGAAAGCGGCCAGCGCCTTGTCGCCGTCGGCTACGAAAGACGGCTCAAAACCTTCACCACGCAGCACGATGCCGAGCATCTCGGCCAGTGCGGTGTCGTCGTCGACGACAAGGACTCGTCCCTTCATAAACGACATCATCCCATTCTCATAACAGCGACAGGCGCCCTGGTGAGGCAGGTCACTGGCCGGTGACGATAGTCGTACGGGGCCGTCACTGTCTGCCCCTGTCCGCCGACGATGATGCCGCTCGCCGGTGTCAGCCCGACGCCTGCGGGGCCCCGGCCGCTGACCGGGCGCACAGTTCCGCGAGCGCCTCGGCCGTCACGGGCGACACCGCCCCCTCCTCGGTGACGATCGCCGTCACCAGTTCGGGCGGCGTCACGTCGAACGCCGGGTTGTACGCCTGCGTCCCCAGCGGTGCCACCGGAATCCCACCCCCCGCTCCCGCCGCCTGGGGCGCCGCCATCTCGGTCACCTCGAAGCCGGGACGCTGCTCGACCTCGATGGACGCCCCGTCGGGCGTGTCCGGGTCGACCGTCGTCAGCGGCGCCACCACGATGAACGGCACATGGTGGTACCGGGCGAGCACGGCGAGCGGATAGCTTCCCACCTTGTTCGCCACCGAACCGTCGGCCGCGATCCGGTCCGCCCCGACGAGCACCGCGTCCACCTCACCCGCCGCGAACAGGGAACCCGCCGCGTTGTCCGTGAGCAGGGTGTACGCCATACCGCTGCGGGCCGCCTCGTACGCCGTCAGGCGGGCGCCTTGCAGCAGCGGACGCGTCTCGTCCACCCACAGCCGCCGCAGCCGGCCCGCCCGGTGCGCGGCGAGGGCCACCGCGAAGGCCGTGCCCTCCCCGCCCGACACCAGCGACCCGGTGTTGCAGTGGGTCAGGATCCGGTGCCCGCCACCGGACAGCAACTCGTCCAGCAGCGTCAGACCATGGGCCGCCATCCTGGCGCTGGCCTCGGCGTCCTCCTGGTGCAGCGCCCGCGCGGCGGCCAGCGCCGCCACGGCGGCCGCGGTCGGGTCGCCGGTCCGGGCCAGCGCCGCCTGGTGCGCCGCCTGGGCCCGGCGCACCCCGACGGACAGGTTCACCGCGGTGGGCCTCGCCTCTTCGAGCGACCGCGCCGCCTCGGCCACGTCGAACCCCCGCGCGGCGGCGAGCGCGACGCCGTACGCCCCCGCGATCCCGAGCAGCGGCGCCCCGCGCACGGCGAGCGAACGGATCGCCTCCACCAGCGCCGCCGCGTCCGTGCACACCAACTCGACCTCTTCGGCCGGAAGCCTCGTCTGGTCAAGAAGGACCAGTACGGGGCCTTCTGGTGGTTCCTCCCATCGGATCGCCGGTATCTCGGTCGGCCGCCTGTCCCCACCGGTTCGCGCCTGCTGATCAACCATGCCGTCAGTCTGCCCCGGATCCGGCGGACAATTGAAGGCGTCCGGCCCCCACCGTGGCCGGTTACCCGGTGACCAGCACATGGCACGATGGCTGCCAACCTGCCGCCGCGAACGCGGACGGGCACCGAGAAGGAGCTTCGATGACTGACACTCCGGGCTGGGCCTCGCCCGGATCCGCCCCGTCGCCCGAGGGGCGGGAACCCGGTGCGTCCGGCCCCGCCGAGCCCGCGGACCGCCCCGCCCCCACCGAACCCGCGCCGCAGCCGGGCCCGGACGCGCAGGGCCCAGGCTCGAAGTGGTCCAAGGAGCAGCCGCCGGCCGGCCAGTGGTCCGCGCCCACCGGTGCCCCGAGCCCGCACCACGCCCCGCCGCCCGGCCCGGGCTGGGGCGGCGGGCAGCCCGGCGGCCCCGGCCACGGTGGCTACGGTGCCCCCGGCGGCGGATACGGCGGCCCGCCCCCCGGCTACAGCGGTTACGGCAACCCCGGCGGCTACCCCGCCTGGGGCGGCGGCTGGGGAGGTCCCCCGCCGGCGGCCAAGCCCGGCGTCATCCCGCTGCGCCCGCTCGGCGTCGGCGAGATCCTCGACGGCGCCGTCTCCACCATGCGCACCTACTGGCGCACCGTCCTCGGCATCGCGCTGGCCGTCGCCGTCGTCACGGACACCTGCCTGGTGCTCGTCCAGGGCTTCTTCGTCAACGACGCCCTCGCCCGCACATCGCTCGACAGCCGGACCGCCACCCTCGACGACGTCTACCGCTCCCTGCGCGACTCCATGATCGGGACCGGCATCGTCACGGTGATCTCCGCGGCCGCCGTCATCGTCGCCACCGCCCTGCTGACCACCATCACCAGCCGCGCCGTGCTCGGCAGGCCGGTCAGCACCGGCGAGGCCTGGCGCGAGGCCCGCCCGCAGATCCCGAGGCTGGCCGGACTGCTCCTCCTGCTCGGCCTGATCACCGTCGGAGTGATCGTCGTCGGCGCACTGCCCGGCTTCCTGGTCCTGCTGAGCGGCGGCAGCGACATCGGCGGGTCCGCCCTGTTCGCCCTGGGCATCCTCGGAGCCGTCGTCGTCGCGGTGTGGCTGGCCATCCGCTACTACCTGGCCGCCCCCGCCCTGATGCTGGAACGCCAGAGCGTCACCAAGGCCATGGGCCGCTCCGCGAAGCTGGTGCGCGGCTCCTGGTGGCGCGTCTTCGGCATCCAGCTCCTCGCCTGGCTCATCGCCAACATCGTCTCGGCGGTCGTCACCATCCCCTTCGCCCTCATCGGCGCCGCCGTCAGCGGCGACGGCATGGACGACATCCTCGGCACCAGCGGCGGACACGTCGGCTGGGCGTTCCTGATCATCCGGGGCATCGGCTCCCTGATCGGCACCACGCTCACCCTTCCGATCAGCGCCGGCGTCACCGTGCTCCTCTACATCGACCAGCGCATCCGCCGGGAGGCCCTCGACCTCGAACTGGCCCGCGCCGCCGGCGTCCAGGGTTACGGCACCGGCGTCCCCGGCGCCGTCCCCGGGAGCTGATGCGGTGAGCCTCACGGGGGGAGTCCTCTCGGCGGCGCCTTTACCGGGTGCCGCCACCGCCGTCGCGGACCGGCTGCTGCGCGCGACGGACCGGGTCGTGCTCGCGACCGGGGGCTCGGGGGACGAGCCCCCGGTGATCATCGGACGCGATCCCGCACGCGAGGCGGCCCGGCGCGAACTGTCCAAGGGGATGTACCACGAGAACGACCCCAGCCTGCTCCAGCGCGCCCTGAACGCGTTCTGGGACTGGCTCGACCGGGCCCTCGGCTCGGCTGCCTCGGCGACCCCGGGCGGCGCGGTCGGCCTGACCGTCGTCATCCTGTTCGTCGTCGCCGTCCTGGCCGCCCTGTGGTGGCGCCTGGGCACTCCCCGGCGCCGGCCCGCCTCGGCCGCCGTCCTCTTCGACGAGCGCCCCCGCAGCGCCGCCGAGCACCGCGCGGCCAGCGAGGCCCACGCGGCCCAGGGCCACTGGAACCAGGCCGTCCAGGAACGCATGCGGGCCCTCGTCCGCTCTCTGGAGGAACGGGCCCTTCTCGACGTACGCCCCGGCCGCACCGCCGACGAGGCGGCCGCCGAGGCCGGGCGCGTCCTGCCCGCGCACACGGACCGACTGCGCGCCGCCGCCCGTGCGTTCGACGACGTCACATACGGCGGACGCACGGCCGACGAGCCGTCGTACCACCGCCTCGCCGAACTCGACCGCGACCTGGAACACAGCAGGCCGACCCTCGCCACCAGCCCCGCCGCCACCACCACGAAGGCCCGGAGCACCCGCCAGGGGGCCGGCGAGTGACCACCGAGGCCATCCCGACGGCCACCTCCACCGCGCCCACCGGCCGCCAGGTGTGGACCCGCACGCGAGGCATCGCACTCGCCGTCGTCCTGCTCCTGGCCGCGGCCGTCGCCATGGCCGCCGTCCGCTCCACCACCCACCACGGCGACCTGGACCCGCGCTCCCCCGACCCCTACGGCAGCCGGGCCGTCGCCCAACTCCTCGCCGAACGAGGCGTCTCCACCCGCGTGGTCACCACCCTCGGCGCGGCCCGCGCCTCCGCCGGGCCGGACACCACCCTGCTCGTCGCCGTACCCGACCTGCTGACCCACCGCCAACAGGCCGAACTGCACGCGGCGACCGCCTCCTCCGGCGGACGGACCGTCCTCGTCGCGGCCGGCAGCTGGTCCGTCGAACGGCTCGCCCCCGGGGTCTCCGCGGACCCCGCCACCAGCGACGACTCCACCCTCGGCCCGCACTGCACGCTGCCCGAAGCCCAGCGCGCGGGCCCCGCCGACACCGGCGGCATCCGCTACACCACCACCCGCCTCGACGCCGACTCCTGCTACCCCGGCGAGCGCCTCGCCACCCTCCTGCGCGTCCCCGCGACCTCCGGAGGCGGTGACACCGTCGTACTCGGCGCGCCCGACATCCTCTACAACGACCGCCTCGGCGAGCAGGGCAACGCCTCGCTCGCCCTCCAACTCCTCGGTTCCCGCCCCCATCTGGTCTGGTACCTCCCCTCGTTGTCCGACGCCTCCGCCACCGAGAACGGCGAGCGGAAGAGCTTCCTCGACCTGCTCCCCCCGGGATGGCTCTGGGCCACCCTGCAACTGTTCATCGCGGCCGTCCTCGCCGCCTTCTGGCGGGCACGCCGCTTCGGCCCCCTCGTGCCCGAGAAGCTCCCCGTCGCGATCCGCGCCTCCGAGACCACCGAGGGCCGCGCCCGCCTCTACCGCGACGCCAACGCCCGGGACCGCGCCGCCGCCGCTCTTCGCTCCGCCGCCCGCACTCGCCTCGCCCCCCTCGTCGGCGTCCCCGCCCCCCAGGCGCACACGCCCGAGGCCCTGTTGCCCGCCCTGTCCGCCCACCTCGCCGGCGACGGACAGGTCCTGCACTCCCTCCTCTTCGGACCGCCGCCCGGCGACGACACGGCCCTCGTCGCCCTCACCGACCAACTCGACGCCCTCGAAAGAGAGGTACGCCGTTCATGACGGACCCGACCACCGACAACGCCGGGCGGAGCGGGGACCCGGGCACCGCCCGGGCCTCCCTGGAAGCCCTGCGCACCGAGATCGCCAAAGCCGTGGTCGGCCAGGACCCCGCCGTGACCGGCCTTGTCGTCGCCCTCCTCTGCCGCGGACACGTACTACTAGAAGGAGTCCCCGGGGTCGCCAAAACGTTGCTCGTCCGCGCCCTCGCATCGGCACTCGAACTCGACACCAAACGCGTCCAGTTCACCCCGGACCTGATGCCGACCGACGTGACCGGCTCCCTCGTCTACGACACCCGCACCGCCGAGTTCTCCTTCCAGCCCGGCCCGGTGTTCACCAACCTCCTCCTCGCGGACGAGATCAACCGCACCCCTCCCAAGACCCAGGCGTCCCTGCTGGAGGCCATGGAGGAACGCCAGGTCACGGTCGACGGCACCCCCCGCCCGCTCCCCGAGCCCTTCCTCGTCGCCGCGACGCAGAACCCGGTCGAGTACGAAGGCACCTACCCCCTGCCCGAAGCCCAACTGGACCGTTTCCTCCTCAAACTGACGATCCCTCTGCCCACCCGGCAGGACGAGATCGACGTACTCACCCGGCACGCCTCGGGGTTCGACCCACGCGACCTGCGCGCCGCCGGCGTACGCCCGGTCGCCGGCCCCGCCGACCTGGAGGCGGCCCGTGCCGCGGTCGCCAAGACGACCGTCTCCCCCGAGATCACCGCCTACGTCGTGGACATCTGCCGCGCCACGCGCGAGTCGCCCTCCCTCACCCTGGGCGTCTCCCCACGCGGCGCCACGGCCCTGCTCGCCACCTCGCGCGCCTGGGCCTGGCTGACCGGCCGCGACTACGTCATCCCCGACGACGTGAAGGCCCTCGCGCTGCCCACTCTGCGCCACCGGGTCCAGTTGCGCCCCGAGGCCGAAATGGAAGGCGTGACCGCTGACGCGGTCATCAACGCCATCCTCGCCCACGTACCGGTCCCCCGCTGATGGCTCTCACCGGACGCGCCGCCCTCCTCGCGGCCCTCGGCTCCATCCCCATCGGCATCCTGGAACCGAGCTGGACGGGCATCCTCGCGGTCAACGGCCCCCTGGCCCTGGCCTGCGCCTGCGACTACGCACTGGCCGCACCGGTACGCCGTCTCCAGCTGACCCGTTCCGGCGACAGCTCGACCCGTCTCGGCGACGCCGCCGACGTCACACTGACGATCACGAACCCCTCCCGCCGCCCGCTGCGGGCACGACTGCGCGACGCGTGGCCACCGAGCAGCTGGCAGCCGGACACCGAGATCGCCGCATCCCGGCACGGGCTGACCGTGCCACCGGGCGAGCGCCGGCGCGTGACGACCCGACTGCGCCCCAACCGCCGCGGCGACCACCGGGCCGACCGCGTGACGATCCGCTCCTACGGCCCCCTCGGACTCTTCTCCCGCCAGGGCGCCCACGAGGTCCCCTGGACAGTACGGGTTCTGCCCCCGTTCACCAGCCGCAAGCACCTCCCGTCGAAACTCGCCCGATTGCGTGAACTCGACGGCCGTACCAGCGCGCTGACCCGCGGGGAGGGAACGGAGTTCGACAGCCTGCGCGAGTACGTTCCCGGTGACGACACCCGCTCGATCGACTGGCGCGCCACGGCCCGGCAGTCCGCCGTCGCCGTCCGTACCTGGCGCCCCGAACGCGACCGGCACATCCTGATGGTCCTGGACACCGGCCGTACCTCGGCCGGCCGCGTGGGCGACGCACCGCGCCTGGACGCCTCCATGGACGCGGCCCTGTTGCTCGCCGCTCTCGCCTCACGCGCGGGCGACCGCGTGGCACTGCTGGCCTATGACCGCCGGACTCGCGCCCTGGTCCAGGGCCGCGCGGCGGGCGATGTGCTGCCTTCTCTGGTCCATGCGATGGCGGCCCTGGAACCGGAACTCGTGGAGACCGACGCTCGCGGCCTCACCGCCACCGCGCTCCGCACCGCGTCCCGCCGCTCCCTGGTCGTGCTCCTCACGACGCTGGACGCGGCACCGGTGGAGGAGGGCCTGCTTCCCGTGCTCCCGCAGCTCACTCGACGCCACACAGTTCTGGTTGCCTCTGTGGCGGATCCCTACATCGCCCGCATGGCACAGGCCCGGGGGGACGCGGAGGCGGTGTACGAAGCGGCGGCGGCCGCTCAGGCGCAGGACGAGCGTCGGCGCACTGCCGGGCAGCTTCGCCGCCATGGGGTGACGGTGGTGGACGCGACGCCGGAGGAACTGGCGCCGGCGCTGGCGGACGCGTACCTGGCTCTCAAAGCGGCGGGTCGGCTCTGACAGGCTCCGAACCGCCGGCGTCCCTTCGGGGATGTCTCAGGGGCCTGAAACGCAGAAAACCCCCGCACCGAAGGTGCGGGGGTTTTCCCAAAAATTGTTCGGCGGCGTCCTACTCTC
Source organism: Streptomyces sp. NPDC031445 (assembly GCF_055581365.1). Taxonomy (NCBI): domain Bacteria; kingdom Bacillati; phylum Actinomycetota; class Actinomycetes; order Kitasatosporales; family Streptomycetaceae; genus Streptomyces; species Streptomyces sp. NPDC031445. Next base: position 911,831 of record NZ_JBVIJO010000002.1, read on the forward strand.
CCACAGGGTCCCCCCTGCAGTACCATCGGCGCTGTGAGGCTTAGCTTCCGGGTTCGGAATGTAACCGGGCGT